>JBHJHB010000019.1:0-88954 GCA_050331215.1 Sandaracinaceae bacterium | reverse complement strand
GCCAGGGGCCCGGCGCCGGCACGGCCTCGGGGGGCGGCCAGGACGGGCGGGGGGCGGGCTGCCCGATCATGGTGCGCCCGGTCGGCCCGAGGCGGCGCTTGCGGCGTGCCTCCATGCGCGCGGAGCGGCTGTCGGGGCTCTCCGGCCCCGTGAACGCCGGGAAGGACCCCGACGTCGCGACCGGCGACGGCGCCACCCGTCCGGGCCCGGGACCGGGCGCGGACCCGGTCCCGGCCGGGGCCGCGGCCGGGGGTCCACCGGCCGGCGAGCCCGCGGGCGGCGCCGACGCGCCGGGGACGAGCCACCGAGCGGGCCATCGGTGCCCGCCGCCCGCGTCGCCGCCGTGCGCCGCCCCGGCGTCGACGTCGACGAGCGGGCCACCGCCTCGGCCTCGCTGCGTCCGGTCGTCCGGTGGCGCGACGGGGTCGAGGTCTGGCCGCCCGACCGCGGGTCCGCCCCGAGCTCGCTCAGGGACACGCCCATCATCGTGGCGGCCCCGACCCGGTCGCGGCGCCCCGACGGTGAGCCCACGGCGGGATCGGGCTGGCGAGGCGAGGACGCGGCGTCGGGCTTCGCGTCCGGGAGGGTCCCGCCGCCTTCCAGCGCTCCCGCTTCGGCGGCGGCGCGGGCCAGGGCCTCCCGGGTCGCGGCGTCGAGACCGAACATCGTCGCCTTGAGGTCCGGGGCCTCGGGCTCGCCCCCGCTCGTCGGGCCCGCCGGGGCCGGGTCGCGGGGTGCGGCGGCCTGCGGACGCCCCTCGGCGGAGCGAGCCGAGTCCGTGGAGGCCGCCGCTGCCGCCTCCCGGTGGGGCGGGAGGCCTGCCGCGGAGAGCTCCTCGGCGGTCCCGAAGAGCGTCGCCTTGGGGTCGGCACCCCCCGCCGCCGGCGGCCGGGACGCCCGGGGGCCCCCGGCCGGCGCGCGCTCCGCGGGGCGCGAGGGCGCCTTCGCCGGCGCGGTGAGGTCACCGTGAGACCCGTGGACGGTGGCCTTCGGATCCTCCGCCGATGGACGGACCCCTGGCGTCGACATCACCGGGACCTCGGTGACGCGGGTGCCGCACTGACTGCAGAACATCGCGTCCCCGGTGTTCTCGTGGCGGCAGCTCGGACAGACCTTGACGCCGACGGCCATCCCGGCGCGGAATGTAGCATCGCGCCGGGCGAGGGAGCGGCGCGTCGCCGGAGGGCGGCGTCCGGCGTCCGGCGCTCAACCGGCGTCGTCGGGCCCCTCCCCGTCCACGCCGACCGGGTGGGGCTGGCGGTCGAGGCGGCCCTCGAAGCCCCGGTCCGGGTCCCGGGCGTCGTCCTCCGGGCTGAGCAGGACGAGGCGCTCCCCCTCCGTGGCGGCCACGGCGGAGGTGACGGCGAGGTCCCCGGTGACGTTCACCGCCGTCCGGAACATGTCGAGGAGGCGGTCCATGCCGAGGATCAGCGCGATCCCGACGGCGGGGATCCCGGCGGTCGTGAGGACCATGGCGAGGGTGATCATGCCCGCGCCGGGGACCCCGGCCGCCCCGATCGAGGCCATCGTCGCGGTCGCCACGATACCGAGCTGCGTGCCGAGGCTGAGATCGAGGTTGAACACCTGGGCGATGAACACCGCCGCCACGCCCTGGTAGAGCGCCGTTCCGTCCATGTTGACGGTGGACCCGAGGGGCAGGATGAAGCTCGACACGCTGTTGCTGACGCCGAGGCTCTCCTCGGCGCACTCCATCGACACGGGGAGCGTCGCGCTGGAGCTCGACGTGCTGAAGGCGATGAGCTGGGCAGGCCGGATCGCCCGCAGGAACCCGAGGAGCGGCAGGGGCGTCAGCCAGACGATCATCGAGCCGTAGACCAGGGCGGCGTGGAGCGCGAGGCCGATCAGCACCGTCATCCCGTAGACGACGAGCGCCGACAGCACGCTGATCCCGCTCTGCCCCACCACGTCGGCGACCAGCGCCGCCACCCCGAAGGGCGCGGTGGCCATCACGATGTGGATGACGACCACCATCGCGTCCTGGACCCGCTGGAAGAACGCGACGACCGGACTGCCGTGGTCCCGGTCGAGCAGGGTGATCGCGATGCCGAAGATCACCGCGAAGAAGATGATCTGGAGCATGTCCCCCTGCGCGAGGGACCCGATCGGGTTCTCGGGCACGATGTTCAGGAGGTTGTCGATGGCCGAGGGGCTGGCCGCGGCCTGCGCCGAGCGCTCGCCCGCGTCCTGGGCGAACTGGGCCTGGAGCGCGGTCCGGTCCGCCACCCCGATGAAGGTGCCGGGCCTCAGGACGTGGGCGCAGAGCAGCCCGAGCGTCACCGCCACCGCGGTCGTGAGGAGGTAGGCGCCGAGGGTCTTGGTCCCGAGCCGACCGAGCTTCCGGATGTCGCCGAGGCTCGCCACCCCGACGAGCAGCGACGCGAAGACGAGCGGGACGATCACCATCTTGATCAGCTTCATGAAGAGCACCCCGAGGGGGCGGACCCAGCTCAGGACGGCCAGGCCGAGGCCGCTGACCCGCTCCGGCCTGACGACGAAGCCACCGCCGGGGAGGGCCGTCCGGTCGATGCGGATCCAGAGCTCCACCGCGTCGCCGACACGGCGCGCGCCGAGCGCGTCGCGAAGGGACCCGTCGGGGTCGCGCAGCGCGAGGGCTCGCCGGAAGGGGAAGCGCACGCGCGCCCAGGTCGGCACCCAGCGGCCCTCGCCGGCCGCGTCCTCGACGCGCTCCCGGACCAGGTCGAGCACCCGGAGCTCGAGGGCCACGGGCGGCAGCGCGACCTCGGTGCCCTCGTCCCGGCGGTCCAGCCGGGCGTGGAGGGTCGCGGCATCCGTCACCGCATAGGTGTCGGCGCGCAGCAGGCTCGACTTGGGGCCGAGGGTGAGCCCCAGGACGACCCCGACCGCCATGCCGATCAGGATCTGGGTGTAGATGCGCATGTCCCCTCGTGCGGCGGCGTGCGGGGTCCCGTCAAGGCGGGCCGCCGCGCGGCGGGCGGGGGGCGGCGCGCGGCGCCTGCGTCAGCGCGCGGGGGGCCAGGCCGCACGGCGGCCTCCCCCGCCCGGCCTCACGCGGGTCAGCAGCTCCCTCCGCGGCCGACCCGCCAGGAGAAGGGCGCGGGCGAGAGGCCCTCGGCCAGGGCGGGCGCCCGCGGGGTCCGGTCGAGGACCACCCGCTCGATGCTCCCGAGGCGGAACACCTCCACCACGACCTCGTCCTGGGACTCGACGTCCACTCGGGCCTGGAGGTAGGCCTCGGCGTGCGGCGTCGGGTGCCCGCCGTAGGACAGCAGGATGTCGCCGTAGCGAAGGCCCGCCCGGTGGGCGGGGCTGCCGGGCACGCAGCCGAGGAGCGGTACGCCCCCGAGGCGGTCGGCGAGGGCGAAGAGGTCACGGACGCGGATCATGCCCCGCACGGGTCCAAGGGACGTGCCAACCGCGAACCCCCCGCACCACCGCCGCCCCGCCGGCCGTCACGCGGCCCGCCGTTCCAGGCCGGAACACGCGGTCTCGGATCCGTCTCAGGACGGGACGGCGCGGCCCAGCCCGAGGACGGCGTCCATGCCGTAGCGGCCGGCCGGCTGCCCGATGACCCACCGGGCCGCGCGGACCGCGCCGCGGGCGAACAGCGACCGGTCCTGCGCGCGGTGGGTCAGCTCCAGGCGCTCCGCGGGGCCGGCCAGGTGGAGGGTGTGGTCCCCGATCACCTCGCCGCCCCGCAGGCTCATCACGCCGACCTCCCGGTCCGGCCGCGGCCCGGCCGCACCGCTCCGCCCGTGAACGGCAGCCCCGGGGTCGGCGAGCCCCTTCGCGCCGGCGACGACCTCGGCGAGCCGCACCGCGGTCCCGCTCGGCGCATCCACTTTGTGGCGGTGGTGCATCTCGACGATCTCGGCGTCGTAGGCCGGCCCGAGCAGCCGCGCTGCCTCCGCGGCCAGGTGGAACAGCACGGTGACGCCGACGCTCATGTTCGGCGCCCACACGACGGGCTGGGTGCAGGCCAGCTCGTCGAGCCGAGCGATCGTCTCGGGGCCGAGCCCGGTCACGCCGCTGACGAGCGGCACGCCGGCCTCCCCGCAGCTCTCGCTCGCGCGGGCCGTCCCGGCGGCATCGGTGAAGTCGACCGCGACGTCGACCCCGGCGAGGGACGGACGGCCCTCGACGAGGGGCACGCCCCGCGCCCCGGTGCCGGCCAGCTCGCCGGCGTCCCGCCCGAGGTCGCTGTCACCGCTCGCGGTGACGGCCACGGCGAGCTCGACCCCATCCTCGCCGTCGAGGACCCGCTGCACGGCCCGACCCATCCGGCCGTTGGCGCCGAACAGCGCGACCCTCGCCGTCACGCGCCGAGCCCGGCGGCCTCGACGGCCGCCCGCACCATGCCGAGGGACCCGGCCTCGGGCCACACCAGCGGCAGCCGGACCTCCGGGGCGACGTGCCCGGCGTCCGCGAGGACGGCCTTGACCGGGCCCGGGTTCGACTCGACGAACATCACCTCGTGGACCGGCAGGAGGCGGAGGTGCTCTCGCCGCGCTTCCTCCGTGCGGCCCTCCGCCCAGAGGCGCGGGACCGCGCTGGTCTCGGCCGGGAACGCGTTGGCGGTGACGCTGATCACTCCGCGGCCGCCGACCGAGAGGATCGGCAGCGTAAGGGCGTCGTCGCCGGAGAGGATCGCGAAGCGGTCGCCGCACACCGCGATGGCGTGCTGGCTGCGCTGCACGTTCCCGGTCGCCTCCTTGACGCCGATGATCTCGGGGACGTCGGCGAGGGACCGGAGCGTGTCGACCGCGAGGTCCACCCCCGTCCGCTTCGGGATGTTGTAGAGGACCGCCGGCAGGGGGACAGCGCGGATGATCGCGCGGAAGTGCGCCGCGAGCCCCGCCTGGGTAGGCCGGTTGTAGTAGGGGCAGACCAGGAGCAACCCGTCCGCCCCGACATCCTTCGCCTGCTGGGCGAGGTGGATGCTGTGGTCGGTGGAGACGGTGCCGGCCCCGGCGATCACCGGCACCCGGCCCGCCGCCTCCTCGACGACCGCGGTGACGACCCGGCGGTGCTCGGCGTCCGTGAGCGTCACGCTCTCGCCGGTGGTGCCGCAAGGCACGAGGCCGGTCACGCCCCCGGCGATCGCGCGATCGACGACGCGGCGCAGCGCGTCCTCGTCCACCGCGCCGTCACGGAACGGCGTGACCAGCGCGGGCATGGTCCCGTGAAGATCCAGCATCCGCAGGATGCTGGACCGCGTCGCGCGAGGGCGCAATGGGCGGGGCGGCGCCTCGGCCGCCCGGGCGGGCTCAGGCCCGCCGACGATCCCGGACGTACCGCACCAGCGCGGTCGTGGACGCGTCGTGAGGCCCGACGTCGCCGCCCTCGAGCTCCGGCAGGATCCGCTTGGCGAGCTGCTTGCCGAGCTCGACCCCCCACTGATCGAAGCTGTTCACGCCCCAGATGACCCCCTGGACGAAGATGCGGTGCTCGTAGAGCGCGAGCAGCGTCCCCAGCGTCTTCGGATCCAGGCGGTCGACGAGGATCGTGTTCGTCGGGCGGTTGCCCTCGAACACCTTGTGGGGAAGGAGCGCCTCGAGCGCGGCGCCGCTCAGGCCCTGGTCGACGAGCTCCGCGCGGGCCTCCTCCGCGGTCTTGCCGACCATCAACGCCTCGGTCTGCGCGAGGAGATTGGCGAGGAGCTTGTCGTGGTGATCGCCGACGGGGTAGTGGCTGAACAGCGGCGCGATGAAGTCGGCCGGAATCAGCCGGGTACCCTGGTGGATGAGCTGATAGAAGGCGTGCTGCCCGTTCGTCCCCGGCTCGCCCCACACGATCGGACCGGTGGTGTAGCCCTCGACCGTCTCTCCGTCCTTGCGGACCCTCTTGCCGTTGCTCTCCATGTCGCCCTGCTGGAGCCAGGCCGCCATACGGTGCAGGGACTGGTCGTAGGGAAGGAGCGCGAACGTCTCGGCGCCGAAGAAGTTGGCGTACCACACGCCGAGCAGCCCCAGGAGCACGGGCAGGTTCGCCTCGAGGGGCGCTGTCCGGAAGTGCTCGTCCATGCGATGGGCGCCGGCGAGCAGCTCCTCGAAGCGGTCCATCCCCACGACGCAGGCCACCGGGAGGCCGATCGCGCTCCACAGGGAGTAGCGGCCGCCCACCCAATCCCAGAAGCCGAACATGTTGGCGGGGTCGATCCCGAACTCGACCACGCCCGCTTCGTTGGTGCTGACCGCGACGAAGTGCTTGGCGACCTCCGCGTCCGACCCGAGCTGGTCGAGGAGCCAGGCGCGGGCGCTCCGGGCGTTGGTCAGGGTCTCCTGCGTCGTGAAGGTCTTCGAGGCGATGACGAACAGCGTCCGCGCCGCATCGAGGTGCCGCACCGTGTCCATCAGGTGGGTGCCATCGACGTTCGAGACGAAGTGGGCGCGGAGGCCATCCTGCCAGTACGGCTTCAGGGCTTCGGCGACCATCAGGGGCCCGAGGTCGGATCCGCCGATCCCGATGTTGACGACGTCGCGGATGGTCTGGCCGGTGTGGCCCTTGTGGGCCCCCGACCGGAGCGCGTCCGTGAAGGTGCGCATCCGTCCGAGGACCCCACGCACCTCCGGCATGACGTCGTGGCCGTCCACGACGATCGGCCGGTCGCTCCGGTTTCGGAGCGCGACGTGGAGAACCGCCCGGCCCTCCGTGGTGTTGATCCTCTCGGCCGCGAACATCGCCTCGATCGCGGCCGGCACGGCGCGCGCCCGGGCGAGGTCGAGGAGGAGGGACATCGTCGTCGACGTGGCGCGGTTCTTCGACAGGTCGACCCGGACGTCGTCGAGTCGGTGCGTCATCCGCTCGACCCGGTCGGGGTCGTCCCGGAACAGGTCGCGGAGGTGCCGCTTCGCGATCTGGTCGCGGTGAGCGGCGAGGGCCTTCCAGGCGTCGGTCTCGGTCGGGGAAGATGCGGCCACGGTGACGTCTCCTCGTTGGTCGCCGGCAGCTTCGACGGGCCGCCGGTCGGGATCAACCGGCCGGCGGAGAATGGGGACGCCGTCGGCGTGAAGGCGCGGGCTCAGCTCTCGGGGACCGGCTCGACCAGGTCCGGACCGTCGTTCTTGACGCTGTTGACGCGGGGCGAGACCTGCACACGCACGAGCTCGGCGGCGCGGTGGTGGGCCAGCATCGTCCGGAGGTCGCCCTCGTCCGCGAGCTTGCGGTCGAGCCAGTCGGAGTAGGCCGCGCGAGGGAGCACGACCGGCATCCGGTCGTGGATCGCGGTCACTGGCTCGACGGCGGGGGCGGTCAGGATCGTGAAGCTGAGGAGCCGCTCGTCCGCCCGGTCCGGAGGCGTCCACACCGCCCACAGGCCCGCCAGCGCGAAGGGCTGGCCGTCGGCGAGGCGGAAGTGATGCGGGACCTTCGCCTTGCCCTCCCGACGCCACTCGTAGAAGCCGTCGACGACGACGAGGCACCGGCGCCGCCGGAAGGGGTCCCGGAAGGCGGACCGCTCCGAGACCGTCTCGACGCGCGCGTTCAGGAAGCGGGTGCCGATGGACGGGTCCTTGGCCCAGTGGGGGACGAGCCCGAAGCGGGCGGAGCCGATCTCGCGGACCCCGCTGGACCGTTCGACCACGATCGGGGCCATCATCGTCGGCGCGATGTTGTAGTGCGGCTCGAGGGTCACCCCGTCGCCGAGGGTCGCCTCGAACTCCTCGATCAGCTCGTCGGCGGGGGTGGCCATCGTGTAGCGGCCGCACATGAGGACCAACGTAGCAGGCTCGATGATCCCCGCCCCGGGCCGGAGCGGCGTTGAGCCGGCAGCGCTGCCGGCCCATGCTCGGCCGACATGCGCGCCTACCTCGAGCTCCTCCGGGAGGTCCGTGACCACGGGGTCCGCCGCGAGGACCGGACCGGAACGGGCACCCTCAGCGTGTTCGGACGCCAGCTCCGCTTCGACCTCCGCGACCGCTTCCCCCTGGTGACGACGAAGCGGATCCACTTCAAGAGCGTGCTGCTCGAGCTGCTGTGGTTCCTGCGAGGGGACGGCAACGCCCGCTGGCTCCAGGAGCGCGGGGTCACGATCTGGGACGAGTGGGCCGGGCCCGACGGCGACCTCGGCCCCGTCTACGGCGTTCAGTGGCGGAGCTGGCCGACCCCCGACGGCGGGACGATCGACCAGCTCGCGCGGGTCCTCGACCAGATCCGGGCCGAGCCGAGCTCCCGGCGGCACGTCGTCAGCGCGTGGAACGTCGCGGACCTGGACCGGATGGCGCTGCAGCCCTGCCACACCCTCTTCCAGTTCTACGTCGCGGAGGGTCGGCTGAGCTGCCAGCTCTACCAGCGGAGCGCCGATCTGTTCCTCGGCGTGCCGTTCAACATCGCGAGCTACAGCCTGCTGACCATGATGGTCGCCCAGTGCACGGGCCTGGCGCCCGGGGACTTCGTCCACACCTTCGGCGACGCGCACCTCTACCTCAACCACCTCGAGCAGGTGGACCTCCAGCTCGCCCGGGATCCTCGACCGCTGCCGACCGTGCGCCTGGATCCCTCGGTGAGGGACCTGTTCGCCTTCGGCCCGGAGCACGTGACGCTCGAGGGCTACGACCCCCATCCGCGGATCCGCGCCCCGGTCGCGGTGTAGCCTCGACGGCCCGTGGGACGACCTCGCACGATGCAGCTCTCGGTGATCGCCGCGGTGGCGGACAACGGCGTGATCGGACGGGACGGCCGGCTGCCCTGGCACCTACCGGACGAGATGCGCCACTTCCGGCGGGTCACCCTGGGCAAGGCCGTGGTGATGGGTCGGCTCACGTGGGAGTCCCTGCGGCGCCCCCTGCGGGACCGGCTCAACCTGGTCGTCACGTCCCGGGACGGGTGGACCGCCGAGGGCGCCGAGCGCGCCGGGAGCCTCGACGACGCGCTGGCACAGGCGCGCGCCGCCGGCCACGAGGAGGCGGTCGTGATCGGCGGCGCGAGGCTCTACGCGGAGGCCGTGCCGCGGGCCGACCGGCTCTACCTGACCCACGTGGAAGCGGAGGTCGAAGGCGACGTCCGCTTCCCGCCGATCGACCTGACGGCGTGGACGCCGACCCACGAGGAGCGCCACGCCAGGGACGAGCGCCACGCCTTCGCCTTCCGCATGACGACGTACGACCGCCGATGAGGTCGGCGATGTCCCCCTCCAGGGCCGGCCCCGGGCCGGCGTACTCTCCGCGCGACGTGCCGACCTGCGCTCGCGAGCCCACGGCGGACCGGGCCGCCGCCCCGACCCGCCCTGCGCGCTCGTCCCGGTTGTTCCCGCCACCGCCCGGGCTAGGATGCTGACTTCCACGGGCGCCTTCTCCCATCCTGCGGCCGACGCGCCACGCGAGGCGAGCCCCCATGCCTGACCCGATCCTGCTCCCGTCGATCGCGATGCTCTCCGGGGGCGGCCTGATCGCGGCGGCCGACTACATGAAGCGTCGCCTCGAGAGCTCCGAGGACCGCTACATGGCCCTCTACGGCAAGGCGGAGTGGGAAGCGTCCAACATGGACCTGTCGCTGCACTGCGCCCCCCACCTCGACAGCATCTTCAAGAGGGCGTTCCTCGAGCGGCTCGAGGCCTACCTCCAGGAGGGCGGCGCGGAGACGCAGCTCCTCCGGGAGGAGGCCGACCTCGACGGCGAGCGACTGACGTTCCGGGAGGTCCGCCGCGTCGACGTGAAGACCCTGACCACCCCCCGGCGGGGGGTTTACTTCGACCTGACCGCCGAAGGCCGGGTCCGGGTGGTCTGGAACCACATGCAGACCGACGGGGTCGGGATGTGGAACACCCTCCGGCCGCTGTTCGACCCCAACCCGCCGCTGATCCCCTACACCGACGTGCCCGCGCCGCCGCCGGTGCTGCCGGAGCTCATGGCGCTCCCCTCCGTGGCGCGCCGCCTGGTCTGGCGCGGCCGGCTGCGGCGCGAGGAGCAGCCGGGCACGCCGCTGACGCGGGGGCTCGCCCGCTGGAACGCCGCGCCGATCCGCGTGCTCAAGGACCAGCTCGGCGCGAGCTTCAACCTGGTCACGAGCGCCCTCGTGATCGAGCGGGTGTTCGCGCGCCACCCGGACCGACCCCGCCTCAACGTCGGCATGACCGCCTACTTCCCCTTCCTGGAGGGCCGGAACAAGTACGGCGTCTTCCTCTGCAAGGTGCTGCGGGGGCCCCTCGCCAGGATCGTGGCGCAGCTCGAGCGGCAGACGAAGAACCAGATGAAGAACTGGGGCATCAGCGCGGCGCAGACCTACGCGCTGGGCCGCATGCCGGACGAGGCCTTCGCCAAGGTGGTCAGCCACTTCCGGCGCAAGGTCGACGTGCTCGTGAGCAGCCTGCCGGTCGGCGAGCTCCCGATCACCCTCGCCGGCATCGGCGCCGTGGTGAGCTGCCACCCCTGGGAGCTGACCCTCCCCTACTACTTCCTCCTCGTGGGGACCCGGGCCGAGCTCCACGTGTCCTTCACCTCCCGCTTCACGCAGGAGGAGTCCTTTCTGTCCCTCCCGATGGAGGGGGCGAACCGGGACGGCCCGGACGTCGGCTGACCCCCCCGGGGGACGCGCAGAGGCTCGGGCGCCCGCGCCCGAGCCGAGCGTTCGCCGGCCCGAGGGGCGGTGATACCTTCCGCGCCATGCACATCCTGGCGGTGCGGGGTGAGGGCGAGGCCGCCCGGTCGATCGGCGCGAGCCGCGACGAGCTTCCGGCGCTCGTCGCCGACCCCGACGTCACGGTCTGGGTGTGCCTCTCGGAGCAGAACCACGCCGCGCAGCGCGTGCTGGCGGACGTGTTCGGCTTCCATCCCCTCCTGATCGAGGACGCGCTAGCCGACGCCACCACGCCGAAGATCGAGGATCACGACGACTACCTCTACCTGATCGTCCACGGCCTGAGCGACGCGGACCCGGAGGGGGACGGCGAGGTCCACACGTCCGATCTCGACCTGTTCATCGGCGAGCGGTACCTGATCACGCACGAGAGCCACCCCTTCGGGCCCGTGCGGAGGGTCCGGGACGCCGTCGAGCGAACCCCGGCGCTCCTGGCTCGGGGCCCCGCGGTGGTCGCCCATCGGATCATCGATGGGCTCGTCGACGAGTTCCTCCCGATGATGGAGAACCTCGACCACGAGATCGACGCGATCGAGGAGGGGATCGTCGAGGCGGCGAGCCCGGAGCTCCTCAGCCGGATCTTCCGCATGAAGCACAGCCTGCAGCGGATCCGCCGGGTCGGTCTGCACCAGCGGCGGCTCCTCGAGCGGCTCGCCCACCATCCTCATCGGCTCCTCCCGGAGGAGGTTCGCCCCTTCTACCGCGACGTCCTGGACCACTTCGTCCGCGTCGTGGACCTCACCGAGGTCTACCGCGAGCTGATCGGGAGCTCCCTCGACGCCTACCTCAGCATGCAGTCCCACCGCCTGAACGAGATCATGCGGATCCTGACCGTGATCAGCACGGTGATGCTCCCGCTCACCTTCATCACGGGCCTCTACGGCATGAACTTCGACTTCATGCCGGGGCTGCACTGGAAGTACGGCTACGAGACGGCCGTCCTGGTCATGATCGCCATCGTCGTGGCGATGCTGATCTACTTCCGCCGCCGCCGCTGGCTGTAGACCCGTCGCGGGACGGGCTACCGGTAGCCCTGGGCCTGGATCCAGAACAGCTCCGCGTAGCGCCCCCCGAGCGCCAGGAGCTTCTGGTGGCTGCCCTGCTCGATGATCCGGCCCGCCTCGAGCACGGCGATCGTGTCCGCCATGCGCACCGTGCTGAAGCGGTGGCTGATCAGGATGGTCATCCGGTCCTCCGCCAGTGCCTGGAACTGCTCGAAGACCGACCGCTCCGCCGCCGCGTCCATGCTCGCCGTCGGCTCATCGAGGACCAGGATGTCCGCCTGCTCCCGCATGAACGCCCGCGACAACGCGATCTTCTGCCACTGGCCCCCGCTCAGCTCCTTGCCGTCCGCGAACCACCGCCCGAGCTGCGTCCGGTAGCCCTTCGGGAGGGCCTCGATCATGTCGTCGGCGCGCCCCTTCACGGCGGCCGCCCGCCAGCGGGCCTCGTCCTCGAGGTGCTCGACGTCGCCGACCCCGATGTTCTCGCCGACCACGAGCTGGTAGCGGACGAAGTCCTGGAAGATCACCCCGATGCGGCGCCAGAGGGCCCGTCGATTCCAGTCGCGCAGGTCCGTGCCGTCGAGGAGGACGCGACCGTCCGTCGGGGTGTAGAGGCCGGTGAGCAGCTTGATCAGCGTGGTCTTGCCCGCGCCGTTCTCCCCGACCAGCGCCAGCTTGCGGCCGGGCGGCAGGTGGAGGTCGACGCCACGAAGGACGGCGGTGGACGAGCCCGGGTACGCGAAGCAGACGTTCTCGAAGCGCAGGCCGTCCGTCGGGTCCCGTCCTTCCGTCGCGCCCCCGTCCGGGACCGGGGCGCCATCGAGGTCGAGGAAGGCGAACAGCTCGGCGACGTAGAGCAGCCCCTCGTAGTTGCTGCGGACCTCCCCGAGCACGCCCTGGAGCGACCCCTGGGCCTGGCGGAAGACCATCAGGTACATGGTCATGTCCCCGAACGTGAGCTCGCCCCGCGCGGTCTTGAGGGCCACCCAGGCGTAGGCTCCGTAGAACGCGACCACGCTGAGCAGCCCGAGCAGGTAGCCCCACGCGCCCTGGGCGATGGTGCGGGCACGGTCCTCGGCGTAGTGGCGCGCGAACAGGGCCCGGTAGCGGGCGAGGAACACCTCCCCCAGGCCGAAGAGCTTGACCTCCTTGGCGTGGTCCTCGCGGGCGAGGACCGTCTCGAGGTAGTTCTGCTGACGGGCCTCCGGCGCCCGCCACTGGAACAGCCGGAACGCCGCCCGGCTGAAGCGCGTCTCGGCCACGAACACGGGGACCGCCGCCGCCACCACGAGGAGCAGCGCCCAGGGCGCGAGCTCCCAGAGCAGCACCCCGTACGCCGTCAGCGCGACCGCGTTCCGGGCCAGCCCGTACAGGCCCTTGACGAAGTTGAGGGGGCGGTAGGACGCCCCCCGCCGAGCCCGGGACATCCGGTCGTAGATCTCGGGGTCCTCGAACTCCGCGAGGGAGAGCGCGAGGGCGCGCTCGAGGATCGCCTCGTTCACCCGCTCGGCGAGCTCGGTCCGCAGCAGCGCGTCCACCAGCCAGTGGCCGCGATCGATCGCCCGCTGGGCGACGACGAGGCCGAGCTCGGCGAGCACCCACCAGACCACCGTCTCCCGGTCGTGCGCGCTTCCGTGGAGGAAGGCCTGCACCACGCCGTCGACGATCTTCTTGCCCACGAAGGCGATCGCGGCCGGCATGAGGCCGCCCGCGAGGGTGAGGACGCCAAGGGTGGCGGCGAGGCGCGCATCGGTCGCCCACACGAAGCGCACCGTACGGACCCCCGTGGCGCCCAGATCGAGCGCGCGCGTGGACCACCGTCGGACCCGCTCCCGCGGGGAGCTTTCCCCGGGGGGAGCCACCACGGGGCGACCCTACTTCGCGGCGAGGGCGATCGTCTCGTGGTAATGGCCGATCATCACGTCGACCTTCCGGTCCCAGTCGTACTCCTCCTCGATGAGGCGGCGGCCGCCCGCGCCGAGGCGGCGGGCCAGCTCCGGGTCGGCAGCGAGCTGGTCCATCCGCTCCGCGAACCCCTCGACCAGCTCGCCCTTGCCGGTCGGCGGCACGAGGAACCCGCAGGCGTCGCTGACGTAGTCGGCCGGGCCACCCCAGTCGACCGCGATCACGGGGACCGACGTGGCCATCGCCTCGAGGACGACGTTGCCGCCGCTCTCGTGGAGGCTGGGCATCAGGAGCGCGTCGGCGTCGCGGAGGTGGATCGCCGCCTCGGCCTGCTTCAGCCAGCCGGTGAACGTCACCCGGTCCTCCAGGCCGAGGCGCCGGGCCAACCCCTCCCACTCCTCCCGGCTCGGCCCGTCCCCGACCACGGTGAGCCGCGCGTCCGCGTGGCGCATCTTCGCCAGCGCCTCGATCGCGATGTCCACCCCCTTGAGCGGGATCAGCCGCCCGAGGAACGCGAACCGCGCTGGCTCGCCCGGCTCCCGGCGCCTCGCGTCTCCCTCGGGGGGCGACCAGATCGACAGGTCGACCCCGTTCTCGGTCATCCAGCGGATGCGGCCCTCGAGGCCGCGCGGCAGCGCGTCGCGGCTCCGCTCGTTGGCCACGAGCACGGTGTCAGCCTTGAGCTTGCCCGGAATGAACCGATTGATCAGGTGAGCGGCGGCCCGTCCCCCCTGGATGACTCCGTCCGTGATGGGCGACTCCATGTGACGGAAGGCCGGCGGGTAGTCGATCGCTCCGTTGATCGGCCCCATGATGACCGGCGCCCCGACATCATAGATAAAGGAGGGCTCCTTGGGGGACACGGGGATGGGCTGATGGACGATCTCGATCCCGAACTTCGGGACGAGCTCCCGCACCAGCTTCCGTGCCGCGACCTGGGTCAGTGAGCGCGTGACGAACCCCAGGGTGTACTGCTCGAAGCGGACCGGGAGGCGGACCGCGAGGTGGAACAGGGCCAGCGACAGCGGCGTATCACGAATGGTGTAGATGCGGTCCTTGTGCTCGGGAAAGAGCTCCTCGAGCTCGTGGCGCGTGCGCTCGTGGACCACCAGGAGGGGCTCGGCCCCCTTCCGGCTCAAGATCCGGAAGTAGTGCAAGGGGATGACCGCTTCCCCACCGAAGCTCGCCGACGCGTGCTCCGCCACGATCAGGACGCGCGGGATGCGAGACTGGGTGGCGGTCTGGGCCACGAACGACGGCGCGCTCATGGCTGCGTTCTGCATGAGGTCCGCCGTGACGGCAAGCGGCCAGCGTCCGCGGAACCGGCCCTCCCAGCCGGACCCGACCATGGAGCGACGGAGGCGCCGCTCCGGGGGCTCCCCCAGGGGGGCTGCGCGGCCTCGTCGGGGTCGGCTGGACGCCGGCCTCTGCGGGCGCGCAGAAAGCACCCAAGCACCCCCCACGGCCCACGGTCGGAATGCTGGACGCGGGCCGAGATGTCCTCGCCACGCGCGCCGGGGGGCGCGCCGCACCCGCGGCATTCGCGCCGCCGCGCGGGTCCGCACGGCCACGCACGTCCAGGGATCGCGGTCCCCATGCCATGGGAGATCACGTCCGCATGCCATGGGAGATCACAGGGTGAAGCTCGTCCAGATCACGGCGGAAACCGCGTACCTCGGCGTGGCCGGAGCCGCGTTTGTCCTACCCGGGGTTCCCCGCCTCTTCAGGTCGGTCCTGCTGCCGCTGATCCTCCTCGCGACGGTCGCCCTGAGGTTCCACGGGTGGGCTCGCGTGTCCCCCCTTGCGGCGCTGGCCGCGGCCCCGCGACTCCGCGCGGGGCGGCCTCGGCGTGCCCCACGCTGGATGAGGGCGACCCCGGCGACGCCGCGACCCCCGGCCAAGACGACGCTGCCGGTGCTCACCGCCCCGGCGACGAAGGGAAGCTCCTGATGGAACCGTCGCTCCTCCTCGCCAGCCTCCTCGCCCTCGGCGTGGGCCCCGTGGCCCACCACGTGCTCGAGGGCCGGACCCGCTACCTCTTCCACGGCGCCCTGGTCGCCGCGCTGCTAGCGCTTCTGTGCCTCCACGTGCTGCCGGAGTGCGTCGCCGCCGCGGGCTGGTGGTCCCTCGGGGTCGCGGGGCTCGGCCTCCTCGCTCCCCTGGCAGCCGAGCGGGGCGCTGGACGCCTCGGGGCCCGGAGCGGACGGCTGGCCGCGGGAGCGGTCGTCGTCGGGCTCCTCGTCCACGCCTTCCTCGATGGCGTCGGGATCGCGGGAGGCGGCGGGGACGCCCACGCCCATGCGGGCCACGACCACGCGCCGCACGCGCTCGGCCTGGCCGTCGTGCTCCACCGCATCCCCGTCGGCGGCGCGCTCTGGTGGATCCTGAAGCCCGGCCGAGGGGTCGGACCCGCGCTCGCCGCCCTCGGGGCGATCGGCGTCGCCACCATCGCCGGCTACGCCGTCGGCGCCGAGCTCGTCCCGCACCTCGACGCAGCCCCGCTCGCGCTGGGGCAGGCGTTCATCGGGGGCGTCCTGCTGCACGTGGTCGCGCACCGCCCGCGGCCCGCATCGATCTGACGCGACCCGCCTTCCGGCCTCGCGGCGGAGGGGGCGACGGTCGGGCTCCGCCGGGCCGGCCAGCCCCCGTCGCGTCGGGGGCGGCGCCGAGGAGCCGCGGCCGCGCGGGTCGCGACGACCGCCCGGAGCGCCTTTCCCCCGCCGTCCGACGTTGCTATCGAAGGGATCGCGGAGCGTCCGCGCTTCCTTCTCCTGCTTACCCCCGAGGGGTTCGATGGTGTCCCTGTTCCTCCGCTCCACGCTCCTCGTCGCCGTCGCCATCGCCGCCGGCGGCTGCTCCCGTACGCTGCTCCCCAACCTCCTCCCGCCGGCCTCCGATCCCGACGAGGGACCGGGCGAGGACCTCGGCCCGACGCCGGGCGACCTCGCCATGCCGGACCTCGGGTCGCTGGACCTCGGCCCGCCACCGGCCTGCCGGGTCGGGGAGCCCGTCGAGGTCCACACGGACGACCGGGGCCTGTTCGACGACACCCTGGTGGCGGTCCGCGACGACGGGATCGACCTGGCGACGGTCTTCGTCCCGCGCCCCGGCGCTCCGGACACTCGCTTCAACGTCCGCAGCCGGGCGGCCCGGGTGGACGACCTGGAGCTGATCCTCGACCGGGCGGCCGTCCTGTCCCAGAACATCGCGGGAGGGGACGGCCAGGTCGCCGCCGCGGGGGAGTCGACGGTGGCGAGCGCCCGGCGAGGGAGCCTGGTCACGGCAGACCGCTACGAGGTGCCCATCGACGGCTACATCTACAGCGGTCAGACCGCCGTTCGCTCCGACGCCTCGCGAAGCCTCGCGATCGAGGCCCTGCCCGACGGCGAGGGCTGGCTGTGGGCCTACAGCGTCACCCGCGGTGCCGTCCGCCAGGACGTGTACATCCGCCTGCTGCCGGACATGCGGATCGACGGCATGGAGATGGAGCTCTGGACCGGGACGACCGTCGGGACCCCCGTGCACAGCGCCGTGGCGCGGGACGGGACGATCCGGGTGGCGTCCGTGCCGGATGGCGCCGGCACCGCAGAGATCGTCGAGCTCACGCCGGCCGGCGGCCGCCAGAGCCGCTTCTTCACCACCGGCCAGCCGAGCGATGACGTCCCCGCGGTGACGGTCGACTGGGCGGAGGACGGCGAGGGTCGCTACGCGGTCGTCTACTTCGACGCGGCCTCGCAGCTGCGGCTCGCCGTGCTCCCCGAGAGCGGCGACCCGCTTCGCGAGGAGACCATCTCCTTCAACATGTTCGGCGACGTGAGGCCCGACGCGACGCCCACCGGCCTCGGCGTCGTGGTCGCGCAGCTCACCTTCGGCGATCTCGATCCGACGGGCGGCCTGCTCCAGGTCTTCTACCTGCCCTACGCCGAAGGCGAGGACCTCGTGGACGTCGTCGCGGTGCCCGTCACGCGCGGCATGCAGCTCGACCGAGCGGGGGTCGGCCTGGCGACGCTCGACGATGGCGCCGTCGTCGTCCATTTCACCGCCGCCGGCGAGAGCCGGGTGGACGCGCGGGCCCAAGCGCACGAGGTCACCAGAACCAGATACGGCCGCTCCCTAGAGCGTGCGATAGGTCCAGGGCCCGAAGTCGAAGTGGATGTGGTCGTCGTGGCGGGGGTGACGCGGGCCCAGCATCCCGCGGAAGACCTCCGCCTCGTCGAGGTGACGGACGAGCTCGTGGAGGAAGCGGGCGCGCGGTCGGTCCCCCCGGTCGGCCGGGGCCCAGTGGTCCTCCACCGTCACGAAGAAGCGGAGCCAGTAGCGGCGCGGGAGGGCCGCCCGGAGCGCCCGAGGCGCCGGCCCGAAGCGGAACCCCTCGATGTCGATGCCATTGCCGAACGCGTGCTCGCTGAGGCGGCTGGGCCGCCCCCGTACCCGCCGGCACGCGTAGACGCCGTAGTGGAGCAAGCGCTCTGGGGGGCGGCCGAAGATCCGCTCGCCCAGCCGCTCGGCGATCTCTTCGAAGCGCCGGAGCTTGGGCACGAAGCTCGGGGTCGCGTAGACGGGGCGGCGGTACTCGATCGCCTCGCCCGCGTAGGGCACCAGGTCGACGTCGGGGCAGGACAGCGGCCCCTCCTCCGGCGCCCTCCGGCTCGCGCCGTCGAGGGGATAGGTCGACCGCCCCGCCACGGGCCGCCACCGCGTCGGCGGCCGATCGGCGAGCTCCCGCGCGGGGGAGGAGGGCGACGGACCGTGGCGCCCGCCCGGCGCGTGGTCGCAGGCCAGGGCGAGGACAACGGCGGCCGCCGCGGTCCACGCCAAGGCGCGGGCAAGGTAGGACGAGTCGGGCAGGGGAGGTCCTGGACGGCGAGGACGTGGATTCAGTGTAGTTGTACTATTCCACCGGCATGGCGCAAGCCCTGCTCGGAGGTGGGCCTCGGGCCGACCTCGCGTCGAGCGCGCGTCGTGCGGGGCCCCCGCGTGCGTCAGTACAGGAAGGGCACCATCCGGAACGGCACCCGCTGGCAGTACTGCTCCCAGAGGGCTCCGTACTTCGCTCGGCAGCGGCTGTCGTCGCGCGCGGCCCGGTGGACGAGCAGGGCGAGGAGCCACAGGGGCAGCGCGTAAGGGGCCAGGTGGTCGAAGCCGGCCGTCATCGCGAACGCGAGGTAGACGCCGATCTCTCCCGTGTAGTTGATCTTGCGGCCGATACCCCACCAGCCGCTCACCAGCAGCCGACCCCCGATGGTCTCGACGGGTCGACCCCAGATCCGGGCGGAGGTGCGTTCCTGCTTGTAGCGCTCCTTCTGCCAGTTGGCGCCGCGAAACACCGTGAGGGCCAGGACGAAGAAGGCGCTCAGCGCGATCCAGCCTGCCGGGGGCCACGGCGTGGTGTCATCGACGACCCACCACCCGGGAATGCAGTACAGGAAGGGCACGAGCACCAGGTCGCCCCACACGAGCATGAAGCCGAAGTTCTCGGCGATCACGTCCCAGGTGCTCAACATGAACTCTTCCTTGATGTAGTGCGTCCAGAGGTAGAGGTTCCAGAACGCAACGAGCATCATCATCTGGGGCGTCACCAGACCGTGGAGGTCCCACTGGGCCGAGGCGAAGCCGAGGATGAGGAGGTACACGCCGAGCAAGCTCGGGTGGTACATGAACATCTTGAGGTCGACCCCGAGCCAGACCGGGTTGAGCTCGTTGCCGAACCACAGCTCGCGGACCACGCGCGGGACCGCGACCTGCGCCCGCGCAGCCGCAGCACCGGAGGCGTCCACCTCCACCGCGGGAGCCGCGTCCTCGAGACCCTCCCGGCTCGCGAGGACCGGGCCCTGGCGCCGCCCCCAGAGGAACAGGGCGACGGACCAGACCACCGCGACGACGTTGGCCACCACGAACAGCGACCAGAAGTGGGCCACCAGCGGGGTGAGGCTCACGCCAAAGCCCAGGACCGCCACCCCCACGGCCACGTGGAGCCAGTACCAGAGGCTCATCCCGGCCAGGTGGTACCGCTTGCGCTCACCGTTCGGGAGCTCGTAGCCCGGTCGGTCCAGCCCCGGGAGCAGCAAGCTGCCCACGAAGAGCGCGGCCAGGTACCCGAGGACCATCGCGGCGGCGGTCCCCAGCGTCCCCGGGGTGACCGGCAGGACCAGCTCGAAGACGGTCGTCGGCATGGCGCCGCATGCTGTCGGCCGCCCCAACCCGGGTCAAGGCCGCCTCCGAGGCGGTGGAGCACGAGTGAGACATCGCACTCGATTCTGGCCTGCGCGGCGCCCCCACCGACACCAACACGCCATGGGACCGTTCGGATGACCGTACAGCGCCGGTCCGCGCGCCCGTTCCTGGTGGAGTGTGCGCGCCGACAGCACGGGCCCGCAGGCCATCGGGATCCACCGCGAAGGCCCTTTCCCGACGACCGTGGTTGAGCCCGCGCCGCCGGGACGACACACTGGAAACGGGATTGAATCCAACGATGAGGGGGCGGCCAGCGCGAGCGCAGAGGCGAGCCGGGCACCATGGTCGCCCGGGCCGCCCGAGCATGCGTCCGCGTCCGGCCCGACGCTCCGCCCGTTCCTCATCGCCCGGTGCCGCCCGAGGCCGGTCATGAGCTACGACGAGGACCGCATCGGGCTCCGACCGAGCCTCCCGACGCCGACCGAGGAGGAGGAGCCCGAGGTGTCGGAGGAGCGGCGGTCCGGGAGCGAGCTGGGGACGGGGTCGGTGTATCTCTACAAGCGCTCCCGGCCTCCGCCGGTCGCCGAGCCGTCGGCCCCGACCTCCGTGCCGGTCCTGCCCTCCATGCCGGTCTCGCCCCCCTCCTCGGACGGCCCCTCCGACGCCCCCCCCGGCACCGAGGAGCTCTCGGCCGAGGAGGTGCTCCGGGAGTGGAGCAACGAGGAGCTCCTGGACAGCGCCGAGCCTGACGCGATCCCCCTGCACCCGACCGCCACGAAGAGCGGCCCGGTCGTGCGGTCCGTCGTGCCCGCGAGGGTGCTCCCGGCCCGGCCCCGGCGCCGCTGGCCCGTCATCCTGGCCACGGTGGTCGGGGTCACGACGCTCCTCGCCCTCGTGGCCCTCGGGCTCACGCTCGCTCCTCGCCTCCTCTCGACCGTGGCCGGGCCGCCCTCGGCGGAGGACCCGTCGCCAGCGCCCGCGGCGTCGCCCGAAGCCACCGGAACCGAGCCGCCCGAGAAGGCCAGCGCGTCCCCGCTCGACGCGCCCGACGCCGACGACGCCGTGGCCCCGCCGAACGAGCCCCCGGCCGCGGCGGCCACCATGGAGCCTGCGCCCGCGGAGGCGAGCCCGGCCGAGGCGGAGCCTCGACCGACCGCCGAGGCCGAGGCACCGGCCTCCGCGACCGGGCCCTCGCCCTCGTCGACCGCGGAGCCCGGCCTGCGGCCCCTGCCACCCCCCGAGCCCGTCACGATGCCCGAGCCCCTGGCCGACCGCTTCGCGGGCGACGTCGAGGAGCGCCGGGCCCGGCTGCGCGTGCTTCGACACCGCGCCCACCGCCGGCTGCTCCGGGAGGACCTCAACGGCGCCGAGTCCGACTGGCGCTGGGCGCTGCGCCTGGTGCCGCGGGACACCGCCTCGCTGCGCGGGCTCGCAAGGGTCGCGCTGGCCCGGGGGCGCTTCGGCGAGGCGGTCGGCTGGCTCGGCCGGGCTCAGGAGATCAGCGGCGACGCCCCGGAGAACCTCGCCCTGATCGCCCGTATCCACGAGGACCTCGGGCACCGGGAGGAAGCCGTCGAGGCCTACGGCCGGGCGCTCGAGGCGATCACCTCCCGCACGCGCCGCCGGGAGCTCCGGGCCCGCCGGGAGGCGTTGATGAGCCCCGCAGCCACCCGCTGACGACCATCTCAGGCGGGGAGCAGCCGGATCGAGCCGATGTAGTCTCGCTTGCCGAGCTCCACGCCGTTGTGGCGGAGGATCGCGTAGGCCGTCGTCAGGTGGAAGTAGAAGTTCGGCTGGGCGAACTCGATCAGGTAGTCCTCGCCTCGGGCGGCCCGGTCCGGGACGAACGGGAGCGGGACGGTGCGCTCCTCGGCGCCCTCGAAGGCGGCCGGGTCGAAGGTCTCGAGGAACGCCGTGGTGGCTCGGATGCGCGCCCGCAGCTCGTCGAGGGTCGTCTCCGCGTCCTCGTGCGACGGCGCCTCGCGCCCGGCGAGGCGGGCGGCGGCGAACTTGGCGGTGTCACACGCCGCCTGGACCTGCCGGACGAGCGTGAACTGATCGGGGGCGAGGCGGGAGGACAGCAGCGAGTCCCCGTCGAAGCCCTTGGCCCGGGCGTGGTCGGCGGCCTTGTCGAGCCAGAGGAGGAGGTTGGAGAGGGCCTTGCCCATCTGGAACACGGTGGCGCGGTGCAGGTCCATGGAGCGCACCGTCGGGCTCGCCGGGCGCCGCGTCAACGGGGCCCGGGGCCGGGACACGGCCACCTCACTCGTCCGGCTCGACCACCTCGAGGAGCTGCCGGGCCTCGACGTCTCGGAGCACCAGGCGCCGGCCGCTGAGCCACCGCACCTCGACCTCCGCCACCCGGTCCACGCCGCGCCCGAGGCCGACGTGAACGATCCGCTCGCCCTGGGCGAGGTAGTGCCCCGCGGAGTTCACCTCCCGCATGATCGGGTCGTCGCCCTCCCGGATCCGGACGTAGACGCGCGCACCGAGGGCATCGGGGAGGGACACGGTTCCCCGCACGTGGACCCGCAGCCAGCTGCCCGCCTCGTTGCCGCGCTGGTTCTCGTACAGGAGCGGTCGGTCCCCGTTGCGCACGATCAGCACGTCCTGGTCCCCGTCGTTGTCATAGTCGAGGACCGCGATGCCCTTGCCGCTGGTGCGGTCGGTCATGTTGACGTCGTCGGAGCGCTCCTCGAGGCGTCCGGTGCCGTCGTTCTCCCAGAAGCGCATCAGATCGTCGGCGAACTCGTCGCCGGTGCCGGGCCTCGGGTAGACGATCCCGTTCGTCATGACGAGGTCGAGGTCGGTGTCGTTGTCGTAGTCGAAGAACACCGCCCCCCAGCCCCAGCCGCCGTGGCGCACGTCCGCCTGGTCCGTGATGTCGGTGAAGGTCCGGTCGCCGTTGTTGCGGTAGAGGCGGTTGCCGGAGTGGCCGAGCTCGCACGGCTTGTCCCCGCACAGCATCCACGGGTTGCCGATCGCCGTGACGAACCAGTCCATGTCCCCGTCGTTGTCGATGTCCCCGAAGGTCGAGCCCATGCCGGTCTCGTCGGTGCCGCCCCCGGCCATGACCGTGCCATCCCGGAACGTCCCGTCGCCGTGGTTCCAGAGAAGGCGGCTGTTCTCGAAGTCCTTGACGATGGCGAGGTCGGGCCAGCCGTCGTTGTCGAAGTCCGTGAACCCGCTCGCGAACGCGACCGTCTGGCACGGCTCCGCACCGACCCAGCAGTCCGAGCTCACGGACAGCGCGTTCGACGACTCCGTCACGTCCTCGTAGGTGCCCGGGCCGTCCTCGCCCCGGTTGCGGAGGAGGCGCGTGTGGGGAGGCCACACCATGTCCTCCCCGAGCCACTCGTTGACGTGGAGGTCCGGCCAGCCATCGAGGTCGTAGTCGCCGACCGCGACGCTCACCCCGGCGCGGGCGGGCGCGCCGCCGCGGCTCTCGACCATCGCGCCTCGCTCGAGGGTCTCCTCCTGGAAGGTATCGCCCTCCCGGATCAAGAGGAGGTAGCGGGCCGGGTCGGACGGGGTCGTTCGCTCGCCCTCGACCACGTGGGTCGTGAGGTAGAGGTCCTCGTCGCCGTCCCGGTCGACGTCGACGAAGGCCGCGCCGTTCGTGCGGAACGTGAGCGTGTCGAGGCCGTAGTCCGCCGTCACGTCAACGTAGGCGGCGCCGTCGTAACGGTACAGGTGCCCCGGCCCATCGACCGCCGTCAGGTACACGTCGAGGCGTCCATCGCCGTCGATATCCGTCACCGCCACGCCGCCCGAGAACTGCGTCGGATTGCAGCCGCCGAGGACCTGGTAGTAGCAGGGCCCGCGGGCGTTCTGGCTCGCGGTGAGCCCGACGTCCCGCGCCACCTCCAGGAAGCGGACCGGGATGGGCGGCGGCGGCCCGAGGTCCGGCGGCCCGCTGTCGCGTCCCGCGTCGGGCGCCGCCCCCAGGTCGGGCGAAGGTGGGGGAGGCCCCGCGGCATCGATCGCGTCGGTCGGGGCGTCGCAGGCGGCGAGGACCAGCAAGACAGAAGGTAAGGCGGCGACGAAGGCAACGGCGCGTCGGCTCATGAAGCGGTCTCCACGGCGGCGGGCGACGATCGACCACCGGCCCCTTGCGGGGGCACCATTCCACAACTCGAGGGTGGCCCCAAGGTCAGGGGCGCTAGGGTAGGCGAATGATGGAACGTATCGTGGTCGTGGGCGGCGGCCAGGCCGGGGGGCAGGCCGTCGCTACCCTCCGGCGGGAAGGCTTCGACGGGCCGCTGCACCTGGTGGCCGCCGAGGACCACCTCCCCTACGAGAGGCCGCCGCTGTCCAAGGAGGTCCTCAAGGGCGACAAGCCCCCCGAGAGCTGTGTGATCAAGAGCGAAGAGTTCTACCGCAAGCGCGAGGTCGAGCTGCACCTCGGCGTCGCCGTCACGCAGATCGATGGCCACCGCGTCGCGCTGGCCGACGGCACCGGGCTGCCCTTCGACCGGCTCCTCCTCGCCACCGGCTCGGAGCTGATCCGCCTCGACCTGCCCGGCGCGGACCTCCCCGGCGTCCACTACCTCCGCACGTGGGAGGACGCGGTCGGCATCCGGGAGGAGCTCGGCGAGGGCTCGCGCCTGGTCGTCGTGGGAGGCGGCTACATCGGGCTCGAGGTCGCCGCGGCCGGCATCCTCGGCGGCGCCCAGGTGGTCGTCCTCGAGGGTAGCGACGAGGTGATGAGCCGTGTCGTCGCGAGGCCGGTCGGCGCCATGCTGCGGCGCTTCCACGCGGGCCGCGGCGTCGACGTCCGCACGTCCACCTGGGTCACGGCCTTCGAGGGCGACGAGCGGGTACGCGCCGTGCGCACCCGCTCGGGGGACCGCGTCGAGGCGGACGTCGTGGTGATCGGGGTGGGCGTCCGGCCGTCGATCGCGCTCGCGGAGCGGGCCGGGCTGACCGTGGCCGACGGCATCGTGGTCGACGCCTTCGGGCGCACGCAAGACCCCGCGATCTTCGCCGCGGGCGACAACGCGGTGGCGCCGTGCCCGTCGGCCGGGCGCGCCGTGCGCCTCGAGTCCTGGCAGAACGCCCAGTTCCAGGCGATGGCGGCGGCTCGGGCGATGGTCGGCCGGACCGACAAGCCGCACGACATGATCCCGTGGTTCTGGAGCGACCAGTACGAGCTGAGCATCCAGATGCTCGGGGCCCCCGCCCGGTGGGACGAGCTCGTGGTCCGCGGTGAGCCCGAGGTACCCCGGGCGACGGTCTTCTACCTGGAGGACGACCGGGTCGTCGCCGTCAACAGCCTCGGAACGCCCAAGGACATCCGCCCGGCGAAGAGGCTGATGGAGGCGCGGACCGTGGTCGATCGCGCAGCGCTCGCCGACGCGCAGGTGCCCCTGGCCTCCTTGAGCTAGCGCTAGCCTGCGCCCGCCGTGTTGCTCGCGGCTCAGAGGTGCGCTCTCACGGGCGCGGGGCGTGCCCCGACGGCTGCGCCCGGCGGTGCACGGTCTGCGACCGCAGGAGCCGTGCCCGCGAGGGTCGACGATGGGGCAGGGCCGGGGCGCCAACCCGCCGGCGAGCCGAGACGGAAAGAGGCTTGCGCGCTCGGGAGCCTCCGCGTTCAACTGAGGGTCATGCGGATGACCTTCATCGGAGCCGCCGCGCTCGTCCTCGTGACCGGCTGCGGCAGCGCCGGGGGAACCGACGCCGGCCAGGACGCCGGGGCTCAGCCCGACGCCGGGCCCCTCGGATGCGTCGCCCCTCAAGCCGGACCCGCCGACCCGCCGGAGGACAGCTGCCCAGAGGCCGAGGTCTGTGACTGCGTCACCATCGCTTGCGGCACGTTCCCGTGCGACCGCTGCGCGGCGCCAGGGGACTGCGTCCGCTCCTTCCCGGGCGTCTACCGATGGTCGAGCGTCCGCGTGGACGCGCCCGAGCAGGGACCCGGCGGCGCGCCCTGGGACCCGGACGGCGGGCCCGACCTCGTGCTTCGGCTGAGCGTGGACGACGCTCAGCGGGGCTCCCTGGGCCCCGCGCCGGACGGCACCACGGCGACCTTCGACGGGGCGCTGGAGGCCAACTTCGGCGAAGGCGACGTCGCCCGCATCACGGTGATCGACGACGACGGCGACGAAGGCCAGGACCTGGTCTTCACCTGCTCGCTCCCGGTGACCCTCGCCGTCGCCCGATCCCGCACCCTGGGCTGCGAGGCGAGCGGGGGCTCGGTCGAGGGGCTGCTGCAGCCCATCGACCGGTGAGCTCTCGTCAGAAGGCGACGACCCCGACGTCGAAGGTGAACCACGTCTGGGTGACGCCCTGGGACTGGACCGCCCAGTTGAAGCGGGCCGCGAGCAGGAGGTTCACGGTGCCGATCCCGATCATCACGCCCGCCTCCGGCGCGAGGCCGAAGTGCCAGCGGTCGTTGTTGACCACGGCGAAGCCGATGTCGACCACGTCCCGGGTGTAGTAGGTGCCGATGCCGAGACCCGCGAAGGGGCTCACCCGGCCCCCGGCCGCGTCGAAGACCACGTGCCCGGTCGCCAGGAGCGGCACGAGATCGGAGAACCGCAGCTGCGTCGCGGTCAGAGCGATGGTGTCGTCCTCGTTGACCACGGTGCGCCGCGTCTTCCAATCGAGGCCCTGCCAGCCCGAGAACGCGCCGAGCGCGATCATGTCCGTCACGAAGACCCGGACCCCGCCGGTGAAGCCCCGGAAGCTGTAGCGGGGGATGAAGTCGAAGGTGTCCCCGGTCGGCATGGCCATCGACCACGCGAAGAAGCCGGCGATCGATCCTGCATGGTGCGGCCGGACCTGCCACTGCGCGGGGTAGGCGGTCGGGGGCGGGCTCGTGACCGGCGCCGGAGCGCCGGTGTCCCCCATCCCCGTCGGATCCGACGTCGAGCCGCCGCCCTGCTGGGCGTGGGCGACCCCGGGGACGGCCAGGAGCAGGAAGGCCGCGAGGCTCGCCGAGAGACCGTGCTGGGCGAGAGCGGTCATCACATCCCCTCCACGGGCTCGCCGATGCGAAGGTAGCCGGATTGAGCGAAGGCCTGGTCCAACGTCTCCACGATGCGCGCCGCGTTGTTCGACTCGCTGGTGCTGAGGACGCCGCTGATCGCTCCTCCCCACACCACAGGCGCGATGAAGTCGATTCCGTCGAGGTCGGGGTCCGTGGGCGGCACCGCCTTCGTCGGGTCGATCATCGTCAGGATGAGCGTCCCCGTCGGCGTGTTGACGGGGACGGCGCCCCATCCCGGGTAGCACCACCAGTAGCCGGGGTAAATCGGCCAGGGGTAGCAGTAGAAGGTCCAGTTGTCCTGCGCGACCGCGCCCACGGCGAGGATGAGGTCGGCCTCGCCGCTCAGGGGATCGTCCGGGACGTCCACCCTCTGGTAGCCGAGCCGAGCCATGTTGTCGGCGACCGTCTCGAGGATGAGGTCATCGAACATCCCGCTCCGGGGAATCGGATCGTCGACGAAGTCCGACAGGTCGAAGACCTCGTCCGGCAGCGCGTAGGTCTCGAACATCGAGAAGTCGGCGATCTCCGGGTCGCGGCCCGTGAAGACCGCGTCGGTCTCGCTCGTGTTCTCGAAACGGGCGACCGAGCACCCGAGGGCGGCCAGCGCCATGAGACAAAGGGCGCTGGTGCGTAACAGGGCAAGGACCGTCGAACGTTGGCTGGCCATCCACTCCTCCGCGTCGTGCTGAGCGTACATAGGTGCAACCGCGCGTCGCGCCAGAGGCGCAGCAGCCCGAGCGTGGACGCGCATCACCGCCGCCCCCGGGCCCGTCCGCTCGGCGCGGGTCGTCCCACATGGGTGGGCGGCCGGGCCGGGCGGGCGGGGGGCGGGCGGTAGCGCGGGGGTGGGCGGTAGGCCGGGGGTGGGCGGTACGCCGGCGGACGATAGCCCGGCCGGTAGTAGTATCGCGGGCGGACGTAGACGGGGCCGCCGACCCTCACCACCACGCGGGTGCGCGGCGCCACGACCACCCGGGGAAGGGGGCGGACCCAGACCACCGCCGCCGGGCGCGGCGGGGGCGGCGCCACGACCACGGTGGTGCCGACCGCGGCCCAGCCGCCGGGCCGGTAGGTCCAGACCCCGCCGACCAGCGTCCAGCCACCGGCCACGTAGACGTAGCCGGGCTGGGGGGAGACCCAGTAGCCGCTCACCCACACGTACTGGGCCCCGGCCCAGTACCAATGGCCGGACACCCAGACGTAGTCCGGCGCCGGCGGGTTGGGCGGCTGCTCCTGGATCGGCTGCGCCGGCGGCGGCTGGGGAGCGGTCTGCGGAGCCGCCTCCTGCGGCACCTCGAGCTGACAGGGCTCCTGCAGCTCGACCTCCAGGGTCTCCTCGGTGCCCTGCCCTTGCGCGGGCGCCTGGCCGAGCTGACAGGGGTTCGACGGCTCCGTGGGCGGGGCGGCCGGCGTCGACGCGCCGCCGACGAGCGGCGAAGGCCCGGGGTTGGCGCCCGGCGTCGACGCGCCCGCCGCGGCCGCGCTCGCCGACGGCGCGACGCCCCCGGCGGTGGCCGGCGGCGGCTCCTCCCGGAGCCAGCTGCACGTGTCCCCCTCGCATCCGCCGCGGTAGAACGCCTCGCGCCCGCAGCCCGACACGCGCCAACGGTCCGGGCCCTGCTCCTCGAGGCGAAGGAAGTCCGCCTGGCAGCTCAGCTCCGCGCTCGACACGCGGACGAGGGACGCGACCACGCGGTCGCCGGACGCGGAGGAGGATCCCCCACACGCGGTGAGCCAGAGCCCGGCGACCACGGCGGCGTAGCGCACGGCGGGAGCCTACGAGGAGCGCGGCGGATTGACCAGACGGGCCGGGCGCTCCTGACAGCGGCGGCGATGGCGCTATCGTTCCGCCGCCCCGACGGGGCGTCCCCCCCCGAAGAACCCCGGAGAACCACCGTGACCCTCCGCCATACCCTCCGCCGGCCGGTCGTGATTGCCTGGCTTCTGCTTCCGATCGGCGCATGCTCCGCCCCCTCCGGTGGCGCGAGCACCCCGTCCGCCTACCTCCGGGGCGACCCCTACGACCGGCTCGTCATCGAGGTCGACGTGGTGAGCGGCCTGATGCCCCGGGACGGGGTGGCGGAGGCGCTGATCGCCGGCCTGGACGAGATCCTCGACAAGCCCAGCGGGATCGAGGTGGTCATCGACGAGACGCTGCCGGGGCGCAGCGACGGGACGCCCTGGACCTTCGCCGATCTGCGTCGCCTCTCGGAGGAGACGTTCGACCGCGACGTCGACGGCACGACCGCGACCTTCCACACGCTCTGGCTCGACGGGACCTACGAGGGCAGCGACGGCAGCGGCAGCGTGCTCGGCGTCGCCTGGTCCAACCGCTCGCTCGCGATCTTCGCCGACGCCCTCGCCGGCAGCTGCCGGGCCCGGCGGCCCGCGATCCGGGAGGCGCTGTGCCGCGAGGCGGAGACCGCCATCTGGACGCACGAGGCGGGCCACGTCCTCGGCCTCGTGAACAACGGCGTCCCGATGGTGGAGGACCACGAGGACCCGGACCACCCGGCCCACACCCTCAACGAGGACGGCATCATGTACTGGGCCTACGAGGGGGCCCGGGTCGTGGACCTGCTCGAGGACCTCCTCGACGCCGGCGACGGCGCCGACCTCGGGTTCGGGCCCGAGTCCCTCGCGGACCTCGCCGCCTTCCGGGACCGCTGACGCGGACGGCGGACCTCAGAAGCGGGTGGCGACGCCGAGGTAGGGCTCGAGCCAGTACTGGCTTCCCGCGCTCCCGAAGAAGTCGCCCGGGTAGGAGAAGGCGAAGGAGCAGCCGACGTCGATCGCCACCGGCGGGCGGATCGTGATGTTGGCCCCGATGCGGGAGGTCCACCCCGGCGTGAACCGATAGACGTTGAACGTCGTGCAGTACCACCAGCCGCAGCCCGTGGCGACCTCGCGGAAGTTGAACGCGTTGAAGTCGAACAGGAGCTCGGCGTAGGGGGTGATCCGGCGGTGGGGGGCCTGGAGGCGGGCCCCGAGGCTCCCGTAGAGCCGGGTCACCGGGCTGCGGCCGAGGAAGCGTTCCTCGGGGATGGTCGACTGGCCGAAGTCGATCGGGATCCACATCGCGCCGAACTGGAACAGCACCCCGAAGTAGCCCCAGTCGATGCCCCCGCGGAGGGCGAGGTTGGCCCCGGGGCGCACCACCCCACCGCGGGCCCCGAGGTTGGACATCAGCGGGACGCCGATCGTGAAGGCCCCGAACTTATGTGGGCCGACGGATGAAGGCCGGCTGGGATCCTCGACCGGGTAGCTGACCTGAGGAGGCGCCTCGGGTGGCGGGTCCTGTCGGATCACCACCTGGGCGCTCGCTGCGGACGCCCAGAGGCCGACCAGCACCACCGCGACAAGAGCCCGAACAAACATAGAGGTCATCGCTCACCTTTCCGGAACAGGCTCGCCGTCGGCAGCGCTCGCCGACGGACCCGCCGCAGGGAGCACGGGCGCGCGGGCCACTCCCGAGGCGGGCCCGCGGAGCCTACCCGATCCCCCCGGACAGACCACGCCGATGACGCATCGCGACCTCCGAATCCGTCGCCAGGCTCGGGGAGCACCCCGCTGCGGCGCCTCGCCTCCGTGACGTGCCCGGGCTCGCACGGCGGAGGGAGCCCGGAGGCCCGCGGTCCCGCGCCTGGCGAGCGGGCGGTTAGAGCAGCTGCTCGAAGGCCCGCCCGAACTCGAGGGGCGTGGGCCGGTCCTGCACATCGTGGGCCGTCGCCTGCCGGAGGAGCCTGATCAGACCCGCGGGGTACTGCTGAAACAGGGAGAGGTCCTCCATCGGGTCCTCGCGCATGTGGGCGACGATCCGCTCCCGCGGGTTGTCGATATGGTCGAAGAAGGTGCGGCCCGTCGAGACGTTGTAGATGGTCCCGGCCAGCGCGTAGACGTCGGCCCGTCCATCGAGCTCCACCGGGTCGAGCACCTGCTCGGGTGCGATGTAGCCCGCGGTCCCGGCGACGAAGCGGCCTCCGACGTCCGGGGGCACACGCATGGCGCGGACCATGCCGAAGTCGATGATCACCGTCGCCAGCGGCTGCGCCCGTGCCGGATCGCGGTGCCGCTCCGGATCGAAGCGCTCCCCGTAGTCGAGGGGCAGCCGCAGGAACAGGTTCCCCGGCTTGATGTCCCGGTGGACGAGCCCCGCGTTGTGGAGCGCGGTCAGGCCGGCGCACGTCTCCGCGACCACTCCGCGCAGCTCGAACAGCGTCATCTTCCGCGCCTCGGAGTACTTCTTGAGGTCGGCGCCGATCAGGTACTCGAGCACCAGGTAAGGCACGCCGTCGGCGACGCCGCGGTCGATGATGTTGGCGACGTTGGGGTGGTAGAGGCCGGCCAGGGCCTGCGCCTCGTCGACGAAGGACGCCAGGATCCCTTCGCGCTCCGTGTCGGTGGCGCTCGAGAGCGCGTCGGCCTTGGGGATCTTGAGCACGAAGAGGCGGTCCGCGCCCGGCTTCCGGACGAGCCACACGCTGCCGATGCCGCCCTCCCCGAGCGGCTTGACCAGCTCGTAGCCCTCGATCGTCTTGGGCTCCTTCTTCTGGGGCGCGGGCGGCGGCGGCGGCGTGCGCCGGACCGCCCCCTGGACCGCCTCTTCGACGAGGGCCGAGGCGATGGGCCCGAGCGACGCGAACCACACCTCGAGCAGCGACATCTCCCGGGTCCGGATCGCGCGGGTGACGACGCTCGCCATCCGCGACGCGTTCTCCCGCGCGGCCTCGCCGTCGGTCGCCGCCGGGTCGGCGCCGTGGAGCCCGCGGACGGGGTCGGCCAGCGCCCCCTGGAGCCGCTCCGCCGCGACCACCAGGTCGAAGGCCAACGTGTCGAGCTCGGGGTGGCCGCCCCGCGCCTCCGCGAACGCCGCGATCGTGGACGACAGGCCCGCGAGGGCGGCCGCGAGCTCCGTGCCCTGGGCCCGCAGCTCGGTGAGGCTGCTCGCGACCTCCGGCCCCCATGCGCCGTTCTCCCGTCGCGCTGCCAGCGCGCTCCGGGTCGCATCGGCGAGGGTGCAGCACGCCTCGAGGGCGCCCTCGTTGATCATCGGCAAGGCGGTCGCGAGCTGGCGCAGGAGCGCCGGCCGGTCGACGACCAGCGCCCCCCACGCCGCGAAGGGCCCGAGCCACTCGACGTCATCGACCTCGCCGAGGGCAGTGCCTCGCGTCGTGTCGACGAGGCGCCAGAACAGGGAGCTCAGCGCGTGGCGCAGGGGCGGCGGGAAGCTCCGGGACCCGTCGGCCAAGCCCTCCAGCTTGCGCAGCCACCGGCAGGTCTCGTGGGCGGTCGGGCCTCCGCCCGGGCCGAGGGCGGGCTCCTCGCCGCACGCGTCGAGCGCGTAGCCGCCCAGCTTGATGGCCAGCACCTCGAGGGCGAGGTCGAAGCCCTCCTCGACGTCGCCCGCCCGGCGCCGCTCCGCCACCTCCTCGAGGATCTCGGCGGGCGAGCCGGCGGCCAGCGCCCACGTCTCCTCGAGGTCCGGCTCCTGGATCGGGTCCCCGTCCATGCGGGTGGCGAGCATCGGCGCCCACAGCCGCAGCGCGAGGGAACGGGCGCAACCCTCGAGCGCGTTGATCTCCGCCGCGCGGTGGCGCAGGGTCCCGTCCCCGAGCACGATCCGCCGCGCCTCCTGGAACGTGTTGTCGAGCGTGCCGGCGAAGCGCGCGGCGCGGGCGTCGGCCTCCTCGTCGTCGTACTGGGCGGCGAGGCGGACCAGGTTCTCGAGGCCGAGCTCGATGTCCAGGGGGTCCCGCTCCGCCCCGTCGATCGGGTCCGTGACCGCGATCACCTCGAGCCAGCGGCGCTGGTCGTCGACCGACTCGGTCCGGATGCGCCGGGCCATCTCGCGGAGCTGGCGGAACGGCCCCTCGATCTCGGCCCGGTCGCGACCGCGGCGCCACAGCGTGGCCAGGCCGCGGGCCAGCGCGCGGGCCGCGACGGCCCCCCCGTCGCCGCGGACGATCCGCTGAGCGAGCTGATCCCAGAGGTCCCGGCGCTCGTGGAACAGGTACGGCGTGGAGGCGGCCCCTGCGGCCAGCAGCCAGGCCTCCTCGTCGGGCGCCTGCTCGACGATCGCGGCGAGCTCGTGGCCGAGGAAGGTCAGGCGCTCCGCGGGCAGGCTCGCGAAGGCCGTGAGGGCGCGCTGGCGCAGGACCGGCGAGGCGCCGTGGACCCAGTCCAGCAGGGTCCCCTCGAGGGGCTCGAAGATCCCGGCGAGCCGGCCGAAGGACCGGGCAGCGTGGATCCACACCATCGGCTCGGGGTGGAGGAGCAGGGGCTGCAGCACCTGGAGGGAGCGGCCGACCAGCGCGGGGTCGGTGGACGCCGGCATCCCGCAGAGGGAGACCTCGAACGCGCGCGCCGCGAGGACTCGGCCCCGCAGGGAGCCCCGGGCCGGGACCCCGATCAGCTCGTCGAACGTCTCCTGCGACGCCCAGATCCAGCGGCCGAGGCTCGGCATCTGGAGCGCCGCGGCCCCGGCCTCCCACAGGAGGATCTCGCGGCGGGCGCGCGCCTCTCCGTTCTCGCGCCGCCCGAGCTCGTCGCCGGACCCGAGCAGGGGGGCGCACCGCAGCGCGTCCTCGAGGGGGCCCTCCACGACCCGGTTGCGGGCCACGATCAGGGCCTGCTCGGCGTACTCCGGGTGGTCCCGCGCCGTCTTGAGGATCGCGGCCATGCGCGCGTCGGTCCGCGACGTGCTCGCCGCGCACCAGATGAAGATCACCTCGCCGCTCGGTCGCTCGAAGGTGTCGCCCACCTCGCTCCGCCCCACGGCGGCGCGGCTCCATGCCGGCAGCGCTGCGTCGACGACGTCCGCCGCCGGCCAGAGCTCCGGCCCGAGGTCCCCGTCGGCCGGGCGCACCCCGGTGCGCCACCGGCTGAAAAGCGTCGTCGCGACGGCCGGTTCGTCGGCGAGAGCGCTGGACAGACGGCCGAGCGCATCCTCGAGGGGCTCGTGCATGGCGATTCTCGGGGAATCGTACATGGGACCTCTCGCCAGGCCGAAGAAGGGGCGGATCCGTGCGGGGCGACACGGTGGCCCTGCGCTCGAGTCGTCGCCGCCTCCGCGCCCGACCCCGCCTGCGCCGTGCCCCGCTGGCCAGGTCGGACAGGCGAAGGCGGGCGGGCGGATGCCGCGAGCTTCAGGGAGCACGCGCTCGGCAGGAACCTCCGCGCCTGAGCGTGGTCGGAAGGAACGTCGGGCTCACGCCGAGCGCGAGCCCCCAACCCGAGCGCGCCCCGAACCCCGGGACGCTGGGAGAGCTGTCCGTGGACCACCGAGGAGCCCACGAGGAGTGGGCGATTGCGCCGATCGAGGCCGATGACGTCGTCACGCCGGAGCACCGGCAACGCCTGCATCGCGAGGTCGGACGGGGAGACCCGCCCCTCACCCTGCCCCCGCGTCTGATCGCGGGGCTCGCAGCGTCGGTCAGCGGCCACCTCTCGCTGCTCGTGCTGATGTTCTTCGTGGTGCCGCCCTCCTCCACCGGGCTGGCGCTCGACCGACGGGTCCGCGAAGGGCGCCTCGTCGCGTACCTCGAGCGCGCGGGGGAGCGGCCGGACGAGCAGCCCGGGCGCAGCGACGCGGACGAGGGGGCGGCCGGGTCGACGAGCGCGCCCTCGGGCGACGAGGGCGAGCGCGGCGACCCCCGGGAGGCCCGCACCGACCGGCGGGCCGCGTTCCGTTGGCCGGCCCGGCGACCGAGCCCGGCGCCGGGCCGGGAGGTCCGGATGGCGCAGGCCCAGAACGCGGGCGCGATCGCCGCGCTCCGGGGGTTTCTCGCCGCGGCGGGCCCGACCAGCCCCGCGCCGGTCGCGGCCGGCGGGCAGCACGCGTTCGCAGCGCTCGGCGCGCTCGTCGGCGACCGGCCCGGGGCGAGCGACGGCGTTGGCGGGCTGTCGATGCGCGGCGTCGGCGTCGGGACGGGGGATGGCGCCACGGGCACGATCGGGCTCGATGGCTTCCACACGATCGGCGGGCGGGACGGCCCCGGTGGCCGCGGCGGCTACGGCCGGGGCGTCGGGCGGATCACCTGCGGCGAGGACGGCGAACGCTGCGGCCACCGCGTGCCGCGGCTGCTGTGCCCCGAGCGCGATCCCCGGTGCCGCGCCGAGGTCCGCGGGAGCCTGTCCGGGGAGGCGGTCCGCCGCGTCGTGCGCCGCCATCTCAACGAGGTGCGCTTCTGCTACGAGCAGGCGCTCCAGACGCGCCCGGACCTCGAGGGGCGGGGGGTCGTGAGCTGGGTCGTGGGCCCGAGCGGGGCCGTTCAGCGCGCGTCGGTGGCCAGCTCCACGCTGCGGAACGCCGCCGTGGAGCAGTGCATCGCGAACGCCGTGCGGCGCTGGACCTTCCCCGCCCCCAGCGGGGGCGGCGTCGCCGGCATCAACTACCCCTTCAGGCTCCAGACGGCGGGTCGCCCGTAGCGTCGCCGCCCTTCGCGCGGAGCTTCTCGATCGCGTCGTGGACCCCGGCGGTCAGCGCGCCCCAGCTGGCCTCGGCCCGCTTCTTGGTCTCCTCCCACTTGGCGGTCTGGGCCTCGCGGAGCTCCTTCAGGTGCTGGCGCCCTTCCTTGAGGCGCGCGTCGGCGGCCTCGACGTGCTTCTTCATCTCGGCCTCCGCGTCGGCCTGGGCCTCCTTCATCTTGGCCCGCATCTTGTCGACGCTGGCGCTCAGCTCATCGAGCTGAGCGTGGAGCTTCTGCACGTACTTCTCTTTGTCGTCCATGACATTCTCCGGGAGGTAGCGTACCGCAGGGACGGCTCGCTGGGCGCGGGTGCCGGTCGCCCACCGGGGTCGGCACGGGACCGTCACCAGACCTACCCGCGCGGAGCCCTGATGCCAGCGCGCGGCACGCCCTGCCCCGAGCTCGCCGCGACCCTCAGCGGCCTCCGTCGACCGGCTCCGGCGGCGGGACGACCAGGTTCGCGACGACGGCGAAGTCCGGAAACGACACGATGATGCCGCCCCCATCGGTCCCCGCATCCTGCCCCGCGTCCGGGCCGCGACCCGCATCGACCCCGGCCTCCCGCCCTGCGTCGGCGCCGGCATCCTCTGCCGCGGCCACCCCCCGGTCGCGCTCCACGACCACGGGGTTGGCCTCGAACGACAGGTAGCAGCTCTCCAGCACGCCGGCGGCGCCGAACACCGCGCTCACCGCGAGGAGCTTCTTGCCGCGCAGCCTCCGCCGCTTCGCGCGGGGCGCCCCGCGCTCCGTCTTCGTCGTCGTCTTCCCGTCGGTCATCCCGAGGCGCCTGCCGATGCCGCCTGCCCATGCAAGCTCGACGCCGCTCCCCGCCACCGGGCTTGGCCGGGCGAACGCGGACGGTGATGCGCCAGCCCGTGCCATCGGCCGACGAACCCGGTGCGCGCCGCGCCAGCCGGTCGCGGCGACGCCGGGGAGGCGCCGGGGAGGCGCCGATGAGGTGACCGCCGCGTGGACATCGAAGGAGCGGGTGGGCGGGCCTGCGTCCCCGCCGGCCCTCCAGGGGCTCAGCGGCGGGACGACCCGCGGGCCTTCGCCACCCGGAGCTTGTCCACGACGCGCTCGACGCCGGCCTGGCCAGCGACGAGCTCGACGAGCGCGGACCGCTCCGCGGCCCCGCGGACGCGGCCCGCCAGGACCGCGACGCCACCGAACACCGCCACCTCGACGCCGGCCTTCGGGGCGCGGGTATCGATGGCCGCCTGGAGGCGCCTGGCGAGCGTCCGGTCGTGCTCCCGCGCGGTGGCGCTCACGGTCAGGTAGCTCTCGACCTCCATCACGCCGCGCACGTGCCGGACGAGGTCCAGCGCACGGCGCAGCTCGTCCTGGTCGGCGACGGTGCCGCTGACGACCACGCGGGCCCCTTCGGCGCGCACCGCGATCGTCGACGGATCGACCTCGGTCGCGTGCTTGAGCAGGAGCCGCACGGCGTCCGCCAGCTCCCGGTCGGCCCGCTCGGGCCCCACGACGCGGACGGCGTCGGCGACCACGTCCTCGACGCCGGGCACGCCTTCGGCCACCCGCTGCGCCGCGTGCACCTTGTAGAGCGCGTCCACCGTGCCCTCGAGGATCACGAAGCGGTGGCGCGCGCGCGCGACGAGGCCCTCGCCGAACGCCGTGGAGGCCGTCCGTAGGTGCACGTTGACCAGCTCTTCGAGGGCGATGTTGGTGGCGGCGGCGAGACCTCCCCCGACCGCGAGGGGAGCGCCGGCGAGGCGGAACGCCGTCCGCACGAGGGCCTCCCGCTCGGCGGGCCAGGCGAACACCGCCTGGCCCCCGCCGTCGTACAGAGCGCGGACGCTGCGCCGCGGCAGGGGGCCGCGCATGGCGACGAACACCGGCAGCTGCGCGTGGGCTTCGTGGAGCTTTCGGCAGTAGCGCGCGACCGAGACGTTGGCGATCGGCGGCACGACGACCAGCGCTCGCGTGGCCTCGTCGACGGCGGCATCGGCCGCCGCCGGCGCATCGTGCCGGCCGACCAGGATCCCGGCGTCGGTGAGGTCTCCCTCGATCCGCGCGGCCGCGCGGCTCGTGCCGAGCACGAGCACGTGCGGCCGCGGTAGGATCTTGGGGAGCGCTTCGAGCCCGGACGCCGGCTGACCACCGCGTCGGGGCCGTGGAGACCGGCCGCGCGGGACGCGACGGCGACGGGGCTGAGGCATCGACCTCACATGCTGAAGGCGGCGCGGACCGACTCGTCGTACTGGAGCCAGTCGTCCGACTCGCGCCGGACCTCCTTCGCCATCCTCAGCAGCCTGGCCTCGGCCTCTTCGGCGCGAGGGATCGTGTAGACGTCCGCCCCGTCGGCGCTGGTCGGGCTCCACCGGACGAACACCCGGGCCTTCGGGAAGTGCTCGCGGACCCGGTCCTTGAGCTCCTCCATGTAGCTCTTGGCGCTCTGGTCGTAGAGGAGGCCAACCGGGTCGGCCTCCCGAAACAGCTCGGTTCCGGTGCTGATGTCGATCGTCTTCGGGCTCAATGTCTCTCCTCGTTCGTGGTTGGGGTTCAGTTCGGTGGGCACGCTCAATGGGCGGCGTCCGGCTCGACGAGCATCGAGATCGCACGGCCCTGGTGCTGAGGGCGCTGTGCGACGTTCGCGATGTCCGCCAGGTGCTCGTGGAAGTGGTCCTGCAGCATCTCCACCCATCGCTGGGGATAGGCGCGCTCGCGGCCGCGCATGCGCATCACCAGCCTGACGCGGTCGCCTCGGGACAGGAACTTCCGGGCGCGCCGGAGCTTCGTGCCGAGGTCGTGATCGTCGGTCTTGGGGCGGAGCTGGACGGTCTTGAGGGTCGGCGTGTTCGACTTGGTCGAGGCCTTGCTCTTGTCGTACTTGAACTTGCCGTAGTCCATGATCCGGCAGACCGGAGGGCGCGCGTTGGGCGCGACCTCGACCAGGTCGACGCCCCGCTCGCGAGCGTGCTGTCGGCCTTCGTCCGGGCTCATCGTGCCGAGCACGGAGCCGTCCGTGTCGACGACCCGGATCTGCGGAAAGCGGATGCGCTCGTTGACGCGGTGGGCGGGGGGCTCCCGCCGGACGGGACCTCGGAAGCGGCGACCCATCAGGCAGCCTCCCGGTTCTGCTCGGCCTGCTGCGGCGGGGTGATCCCGCGCGTCCGCTTCATCTCGCGGATCGCGGTCCGACCCGCGGGCTTGAGGGTCAGCCACATGAAGTCGACCACGTCGAGGAGGTCCCGCGGGGCCAACCCCGCGGCCTCGAGCTCGCCTCGCGTGCCGACCGCCATCTCGCAGAGCCGCTCGTAGAGCAGACCGACGGGCCGGTCCGAGACCCGGAGGCCCGGCGCCATCCACTTCGCCTGCTCCTGCACGACCCGCGGCCGGACCACGAGTCGGCTCGCCGGGCGGACCGCGCCGACCAGCGCCGTGGCGAGGTTCCAGCTCGGGGCCTCGCCGAGCGCGTCCTCGAGGATCCGAACCCAGGCGTCCATGCGCTTCGCGATGCGAGCCTCCCCGTAGAGCACACGGCGCAGGCCCGTCGCGAGCGCCTCGTGATGGGACGCATCGATCGCCTGGAAGCGCTTGCGCTCCTTGGCCGTCACCAGGTCCGTGGTCGCCACCACGGCGCCCGCGGCCTCGTGGATCGCGCCGGCGTCACCGTCGGCGAGGGCCGTGTCCAGCGTATCGGCGGACAGCCGGTCGCTCGCTGCCTCCACGAGCGCGTCGCGGTGCCGCTTCAGCGGCCGCTTCCGCCCGTCGCCCCGGTGCTCCGCCTCGTAGTCCTCATCCTGGAAGCCCCCGGCATAGAGCTCGCGGAAGTAAGCGATCTGGTCGTCGAGGGTGATCGGCTGCCGCGGGGCTCGGCGCGACTTCGATGGCTCGCCGTCGACCATGCTCTGGAGGGCGTCGACGATGCGCTCGGTCGCGTCGAGGGGCTTGTCGACCAGGTCGAACAGGTGGCAGTAGCCCTTCTTGAAGGTCCGCTGGCGGCCGTCCTGGAAGACGAGCATGACGCGGTCGTCGAGGCGGCGCATGACGGTGCCGAGGCCCCACTGCTCGCGCCGGGAGTGACGGAATAGCGTGAGCGCGTCGGGTCGGAAGGTGGTGCGGAACGTCTCCGCGGCCGGGGTGGAGGCCGCGGAAGGCTCCGGGCTGGACAGGGTGGCGGGATCGGTCAAACGAGACTCCTCATGGGATGGTCGGTGGACGAGCAGCGCCGTCCACGCAGAAAAGCCCGGTGGCGCACGCGCCGCGCGTCATCATCGGGCCGGGGAATGAAGGGAGCGCCCGGGGACGCTCGCCGTTGTGGGTGCCGCCCGTTGCGCCAGGCTCTCACCGGGCTCGACCCGACATTCACCGGGTCTCACGCCTGCATCGCGTGCGTTAGCACGTCACGACGGGCGCTGGGCGACTCACCAAACATAGCACAATTGGCGCGGGATCCAAGGGCAGACCACCGATCGACGCCGCGCGAGGCCTCGCTGGGCACGGCGCGAGCGCGGCGGTAGGTTGGGCCTCGAGGGGTCGAAGCGCGTCCTCTCAGCGTCGACTCGACCGGGAGAGCCCTCCGTGCACCTCCGTGGATCCTGCCACTGTCAGCGCGTCGTCTTCGAGGTCGACTGCGATTGTCCTGTCCCGTTCCTGCACTGCTACTGCTCGATCTGCCGGAAGACCTCGGGCGGCGCTGGCTGCCTCGTCAACCTCGGAGGCAGCTATGCGTCGCTGACGATCCTGAGGGGCGAGGGGGACGTTCGCGCCTACCGGGCGCGGGTCGACGCCGAGGACGGGGCCCCGGGTCGACCGAGCGAGCACCGCCGCTACTTCTGTACGTACTGCGGCTCCCACCTCTGGGCGTGGAACGCCGAGTGGCCGGACCTCGTCCACCCCGTGGCCGCCGCGATCGACACGCCGCTGCCCGAGCCGCCGAGCCGGGCCCACATGATGGTCCGGTCCGCCCCGCCGTGGGCCCGCCCATCGAGCGGACCCGGGGACAGCACCCACGATGGCTACCCGCCGTTCTCGCTCCGAAGCTGGCACGAGGCCCGCGGGCTCCTGTCGCCCTCGGACGACGGCTGACGGCGAACGACCCGGCCGGCGCCGTGGCGGTCCACCCCAGCCCGGGCGGGCGCCGGTCGCATTCCGCGCGCGTGTCCCCTCGCTTCCCCATCTGCGGGCCGCCCCATGCACAATGGGCGCGCATGGAGAACGATGAGCCCGCGAGGGCTACCGCATGGGGGCCCGCCGCGCTGGGGTCCCTCGCCCTGACGCTGCTCGTGGTCCTCGCGACCTTCGTGATCCTCCAGGCCACCGCGACGGTGTCGATCGCGCTCGTGCTCGCCGTGCTGCTCGCGGTCCTGTTCGCCCCGGTCGCGGCGCGGCTCGAGGGTTGGGGGCTCCCCCGGGCGGCGTCCTCCGCCGCCGTCATCCTCGTCGTGCTCGTCGCCGTCGGCGCGGTCGCCCTCCTGTTCTACCTCTCCCTCGCCGAGCTGATGAGCCAGCAGGCCGCCTACGTCGAGCGCTGGGCGGCGATCGAGGCGGATCTCTCGCGGATGACGACCGAGCGCATCGGCGTCGACGTCCCCGAGGAGCTGAGAGGGCAGGTCGCCGGCGAGCGCGGTCAAGCCCTCGCGGTGCTCGCCCGGGGCTTCGACTCCGTGACGAGCGTCGCCTCCGCCTCGGTCTTCATCCTGCTGTTCCTGGCCTATCTCGTCGCGTCCCGCCGCCACCTCTACGCGAAGGTGGTCGACGCTGCGGCCACGCTCGGCTGGGGCGACGAAGGGTCGGCGGACGCCGTCCTCGCCGACGTCGGCGAGCGGATCCGGGTCTACCTCTGGGTGAAGAGCGTCGTCAGCGTGTCCACCGGGGTCGCCTTCGGCAGCGTGGCCGCGCTGCTGGGGCTCGACTTCCCGCTCGTCTGGGGCTTCCTCGGCTTCGCGCTCAACTACATCCCCTCGATCGGCCCGCTCGTCGCGATGGTCCCCCCGATCGTCGTGGCGTTCCTGCAGTTCGACGGCATCGCGTACCCGCTCTTCGTGTCCGTGGCGATGGGGTCCGTGCAGTTCCTGTCCGGGAACGTGATCGAGCCGACCGTCCTCGGGCACCGCCTCGGGCTCAACTTCCTCACCGTGCTGATCAGCATCTCGGTGTTCGGGCTGCTCTGGGGCTTCGTCGGGATGGTGCTCGCCGTGCCGCTGACCGCGGCGCTGGTCACCGCGCTCGGGCACACCGAGCGGCACCGCGCGATCGCCGTGCTCCTCTCGGACTGAGCGGGGAGCGTCGACGCGTCCCTTCGCGGCCGCCCGTCGGATCGAGGGGCGAAGGGCCCGCGCGGCGTCGCGGAGCTCGCGCTCACCGCGGGAGGTCGCAGGACCCACCGCAGTCGTGGCACCACCTGGGTATGCGCCCGCCTCGTCGTCCCCTGCCCTGGGTCCTGGGGGCCCTCGCTCTGATCGCGGCCCTCGCCGCGCTCCTCCTCCTTCGCACGTCGACCCCCGCCGCCGACCCGGAGCCTGCCGCAGGCCCGGACACGCCGGCGCCGGCCCCCGCGTCGCCCAGCGGGGCCTCCGACGAGCGGCCGGGCCGGACCGCTCCCTCACGGACCCCGGACGAGGCATCCCCGGACGAGGCGCCCGTCACGCGCGCCCCCCTTCGGCTCAGCGCCGCCCGGGTGACCCGCGACGAAGGGGCTGGGCCAGGGACGATCGCGGGTCGCGTCATCGCGTGGGCCACCGGGTCGCCGGTCGCCGGCGCCGAGCTGAGCTTCGAGCATCGCGGCGCGCCGCTCTCGGTCCGCTCCGACCGCGAGGGCCGCTACGTCTTCGTCGCGCCCGAGCCCGGGTGGTACAGCCTGGCCGTGGCCGAGGCGGAGGGCTTCCTCCCCTTCGCCCCCGCCTGGGGCCACAGCCCGATCCGGGTCCGCGCGGAGCCCGGCGTCCGGATCGATGGGGTGACGGTCTTCCTGATCGACGAGGTCGCCTACCGCGGGCGCGTGGTCGACCTCGAGGGCGGCCCGGTCGCCGGCGCGTCGGTCCGCGTCCTCGGCGCCGCGAGCGGCGACCTCACGCTGAGCCCCGTGCGCGACACCTACCGGAGCGGCGCGGACGGAGGGTTCACCTTCGCGGCGCCTGACGGGGCCATCCTCGAGGGCTCCCATCCGGAGCACGGCGTCGGGCGGGCCCGGGTGGACCTCGCCGTCCAGGTCAGCCACGAGCTGACCCTCCGCCTCGACCCCGCGGCCGCGTCGTCGCGGGAGCTCGCCATCGGTGGGCGGGTGCTCGCGCAGGGCGAGCCCCGCGCCGACGCCCTCGTCGTCGCCGAGCCGACCGGACCGGCGAGCCCGGACCGCCTGACGCCCCCTGCCTCGACGACCTCCCACCCGGACGGCGCCTTCCGCCTGGGCGGCCTCGACGAGGGAGGCTACGACCTCCAGGCCCGGGCGGAGGGCTACGCCACGGCGACACGGGAGGCGGTCCCGGCGGGCACCGAGGACCTGACCCTCGAGCTCGAGGAGGAGGCGCGGCTCCGCGTCCGGGCGAGCGCGGGAGGCGAGCCCGTCGCGTCGTTCTCGGTCATCGTCGAGCGCGCCGTCGGGCCGATCGCGCGCGAGGTGGTGGCCGTCCAGTCGGGGTACGCGGCCGACGGGGCGGTCGAGGTCGGGGGCCTCGGCCCGGGTCCCCACGAGGTCACCGTCGCGGCCCCGGATCATGCATCCACCGCCGCGATGCCCGTGATCCTCCGCGCGGGCACCACCGCGGAGCTGTCGGTCGAGCTCGGGGCGGGAGGGCACCTCGTGGGCCGGGTCGTGGACGCGGAGACCTCGGCGGCGCTGGCGAACGCCCGTGTGACGGTGGAGCGCCGCATCGGCCGGGGCGCGAGCGCGGTGCCGGTGGCCGAGACCGCGCTCAGCGGCGAGGACGGCGCCTTCGCGCTCGACGGCGTCGCGCCCGGGCTACGATCGGTCGCGGTGTGGGCCGCGGATCACCACGGCCGGATCCGCTCCGGCCTCGTGGTGGAGCCCGGCCGGACCCTCGACCTCGGCACCGTGGACCTGACGCCGGTCGAGGAGGGGGAGCGACCGCAGCTCGAGCTCGCCGGCATCGGCGCGGTGCTCGTCGCGGAGGGGGACGGCATGGTCATCCAGCGGGTCATCGACGGGGGGGGCGCGGCGGAGGCCGGCCTGGCCCCGGGCGACGCGATCCTCGAGGTCGCCGGTGAGCCCGTGACCGCGCTCGGGTTCGGAGGGTCGATCGAGGCGATCCGCGGACCGGAGGGTACGACGGTGCAGCTCGAGGTCCGCCGGGCGAGCGGCGTGGTGGAACGGGTGAGGGTTCCCCGGCGTCGGATCCGCGCCTGACCACGTCGCCGACGGTCGACCATGGTCAGCGCCGACGTCGAGGCCCGTCGCGAGGCGTGTACCACTCGCACCCGATCCCGTCGTGGTCCCCGTCAAAGCGATGAGGAGGGGAGGCGAGCACCCGCGTCCGTCGCGCACGGTTGGCTCAGGGCGCCAGGAACGTCGCCACGGGCTCGAAGACGTCGACCGCCGCGCCTCGCCCGATCGCGAGGTCGCCGTGGCCGTAGTCGCCGGACGCGCCGTCCGCCACGCCGAGGAGCCGCCACGCCTTCTCGACCTCTTCAGCTGCCGCCGCCCCCCAGTGGTCGTAGGCGAGCCGCACGCTGGCTGGCGGGGCCATCCGGTCCGCTGCGCCGGCGATGAAGAGCGCAGGCGTCGTCGCGGCCTCGACGTTCTCGGTGACCGCCCGCCCGTCGAAGCTCACGTGCCCGCCCTGCCAGCCCGCGAAGTCCGCGTTGAGCGGGCCCGGGATGTCCACGAAGCCGTTCGCCAGGAGGAGGCCCGCGACGCGGACATCCACGTTGGCCGGGTTGTAGAGGACGTGGTGCCACGGCGTGACGAGCCGACCGACGAAGGGCGCCCCGAACACCGACAGAAGGCGCAGAGGAACCCGCGGTGAGAGGACGCGGGGGACGTAGCGCGCGTACGCCAGGATCGGGATCGGGGGCGTCAGCCGGGCCGGCGACCCGATGAAGGCGGCGCGCCGGACATCGCCTTCGGGCACCGTCTGGCCCAGCGCGGCGTACATCAGCATCCCGCCCATCGAGAAGCCGACGTAGTCGAGGGCCGACGCCCCCGTGCGCTCGAGCACCGCGTCGATCCCCGTCGGCAGGTCGTAGCGCACCATGTTGTCGAAGGTGACGCCGCGGCCCTCCCGGAGGCTGACGTCGCCCCTCCCGCTCCGGAGGGTCAGGAGCCAGACGTCGCGCCCGCGCTCCGCCAGCAGCCGGCCGAGGGATAGCTCCGCCAGCATGTCGTGATTGCGGTGGTTGAGGGCGAGCCCGTGGACCAGCAGCACGGGGGGCCCTTCGCCACGGCCCGGCGGGAGCCGACGCAGCTCGACCGCCGAGCCATCCGGCGTGGGCAGACGCTCGACGGTGAGGTAGGTCAGCTCCACCCGGAGCTTGCGGGACCAGTAGTGGACGTGCGCGACCGTCGCCGCGACGGCGACGATCACGAGCGCGAGGGCGACGAGGAGAAGCAGGGTCCAGATCGACATGGGTCGGCGTGCCGGGGCCCACATGGGCGCCGAGCGGTGCTGTCAAGCGCCTGGGGCCGAAGGGCCGAGGACGGGTCGGCTCATCACGGGCCGGCGGAGCCGCTCGCGGCGGACGGGTCGCCCGCGCCTCCCGGGCTCGTCCTCAATGTCAGGTCGCTCGCCGGGAGCGGCAACCTCCGTCGTGCTCGGCGCCGCACGGGACCTGGGCGCGAGGCGCGTAGGTCGTCATGGTGTCCCCACGCCCCTCGCGGGCGCTCGGCGCCATACCCTCGGCGCCATGCCCTCGGCGCCCTCGGCGCCATACCCTCGGCGCCCTCGGCACCATACCCTCGGCGCCCTCGGCACCATGGCCTCGGCCACCGTGCCCTCGGCACACCGCAAGGAGACAGCCCATGGAGTATCGCCCCCTCGGTCGGACCGGCCTTCACGTCTCGTCGATCTGCCTCGGCACCATGACCTGGGGCGGCCGCGGCTTCTGGGAGGTCATCGGCAAGGTCGGCCAGGACGCCGTCAACGAGCAGCTCTCCCGCGCCATCGACGCCGGAGTCAACTTCATCGACACCGCGAACGTCTACCACGAGGGGCTCTCCGAGGAGATGCTCGGCAAGGCGATCCGGGCCGGGGACACCGGCCGCGAGCAGCTGGTGCTGGCCACGAAGGTGCGCGGCCGGATGCGGCCAGGCATCAACGGCGCGGGGCTGACCCGCACCCACATCCTCCACGAGGTGGAGCAGTCGCTGCGGCGTCTCGCGACGGACTACATCGACCTCTACCAGATCCACGGCCTCGACCCGCTCACTCCGATGGACGAGACCCTGAGGGCGCTCGACGACCTCGTCCGGAGCGGCAAGGTCCGCTACCTGGGCGTGTCCAATCATGCGGCCTGGCGCATCGCCAAGGCCCTCGGGCGCTCCGACCGGTCGGGCTGGGCGCGCTTCGAGAGCGTGCAGGCGTACTATACGATCGCCGGCCGGGACCTCGAACGGGAGGTGGTCCCGCTCTGCCTCGAGGAGTCGCTCAGCGTCCTGGTGTGGAGCCCGCAGGCGGGCGGCCTGCTGAGCGGGAAGTTCAGCCGAGATTCGGACGGGCCCGAGGGCTCCCGGCGGGCGGCCTTCGACTTCCCGCCGGTGAACCGCGAGCGGGCCTTCGACACGGTCGACGCGATGCGGCCGATCGCCGAGGCCCATGGCTGCAGCGTCGCCCGCGTGGCCCAGGCCTGGCTGCTCCACCAGCCCGCGGTCACGTCGATCATCATCGGCGCCAAGACGAATGAGCAGCTCGACGACAACCTCAAGGCCGTGGAGCTGCCGCTCACGGACGAGCCGCTCGAGGCCCTCGACGAGGTCAGCGCGCTCCCGCCGGAGTACCCCGGCTGGATGGAGAGCTTCCAGAACCGGGACCGGACGCCGGTCAGCGACTGAGCCCGGCTCCCGGTCGAACGCGGCTCGCCACCGAGGCTCCTCGAGCCGCCCGCCGGCCCCTACGCCGCGAGCGCACGCTCCAGCTCCGCCAGGAACGTCGCGAACGCGGGCTCGTACGGCTGCAGGATGTGGCTCCGGCTCTCGAGGGGGACGAAGCGCGCCCCGGCGATGCCCGACGCCATCAGAAGGCCCTCCTCCATGGGCACGATCCGGTCCTTGCGGGAGTGGAGGATCAGGGTCGGCGCGCGCACCCGGCCGAGCTGCTCCACCACGTCGATGACGCCGAAGCTATCGAACAGGCGAACGGCGTTCTCGGGGCTCGCGCTGCGCCGCTGGACCTCGTCGAAGGCGTGCAGGTGCTCGGCCGGCGCGTCCGGGAAGAACAGGGAGCTGAACACGCGCCGGAAGACCGGGTCGTTGCGCCCCCAGCCGTGCTCGATGAGGGAGCGCATCGCGACGTGCATGGCCTCGACGTCCGGCGTCCCGCGCCGGCGCCAACCGCGCGCGAAGCCGTTGAGCAGCACGAGGTGGGTGACGCGGTCGGGGTAGCGGGCGGCGTGGGCGATGGCGACGGCGGCACCCTGGGAGACGCCGAGGAGCGGGTAGCGCCGGAGGCCGGTCGCCTCGAGCACCGCCTCGAGGTCGGCGAGGAAGCCTGCCACGGAGACCTCGGCGGGGGCGGGGTCGGAGAGCCCGTTCGCCCGCTGGTCGTAGCGGACGAGCGTGCGGCCGCGGGCGAGGGCCTGCAGGTAGGGCCGCCAGACCGGGCTCCGCCAGTCGTGCTCGAGGTGGTTGAGCCAGACCGCGGTCTTCACGAGCGGCGGGCCGGAGCCGACGGTGGCGTAGGCGATCCGTACGCCGTCCGGCGTCGTGCACATGCGGATCTCCTGGGCCGGCGTGGCCTCCGCCGGGTCCTCGGTCGAGCCCGTCGCCGGTTCCCGATGGCGAGACGCGACCTCGAACCATACCTGCCGTAGCGCCGCCGACGGCCTCTCCCCGCGCCCTTCCAGCCAGCGCTCGTGGCCGCGGATGTAGGCGTCCGCCTCCTCGCCCCGCCCGGCGTCGACCAGGAGGCGGAGCAGGCGGGCGTGCGCCGCCTCGTCCGACCGGTCGAGCTCCGCCCGGGCCCGGGCGTGGGGCAGGGCATCGGCCGGCGACCCCCGCAGGGCCTCGACGAGGGCGTCGAGCAGACGCGCCCGCCAGCCCCGCGCCTCGCTCCTCAGCGCGATGCACCACGCGTGGAAGGCCGGGACGTCCGGGAGCTCGAGGTCCTCGAGGGCCTCGCCTCGAAAGGAGCCCGCCACGCGACGGAGCACGTCCACCGGGACCGCCCGACCCGCGCCGAGGCTCCGGAGCACGCGCCGCACCTCGAGGACGTCGAGCGCCACGCCGTCGGTCGACAGGCCCACGGCGTCGCGGCCGGCGTCGATGCGGCTCGGCGCATCGAGGCTCGAGCGGAGGCGGCTGAGCGCCCAGCGCAGGCCACCCCGAGGGTCGTGCACGTCCGGCCACAGCAGCTGGCAGAGCGCGCTGCGCGAGTGCGCGCGGCCGGTCACGGCGAGGTAGGCGAGCAGGGCGCGGGCCTTCTTGGACGGCGGCAGGGGCGCCGGCGCCTCGTCGCGGAGCACCTCCAGGGGCCCGAGGGCGCGGATGCGCAACAGCGCCATCGCGTCAGTCTAGATCAGCTCGAAGGGAGCCGTCCGTGCGGGCCGGACGGCGCCGCCGGATTCTGTCACGCTCAGCGACGTGACCCCGCCGGAGAGCAGCCGCCCCGGGAGCTCGTCCCGACGTGTCTTCGTGGTCGGCTCCACGGGCTACATCGGCCGCCACGTCGTGCGCGAGTGCGTCCGTCGCGGCCATGAGGTGATCGCCTTAGCGCGGCCGCGCGCCGGCGTGGGCGGGGCGATGGACGAGGCGGCGACCCGGTCGCTGCTCGAGGGGGCCGAGGTGCGCTTCGGGGATGTGACGGACGCGCGCTCGGTGGCCGGCGACGGCCTGCGGGCCGAGCGCTTCGACGCCGTGATCTCGTGCCTCGCGAGCCGCACCGGAGCGCCCCGGGACGCCCGGGCGATCGACGACGGAGCCAACCGCACCGTGCTGTCGGCCGCGCAGCGGGCGGGCGTCGAGCACTTCGTCCTGCTCAGCGCCATCTGCGTCCAGCGCCCCAAGCTCGCGTTCCAGCGCGCGAAGCTCTCCTTCGAGGAGGCGCTCCAGAGCTCGGGGCTAAGGTACTCGATCGTGCGCCCCACAGCGTTCTTCAAGTCGCTGTCGGGCCAGGTGCGCGCGGTGCAGGAGGGGCGACCCTTCACGGTGCTCGGCGACGGTCGGCTGACGGCGTGCAAGCCGATCAGCGAGGGGGATCTGGCTGCCTTCCTCGCCGACTGCCTCGCCGACCCCGCCAAGCACGATCGCGTGCTGCCCGTCGGCGGCCCCGGCGCCGCGATCACGCCGCGCGAGCAAGGCGAGCTCCTGTTCTCCTTGACCGGGCGGCCGCCCCGCTTCCGGCAGGTGCCGGTGGCGCTCCTCGACGGGATTATCGCCACCCTCGCCGCGGCGGGGTGGGTCGTCCCGTCGCTCGGCGACAAGGCCGAGCTCGCCCGGATCGGGCGCTACTACGCCACCGAGTCCATGCTGCTCTGGGACCCGGCGTCCGAGCGCTACGACGCCGACGGGACCCCGTCCTACGGGGCGGACACCCTCGAGGCCTTCTACGCGCGTGTCCTGCGCGAGGGCCTCGCCGGCCAGGAGCTCGGAGATCACGCGGTGTTCTGACGGCCCCGGGGCGCGTCTGGGGCGTCACCCGGCTCGGGGTCGCTCGCTCGACGTCGCCGTCCTGCTCGTGAGCGGCGTGTTCGAGCGACGCGTCGGCCTCCGCTCCTCGGTGGCGGTGGGCCGCACGCTGCTGGTGCCTGTCGCCCTCGAGCGCGTGCCCTGGACCAGCCGCGCGTCGAGCGCGGCCGCGCGCTGAAATCCAGGGCCCCGTCCCGTCGTATCCTCCCACACATCCATCGAAGCGCGGGGGGGTGGCCATGAAGGCGGTGGTTCAGCGCCGGTACGGACCGGCGGACGAGGTGCTGGAGGTCGGTGAGCTCGAGCGCCCGGGCCTCGGCGAGGACGATGTGCTGGTCGAGGTGGTCGCCAGCGCGATCCACCCGGACATCTGGCACATGGTGACCGGGCTGCCCTACGTGATGCGGCTGATGGGCGGCGGCCTCCTGCGGCCCAAGCACCCCGTGCCGGGCACGGACCTGGCCGGGCGGGTCGTCGAGGTCGGGTCGCGCGTGACGCGCTTCGCCCCCGGCGACGAGGTGTTCGGCGAGGTGGTCCTGGGCTTCCAGTGGCAGAACGGGGGCACCTACGCCGAGTACGCGGCGGTCCCGGAGCGGGCCCTCGCCCACAAGCCCGAGGGCCTCACGTTCGAGGAGGCCGCGGCGGTGCCGACCACCGGCCTGATCGCGGAGCGCTGCCTGCGCGTCGAGGCTCGGCTGGAGGCGGGCCAGCACATCCTGATCAACGGCGCCGGAGGCGGCGTCGGCACCTTCGCCGTTCAGATCGCCAAGGCGAGGGGGGCCGAGGTCACCGCGGTCGACCACGCGAGCAAGCTCACCATGCTCCGCTCGATCGGCGCCGACCACGTCATCGACTTCGAGGCCGAGGACGTCACCCAGGGCGACGCGCGCTACGACGCGATCCTCGACGTGGCCTCCACGCTGCCGCTCGACGGGGCCAAGCGGATCCTCGCCCCGGACGGCGTCTACGTCCGCGTCGGGCACGAGCACTACGAGGAGCGGCGCCGCCGCGTGTTCGGGAGCCTCCCGAGCATGTTCGCCCTCCTGGCCCGCTCCCCCTTCGACCCCCACCTGCCGAAGGTCGACTTCACGGTCGACGTCGAGGAGGGGCTTCGCCACCTCGTCCGGCTGATCGACGACGGCAAGCTCACGCCGGTCGTCGACCGGGCCTTCCGGCTCGACGAGGTCCGGGACGCGATCCGCTACCTCAAGCAGGGGGGCGTGCAGGGACGCGCGGTGCTCCGCATCGGCAGCGCGGGCGAGCGCTAGCTGATACGGAGCGACTCCTGTCCTCAAGCGACCCGCAACTCATCGCCAAGGTAAGCGACATTGTCGGGCTGAAGTGCGCGGCATTCTCGACAACCTCTCCGCTCACAAGGCTCCCCCCGTGGAGCGCTGGCTCTTGAAGCACCCGCGCTTCCATCTCCACTTCACGCCGACCTACGCGTCGTGGCTCGACCTCGTCGAGCGATTCTTCGCCCAGCTCACCGACGAGGCCCTACGCCGCGGCACGCACACCAGCATTCCGCAGCTTCGCAAGGCCATCTACGAGCACGTCGAGGTGCATGACGACGAGGGCAGGCCCTTCACCTGGACCAAGACCGCAGACGAAATCCTCGACAAGGTCCGCGAGCTCCCGGACACGACCGAGGCGGTGCAGGTGAACGGCCCGGGGATCGGTCCCGTGCGACTCGTTCGCGTCGAGCACGAGGATGGGGCGATCGAGGTCGTCGCCATCGACACCCGCGAGAGCGGTAGCCTCCGGCGGCTGATGGAGACTCCCGCCGTGGAGTGGAGCTACGAACAGACGGTCGGCTCAGCACCGATCGAGATCGACGTCGACCCCGCGGCGACGGCTCCGCTCAAGTTGTTCTGAGCGGCCCTCCGCCGTAGGCGGGCGGACGGCCCTGACTTCGCTCGCAGAGCGGTCGGCCGGTGAGGCCAAGGGCTCCCGCCGTGCATCGAGAATCGGCGCCGGACCGCGGGGCATGCCGATCGGATCGCCCGAGCGGTCGAGCTATTCACCACGGAACCCGGATCGCTCTTCGGGCAAGGGGTACTAGGCTGGTGCGATGGCGACGCACCGCGGCCCCGCCGGCAGCCCTGGCACCGCGCCGGCGCCCCAAGCCGACGAGGTCGCGCGGCTCCGGGAGCAGGTCTGGAGCTGGCTCCCGGCCTTCCACGCCGTGGCGGAGCTCGGCACGGCCGTCCAGGCCGGTCGCCACCTCGGCGTGACGGCGGCGGCGGTGTCGCGGAGCGTCCGGCTCCTGGAGGATCGCCTCGCGCAGCCGCTGTTCCATCGCGTGGGTCGATCCCTCGTCCTCAACGAGGCCGGCCTCCGTCTGCGGGAGGCGACGCGCGAGGCGATGCAGGCGCTCGACGAAGGGCTCCGGGGCGTCGATCCGTCGTCCCTCGCTCGACCGCTGCGCGTGGCGTCCCTGGGCCTCCTGACCGAGCACTTCGTGGTGCCGGCCCTGCTCGAGCTGAGCGTCGAGCGCGAGGACGTCTGCCCCGAGCACCTCAACCTGAGGCCGGTGGAGGCGCTGGCGATGCTGCGCCGCTTCGCCGTGGACGCGGCGTTCTACTACGAGGAGCTGGTGGCGGAGGGGATCGCCGTCACCGAGCTCGGGGCGACCCCGAAGTCCGTCTTCTGCGGAAGGGAGCACCCGCTCTTCGATGCACCGGACCCCAGCCTCGAGGCGATCCTCGCCCATCCCTTCTCCGTCCCCCAGGTGGGCGACTCCGGCCGCCCGATGGACGGCTGGCCATCGCGCCTGGCGCGCCGCGTCGGCATGCGCGTGACCATGCTCCGCTCGAACCTCCAGGTCTCCCTGTCCGGACGCTTCCTGACCGTCCTGCCCGACGTGACCGCCTCACCCCACCTGCAGGCCGGCGAGCTACGGCGTCTGCCCCGGCCGGCGCTCGACCCGATCCGGGTGTTCGTCGCCCGTCGCGCCGAGGAGGTCGACCGGCCCGACCTGCGGGCCGTGATCGCGCGGGTCACGGGCGCGCTCGGCGACGGGGGGGTCAGAACGGTGTGAACCACACCGGCGGGACGCCGAGGAGGGAATCGGCTCGCTCGATCTCGGCGCGCTCCCCCCGCTCGAGGTCCACCAGGTCGAAGGCGACGGGCACCCCCGCCGCGACGGACGCCCTCAAGGCGCAGGTGCCGGTCGGGTCGACGTGGAGAAGGTGCTCGCCGTCCTCGAGCGCCAGCGATACCTCGCCTCGCACGAGCTGGATCGAGTCGAGCAAGAGCGCGTCGTCCGGCGCCGGCTCGGGCCACGGCGCCCGGTGCGGGCAGAAGGTGTTGTTGCCGCTGACGCCCTGGATCACCCATGTCTCGGAGAACCGCTCGAGCCGGGCGTGCAGCACGTCGTGGAGCGGCCGGCCCACGAGGGCCAGCGCCCCGCCGACCTGCTCGACGTAGGCGCCGGAGATCCCCCCGGCCCGGCGAAGGGCCACGGCGAAGCGACCGTCGGCCAGCGGCAACGGGGGACTTCCGCAGTACGAGGCGGTGACGAACGGCCTCGCATCGGCCGGCAGCTCGGTCGCTGCGACGTCCCCGGTGGCCAGGGCCACGCGGAGCACGCGCCGAGAGGAGCCCGAAGCGACGTACGTGGCGGTCCCGAAGCGGCTGTGCGCCTGCCCGAGGTCGTCGCCGGGCGCGAGCAGAGAGGGGAGGTCGATGCGCGTCTCGCGGGCCAGGTCGACCAGCGCGACCGGCTCGCGAAACCGCCAGAGCTCGGCATGGTCGGCCGCCACCCGCTGGAGATGCCAGCCCCCGGAGCCCGGGCCGAGGGGGATCCGACGCTCCGACCCGCCGGACCGAGCGACCACCAGGTCCCCGGTGCTCGCGTCGAGGAAGACCCAGGCCGCGCCCCAGGTCCTCGCGGCCGGGACGCCGCCCGGAACCGGCACCGCGCTCTCGTCGCCCAGGCGCGCGAAGGCCGGGACGACCATCGACGGGTCCGGTGTCACGATACGGACCGGCCGCCACCCGTCCTCGTCCGGGCCCTCGCCGCCGTAGCTGCGGACCTCGGGCGGGAAGGCTCGAGAGCCGCCATCGACCGGGTCGAGAGCGAGCATCACCGACTCGCCGCGAGCCGTCTCCCGGACCGAGACGACGGGAAGCCCGTCCTCGCTCAGCGCGGCGAGGAAGGGCCCTCCGTCCGCCGCCTCCTCCACCTCGAAGACGTGGGTGCCCGCGGCGGCGTCGAGCAGCACCACCTCGCCGAGGCGAGGGCAGGAGGGTCGCCCGCACTCGGGCTCCGCGCTCGCCAGCGCCACCACGGTGGCCCGGGTCGCCTGCCAGCCGCGCCACGTGAGCTCGCCACGGAGCGCACGCTCGCCGAACAGGCGGTGGACCGGGCGAAGCTCGCCGCCCGCCCCGAGCGCCAGCAGATCACGGCCGGCCCGAGCCATCGCGATCAGGCCGAGCGGCGAGGCCGCGGCCGCGCGGGCGCAGAGCGGGCCCGGCAATGCCCCGCCGTCCCGGCGCGGTCCGTCGTCGTGCGTCCGGGGACCGGCGTCGGGCACGGGTGCGCCACCGTCGGGGGACGGCCCATGGGTCGCCGCGCAGGCGGCCAGAACGAGCGGCAGGGCGAGGCGAGGCAAGCGAAGCATGGGTCCATGCTGCACCACGTGGCGCGGCGCCCGAAGCGATCGATCCTTGTCAGCCTTTCAAGCCGGCGGGCGGTCGCCCTTGCGCAGCTCCTTGCGCCACACGACCCGGAGCCCCGACCACACCTCGCTGATCGCGCACACCTTGTTGTCGACGAGGCCCCGGGGGAGCGCCACCTCGCGCACCGTGTCCTCGGTGATGTCCGTCGGGACTTTCGACGCCTTCTTGGGCCAGGCGGCCCACACGGCGCCGTCCGGGTACACCGCGTCGGCGGCGGCGTGGAGCTGCTTGTGGAGGCGGGCGCGCTCGGTGGCGAACACGACGACGACGTCGGGCGCCTTGCCGATGGACTTGCGCAGCCGCGCGCCCTCCGGCAGCTCCCCGAGCCATGCCGCGAAGCCCTCGGGGGCGTTCAGGGCGGCGACCGCGTGGCCCGCCCGGATCCCGAGCTTCTTCACGAGCGGTGTGCCCGAGTAGCCGGCCGGCACCATCAGCGTCCCCCCCCGCTCGGACGGCGCCGCCGCCTGCCGGCCAGGGGCTTGCCATCCGGCCCGCAGGTCACATCATGAACGCCATGGCCCGTCACGAGACCGAAGGTATCTGATCCGCGCCGCTGGCGGCACCGCGCCGCCTCGCGCTGCTGGTCGCCTTGCTCCTCGGCGTGGAGCTCCTCGACGAGCTCTACAGCGGGGTGCCGTCCCTCGGGTCGGCCGACATCCGGGTCGCCCTCGAGACCTCGTACGCGACCGCGATCTCGGTGCTCTTCCTCTGGCCCGGGCTCGTGGCGATGCTCGTCGAGCCAGCGCTGTTCGTGCTCGCGGACCGCTACCCGCGGCGCTGGTTCGTCGTGGGCGGGCTCCTGGCGATGGGCGTCGCCGCCTTCGTCGCGTCGGTGGCGACGTCGCCGTGGGTCCTGGCCGGCGCGATCGCCCTCGCGTGGGTCGGCTCGGGCTGCGGCGTCGCGCTGGCGCAGGCCACGCTGGTCGACGCGCGCCCGGACCGCCGTGAGGAGGTCCTCGCCCGGTGGGCGATCCTCGGGGAGCTCGGCGACCTCGCGGCGCCCGCGCTCCTGGCTGGCCTGGTGGGGGTGGGCCTCGGCTGGCGCGAGGCCTACGGGCTGGTCGGCGTCGCGGTCAGCCTCTGGGCGCTGGCGCTGCTCACGCGTCCGTTCCCCGCGGCCGGGCGCGATGCCGACGGCGAGGGCGTCGGCCTCTGGCAGGGGGTCCGGGCCGCCGCCGTCAACGGGCGGCTCCTGCTCTGGCTGGGCGCGGGCGCGCTCTGCGACCTCCTCGACGAGGTCGTCGCCGTGTTCGCGGTCCTCTACCTGCGGGACGACCTCGGCGTCGGCGCGTACGGCCGCTCGGTGGTCCTCGGGGCCAGCGTCCTCGGCGCGATCGCCGGCGCTCTGCTCACCGAGCGCCTGCTCGCCCGGGGCGTGAGGCCCCTTCGGCTGCTGCTCGGCACCTCGATCCTGGCCGCCGCGCTATACGTCGCTTGGCTCCTCGCGACCGAGGTGTGGCTGTCGGCCCTGCTCTTCTTCGGCGTCGGGATGACCGTGGCGCCGATGTACCCGATCGCCGCGGCTCAAGCGTACGCCGCGCTGCCGGGCCGATCCGGGACCGTCAACGCGGCCGGTCACCTCTTCACGCCGCTCGTGCTCGCCGTGCCCGTCGCCCTGGGGCAGCTGGCGGACGCGACGACGGTGCAGGTCGCCCTGCTCGCGCTCCTCGCACAGCCCGTGGGGATGGCGATGATCGCAGCGTTCGCCCGCGAGCGAGGCGTACGGCAGCGTTAGGTGCGACACCCCGGACACCCGGCCAGGGCTGTGGCACGCTGCTCGCTATGTCCTTTCTTCACGATTCCCTTCGCTTTACCGTCGTCTTCGTCCTTCTGGTCCCCCTCGCGCCCGGCTGCAGCAGCGCCAGCGCGGGCACCGACGAGGGGCCCGACCAGCCCGACGCAGGCTCCGTGGACGCGGCAACGCCGCGGGACGACGGGCCGCTACCCACCGACGATGGCCCTCCCGACGCCGGTGGAGCTGGCGTCAGCGACACGTTCTACCGCGTGTGCGACATCGCCAACCCGGACTGCGCCGAGGGTGAGGAGTGCACGATCTTCGGCCTCGGCGAGGGCGTCTGTGTCCCGACCTGCGTGACCCTCGGCTCGGAGGAGGAGTGCCCGGACGGCTTCAGCTGTCAGGTGTTCCTGTCCCCCGACAGCGACTTCCGTTGCCAGCCCACGACCGACTGCACGGGAGGCTGTGACGCCGACACCGAGTGCGTCGAGATCGGCTGCCTCGGGATGTGGTGCGTGCCGACGGTCTTCGAGGTCCCGAGCCGCACCTGCGGCTGACCGACGGAGCGCCCGACGCCCCGCGGAAGCTCCGCCGCGCGCCTCCTTCCGCGGTACGGGCCGCTAGGAGTCCAGCCACACGAAGTCCTCCACCGTCATCCGGTGAAGGTAGTCGTCCGGGGAGTCCGTGGGCTCGGGCGTCACCGACTGGCGATGGGGGATCCACACCCCCCCGATCTCGCGCTGGTCGTCGAGGTGGTTGGTGCCGGTCACGAAGCGGCCCATCTCGCGGACGGTGTACTGCACCTTGCCGATGCGCCCGGTCTCCCGGTCGATGAAGACGAGGTACTGGTCCTCCTCGTCATGCGCCTCGACCGTGCGCCACGTCGCGAAGACCACGTCGTAGCTGCGGCCGCCGATCGTGCGCTCCTCCACCCACCGGGCGATCGGCGCCTCCGTGAGCCGCTGCGGGAGCTCCATGAAGTAGTGGATGGTCGGCAGCATGAACCGGAGGTTGAAGTCGTCGGTCGGGGCCCGGGTGCCGCCCTCCTCCATCCAGGCTTGACCGTCACGGATCCCCCAGGTGACGCCCTCCGAGGGTCCGTTGAGCAGCTCCACCACCGAGTTGAAGGAGTGCGTCTGAATCTCCACGATCGCGCGCTGGTCGTTCGCGGGCCACGGGTTGAAGAGCGTCCCGAGGCCCTGCCAGTGGTCCCGGAAGCGAAAGCGCGCCGCGGGGTGGGCCAGCGTCCGCTCCCCCCCGGCCGCCTCCCACGCCGACGTGAGCAGCGCCCGCCCCCTCGCCTCCCGGTCGGGCTGGGGCGCGCCCGTGACCTCCTCGGGTCGGAGGTCCGCGAGTGGCCCGCCGGTCACGAGGAACGCGGCCACGCCGAGGAGGATCAGCGAGGCCAGGATCGACAGCACGATGAGGAAGATCCGGAACGCGCGCTTCATGGTCACCTCCAGGGGAGCAGGGCCTCTCTACGGCCCAGCATCGCCCGTCGCCATTCCCTGCGACATCGAGGAGCGCTCGCGCGGCCATTCGTCTCCAGCCCCGGCGCCGCGACGAAGTGGGCCAGCGAGCTTGCGGCCTGCACCCCGCTTCTTCTAGTGTGTTTCTTCTAGTGTCAACGGAAAGGGCCGCTCGGCCTGAGCGAGCGAGAGGGGGAGGGGATGATGGGGACTCGTTGGAGTGCCAGCAGCATCGCGGCGGCGTTGCTGATCGCAGGGGGGTGCGATGCGCCGCTGACGGTGGACGTCGACGTTCCCCGGTACACGCTGGTGCAGGCGGCCAACGTGACCGGACCGGAGCCGGCCGCCGAGGGCGCGTGGGCCGAGGGGGCGATGACGCCCGGAGGCATCGTCACGCTGCACACGAGCCTGCTCCCGGGCCCCGCCGAATCGCGGAGCTATGAGTGGACCCAGGTGGAGGGCGAGCCGGTCGACCTCGACGCCGAGCTCACGCCGCGGGCCCACTTCATCGTCCCGGCGTCGGCCCTCCTCACGACGCTGTCCTTCAGCGTCACGAGCACCGACGACGAGGGGGAGACCGAGAGCGAGCTCCTGGCAGTGTTCATCCACGGGGGGGGCGAGCCGGCGGAGCCGCCGCCGCCGCCCCCGCCGACCGAGACCGAGCCGCCCTTCGTCGTGTTCCACGGGGACCTGGACCTCAACGACCGCGGCGACCTGTACCGTGCGAGCGTCGATGGGTCGGAGGTCATCAAGCTGAACGCGCCCTTCGGGCTGACCGAGCGGCTGCTCTTCTATGCGATCTCGCCCGACCGCTGCTTCGTCGCCTACCTGACCCGGGACGAGGCGACGACGGAGCGTAGCCTCCACGTCGTCCACGCCGACGGCCGCGATCCGCAGCGCGTGGTCGGCGACCTCGGCCCCGGCGTCGGCGTCACGACCTTCGCCTGGGCGCCGGACAGCCAGCGCCTCGCGTTCGCGGCCGACGTGGACGGGGTGGTCGAGCTCTACACCGCGCGCACCGACGGCTCCGAGCGAGTACGGGTGAGCGGGCCGATGACCGAGAACGGCGATCTGATCGACTTCTCGTGGTCGCCGAGCTCCGACCGACTCGCCTACCGGGCCGACCAGTTCACGGACGGCGCCATCGAGGTGTTCCTCGCCGCCGCGGACGGGAGCGGCAACGAGCGCATCAGCGGCCCCTACGCGGGTCCCCCGTTCTCCCTCTTCTTCTTCACGCCGGCGTGGTCGCCGGACGGGCGCTACGTCGCGCACCTCTCGTTGGAGGTGCTCGACGAGACGAACATCTTCGCCTACGACCTGGTCGACGGCGTCGCCCGCCAGGTGAACGAGCCCGTGCAGCCCTTCACGCGGTTCACCTTTCCCGCCTGGTCGCCGGACTCCTCGCGCCTCGCCTACACGGCGGAGTTCCGTAGCTCCGGCACGTTCGACCTGATCACGAGCCGGGCCGACGGGACAGGGTCGACCTTCGTGGCGCTCGGCAACGGGATCGGCGGGGTCGGAACCTTCGCCTGGTCCCCCGACGGGAGCCAGCTGGCCTACCAGGCGGCCCTGCGCGCCGACCGGGGCGCGGAGCTCTACACCGCCGGCGCCGAAGGCGAGGACAACCGCCGCGTGTCGACGGACCTCGGGATGGATGGGTCCGTCGGGGCCTTCGAGTGGTCCCCGGACGGGGCTCGACTCGCCTACCTCGGCGTGACGGACCTCGACCCGTCGCCCTCCTCCTTTATCGGTCAGCGCGAGCTCTACGTCGTCCGCCCCGATGGGTCGGATGGCGCGAAGGTCTCCATCCCCTTCAGCCGCGACACGTCCGACGTCGCGCTGTACGCCTGGTCGCCGGACAGTCGCGTGATCGCCTACGCGGCCAACGACGGAGAGTTCTTCGACCGGCAGCTGTTCTCGTTCGAGCTGGACAGCTCGCGCACGGCTCGCCTCACGCCCGTCGGCCGAGGCGATGTGCGGAAGCTCGCGTTCACCCCCCCCGATGGCTCGCGCATCGTCTACCGGTCCGACCAGCGGCTGGAGGACCAGTACGAGCTCTTCAGCGCCGCCCCCAACGGGGACGGAACGAACGTCCTCATCTCGGGCGAGATCGTGGAGAACGGGGACGTCTTCGACTTCCTGGTCGAGTAGCGCGGAGGGCTGCGGCGCCCGGTCACCCGTGTCGGGGCCGCGCCTCACTTCACCACGAGCACCTGGAACGCCCGCTCGCTCCACTCTCCTCAGTCGATGGCGAGAGCGTGGCCGAAGGCCTCGGGCTCCACGCCGTCGAGCATCGGACGTGGCAGGAGCACGGGCTCCCCGTCCGGTGGCGCATCGTCGAGGAGGTAGACGCGCCCGAGGTAGGGGCCGGCCGAGCTGATCCGGTATCGCGGCGCGCCCACGACGAGCTCGTGCGCGCCGTCGCCGTCGAGGTCGAGGGCGGCGGCGGGCCGGCCGAAGCGGCCCTCCGGCGGGTCGCTCAGCACGAGCGGCTCGCCGATCCAGCCTGCGCGATCCCCCGGGAGGACCCCCACGAACGCGAGGGTGTCCGAGCTGACCGCGAACCACAGGTCCGGCAGCCCGTCGCGCGTGAGGTCGCCAGCGCGCTCGACATCCACGCTGAAGGTCCAGTCCGCGTCCGGGTCCACCGGAGGGTCGAACGTGAAGGCCTCGGCCTGCCGCGCCCCGTCGCGCGACCCGGGGTAGACGTGGTAGCGGGCCTCCCGTGGGTCCCCCGCGACCTCGCCGATGCCGGCGGCGCCGACCACCACGTCCGCGAAGCCGTCGTCGTCGAGATCGACCCCGGTGACCGCCGCGCCCTCGCGTGTCCGGTCCGAGGGCGACGGCTCCTGGAGGGCGACGATGCGGCGGAGGGGGAGCTCTCCGCCGTGGGCGACGAAGACCCGACCCTGCCCTCCGCAGTCGCAGCCGACGAGGAGGTCCTCGAAGCCGTCGCCGTCCACATCGCGGCCGGATGCGAGCGACCGGCCGAGAAGCCCCGAGCCGAGGTCCTCGGGGAGGAGGCGCTGGATCGGCTCCATGTCGAGGCCGCCCTCTCGCCCCCTGAAAATCAGCACCTGCCCCTCGACGAGGGGGGCCGCGACGGCGAGCTCCGGGAAGCCGTCGCCGGCGAGATCGGCCGCGGCGAGGCCGCTATGGAAGCTCGCGTACTCGTCATCGGAGGTGTGGGGGATGGCCTGGGCGGGCACGCTCGCGAGCCCGGGGGGGCCACCCCGGTACACGAGACCCAGCGTCCGCGGCCGCCCCCCGACCTCATCGACGGTCAGGCCCGTGACCAGGTCGGCGAAGCCATCGCCCTCGAGGTCGACCGCGAGCAGCGCCGTGCCCAGGTCCTCGGTGGGGCGGGCCAGCGGCGGGTACAGGACCAGCGAGGGGTCCTCGCCGAGGCCCGCCGGTCCGCCCCGCAGCACGACGATGCGCCCCTCCCGCGGCACGAGCCCCGGGGTCCCGGGACTGCCGATGGCGAGGTCGGCGTAGCCGTCCCCGTCGAAGTCGGCGGCCACCCGCCCCACGTCGAGGTAGCGAGGCCGCGCCCACGGCGAGCAGCCGCTCTCGTTGCACGCGCGGACGCGCCACGCGTAGCGGCGTCCGACCGGGGCCGTGCGCGCCACGGGGAGGGCAGCCGGGAGCGTCACCTCGTCGGAAGCGCCGTCCACGGAGAGCTGGGCCTCCGGGCTCGGGAAGGCGCAACGTGAGAGCGTCGCCGTCACGCAGGAGTCGTCGACCTCGACCTCGTAGCGCGTCGCTCCCACCACCTGGTCCCAGCGCAACCGAGGGCGGAGGGACGCCTCGGCGTGGACGCTCCCGGTCCGGAACCCGTGGTATGGCCACCGGAGGAGCGGGGCAGGCGGAGGCGAGGGAGGCCCAGCGTCCGGATCCCCCGTGCCGGGTCCGTCGTCGAGCGCCGGCACGGCGTCCCCCGTCCCGACGATCGGGAGGCCGGCGCGAGCGCCACAGGCGCCGACGAAGAGAAGCAAGGTCGCGATGGCCGCGGGGCGTCCCATCGCGGACGAGCATAGAGGGCCGGGGCGCTCGGGCCGAGGGTGCGGGTCGCTTGGCCTGCCGTGGGGGCCGGGCCCTTCGACCACGGCCAGGCCGGCTCGCGGTCAGAGCACCCCGCGGCAGGCGAGGCCGACCCATCCCGGTCCGGCCTCGCCAGCTCAGCCAGCCCGGTCCCGAGGCCGCCGCGCCGCCAGGGCCCCGTGGGCGTCGAGGGCCCCGTCGGCCACTCGCGCCCTCAGGTCGTCGGCGCGCGTGCGGGCGCCGCCGCGCCCACCCGCGCGCCCGCCAGGATGCCGGGGACCAGCATCGCAAGGAACGGCAGGTGGAACCAGAGCGGCATCAAGTCCCAGTAGGACGCCTGGACGAACGTCCCCACGAGGAGCTGGATCCCCGCGAGGATCCCGGCCGCGGTCCACGCCCGCTCCCGCGCGAGGCGCGCCGTCAGGTAGCCACCGAGCAGGCTGAAGGCGAGGGACAGGACGAGGAACGTGGTCAGCAGCGCAGGATCCCACACCGAGCCGTCGGCGCCGAAGGACGCCGGGCTCAGCGACGCGGCGACGTAGTTGCTCGTGCACCAGAGCAGCGTCCAGGCGCTGAAGCCGGCCAGGATCGAGAGAGCGGTTCGCATGTCGAGCCTCCAGGGTCGTACGGGTGAGCGCCCTCAGGGCCAGTTCTCGCTGCGGCAGCGCGCGGGCGTGAACGGAGCCATGAGGCCGAACAGCGCGTAGAGGAGCCGGGTCTTGAGAGGGGGCCTGCCCGTCTCCAGCACCGCCTTGAGCGTGTCGACGATCATCTGACCACCCTCGCTCATCTGCTTGGTGGACTTCGTGTCCGGCGGGAGGCGGTCCGACACCATCCGAAAGCGGGTGCCCTCCTCGACCTCCTCGAGCTCGTAGGTGACCCGGCATGGCGGGTCGTCGTGGAGCGTGAACCGGAACGTGAAGGACAGCCGCCGCGGCGGCTCGATGGCGAGGATCTCGCCGACCACGCCCGTGTACTTCCCGTTCGCGCTCCGCATCCGAAGGGGAGCTCCCTCGACCAGGTCGCAGTGCATCCGCATGTCGAACATCGGCTTCTGGACCTCGTCGGTCTTGGTGACCTCGGCCCAGACCCGTTCGATCGGCGCGCGGATCACGACCTCGTGCACCACGCTCAGCCCTTCGGTCCCGCTCACGGCTCCCTCCCTTCGGCCGCGTACTTCACGTCGGCCATGCGTTCGGCCATCGCGGCCGAGAACCGGTCGGTCCACCGATCGTAGGCGAGCTGCACGGGCATCGGGTCCGCGTAGAGCCGCCGCTCCCGCCCCGACCGGCGCGAGTGCATCAGCCCCGCCTTCTCCAGCGTGGCGACGTGCTTGGCGATGGCGACGCGGCTCTCGTCGAAGGGCGCGGCCGCCTCGCCCAGCGTGGCGCCGGGGCGCCGCCCGACGATGTCGAGCAGGCGACGGCGAGTGGGGTGGGCGAGCGCGCGGAACACGTGATCCATGGCGGCGTCCTCATAGGGAAACCTATTCGTTCCACGTAAGGCGGGCCTCGTCAACCCCGAGGTGTCCCGTTCGATCGCCGTGAGGCGCGCGGCGTCCTCCCGAGCCCGAGGGGTGGACGGGACGAAGCCCTCGAGCGCGCCGAGCACCGCCGCGTGGAGCCGGGGCTGTGTCGCCGCGAGCGTGTAGCGCCGGTACGTGGCCTGGCGCTCGCACTCGACGAGCCCATGGGACCGCAGGACGGCGAGGTGCCGTGAGACCGTGGGCTGAGGCAGGTCGAGCACCTCGACCAGCTCCCCGACGCGAAAGCGCCGGTCCTGGCCGCGCCACAGCACGTGGAGGAGGCGGAGGCGGGTCTCGTCGGCGAGGGCCTGGAGGACGGCGGCGATGGTGACGAGGGTCATATATTCGGTTTAGCGAATATATCGGAGCCCGCTGGTCGCGCAAGAACCGGGCGCCGTTCGGTCCGGCGCCCAAGGGCGCGGCGAGGCCCGACAGCGCGTCCCGGATGGCCGAGCGGAGCGCGTCTCCGCAGGAGGCTACAGACGACCGGTCAAGGGCAGGAGATCGGGCGGTGTCAGCATCCTCACGTCGACGAGGTTGTCGTTGTCCTCGTAGGCCATGTTCCTCTGGAGCTTGCTCAACGATCGGCTGCGATCGAGGCAGATGGCGATCGGATGCCCGCGAACCAGGCCGCTGTCGGGGCAGATCCGCGCCCCGTCGGCGAGCTCGAAGCCGCAGAGCGCGTTATCCACGACGTCGAACCGGGTCGCGAGGACCTCCGCTCCGCTGCCGCTGCTGATGCCGATTCCCGCGGGGACCGCCTCGCAACCGGGGAAGCACTCGGGCGCCGCCGTGGCGCGGATCACCACGTCGGCAAGCTCGAGGGCCGCGCCGTCCCCCACCGCGTAGGCTCCCAGCTCCCGGTTGCCCTCGATCAGCGCGCGCGTGATCTGCAAGCGTGCATCGAGCTGGACCTGAAGGCCGCGGCCACCCGTCCCGTCGCCCGCGCGCGACAGCGTCTCCCGCAGCACGAGATCCGTCACCACGGCCTCGGCGCCATCGGCGCCCACCAGCAGGCCGACCTCCCGGTTGCGCTCGAGCAGGGCCCCCTCGAGCGTGAGCCTCGCTCCAGCCTCCACGCCGAGCCCGCGCCCGTAGGTCCCGTCCGGCCGGGACCGGGTGCCGCGAGCGACGAGGTGCGTGGCTCTCACCTCGGCGCCGCTCGTGGTGACCAGGAGGCCGTGGGCCTGGTTCCCCTCGAGGCGGGCCCGGCCCAGCGTCAGCAAGGCTCCCTCCTGCACCTGAACGCCCGACCCGCCGATCCCGTCCCTCCCTCTCGACGAGGTGTCGCGGACGAGGAGGTCGACCACGCTCGCCGCGGTCTCGGGGGAGCCGACGAGAAGCCCGGCCTCGTGGTTGCGGTCCAGCACGGCCCGCGCGAGCTCTAGCCGGGCTCCCGCCTCGACGGCGAGCCCCCGCCCGAAGGTGCCGTCGGCGAGCTGCGCGGTGTCGCGAATCGCGACGTCACATCCATCGACCGCGGCACCGGAACCGGTGACCAGCAGACCGTACTCGCGGTTCCGGGCGAGGAGCGCACGCTCGAGCTCCAGCTGGCCCCCGGGCTGCACCAGGGTGCCCCGGCCTGCCGCTCCGTCGGCGCGGGACCTCGTGTCCCGCACCACGAGGTCTTGGGCGATCGCCCGGGCGCCCTCGAACCCCACGAAGAGCCCGACCTCGCGGTTCTGCTCGAGGAGCGCCCGGTCGAGGGTCGAGCTCGCCCCGAGCTGCACCCCGACCCCGCGCCCGAAGGCGCCCCCGACCCGCTCCTCGGTGTCTCGCACCACGAGATCGGTGAGCCGCGCCTCGGCACCCGCGCCAGCGACCAGGACCCCGTGGTCCCGATTGCCGGTCACGAGGGCCCGCGCGAGGGTCACGCTGGCGCCGAGCTGCACGGCGACGCCCGCCCCGCCGAGGCCGTCACGCTCCTGCGGACGCGTGTCACGGATCACCAGGTCCTCGGCCACGAGGGTCGTGCCCGCGTCCTCCGCCAGCAGCCCGACGCGGCGGTTCTCCGCGAACACCGCGCGGCGCAGGGTCACGTCGGCCCCCTCGCTGGCACGCAGGCCCGCGCCGTCCTCGCGGCTCGCCGAGCTCCGGGTGCCGCCCACGACCAGCGTCGACGCCGCCAGCGCGCCCCCTCCCCGCACCACGATGGCGGCCCGGTCCCCGAGGACCTCCCGCACCACCACGCCCTCGAGCGCCAACGCCGCGCCGGCGTTCGCGACACGAACACCGACGGCCGGGGCCGGCCCGATCGTCAGGTCCTCGATGCGGATCGCCATGCGTCGGGCCGGTGCGTCGACCACCGCGGCGAGCCCCGCGCCCTCCGCGCTCGTCAAGGAGGTCTGCCGAGCGCAGAGCCCGCGCACCGACACGCCGTCGGGCCACTCGCGGTCCACGTCGTAGACCCCCGCCCCCAGCACGACGAGCTCGCCACCCCGCGCCGCGTCGAGGGCATCGCTCAGCGCCCGCAACGGAGAGCCCTCGCTCCCGTTCCCTCCCCCCGGCGCCCCGGCGTCGACGTAGATCCGGACGGTCGAGTCGGGGACGTCGGACGTGCTGGGGAACGGACCGTCCCCGCACGCCCGTCCGACCGGCGCGCACATGGGCTCGCCCGGGAAGTGCGCGTCGCCCCGGGGGCAGACTTGCTGACCGGCCTGCGGGTAGGGGTCGCACGTGGTCACCCCGTCCTGCGTGACCACCCGCCATCCCTCCGGGCAGGGCCACGCGATGGGCGGCGCGCCCTGCTCGAGCCACGTGATCGAAGGTGGGTCGATCTCGGGCTGGCCCGCCTCGAGCCAGGGGATCGCCGGCCCGAGCCGCCCGCCATCCCGGAGCGCCTCGTCGGGAGCCGGCCCCTGATCGAGGAGAATTTTTGGCCCGCAGCCACCGGCCAGCGCGAGCGTATGCGCGGCGACGAGCCCGAGAACGAGCCAGGGCGTGACGGAAGCCCGGGTCGCGCCGCACCCCGAGCCAGGGGCAGGCCCGTCGGGCCGACGCCCAAGATCACGACCCCGCTCGAGGACATTCATGCGCCGATGCTGCGACGCGGCTCGAAGGTCGGTCAACCGCGGATCCCGGCGAGGGAAGAGGTGAATGCGTCGGGGCCAGGCGCCGCGAGGGACCGGACGGCAACGGGGAGAGTCCGGCGAAGAGAAAGGAGCGATGAGAAGCATGAGAGGATCAGCGTTGCATCGGCTCGGTCGCGCAGGGGCTCCGACGGGATCCGGCGCGCCCTTTGTCTCATTGCCCGACTGACGAGACCTGTGAGAGTCTCCTCCTCATGGGAGGGGGTTCTCGCTCCTCGACGCTCCTTTGTCTGAGCGCGACCGTCCTCGGCTGCGGGACGTCCCCGGTCGGGGATGGCGGCGTCAACGATGCCGGCCAGGACGACGCCCCGGCGCCGAGCATCCCGTGGCTCGCGGCCGGGGAGCCGCCGCTCGAGGCCCTGCGGCTCCCCTGGCGAGACGCGGGCGTGCCCGTGCTCGAGTGGCCGTGTGCACCGGGCTGGCACGAACGGATCGTCGACGGGCTCGCGGTCTGCTCGCCGTACGCCGGGGATGGGCCCGACGAGTGCGCACCGGGCGAGGCCCACTTCCCCGGGGAGCCGGGGTGCCGGCCGCTGGGCGAGCCCTGCGGTGAGGGACCCTTCGCGGACGCGAGCGACCTCGAGCCGGCGACGCTGCTCCACGTCGATCAGTCGTCCGAGCCCGGCGGTGACGGGGCCGCTGGTACACCCTTCGCCACCCTCGCCGCCGCCTTCGACGCCGCGACGGACGGAACGACCGTTCTCCTCGCCGCGGGACGATACGTTGTCGACCGCGTCTGGCCGAGCGGCAGCTCGGTCCGTGGCCGATGCGTCGCGCGCACATCGTTGGCCGCGCCGGACTTCGCCGGCACACGGACTGCCGTCGTGGAGACGGGACCTGGCCGGGCGGGCTTCCGGATCAAGAACGTCACCGTCGGTCCAGCTCCCTTGGCAGGCGTGGAGGTCCGCGGCCGCGGCGGCGTGCTCTCGCTCGACGAGATCCGCATCGCGGCCACCACGACGCGAGGGCTCTACGTCGTCGAGGGCGCCGAAGCCCGCGTCCGCGACCTCGGCGTCACGGGCACGGTGAGCTCGTCCGACGGTACGCTGGGGCGCGGCGTGCATGTCGCCTCTGGCGGGCAGCTGACCGTCCAACGTGGGCTCCTTCGCGCCAACCAGGATAGCGGCGTGTTCGCCGAGGGCGTGGATACGACCGTCGCCGTCCTCGACGTGGCGATCCTCGAGAATCAACCGCAGAGCGGTGGCAGCGTCGGCGGCGGTCTGCATGTCGAGCAAGGCGCCTGGCTCCTGGCCGATGGCGCGTTCCTGCACGGCAATCTCGACCTGGGCGTGGGCGTCATGGGACGCGGAACCACCGCCCTTCTCTTCGACATCGCTCTCGTCGATACACGACCCGGACCCCGGGACCCCCGCTTCGGGATGGGGATCGTGATCCTCGACGGCGCTGCGCTGACCGTGGAGCGTGGGCTCCTGCGCGCCAACCGCGTCTTCGGCCTCCTCGCCAACGGGGCCGGGACGACGGCCACCCTGACCGACGTGGCCGTCCTCGACACGATGGTGCAGCAAGAGACCGGTGCGGGGGGTCGGGGCCTCCTCGTCCAGTTCGGCGCCGAGCTCACGCTCGAACGCGGCGTCCTTCGCCGGAATCGCGAAATCGGCGTGTTCGTGTACGGGGCCGACACGTTCGCCGGGCTCACCGACGTCGCCGTTCTCGATACCCAGGCTCGCCCGGCGGATGGGGCGCTCGGACGCGGCCTCGACATCTCCGAGGGGGCCCGGCTCTCCCTCGAGCGCGGCGTGCTCCGCGGCAACCGGGACGTCGGTGTGTTCGTCGCTGGCAACGGTACGAGCGCGACGCTCACGGACGTCGCGGTGGTCGACACCCAGGCGGAGGCGTCAGGCACGGGTGGTCGCGGCCTCGACGTCGAGCGCGGCGCGGCCCTCCACCTCGAGCGGGGGATCGTCCAAGGCAACCGTGACATCGGCGTGTTCGCCAACGGCGACGATGCGACCGTCGCCATGGTCGATGTCGCCGTGCTCCACACGCTCCCGGTGGAGCGCAGCGGCTTCGGTGGTCGAGGCGTCCACGTCCAGCGCGGCGCGACCCTCACCGTCGACCGTGGGCTCGTCCGACGAAACCACGAGGTGGGCGTGTTCGTCGGCGAGGCGGGAACGACCGCCAGCCTGACCGACGTCGCGATCCTCGACACCCTGGCCCAACCGGCCGACGGGACCCTCGGGCGAGGCCTGAGCATCCAGGGCGGGGCCGTGACCAACCTCGAGCGCGGGCTCCTTCGGGGCAACCGCATCACCGGCGTGTTCGTCCACGGGAGCGGGACGCGTGCCAGCCTGACCCACGTGGTCGTGCTGGACACCCACGGCCAGGAGAGCGACGGGGAGACCGTCGCGAACGTGGGCGCCTTCAGCGACGCCGACGTCGAGATCGTGCGCTTCCTCCTCGCCGACGCCAGCCTTTGCGGCGTGCAGCTGGCCACCGACGCCTCCGTCCGCCTCACCGACGGTGTCGTCCGCGGCCATCCGATCGGTGTCTGCCTGCAGAGGCCTGACTACCCGCGCGAGCTGCTCCGCCAGAACGTCGCGTACGACAATGCGACGAACGTCGAGGCGACCAATTTGCCTCTGCAGGACCCGGCTGACGTGTTGGCGCCCCTCGCCGACCCCTGAGCGAACCTGAGCTTCCCGAGCTGTGCCCACCGACCCCGCAACGAACGGCGCTTCACGCCCGCGCGCCGCGTCGCGCTGGTCGACCCTCTACGGGCTCGGAGCGCTCTCCGCCGTGCTGGTCGCCGGCCTGGTCCTTCTCGCGGTGCTGCTGTGGCCGTTGTGGCCGCACGTCTTCGGGGTCCTCGACGCCGAGGCCGTCCTCGCGGGGATCCAGCGGGCCCCCGTCGAGCTGCTGTTCCGGCTCGACCCGGTCGTCCTGTGGGCCACCGTGGCCCAGGTGCCCCTGTTCCTGGCTCTCTGGGCCGCGCTTCGGGCGGTGGATGAAGGCTGGGCGTTGTTCGCCCTGGCCGTCGGGGCCGTGGCGGTGGCTGCGGTCATGCCGACGCGACCGATCCTCGAGCTCTACACCCTGAGCGATCTCCACGCGGCAGCCCCCCCGGGCGAGCGGCACGTCTACGTGGCGGCCGCGGAGGCGCTCCTCGCCCAGTTCCACGGCGCCGCGTGGGCAACCAGCATCTTCTGCGGCGGCACCGCGGGGCTGACCTGGTCGGTCCTGATGCTGCGCAGCGCGGACTTCCGCGCGCTCACCGCGTGGGTGGGCATCGCGGGCGGCGCCGGCTCCATGATCTTCTTCGTCCCGGGGATCGGGATCCTCTCCCTCTTCCTCCTCGGCACCGTGGGGGCAGTGATCTGGCTGCTCCTCGTGGCCGCGGACCTCTTCGCGCTGTGGCGGCGAACCCGGCAGCCGTAGCGACGTGCCTCGAAACGCGAGCAGGCGCATCTTCTGCTCATGAGCACGCTCCACCGGAAGGCGAGCTGTGACAGCCATCGGGGCTGACCTGCGCCAGAGAGGCCGTCGCGTGCGGACCTTCCACGCCGCCTCGCTGCTCGTCGCCGCGCTGGGCCTGAGCGCGGGCTGCTTTGCCTCGCACGCGCGCGACGAGCGCCCGGACCCGGCGCGCGCCGATACGGGGCTCGCGCCCTTGGACGATGACGCCGGCGTGGACGCCGGCCCGCCCCGGTCCCCGTCGGCCTGCGCCGTGGGCCCGGTGCCGATCTTCGACGTCGGCGGCGCCTACCTCGGCAACGCCACGGTGGTGAGCCGGGGACCCGACTACGCCGTCGGCTGGACGCACCCTGGGGGGCCGCAGGGCCTGGTGATCGTCAAGCGTGATGGCCGCCTCGTCCCGGCCGGCCCCGACGCCGCGGTCCGCGCCATCGCGCTGGACGACGGGTACCTCCTGGCACCCCACTACGGCCACACCTTCTGGCGAGCTACGGTGGACGGCGCCTCGATCGGCGAGCCTCTGGTGCTGCCCGACTCGGCGCCGCCGCACTGGCAGTTCTTCGAAGCCCACGAGGGCGTCATGGGCCTGGTGGGCCACAGCCCCTTCGACGCAGCGCCGGTTGTCTATCGGATCGACCTCGAGGCGTGGAGCTTCACACGGGACCCGTCCGCGTCGCCGTCGCGGTCCTATCTTTGGGGCTTCTCCGGCCGCGAGGCGCTGACCTACTACCGCCCCGTCACGGGACCTCCGGGGGCGTGGCTGCGAAGCCGGCGGCTCCACCCGGGAGGAGCCGTGGTCTTCGACGTCCGTTTCTCGGAGCTCGATCCGAGGGTCATCCGGTTCGACGGGGAGACGGACACCTGGCTCCTCGCGGGAGCCCGGATCTCCGACGGCTCCATCCGTCGAGCTGCGCTGGCACGGGTGTCGGCGTCCGGTGAGGTGCTGGATCTCGCCACGTTGCCGGACGACGCCCTGGCCGCCGACCTCCTGAGGACCGACGGGGTCCGCGCCGCGGTCGCCGCGTCGCCGACCGGCGCCGCCGTGGCCCTGAGGCCGGCCTACCAGGGCCAGGAGCGAATGACCGGTCTGACCGTGGCCTTCCACGCCCCGGGAAGCGACACGCTGGTCCCGTACGCGACGCTCCTCGGTGCCCCCACGGCGTGGTCCCCGACGATCGCCTGGAGCGACGCGGACGCGGGCTTCGCCGTGGTGACGGTCGAGCGCAACGCGGAGGGGGGCGGGGTGCTGTCGTTGAGGTGCGGGCTGCGGCCCTGACGGCGGCGTCGCGGTCCGCTCGCGAGCGACTCGGTGACCGTCGTGATCGAGGAGCCTTCCATCCAGGGGCTCATGTCGCGCGGGTCGTGGACCTGGTCCGACGGCTCTGGCCAGCCCCGAGCGCGTGTTGACCCGCTGGACGTCGTCCCCGAAGCTCACCGCCGACGAAGTCGAGGCGCCGCGGGGACGAGGCCTCCTCGGGGAGGCCCAGGACGAGTTCGAATGCGGTGGGCGATCGCGCTGGTGGTGGTGCTCCTGGGCTGCTGGTGCGCGGTACCCGAGGACGCGGAGACGGCCGTCTCGAGCTCGGCACGGGCGCGCCGGGCCGCCGCGATACGCGACGCGCAGGAGGGCGCCGGCCCGGCGTTCGCGTGGCGGATCGGCACGGCCGACGTGACCGTCGCGCTCGAGGCGGCTTCGCCGGGCGCACGCTACCGGCTCGACGCCCACGGGCTGAGCGCGGCCCCGGTTCGGGGCGGGTGGTCGGTGGGGCTCGCGCTGACCGCGTGGGGGCGGGACGCGGCGCGTAGGCCGCTCGCCGCGGCGGCACCCGCGAGAGAGCCGGGCGCCGGAAACGGCGCCGTCATCGACCGCGGCCCCGTCATCGAGCGCTGGGTCCACGGTCCCCTCGGCGTGGAGCAGGTGGTGGTGGTGGAGGAGTCTCCCGCGGGGGACGGCCACCTGCTCGTCGAGGTCGCGGTGCGCGGGCTCGACGCGCGTTGCTCCCCCGTCGAGTGCGCCCTCGTCGACGACCAGGGTGTGCTCCGGGCCCGCTACCACGAGCTGTGGGCCACCGACGCGCGAGGCCTGCCGCTCGCTGCAGCCCTCGTGGGCACGCGCGATGGCGTTCGGATCCGCCTGGACGACCGGAGCGCCGTCTACCCGGTCACCATCGACCCGCTGATCGTGCTGGAGGCAGCGGTCCTCGAGGCGTCCGACGCGGAGGGCGGGGACCAGTGGGGGCGCGCTGTCGCGCTGAGCGCCGACGGGCGCCGCGCGATCCTGGGCACGACCTTCGACCGGACGGAGGCGGGGTTCAGGGCTGGCTCCGCCCGGGTCTTCGTGCGCGACGGGTCCGGGTGGCGCGAGGAGGCGGTCCTCGTGCCCGTGGACGCCGAGGCGAACGACCGGTTCGGCGCCTCGGTGGCCCTGAGCGGCGACGGCTCGCGCGCGCTCGTCGGCGCCTTCATGGATGGCCGGGACGAGGGGGCGTGCCTCGGCGGGTCGGCGCGCGTGTTCGTGCGCTCCTCGGCCGGCGCGTGGCAGGAGGAAGGCACCCTCGAGGGTAGCTGCGGCCAGGACGGTCGGTCCGTGGCGTTGAGTCGGGACGCGTCACGCGCGCTCGTCGGCGCGCCCTTCGGCCGCGTGGGCGATGGGAGCCCTGGCTACGCCAGGGTGTTCCGGCGGGAGGGCACCGCGTGGCAGCTCGAGGCCACCCTCGTCCTGAGCGGCGACCTCAGCTCCTGGGCCGGCCAGGCGGTCGCGCTGAGCGGAGACGGAACGCGCGCTCTCGTGGGCAGCTTCCGGCACGCGGGCGCGGGCGCCGACGCCGGTGCGGCGCGGGTCTTCGTCCGGTCCGGCACGACCTGGTCGGAGGAGGCGGACCTCGTCGCGTCCGGTCTCGAGGCCACCGACGAGCTCGGCGTGGCCGTCGCCCTCGACGCCGACGGTACACGGGCGGTGGTCGGCGCCCGGAGCGACGACACCGACACCGGGATCAACGTCGGAACGGCGCGCGTCTTCGTCCGCTCGGGCACGGCGTGGACGGAGGAGGCGGTCCTCGAGGGCGAGGACGTGAGCGCGAGCGCCGAGCTCGGAGACGCCGTGGCGATCGACGCCGACGGGACACGCACGTTGATCGGCGCCCGCTACGACCGGACGGAGGCCGGCGAGGGCGCGGGAACGGTGCGGCTGTTCGCGCGGACGGGGACGACCTGGACGGAGGAAGCCGTCGTCGGGGCCGCGGGCGCCCAGCCCCTCGACTGGTTCGGGTCGGGGGTGTCGCTCAGCCGGGACGGGTCGGTGTGGCTGGTGGGCGCGCAGGGCGACGACCTCGAGGACGCCCGGGACGTCGGGACCGCTCGCGTCCTCACCTACGTCGACCGCCGCGAGATCGGCGAGCCGTGCGCCGACCGACTCGACTGCGCGACCGGCTTCTGCGTGGACGGCGTGTGCTGCAACGAAGCCTGCGGCGACGGCGACGGGGCCGACTGCCGCGCCTGCTCCGTCGCCGCGGGCGCGCCGGTGGACGGGACATGCGGCCCGCTCACCGACGCCGCGGCGCCGACCGTCGTGTGCCGCGCAGCAGCCGGGGCGTGCGACGTCGAGGAGCGCTGCGGGTCGACCTCGGTGGACTGCCCCGAAGACCTCGTGGCCGCAACCGGTACGGTCTGCCTCGAGGGGTCCTGCATCGACGGGACCGAGGTGGGGACCGCCACGTGCGACGGCCGCGCGGCTGGCTGCGCCTCGGCGCCGCCCTCCTCGTGCGCTCCCTATCGCTGTGGCCCCGGCGCCTGCCTGCGCCGATGCGCGAACGACGACGACTGCGTCGCGGGGTTCGTGTGCCTCGGTGGCGAGTGCACGGAGACGGTCGCGCCGATGGACGCGGGGCCGGCTCCGGTGGTGGACGCGGGGGTCGACGCGGGGTCGGGAGCGGACCCCCGTCTGGTCTACGGCCGCGCGTGCTCGTGCCGCGTCGGGGCGACGTCCCCCGGATCGAAGGGCCCCCTGGCGCTGGGCGGCCTGGTCCTCCTGCTCGTCGCCGCGGTCCGGCGCCTCTCGCGCTGAGCGCGGCCGACTGCGGCTCGACTCGACCCGCGACCAAGCAGGGTCCCTCCCGCCCGAGCTGGACCGCCGGGTCAGGGGCGTGGCTCGAGTCCCCATTGCTGCCCTCGACGCGCCGTGAAACGGTCGCTGGATGGGAGGGGATCGTTGGACTGCGGTACGCGTGCTCCTGGTCGCCTCGATGCTCGGCTGCGGCCCGTCCACGAACGGGGGGCATGCGGACGTCGGACCGCGCGATGGCGACGCGCCGAGCATCCCCTGGCTCGAGGCCGGGGGTCCGCCGGTCGAGGCCCCGCGCATCCCTTGGCTGGACGCCGGGGTGCCGCCGATCGACTGGCCGTGCCCCGCCGCTTGGACCGAGTGGAGCAACGACGGGGCGACCCTCTGCTTGCCCTACTCGGGTGAAGGGCCGCGGGAGTGCGCGGCCGGCGAAGCGCACTTCCCGGGGGAGCCGGGCTGCCGGCCCCTGGGCCGCGACTGCGGTGCCGGCCCCTTCGCCGACGCGGGCGACCTCGACCCCGCGCGTCGGCTCTACGTGAGCGCCGCGGCGACGGCCGGCGGGGACGGCAGCGTGACCGCGCCCTTCACGACGCTCGCCGACGCCTTGGACCACGCCCGCGAAGGCACGACGGTGCTCCTCGCCTCCGGGAGCTACCGGGTCGACCGGGTGTGGCCGGGCGGGGTGTCCGTGCGGGGCAGGTGTGCCGCCCAGACCTCGCTGGTCGCGCCCGAGGCGCCCGGGGAGCGGAGGGCCGTCGTCGAGTGGGGAGCCCGCCGCCTCGCGTTCCGGCTCGAGGACGTGACCGTCGGGCCGGCGCCGCTCGCCGGAATCGAGCTCCGCGGGGGTCGGGGCGAGGTCTGGCTCGAGGCGGTGCGCATCACCCAGGCCACGACGCGCGGGCTGCTCGTGGCCGGAGGCGTCGAGGCCCATGCCCGGGCCCTCGTCGTGGAGGACACGGCGAGCGGCGCCGACGGCCTGCTCGGGCTCGGGGTTCAGGTCCGGACGAGAGGCCGGCTCGCCCTCGAGCGCGGGCTGATCCGCCGAAACCTCGATGATGGCGTGCTCGTCCACGGCTCGGGCTCGGCCGCCCTCCTCACCGATGTCGCGATCATCGACACGCAGGCCCGCGCGTCCGACGGGACCGCCGGCATCGGATTGAGCGCGCGGTCGGGCGCCCTCGTCGCCGTCCAGCGCGGGCTCGTTGCGCGGAACCGCCAGGTCGGTGTGTTCGCCTCCGAGGCCGGCAGCGTCGCGACGCTGACCGATGTGGCCGTCCTCGACACGCGACGAGTGGAGAGCGACGGCGGCTTCGGGTGGGGTCTCGGTGTCCAATCCGGGGGCGCGCTGACCCTCACGCGTGGGCTCGTGCGCCGGAGCCAGGAAGTCGGGGTGCTGGCGGATGGGGCGGGCTCGACGGCCCAGCTCACCGACGTCGCGGTGCTGGACACGCGGCCGCGCGCCCGCGACGGGTTCGCTGGCTTTGGCCTCCTGGTGCAGGCCAGCGCCACCCTCACGGCCCAGCGGGCGCTCATCGGGAGGAGCCACGCCCTCGGCGTGAGCCTCGCCGGAGACGGCACGGCCGCCACCCTCACCGATGTCGCGGTTCGCGACACCCGCGCAGCGCTCGCCGGCGGGACCGAAGGCCGTGGGTTGAACGTCGTGGGCGCCGCGCTCACCCTCACGCGCGGGCTGATCGCCCACAACCGCGACGCCGGCGTCTTCGCCGCCCTGCCGCGGACGCGCGTGACGCTGGTCGACGTCGCCGTCGTCGACACGCAGCCCAAGGAGGTCGACGGGGACAATGGCGTAGGCCTCGCCGTTCAGGACGGCGCGTCCCTCGTGCTCGAGCGCGGCCTGGTCGGCCGCAACCGTGACGTGGGCGTCTTCGTGGCCGGAGTCGGCGCCTCGGCGTCGCTCACCGACGTCACGGTGGCCGACACGCGGGCGCGGCAGGGCGATGGGGCCTTCGGCCGCGCCGTGGGCGTGCAGGAAGCTGCGCGACTCACCGTCGAGCGCGGCGTGTTCGAGCGCAGCCTCGAGCTCGGCGTCTACGTGACGGGAGCCGACACCATGGCGACGCTGACCGACGTTGCAGTCCGCTCGACGCGCCAGTCCGCCTGCGCTCCCGGGTGCGCCACGGGAGCGAACGTCGCCGGCATCAACGTCGGCGTCTTCGACGGGGGGGAGGCCCGCCTCGTGCGCTTCGTCCTCGCCGAGGCCGACGTCTGCGGCGTGCACATCACGGGCGACTCGGTCCTGCGGCTCACCGACGGAGTCGTCCGAGAGCACCCGATCGCCATCTGCCTCCAGTCGCCCGGCTACCCTATCGCGCTGCTGAATGATGGCGTGCGCTACGAGGCCAACGACGTCCGGCTCGAGGCGACGACGCTGCCGGTCCCGGCGCTGGCCGGGCTCGACGACGCGTTGGGCCCCTAGGCGTGCCGCAGTACGTCATCGTCGGCCTGCAGGACCTGCCGTCGAGGTGGACGAAGACCCGGCCGTCGCGGATTGCCGCGACCGGAGCGAACGGACGCTCGGGTCCCTTGTCGGAGCGGGGACGTGTTCGTGACGGTGAGCTGTCTCTCCTTGTCGTCCGGGCGGCTGGAGTGGATGGCAGACGGCAGCCAGCGACCGGCGGAGGGGGCGATGAGGAGAGCGCGGGGGATGCTGTCGAGGAGGTCGATGGTCCTCGTCGCCATCGGCTTTGGCGCGGGCGCGTGCGGGAGCCCGCCGGGGTCGGGATCGGCTGGATCGTGGAGCGGGGTCTCGCCGGAGGTCAGCGTAGGAAGCGGCGCAGCTCGCGACCCTCTGCGCTACGGTCTCACCCCGATCGGTAGGATCCGCGTCGCTCATGGTCGCGGTCAGCTGTGCCGACGTCCATCGCGAACCAACCCCAGGATCGTCACCGTGGAGACGACCGAGGACGCCGTCCTTGGCACGTTCCAGCAGGCCTATCTGCGGTTGCGTCTTCAAGCCGCACGCATGGGTGCCAGCTACGTCCACATCACCGAGGACACTCCTCCCCACGAGGAGGGTGGCTGCCGCATCAACGAGTACGTCCTGGCCGGCGACGCCTACCGCGATAGCCGCGGTACCCCTCCCGGGACCTACCCCCCGGACAACAGCGGCCTCGTCATCGTGGTCCCGATCCAGCACGCGCGCCCCGAGCCAGCGCCGCGTGCGCTCCTCAACATGGAGCTCCAGCGGGGTCCTCGGGGCGACCGCCTGGTGAGACGTCCCCGGCCTCCCCCGCCTCCCCCCGAGGGCCAGCCTGTCGACAGCGCCGCCCAGGCGGAAGCGGACCGGCTCGCCGACGAAGCGCGTCGGGCCCTCCTGGGTGGAGACCGAGAGCGCGCCGTCCAGCTCCTTCGTGACGCCACGATCCAGCATCTGGCTCACCTTCGGATGGTGGTCTACGCGGGCCGGGTCTTCGACGACACACTGCGCGCCGAGGGCGAGCGCAGCCGACTGCTCGACATCCTCGTCACGCTCGCCCTCGACGACGAGAGCTTCGGCGACCTTGCGGCCCGCTTCCTCCTGCTGCGCCGCGGCCTTGGTCAGACCACGCAGGCGGAGGTCCTTCGGTCGATGCGCGGAGGCCCCACGGAGCTCCGGGCCTCCGTGGAGGAGCTCGCGGTGCTGCGGGCTGGCTACACGAAGCTCCTCCGGGAGGGTGCATCGATGGAGGCGCTGCGCGCCGCTCGAGCGCCGATCACCGAGCTCTTCCGCGGCATGGCGTATCGCAGCGACCACGAGGTGCTCGCCTCCGGCGAGCGGGTCCACGCGCTACGCGCCGCCCGGTCCCTCGATGTCGTTCGGATCGGAGTGCAGCGCCAGCTCGGCCCACGGGAAGCTCTGGTCGAGTTCGTCGCCTTCGCGCCCGCTGACGTCAGGTCGGGAGCCGGCGGCGAGGAGCGACTCGCTGCCTTCGTGCTGCGACCCTCCGGACTTCCGAGATGGGTCGACCTCGGCCCCAAGGCCGGCCTCTCTGCGCTGATCACCGCCCATCACCGGGCTCTGCGCGTGCCCGGACCGACGCGCGGACTGCGCGTCGACGCCACCCCAGGGCGGGGCGCAGCATGGCGGAGGATCGGCGAGCGCCTCCATGACGCGCTGTTCGCCCCCCTCCGGGCGGCGCTCGGCCCGGCCCGACGACTGCTCCTCGTACCCGACGGCCCCGTGCACCGCGTCGCCTTCGATGCCCTGGTCCACCGGACGGGGCAGGAGGACGGGGAGTGGAGCTTCCTGCTCGAGGACGGCTTCAGCTTTTCCCGTCTCGCCAGCGGACGCGAGCTGGGACCCCAGGCGCCGCGCCAGGCGCCGTCGCCGCCTCTGGTGATGGCGCCCTTCGGAGATCCGTCACTCCCCGCAGCCTCGCGCGGCGTGAGCCTGCGGCTGCCTTCGACGACCGACGAGGCGGACTCGGTGGCGGCGCTCCTCGGTGTCCAAGCCCTCGTCGGCCGCGGGGTGCCGCCGGAGCGGCTGGGGAGCCGGAGCTCGCCCCGGGTGCTCCACCTGGCCACTCACGGCTGGGCGGTCACGCGACCCGAGATCCGAGGGACCGAGGACCTCTCCCATGTCACCGGCCTGGCCTTTGCGCCGGCGCCGAGCGACCCGCCTGATCTGGCGCACGTGCGCGTCGTTTCGGCCTCTCAGCTCGAGCTCCTGGATCTCGCGGGTACGGACCTCGTGGTCCTGAGCGCCTGCTCGACGAACCTCGGCCCCATCCGCGAGGGGGAGGGGATCTTCAGCGTCCAACGGGCCTTCCGCCTCGCCGGCGCACGCGCGGTCGTCAGCTCGCTCTGGGATGTCCAGGACGAGGCCACCACAGAGCTCATGCTCTCCTTCTACCGGCACTACCTCGACGGGGCGTCGGCCCCACGCGCCCTTCAGCAGGCGATGAGGGAGATGGTCGCAGCCCGCCGGGCGGCCCAACGCTCCCTTCACCCGAACGGCTGGGCCGCCTTCTCGGTCGTCGGCCGCTTCTAGGTCTAGGCGTTCCGCCCATCCGAGTTTCTGCCCAGTCCAGGAGCTTGCGCCGGCGGTGGCACATTCTCGCCGGGCACACCGTCTGAACCGGACGGGGCATGAACGCCGTCTAGCCTCAGAGCTCCAGCAACCCGGCGAGGCTGTCGGGATCGGGCCTCGGACGCTCGCTCGTGTCGACCACCACATCGTGGCCGATGTAGCTCGCACCCTGCTGCAGCTTCGCCAACGGCAGAGTCGCGTTGCTGAGGCAGACCGCGATCGGGCTCCGTCGAAGCACCGCGTCGTCGAAGCAGAGCTGTCCCTCGCCGTGGACCTGGACCCCGCAGGTGAGCGCGTCCGCGAGCTCGACGCGTGTCGCCATGACCTCGGCTCGACCGATGACGCCCAGACCGACGCCGGCCGGTCGATCCGTGCAGACGGGTAGGCACCTGGGACCCTGGGTCTCCCGCACGACGACGTCGGTCAACGTCGCGCTGACCGCCTCGCCGGGCTCCCCGAACGCAAGGACACCGTACTCGCCGCTGCGCTCCACGAGCGCGCGCTCGAGGGCGAGGCGGCTGTCGAGGTACACGTCGACACCGTTGCCGTCGAACCCGTTGACCGCGTCCGGCAGTGTGTCGCGAACCACCAGGTCCCTCGCGCCGAGGTCCCCGCCCCTGAACAAGAAGATCCCGTGTGTGGAGCTGCCCTCCACGAGAAGGTGGTCGACCTCGCCCCGAGCTCCCGAGTGAAACGCGAGTCCCACCCCGAGCTCCGACGCGGTGTTCGGCCGTGTGTCGCGAACGACGGCGTGCTCGATCGTCACGCGCGTTCCCGCGTCACGAAAGAACCCGCCCGCGCCGCGACTCCGCAGAATGCTGGCCCGACGCACGACGAGCTCCCCTCCCTGGGAAGCATCCAGCCCCACGCCAAAGCCCGGGCTGTCGACCTCGGCCCTCGTGTCTCGCACGACGACATCGTTCAGCTCGAGGCGCGTTCCCTCGTGGAACACATTGACGGCGGTGAAGCGGTTCCGCTCGAAGAGCGCCCTTCGGACGTTGACCCGAGCACCCAGCTCCACGCTGAGCCCCCGGCCGTCGCGGCCGTCGGCCTCTCGCCCTTGGGTGCCACGGATCACCACGTCCTCCAGCGTGGCCTCGGAGTCGGGGTCGAGGATGGCGACGCCCTTTTCCGTGCTCTGGTCGATCAGGGCCCGCCGGAGATGCAGCTCGCCGCCGAACTGGACGTTCACGGCTCGGCCGGCTCCCCGCGTGTCGCGGAAGACCGCGTCCTCCACCGTGGCGCTCGCGCCGAGGCCATTCACCAACAGAGACGTCATCACGTTCCGCTCGAAGGCGGCACGGCGGAGCTCGAGCTTCGCCCCGAACCCGAGCTGGATGCCGGTGCCCGGCACGCCGACCGGATCCCGAATCACCAGGTCGATGCAGTCGGCGATCGAACCGTCATCCACGATGAGCAGCCCTCCGGACTCGTAGCGCTCGACGACGGCTCGCTCGAGGCGGAGCCGGCCACGCGCCTCGACGCGGTAAGCCAGGCCCAAGGTGCCGTCGGCGTCTCCTTGCTGCGTGTCACGCACGACGATCGAGCGACCGATGACCTCACCGCCCGAGGTGACGCCGATCGCGGCGCCGGTGACCTCGGCCACCTCTACGCCGACGAGCTCGAGCGGCGGGCCGGGCCGCCGTATCTCGACCGCCCCCAGCGGCGAAGGCCCGATCCGCACGCTCGTGATCCGGGTCGTCCCCTCTCGTCTTCCGATCTCGATGACGGCGGCGCGGTCCGTCCGGGCGGGCGCGACGAGCGAGGTCTCCTCGACGCAGCGCCCCCGGAGCGACACGCCATCCGGCCAGGGTCGGTCGACCTCGTAGGCGCCGGACCCGAGGACGATGAGCGTCCCGGACGCAGCCGTGTCCAGCGCTTCAGAGAGGCGGCCGAAGGGCGAGCGCTCGCTCCCATCTCCTCCGGAGGCTCCGGAGCGCAGGACGTAGAGCCTCGGCGTCTCGGCGGAGACGTCGGAGAGGTCGGCGAACGGACCCTCGCCGCACGGCTCTCCGATCGCGGTGCAGCCTGGCTCCCCCGGGAAGTGCGCCTGCCCACCCGGGCACGTCAGGGCTCCGCCGGCCGGGTACGGCTCGCAGACCGTGACGTCGTTCTCGTCCACGGCGTGCCATCCATCGGGGCAGGTCCACTCGCGGCCCGGGCCCAGCCACGGGATCCGCGGCGCGTCGATGGGCGGGGCGCCCTCGGCGAGCCATGGGATGCGGGCCGGGGCCACCCGCATGTCGCCAACGAGGAAGCCCTGGTCGCCAGAGGGCTCACGCGAGCCGCAGGCGGCGAGGCTGTGGAGCGCGAGGAGGGTCAGGGCGGCCGCACGCATCCCTGGTGACGCTACCCGAGCTGGGGTGAGGGTGTCACGCCCCGTCCCGGCCGCGCCCGGACGACCTCAGGGGCGGCGTCACGCGCACCGCGCGCTCCCGTCACGCGCGGACGCCATAGCGGCGCATGAGGCGGTAGAAGCTCTCCCGCTCGACGCCAGCGGCCGCGGCCGCGTCGGCCACCCGGCCGCCGTGGCGGTCGAGCATGGCGTTCAGGTACTCCTTCGCGAAGCCCTCCTTGGCTCGCTCGAGGGCCTCTGCCCAGGGGAGCGAGGTGAGGTCCGCCGGGGCGTCGCCGGCGGCGGCGTCGCCGATCTCGGGCGGCAGGTCGGCCGCCTCGAGACGCGGCCCCGTCGCCACGATCGCCGCCCGCTGGATGGCGCTCCGGAGCTGCCGCACGTTGCCCGGCCACCGGTAGCGCGCCAGAGCGGCCAGCGCCGCCGGGCTCAGCTCGGTGGCCTGGACCGCCCCCTCGGCCCGCGCCTCCCGGAAGAAGTGGTGGGCGAGCAGCTCCACGTCCTCGGGGCGCTCGCGCAGCGGCGGGACGCGCAGGGCGGCGACGTTGAGCCGGTAGAACAGGTCCTCGCGGAAGGCGCCCGTCTCCGCCATGTGCTCGAGCCGCCGGTGGGTGGCCGCGATCACGCGCACGTCCACGCGCCGCTCCCGGGCCTCGCCGATGCGGCGGACGGCCCGCTCCTCGAGCACCCGGTTGAGCTTCGCCTGCAGGGAGAGGCGCAGCTCCCCGATCTCGTCGAGGAAGAGGCTGCCGCCGTCCGCGGCCTCGACCAGGCCCTCGCGCTCGCGCTCGGCCCCCGTGAAGGCGCCCCGGGCGTAGCCGAAGAGCTCGCTCTCGAGCAGCTCGGCCGGGATCGCGGCGCAGTTCACGGCCACGAAGCGGCGCGCCCCCCGGGGACCGAGCGCGTGGACGGCGCGCGCGATGCGCTCCTTGCCGGTGCCCGTCTCGCCGAGCAGCAGGACGGTCGCGGAGCTCCGGGCCACCCGGCGGACCAGGTCGGCGAGCTCGCGCATCGGCGCCGAGCGCGCCCACAGCCCGGGGAGCACCTCGAGGGAGGGGTCCTCGCGCGCGGTCGTGCTCCGGGCCAGAGCGCGTCGGACCACGGTCCGGACCTCCTCCGGCTCGAAGGGCTTGGTGAGGTAGTCGTAGGCCCCCAGCCGCATCGCCTCCACGGCGGTGGTCACCGAGGCGAAGGCGGTCATCAGCACGAACTCCGCGCCGGGCTGGAGGCGGCGCACGGCCCGGAGCAGCTCGAGCCCGGACACCGCGCCCATCCGCAGATCGGACAGCACCACCGCCACCGGCGTGTGCTCGAGGATCCCGAGGGCCTCCTCGCCGGAGGCCGCGACCAGGACCCGACCCTCGTCGCGCAGCACCTTCTTCAGGAGGCCGCGCATGTTGGTGTGGTCGTCCACCACCAGGATGGCGCGCTCCGCCCTCGGGCCGCCCCCGCTCACGCCGCCCCCGCGCCGGGACCGCCCGCGGCCGCGGGGAGCTCCACCCGCAGCGTCGTGCCGCCCCCTCCGCGGGGGAGCGCGCGGAGCTCCCCCTGGTGGGCGCGGACGATGACCCGCGAGGTCGCGAGGCCGAGGCCGGTCCCACCGGAGCGGGCGCTCCGAAAGGGCTCGAACACCCGCTCCCGCTGGCTGGGGTCGATCCCCGCGCCGCGGTCGCGCACCTCGAAGGCGTAGCCGCCGCCCCGCAGGCGGCGGCCGCGCACCTCGACCGGGCCTCCGGCCGGCGAGAACTGCGCCGCGTTGGTGAGGAGGTTGTCGAGCACCTGGCGGATGCGCACCGGGTCGAGCTCGACCCGGGCGGGCTCGGCGTCGCAGCTCAGCGCCACGGCGCGGCCCGCCTCCGTGGCCCCGAAGCGCTCGACGGCCCCCTCGAGCCAGGCACCGATCTCGACGGTCTCGACGGCGAGCTCGGGGTCCCGACCGCAGGACAGCAGGTCCTCCACGATCCGCTGGCAGGCGGCCGCCTCCTGGTCGAGGATGCGGAGCTCATCGGCGAGCTCCCCGTCCTCGACGCCGGGGAGCATGGTCTTCAGGTAGCCGCGCATGACCGCGATGGGGTTGTTGATCTCGTGCGCGACACCCGCCGCGAGCTGCCCGATCGCGGCGAGGCGCTCGCTGCGCACCAGCGCCTGCTCCCGCGCCCGCAGCTCCTCGACCATGGCGTCGAAGGCCCGCGCCACGATCCGGACCTCGCCGCGGCCGACGTCGCCGATCGGGCCCTCCAGGGTGCCGCGGCCGAGCTCCCCCGCCGCGTGGGCGAGGCGCCGGAGCGGCCGCGTCAGAGCCCGGCGCAGCCGAAGGGACAGCGCCACCGCGAGCAGCAGGATCGCCAGCACGCCGACCACGGCCAGGCCCAGGGCCACCCACGTCGCCCGCTGGGCCCGCGCCCGGGCGCGCCCCATGCGGGCGTTGAGGGACGCCACCACGGCGTCGGCCGCCTCCGTCGCCCGCCGCATGCTCGCGCCGGCCCGGCGGTGGGCCTCGAGCAGCGCGTCGCGGCGACCCTCGAGCGCCGCGGGGAGCACCTCGTGCTGGAAGGCCCGGTCGAGGGCGGCAGCGTGCCGGAGCAGCTCCTCGAGCTGCGCGCGCTCCGACGGCGGCATGCGCCGCTGCAGGGCGCCGGTGCGCGCGCGCAGGTGCCGGAGCCACTCGGCGTGGCGCTCCACCTGGCCTGCGTTGCGCTCGATGACGGTCTGCGACTCGTGCAGGTAGTGCTCCCGGATCGCCAGCGACAGCTCGAGGGCCTCGCGGACCGACGCGGCGTCCGACCGCACCTCCTCGAGGGTGGCGCCCACGCGCCACAGGGCGAGGAGCAGGGCGACGGCCAGGCCCGCCGCGGCCAGCGCGATCGAGCCGACCCCCCACGACAGCTCCGCGCTCAGGGCCCGGTCCTCCACCTGCCACGGCAACCTCATGCCGGAGGCCTCACTGAAGCACGGACGCGCGGTCGTCCATCTCAGACCTCCGCGCCGGGTGGGGTGATGGGGGGATCCGGCTCGAGCCCGGGGAGGATCGCGGCGAGGCGGGCCCGCCACGAGGACGGCGGGCCGCCCGCGTCGCCGTGGAGCCGCGCCCGCACCTCCTCGAGCCAGCAGAACAGGACCGGCACCACGAAGAGGGTGATGAGGGCGATCGCCATCCCCCCTACGACCGGGAGGGCCATCGGGCCCATCACGTCCGAGCCGCGCCCGCGCGAGGCGATCACCGGCAGCAGGGCGAGGAGCGTCGTCGCCGTGGTCATCAGGCACGGGCGGATGCGGCGCAGCCCGGCGCCGAGCACCCGCCGACGCACCTCGTCCACCCCCCGCGCCGGGCCCTCGTCGAAGCGCTGCACGAGGTAGGTGCTCATCACGACCCCGTCGTCCGTCGCGATGCCGATCAGGGCCACGATGCCGACCCAGACGGCCATCGAGAGGTTGACCGGCTCGACGCGGAACAGCTGGCGCAGCGAGGTGCCCAGCACGTCCACGTCGAGGAACCAGGGCTGCTGGTAGAGCCAGAGCAGGAGGAACGCGCCGCTGACGGCGACGGCGACGCCGCTGAAGACGATCAGCACCGTGCCGAGGCGCCGGAACTGCAGGTAGAGCAGGACGAGCACCAGGACGAGGGCGAGGGGCACCAGCACCCGGAGCTGCGCCTCGCTCCGGAGCTGGCTCTCGTAGGAGCCCGCGAAGTCGAAGCGCACCCCGGCGGGGACCTCGAGCGCCCCCTCCTCGATGCGCGCGTCCAGGAACCGCGCGGCGGCCTCCACGGCGTCGACCTCGGCCACCTCCGGCCGCCGGTCGAACACGACGTAGCTCGTCGGGAAGGTGTCCTCGCTCCGGACGACCTGCGGCCCCCGGACGTAGCGGAGCTCTGCGAGCTGCTCGAGCGGGATGGGCGGGCCGTCGGGGGTCTCCACCAGCACGCGCCGCAGCGCCTCGACGCTGTCGCGCTCCTCGCGCATGTAGCGGACCCGGACCGGGTAGCGCTCCCGTCCTTCGACCGTGCGTGTCAACGGCTCGCCGCCGAGGGCGACCTGGAGCACCCGCTGCACGGCGCCGACCGTCAACCCGAAGCGGCCGATCGCCTCGCGGTCGATCACCACCTCGAGGTAAGGCTTGCCGACGACCCGGTCCGCGAACACCGTCTCCGGGCGGAGCTGGGGGACCTGCTGCAGGAGGCCCTCGAGCTCGAGGCCGAAGCGTTCGATCGTCTCGAGGTCGGGGCCCTGGACCTTGATCCCCATCGGCGCCCTCATGCCGCTCTGGAGCATCACCACCCGCGCGGCGATCGGCATGAGCACAGGGGCGCCGGTCACCCCGGGCCGTTCGGCGACCGCCGCGACCTCGTCCCAGATGTCCCGCGGGGTGCGGATGTGGTCGCGCCACCTTCGCACCCGCCGCCCGTCGGCGTCGGTGCCGTACTCGGGCACGTAGGTGACGATCGTCTCGATCATCGACACCGGCGCCGGGTCGAGGGCGCTGTCCGCCCGGCCCCACTTGCCCACGGCGCGGTCCACCTCCGGGATGGCCTCGATGGCCGCGTCCATCTCCGAGACCATCCGCCTCACCGCCCCGACCGCGGCGTGGGGCATGGTGGTCGGCATGTAGAGGTAGGCGCCCTCGTCGAAGGGGGGCATGTACTCGCGGCCGAGGCCGGGCAGGGCGTGGGCCACCGACGCGACGGGCCCGCTCGTCCGCACGCTCCGCGGCAGCCAGCCCCACACCGCGTCGAAGCCCAGCCAGGCGGTGATGCCGAAGAGCAGGAGGCCCGCCGGCAGGGTCAGGAAGGCGAGCTTGTGGGCGAGGCACCACCTCAGGATCGGCGCATACGCCCGCTCGAAGGAGAGGAAGCCCCCGAGGACGATCGCGAGCACGGCGCCGACGAAGAGGGCGTTGAGCAGCCACCCCCCGCCCGGGCCCAGCGGCATCCAGGAGTCGGCGAGGACCAGCGTGACGGCCAGGACCAGGGCCCCGCGCTCGACCCGCCCGAGCCACCGCCGCGGCCCCTCGCGGAGCAGCGGGCGCGCGAGGCGCGCGGCGCCGAGCGCCACGACGAGAAGCCCGGCCGCCACGTTCCATGCGACGAGGACGGCGCCGGCCAGGACGAGCAGCCAGGCCCGCAGCTGGGCCGGCCGCGTCAGGGCGCGCCAGGCCCCCGCCGCGCTCCGCGGGGCTGCGACGGGGCGTGGGCGCGGCCGCAGGACGACGTGGGCCAGGGCGGGAAGGAACAGCATCGCGAGGAGCAGAGCGCCGACCATCGCGAAGGTCTTCGTGAACGCGAGGGGCGTGAACAGGCGCGCCTCCGCCGCCGTCAGCCCGAAGATCGGAAGGAAGCTCACCACGGTAGTGAGGACGCTCGTCACGACGGCGGGCGCGACCTCGGCCGCGGCGCGCTTCACCACCCGCGCCCGCTCGGCCCCGGGGCCGGCCTCGTCCAGGTGCTGGACGATGTTCTCGGTGAGCACGATCCCCATGTCGACCATGGTCCCGATCGCGATCGCGATGCCGCCGAGGGCCATGATGTTCGCGTCGACGCCGGACACCCGCATGAGCAGCAGGGCGAAGAGCACGCCGAGGGGCAGGATCGACGTCACCAGGAGGGAGCTGCGGAGGCTCCCGAGCAGGACGAGGACGACGACCACCGTGATCAGCAGTTGCTGCCACAGCGCCGTCGACAGGGTCGCCACGGTCTCGTCGATCAGCTCCGCCCGGTCGTAGAAGGGGACCACGGTCACCTGGCTGACGGTGCCGTCCTCGAGCGTGCGGCGGGGCAGCCCCGGGGCCAGCTCCTCGAGGCGCTCCTGGACCGCGCGGATCACCTGCCTCGGGTTCTGCCGGTAGCGGGCCACCACCACCCCGCCCACGACGTCGGCCCCGGCGTCGTCCAGCCCGCCGCGCCGAAGGGCGGGGCCGCGGTGCACGTGCGCCACCTCGCCCAGGCGGATCGGCGCCCCCTCGCGCTCCGCCACCACCACCTGGCGGAGGTCATCGAGACCCTCGAGCAGGCCGACGCCCCGCACGACGTACTCCACGCGGTTGATCTCCAGGGTGCGGGCGCCGACGTCGAGGTTCGACTCGCGCACCGCCGCCGCGACCTCGGCGAGGCTCACGCCGTGCCCCCGCAGCGCGTCCGGGTCGACGTCGACCTGGACCTCCTGGACGTAGCCGCCGATCGAGGAGACCTCGCTGACCCCCTCCACCGCCTGGAGCGCGTAGCGCACCACCCAGTCCTGGACGCTGCGCAGCTCGTGGAGGTCCCAGCCCCCCACGGTCCGGCCCTCCGCGTCCCGGCCTTCGAGGGTGTACCAGAACACCTGGCCGAGGGCGGTCGCGTCCGGGCCCAGGGCCGGGCTCACCTCCTCCGGGAGCAGGCCGCTCGGCAGGGACGCGAGCTTCTCGAGGACCCGCGCGCGGGACCAGTAGAGCTCGACGCTGTCGTCGAAGATGACGTAGACGGTCGAGAAGCCGAAGGCGCTCGACCCCCGGACCGTGCGCACCCCGGGGATGCCGAGGAGCGCGGTGGTCAGCGGGTACGTGACCTGGTCCTCGACGTCGCGCGGGGAGCGCCCGGGCCAGGCCGTGAACACGATCTGCTGGTTCTCGCCGACGTCGGGGATCGCGTCCACGGGCACCGGGTCCCGCTCGAGCCAGCCCACGTCGAGGGCCTCGAAGGGGGCGACGCGCAGGCCGGCGACGACGAGGAGGGCCACGAGCGCGGCCACCACGACCTTCGCGTCGAGGAAGAAGCCGAGGCCCCTCTCCCAGCCGCGCCTCACGGCCGAGCCCCCTCGCCGCCGCCATCGTCGGGGGGCAGGTGGGCCCCCGGCGGCACCGCGGCCCGGATGTCCCCGCAGGTCCGCATCGACGCGCCGAAGTAGGCGTTGTCGACGGTCGGCCCCTCCTGGAGCCAGGACGCGCCCTGATCGTCGAAGGCCATCGGGCAGTACGCCACCCGGAGCACCTCGCCCGTCGGGTTCCCGAAGGTGCGCAGCAGCCGCAGGACCGCCCCGGAGAGCGGCTCGAAGTGCGCTCGCAGCGCCTCGAGGGAGGGGGCCTCGGCGGCGGCGGCGGCGTGCATCCGCAGGTGGGTCGCGAGCTGCTCCCAGGCCGCCACGGCCACCTCGGGCCCGCCGGCGGCCCGGAACGCCGCGACCCGGGCCGAGAGGGCCGCGCCCGCCTCCCGCGCGGGATCGAGGTCGTCCTCGGCGAGGGCGCGCTGCATGGCCAGGTAGGCCTCGAGCACCGGCGCGAGCCCGGACCTCCACGCGTCCGGCACCTCCAGGGCCTGGTCGAGGCGGGCCTGGTCGAGGCGGCCGGAGCTCCGGTCGTCGCCGCGGGCCATCATGGAGCGCCCGCCCCGGAGCTGGAGGTCCGCGTCGAGGGCGAAGGCGCCCTCCGTGACCACCCGCTCGCCCTCGGCGAGGCCGGCCACGACGGGGTACACGTCGCCCACCCGACGCCCGAGGCGGACCTCCCGGGCCTCGTAGGTGGGCCGGGGCGCGTCCTGGACCTCGACGTACACCAGCGACCGGTGGCCGGTGAACAGCGGCGCGCTCGCCGGCACGACGAGGGGCGGCACGCCCTCCCGGGGCGACCTCTGCACGCTCGCCTCCACCAGCATCCCGGGGAGGAGGCGGCGCCCGGGGTTGGCGAGGGCGACCCGGACCCGCGCCGTCCGCCGCACCGCGTCGACCACCGGGTCGACGAAGGTCACGTGGCCCTCGAAGGCATCGCCGTCGAGCGCCTCGACCTCGAGCTCCACCGCCTGGCCGACCTGAAGGTGGGCGAGGTCGGACTCGTAGGCGTCGAGCTGGACCCACAGCCGCGTCAGGTCGGCGAGCCGGTAGAGCGGAGTGCCGGTCTCGACGTAGGCGCCCTCGGCCGCCTCCCGCTCGAGGACCGTGCCGCGGAACGGGCTCCGGATCGCGACGTGCCGCGCGGGCGCCGTCGCGCGGGCCATGTCCTGCAGCTCCGGCTCGGGCACGCCGAGCAGCCGGAGGCGTTGCTCGGCGGCCTCGAGGGAGGCGCGGGCGGCCGCGCGGGCCCCCTCGGAGGCCTCGCCGAGGCGCTCGAGCTGGCGCGCGGCCACGAGCAGGTCCTGGTGTGCCGCGAAGACCTCGGGGCTGTACAGCGTCGCGAGCACCTGGCCGCGACGCACCCGCTCCCCCGTCGCCTGCACGTGGAGGCGGTCGATGCGGCCGCCCACCCACGCGGTCACCGTCTGCAGCGTCGTCTCGTCGACGTCGACGCGGCCGAGCAGACGCACCGTCGCCCCGGTCGGGGCCAGGCGTCGGGCCGGAGTGGTGCGCACCGCGGCCAGCGCCCGGGCCCGAGGGCTCAGCGCCACCTGGTCGGGCGGCAGCCCCGTCCGCGCCTCCAGCGGGACGAGGTCCATCCCGCAGATCGGGCAGAGGCCGGGCGCGGGGCGCCGGACCCGGGGGTGCATCGAGCAGGTCCAGGCGCGCCCGGGGGCGGCGTCCGCGGGCTCGTGGTGGCCCTCGTGATCGGGGGGCGCGGCCGCCGGCCCCCCGCTCCCCCGCCCCGCCACGAAGCCGTGCAGGGCGGCGACCGCCAGCGTCGCGACGGCGCCGGCGATCCGGGCCCACCGCGGCACGCTGGCGGCGCGCGGCGCCTCGGCCTCGGCCGGGCCGCGGGGAGGCGT
>JBHJHB010000018.1:0-81968 GCA_050331215.1 Sandaracinaceae bacterium | reverse complement strand
CGACGACGGCCACGAATCCGGTGACGACGATTCCGACGACGACGAAGAGTCCGACGACGACGACGAGACCGACGACTACGGGAACGACGACGACGACGACGACGACGACGACGACGACGACGAGGACTAGGAGGTCACGACGACCTGATCCCGGCGACGGAGCACGTGTCCGCTGTCACACCGATCGACGGGAACGGCGTGACAGCGGGCTCCGTGGCCAGCCGCGCGAACCGGGCCAGCTCATGATGCGGGCCGCGAACCCACGCTCGGGGAGCCGCCGCTCCCTCGACACCGGCGAGCCGCTCGGCCTCGACACCGCGTGAGTGAGGGGCCTGGCCCCGTCAGCCCGCGAGCCGGTCCACGAGGGCGACGTAGGCCGCCCTCGCGTCGTCCGCGCTCGTGCCCTCCCGCGCCTTCCAGGCGTCCCACTTCGCGCGACCCTTCAGGTCGAACATGCCCGGCCGCTTGCCGCTCACGTCGCCCGCGGTGGCCTGCTTGAACAGCCCGTAGAGCGCGAGGAGGTCCTCGTTGCTCGGCCGCTGGCTCAGCTGCTGCACGCGGTCGACGGCCGCCTGAAACTCCTCCTGTGTCGCCATCTCAACCCTCCTCGGCGGGCCCCGGGCGGCGGTAGTCCCCGCTCGCCCCGCCCCGCTTGGCCTCGAGACGAACCGCCTCGATCGTCATCGAGCGGTCGATCGCCTTCAGCATGTCGTAGACCGTCAGCGCGCTGATGCTCGCCGCCGTCAGCGCCTCCATCTCCACCCCGGTCCGGTCCCGGGCGCGCGCCACGGCCCGGATCCCGAGGGAGGGCGGCTCGTCCCGCGCGTCGAAGGTCACCTCCACCGCGGTCAGCGCGATCGCGTGACACAGCGGGATGAGCTCCGGGGTCCGCTTCGCCGCCTGGATCCCGGCGATCCGCGCCGTCGCGAGCACGTCGCCCTTGGTCGCCCGGCCCTCCCGCAGGACCGCGAGCGTGGCGGCGGCCATGTGGACCCGGGCGGACGCCACCGCCTCGCGCTCGGTCCGGTCCTTGGCCCCGACGTCGACCATCCGGGCGCGCCCCGCCTCGTCGAGGTGGGTCAGCTCGGGCTCGTCCGCGCTCATCGAGGCGATGATACCGCGCGCCGGCCCGCTCGGGCCGGCCGCGGCGTCAGGTGGCGGCGCGCGGGATCTTCGGGGGCGGCTCGCTCGGGATGACCCCGCGCGTCCCGGCCACCCGGGCCATCAGCTCCACCCGGCTGTGGACCCCGAGCTTAGCGAAGATGCGCTTCAGGTACGTGTTGACCGTGGCCACGGTCAGGTTGGTGCTCTCGGCGATCTGCCGGGTCGACGCTCCGCTCAGGAGCCGCCCCACCACGTCCCGCTCGCGCGGGGTGAGCGGGGTGCGCTCGAGCATCGCCTGTACCTCCTCGTAGCTGCGCTGGTGGCCGACGGTGCCGAGGCGCTCCCCGTAGCGCAGGCCGCGAGCCAGGATCCGGGTCGCCCAGCGGGCGAGGGGCGCGTCCTGGTCGCTCAGGGAAGACCCGAAGAGGAACAGGGTGCCGAACCGCTCCCCATTCTCCTCGAGCGGCAGGGCGGCCGCCGGGGGGCCGCTCGGGGCGGGCTCGCTCTCGTGGAGCTCGTCGGCGAGCTCCAGGCGATAGCCCGTGGCGCCCACCATCTCCACGACGCGGTCAGCGCCCCGGCGCGGGTAGGTCCTCGATGGCTCAAGGTCGAACAGCCCTTCGGCGATCTCAAGGTGCCGGTATGTCAGCATGCCCCCTCCAGATGACCCGCCCCCGTCCCCAACTGGACGACCCGAGCTGGTCATGACACTCCCATCTTCCGTGCGAGACCACAGGATCGTCAAGGCGACCCCGTCCGCGCCCTCCTGGCCCCGCCGTGGGGGACCGCCCGGTCCCCCCTTGCGTTGCGGGGCAGGAACCCGAGACTCGCGGTAAGGAATCACAGCATGTCGACGCGAAACGTGATCATCATCGGCTCGGGCCCCGCCGGGCTTACGGCCGCCATCTATGCCGCCCGCGCGAACCTCGAGCCACTCTGCATCGAGGGGCTCATGATGGACGGGATGATCCCCGGCGGCCAGCTGATGTTGACCACCGATGTCGAGAACTATCCCGGGTTCCCGGACGCCGTCACGGGCCCCGACATGATGAAGAAGTTCCGCGACCAGGCGGAGCGCTTCGGGACCGAGTTCCTGACCGCGGACGTGGACCGGGTCGACTTCTCCGAGCGCCCCTACAAGTGCTGGGTCGGCGAGGACGTCTACGAGGCGCACGCGATCATCATCGCGACGGGGGCGAGCGCCCGCTGGCTGGGCCTCGAGAGCGAGAAGCTGCTCCAGAACAAGGGCGTCAGCGCTTGCGCCACCTGCGACGGCTACTTCTTCCGGGAGCAGCACGTCGTGGTCGTCGGCGGCGGCGACACGGCGATGGAGGAGGCGCTCTACCTGGCCGGGCTCTGCTCGAAGGTGACCGTGGTCCACCGCCGTGACGAGCTCCGAGCGTCCAAGATCATGCAGGAGCGCGCCTTCAAGAACCCCAAGATCGACTTCGTCTGGGACACCGTGGTCAGCGAGATCCTCGATGTCGACAAGGGCGAGGTGACCGGCGTGCGCCTCCACAACCGCAAGACCGGCGAGGACTCGGTGCTCGATTGCACCGGCGTCTTCATCGCGATCGGGCACGTCCCCAGCACCCGGGTCTTTCGGGATTTCCTGGAGACCGATGAGCTGGGCTACCTCAGGACGGCCCCCGACTCGACCCGCACCAACCGCGAGGGGGTCTACGCCTGCGGCGACGTCCAGGACCACGTCTTCCGCCAGGCGGTCACGGCCGCCGGCACGGGCTGCATGGCCGCGATGGAGGCGGAGCGCTGGCTCGCCGAGCACGACCTCGTCCAGCACAAGAGCGCCGATCAGCGCTCTGGCTAGCGCTCGCCGCCCGGTCCACGGCCCGAGGCCGCCCGGGCGCACGGCGGCGGTGACCCCGTTTATTGGCCGCCCGGGCCGGCCTTGATACGTTCCCATCGATGGACGGCGTCGCCGAGGCCCTGGCCGGGATCGACCTGTTCCGGGACCTCCATCCGGACGGGATCGCTCGGCTCGCCGCGATCTGCGCCGAGGAGTCCTACGCGGTCGGCGAGATCATCTTCCGCGAGGGCGAGGTCGGCGACAAGCTCTACCTGATCCTCGACGGCCGCGTCCGGATCTCCCGCGAGGTGGCCGGCATGGGCGAGGAGGCCCTCGCGATCCTCGGCCCGGGCTCCGCCTTCGGGGAGATGTCCCTCGTCGACGACTCGCCGAGGAGCGCGGACGCTCGCGTCCACGAGAGCTGCCGGGTCCTGGTCCTCGACCGGAACGCGCTCGAGGACCTGCTGTTCCTCGACAAGGACCTCGCCTACGAGATCCTCTGGAACTTCGTCAAGATCCTGAGCACCCGGCTCCGGGAGACGAACGACAAGATGACGTTCCTCTCGGTGACCGGGAAGTTCTGACGGGGCGCGTCACCGCTCCTTTGCTAGGACGCTTCGCGTGAGCACGGCTCGCGTCAGCACGGGAGCGACGGCAACCCCCCGCTTCGACGACCTGGTGCCGGACGGCGCCCGATGCGGTGTCCACGTCGACGCCGCCGCGTCCTTCGTGTGCGCCCGCTGCGGCACCTACGGCTGCTCGGGCTGCCGGTTCAGCCCGCGGACGCCGACGCGCCGCCCGGTCTGCGCCGCCTGCGCCGCCGAGGGCCTCCCCGACGCGGTGCCGTGGGAGCGCCGCGGGGCGCTCGGGCTCTGGCGCGCGTTCTGGCAGACGACCCAGGAGCTGACCCGCCGACCCGTCGCGTTCTACCGCGCGCCGTCCCTGGAGGACGGTGCGACCTGGCCCGTCGCCTACGGCGTCGCCGCCTATAGCCTCGGCCAGCTCCTGCTCCTGGTGCTGCTGGGGGGGCTGCTCCTCCTCGGCGGCTTGCTGGTCGCCGCGCTCGCCCTCGACCACCGCTTCGCCGCGCTCGGCGGCATGCTGGCCGTCTACGGCTGCGCGCTGATCGGCGTGGCTCCGTTCTCGGCCCTCCAGGCGCCGATCTACGGGATCCTCGGCATCCTCGTCGCCGCCGGCGCTGGCCACCTCACCCTCCTCGGCTTCGGCCGCGCGAGGGCCTCCTTCGAGGCGACGGTGCGGGCGGTCGCCTACGCCAGCGCGCCCACGCTGTGGGTCTGGGTGCCGGGCGTCGGGCTGGTCGTGAGCCTTTGGGCGATCGGCCTCGAGGTGATCGCGCTCCGGGAGACCCATCAGGTGGGAACGGGCCTCGCGGTGCTGGCCGTCCTCGGCTGGCGGCTCGTCGTCGCCTTCGTGATCGTGGGCGCCATCTTCGGCCTGGCCGGGCTGATGACCCTCAGCGCGGCGTCGGGAGCGCGCTGAGGGCCGCGGGCGGCCAGGACAGCGGCCCCGCCGGGAGGCCTTCGAGCGCGAGCTCGCCGACCAGCGCCTTCGCCGCCACCGGCGCCGGATCGGGGCGCAGCCCCGCCAGGTGGGCGAGCGCGCCGATCAGGGCCTCGGCGCGCCAGCCCGCGTCGCGCAGCTCCCGGATCGCGATCGCTCCGTGCCGCTTCGCCAGGCGAGCGCCGTCGGGCCCGTGGAGCAGGGGGACGTGCGCGAAGGCGGGCACGGGCCGCTCGAGCGCCCGGTAGAGCGCGATCTGGCGGGGCGTCGACCCGAGGAGGTCCGCCCCGCGCAGGACCTCGGTGATCCCCATCGCCGCGTCGTCGACCACCACGGCGAGCTGGTAGGCGAACACGCCGTCCTTGCGGCGGACCACGAAGTCGCCCCGCCCGAGCCCGGGGGCGGACGGGCCCGCGACGAGATCGACGAAGGCCGGGGGGGGCTCCGGCATCCGCAGGCGCAGCGCCGCCGGTCGCCGGGGGTGCCGGGGGCCCGCCCGGCACGTGCCCGGGTAGACCGGTCCGTCCGGTCCGTGAGGGGCCGACGCGATCTGCGCCACCTCCTTTCGGCTGCAGGTGCAGGGGTAGACGTGACCTTCGGCTTCGAGCCGGGCCGTGGCGTCGGCGTAGAGGTCGAGGCGCGCCGACTGCACGTAGGGGCCGTGGGGACCGCCCACGTCCGGACCCTCGTCCCAGTCGAGGCCTAGCCAGCGCAGGTCCTCGAGCATCGCCTCGGCGGCGCCCGGCACCACCCGCGGGGCGTCCAGGTCCTCCACGCGGAGCACGAACGCGCCGCCCTGGCCGCGTACACGCAGCCAGCCGAGCAGCGCGCTCCACGCCGTCCCGACGTGCAGGGCCCCGGTGGGCGACGGGGCGAAGCGGCCGCGGACGATCCGTCGAGGCACCGTCCGGGGCCTGCCATCGCAGGGCTGGCGGCGCCAGCTCCGCCCGAAAGGACTGGGGTTTTCCCGCACGCCGACGGGCGTCGGGCCCGCCGCCCCATGCGCGCGCCGCCGCGACCGAGGAGGGTCGGTCGGGTGCGCGGACAGCTCGAGATCTGCGGCTGCTTCCCGACCGGCCGCCACTACCCCGGCATCGCGGACCTGCTCGCCCTGGACGCGGCCCGGGGCGACGTGCGCGGCCTGGCGCCGGGCGTGGAGCCCGACCTCCCCTGGGCGGCAGCCAGCCTCGTGGTGCTCGACTTCGAGACCACCGGGCTCGAGGCGGCGGTGGACCGGGTCCTCGAGGTGGGCGTCGCCTGCTTCGACGACGGCGTGCTGACCGCGAGCCAGAACTGGCTGGTCAACCCCACCATCCCGGTCCCCGAGGCATCGGTCGCGGTGCACGGGATCAGCGACGAGATGCTCGCCGACCAGCCTCGCTTCGAGCAGGTGTGGCCCGAGATCCGCACCTACCTCCAAGGGCGCCTCCCGGTCGCGTACAACGCCGGGTTCGACAAGGGCTTCCTGATCGCCGAGCTCGAGCGGATGGGCGAGCCCACCTGGGGGGACGACCTCCCGGCGGCGATGCAGTCGGAGGTGGAGTGGATCGACCCCCTGGTCTGGGTGCGCGAGCTCCAGGGGACCGAGAGCGGCAAGCTGACCGACGTGTGCGCGCGCCTCGGCATCCCGCTCGAGGAGGCCCACCGCGCGGCCAACGACGCCGAGGCCACGGGACGCGTGCTGCAGGCCCTCGCCCCCGACATGCCCGCTGCCTACGCGGAGCTGATCCGGGTCCAGGTCCGCTACGCGGCCGAGCAGGACGTCGACCTGTCGGTGTGGCGCGGCCGGCGCTTCTGACGCCCAGCTCCACGGTCGAGCGGGCTGCTCGTCACCTGGAGCAGCAGGGGGGGGGTCGATCCCGGCGAGCCATCGGCGCCCGAGCCAACGAACGACGACGAGGGCGACTCGACGCATGTCGGACTAGGACTAGGGCAGGGGCGCGACGCGCCAGAGCAGCGCGGTCTCCGGCGAGCCCGCGGCGAGGGGGACCGGGACCGCGAAGGCCATCTCCTCGTCGGTGCAGCCGACCACCAACGGGGTCGCGGCCTCCGGCTCCGCGATGGCCACCTCGTGGAGCGCGTGACGTTGCCCCACGCCGTCCGCCCGGACCACGCGACGCGACAGCTCGAGGGTCGACCCCCGGGTCGTCAGCTCGAGGAGCCAGAGCCGGTCGCCGCAGGTCTGGAGGCTGGCCTGCTCCGCCACCTCGATCGCGTGGCGCTGGAGCGTCCCCGCGCGCGACGACGGCACCAGAAGCACCTCGCCGCGCCGGCCGGCGCCCCGCAGCAGCAGCACGTCCTCGCCGGCCGGGGTGCGGCCGGTCACCCGCACGTGACCGGCCGGATCCGGCACCGCGATCCGAGCCCCGGGGCGCCCTCGGCCATCGAACAGGGCCAGCTGGAGCGTGAGGCTCGACGCGTCGTCCCGGACGAGCAGCCCGGTGACCGCCCGGTCCGGGCCCGCCACCACGAAGCGGTTCTCGACCGTGCCGCCCTGCTCGGCGCTGGGCCGAAACAGCTCCCGGCGACCCCGGATCGCGCCGCCGAAGCGGGCCCATTGCACGGCGAGGGGCCGCGGCGAGGGCTCCTCGGCCGTGGGCACGGGCCCGGGCGATAGAGGCTCCTCGACGAGGTCGAGCACGTAGACGCCGGCCGCCGCCAGGCCGAGGTCGCTCATCGGCGACGGGTCGTCGAGGGGCACGCGCGTCGAGACGGTGCCGCCGGGGGTCCAGTGGAGCACCTCGTAGCCCGACTCGGAATCGATCCGCAGCGCCCAGAACCCGTCGCCGTCGCTGCGGAGGAGGTGCACGCGGGGCCCCTCCGCGAAGCGGACCACGGGCTCGCCGAGGGCCTCCGGTCCGACCGGGCGCACGGTCACCACGCGGTCGGCGGTCTCGGACGGCTCGCGGAGCTGCGCGTACCAGCCGTCGTCGCGCCGCAGCAGGCTGACCACCCGCTCGCCGTCCCGACCCCGGGGGGGGGGCTGGAGCAGGCCCGGCGGCGCGGCGATCGGCGGCGGGGGCAGGCCTGTCGCGCCGCCGGCAGGAGACGGGGGCGCCGGCGGGGGTTTCGGCGCGGGGGCCGTCCCGGGGCGCGCGGGCGACGGCGGCTCGAAGGACGGCAGCCGTTCGCAGCCGGCGGCCACCCCGAGCGCGGCCAGGGCGGCCAGGGCAGCCGCTGCGCGCCACGGGCCGGGCGCGGTCGCGGAGGTTCGGGCGGGCACCGCGCGTACCGTACCCTGCCGACCGGGGCGCAGCGCCCGCCGGTGTAGACTCCCCGACGGGTGGCGGACCCTCCCGAGGAGCCCTTCGAGGCGCTGGCCGACTGCGCGTCCTGCCTGGTCGAGGCGGCCGCGCTGGAGGTGATCGTCCCTCGGGACGGCCGCGGCGAGGTGCTCGAGAGCCGGTGCCGGCTCTGCCGACGGGAGGTTCGGGACGGTCGGCTCGCCTTCGCGGGCGACGTGTTCCGCGGCCGGCCCGCCCACGAGGCGCGCGCCGCCCTCGCCCGCTGGGCGGCCGAGGAGGGCGACGCGGACGTCGAGCGCTTCGTCGCGGTGCACTTCGGCGGCCTGCCCCTCGATGGGGTGGTGGGGCAGCTCGCGCGCGGGGAGCGCGTCGAGACGAGCTTCGACGCGGTCGCGTGGCTGTTCCCGGGCGCCGGCGCCGTCGGGGGCGGCCCGAGCGGCGACGAGGCCGACCTCGCCACCGAGCCGACCGTGCCGTCGATCCGGAGGAGCCGGGTCTCGGCGATGGAGCCCGAGCCGCCGGAGCACGTCCCCGCCCATCGGGACCCGGTGCGAGTCGCGGCCAGGGCGCTCTGCGCGGTGATGCTCGCGGACGGCGTCGTCCAGCCCGAGGACCGAGCCTTCCTGGACCGGACCCTCGCGGCCTGGGGGCACCCACCGGTCCAGGCCGAGGACCTCGCCGTCTGGCGCCCCCACGACCTGGGCTGGCCCGACGATCCCAACGCGGTGATCGAGGCGATGGGTGGGCTCGCCTACGCCGACGGGCAGCGCGACCCGTCGGAGTGGCGAGTCGTGCGAGAGTTCGCGCGGGCCTGGGGCGTCAGCCTCGAGGCCGTCGAGGCCTTCGGGGACCGGCTCGAGGCCCACCACCGGAGGGGCCTGCGCAAGGTCCTCCACCACGTCCGGTCCCTCTTCGTCCGATGAGGTCATCCGCATGAACGAAACGGCGAGCCCCTCCTCCGTCTACGCCCCCGACGCCGACCGGGCGGCCCGGGTCGAGACCTTCCGCCAGCAGTTCCACGCCGTGGTCGCCAACATCGGCCGGATCATCAAGGGCAAGGACGACGTGATCCGGAAGGTGCTGCTGGCCCTGACAGCGCGGGGCCACGTGCTCCTCAAGGACGTGCCGGGGACCGGCAAGACGATGCTCGCGAGGGCCCTCGCCGCGTCGATCGCCTGCGAGTTCCGGCGCATCCAGTTCACGCCGGACCTCCTCCCGATGGACATCACCGTGACCAACGTCTTCAACCTGCGGAGCAAGAGCTTCGAGTTCCAGCCGGGCCCGGTGTTCACGAACATCCTGCTCGCCGACGAGCTGAACCGGGCGACGCCGAAGACCCAGTCGGCCCTCCTCGAGGTGATGGCGGAGAGCACCGTGACGGTCGAGGGCACGACCCATCGGATGCCGCCCCCGTTCCTGGTGCTCGCGACGATGAACCCCCTCGACCACGACGGGACCTACGCGCTGCCCGCGGCCCAGCTCGACCGCTTCACGATGCAGCTCTCGATGGGCTTTCCCCCGCCGGAGGCCGAGGTGGAGATGCTCGACGTCCACCTCGCCCAGGAGCCGCCCGTCGAGCACCTGCGGCCGGTGATCCAGCGCGAGGACTTCCTCGCCTGGCAAGCGACCCTGCCCCGCGTCTACATCGCGGAGCAGGGCAAGCGGTACCTGGTGGACCTCGCCAACGCGTTCCGGGCCGACGCCCGGGCGCTGTCGCCGCCGTCGCCGCGGGCGGTCCTGATGCTCGCGAAGACCGCCCAGGCCCACGCGATGAGCGAGGGGCGCGACTACCTCATGCCCCACGACGTGCAGACCGTCGCCGCGGACGTGCTGTCGCACCGCCTCGTCGTGAGCGGCACGGACGTCGCCCACGGCTTCGTCCACGAGGTGCTGGCCCAGGTGCCGGTCCCGAGCTGATGGGCAGGGCTCCGCGTTGATGGCGCCGCGCACCCCGCCGCTCGTCGTCTCGCTCCTGCGGGTGGCCTTCCAGTCGATCGGGATGCTGCTGCTCCCGGCCCTGGTCGCGCTCGTGGCCTCGCTCTTCCTCGAGGTGCGGGAGGTCGCCGACACGGCGCCGACGCTCCTCCTCTTCACGGCGGTCTACCTGTTCCCGATCTTCCTGATGCAGCTCGTCGCGGTGATCCGGAAGACGGCGGTGGAGCTGCGCCAGCTCCGGGACGACCGGCGCACGCAGGGCCTGCCGCCGTCGGTACCGACCGCGGAGGCCGCCGCGGTGCTCGCCCGGCACCTGATGGTGCTGACGTGGCGCGGCTGGTCGATGCTGTGGGCGGGGCTGCTCTTCCTGGTCGCCGCGCTCGCCTTCCGCTGGGGGGACCTCGGGCTCGTCGCGACGGTCGGGCTCCTCCTGTTCTACGGGGTGTTGGGGGTGACCACCCTGCTCAGCGCCTACTTGATCCGCGGCATCCCGGCCGGCGGGACCGCCCGGCGGGGAGCGGAGATCCGCCGGGAGATGTCCCCGGCGGTCGTCGTGGCGGGGGAGGCCGGCGAGGAGCGCTTCCACCTGCGCCACGTGCCGGTGCCGCCCGGCTACTACCTCCTGGTGGAGGATCCGCTCGTCGACGAGCTCGGGACCGAGAGCCGCCACGTCGTCGGCAGCGGGATCCGGAGCCAGGAGGCGACGGTCAGCGGCAAGCTCCGCAAGAGCCCGCGGGGCCTCTACCGCCTCGGCCCGGCGACGGTGAGCTACCAGGACGTGCTCGGCCTCACGCGGATCAGCGTGGCCGCCGTCGCGACCTGCGAGTTCAAGGTGCTGCCCCGGTTCCGGCGCCTCGAGGTGCTCGACCCGCCGCGGAGCACGCACCGCACACCGGACGTCGTGACGCGCCCCCATCGCTTTCCCAACGAGGACTTCTTTCGCTTCCGGGAGTACGCGCGGGGGGACGACACGCGCCGCATTCACTGGAAGCTCTCGGTGCGGGCCGGCCGGCTGACCCTGCGCGTGCCGGAGGCCCGGGAGCACTCGGTCCGCAACGTCGTCCTCGTGCTGGACGCGTTCCTCGCCCGGGGCCGCCACAAGGACGCCTCCGTCGGCCTCTCCGACGTGCTCGACCGGCTGGTCGAGACGTGGATCAGCCTCGCGTCGGAGCTGGTCGCGATGGGCGACGCGGTCACGATGGTGGCCGCGGTGGACGACGGTAAGGGCGGCCTCGCGATCGAGACGGTGTCGGGTCGGGCGCCGAAGACCCGCTGGCAGGACCTCGGGGCGCGCGCCCGCTGGCAGGACCGCCACGACCTGCCGGAGCTGCTCGAGGAGGTCGGCCCGGCCACCCACGGCGTGGCCGTGAGCGCCCGCTTCGACGCGCCGCCGCCCCTCCCGGACGAGGAGCAGAGCTTCACGTGGGTCTACCACCCGCCGCAGGTCGCCCTCGGACCGCGCGGACCGGGCTTCTGGGAGGTGATGTTCGGGGGCAAGGGCGCCGGCCGCGCGCTCCTCGGCCTGCTCCGCCTACCGTTCCCGGTCGGGAGCGACGAGAACACCCTGCTGGCCCGCCGCCGCCGCTTCGCCCGGGAGTGGCGGCGCCACGCGGCGCGGGACCGGCTGCGCGGCGCCGTCGCCCGGGGCGCTCAGGGGATCCAGGCCGCGCTGGTGGCGCGGGGGGACACGGTCTACCGGCTCGAGCCCGGGCCGTTCGCCCATCGCCTGGTGGGCGTGGCCGGAGGTGGAGGGCTCCTGTGAGCGCCGCGGGGCCGACCGCCGAGGCCCGCGCCCGTCGGGGGGCCTTCGTCCGCGACCTCAAGGCCCTCGCATGGCCCGCCCTGACCTACCAGGCGTGGGTCTACCTGATGTTCGCGGTCTTCGCGCTGGTGCTCCTGACCGTCCACAACGTCGACGAGGAGGGGTTCTGGTTCCTGATGATCCTCGCCGTCTCGACGGCCGTGGGGATCACGCTGGGGCAGGTGCTCGCGTACCTGCGGATCCGCGGCGGCTGCATGTTCGTGGCCGCGGTGGTGTGGTGGAACCTGTCCTGCTTGCTCACCACCACGCTCCAGAACGCGGGGGAGGTCGGCATGATGCTGGCCCTCGCCTGGTTCCTGACGCCGATCTTCGTCAGCGGTGGCGCTTGGAGCCTCGCGACGGGCCGCGCCCTGCCCGCCGCCTGGGTGCCGGTGATCTACGGCACGGGCGCGATCTTCACCATCTTCAACAGCGACGCGCGCCGCCTCGCGGTGTGGCGGGCCGGGCAGAAGTACGCGATCTGGGACCTGACGACGGCGGCGATCCTGTTCCTCACCATCGCCCTGCTGCTCGTGTACCTGGTCCAGCGGGAGCGCCACCGCCTCCACCGGTGGCGCTTCGGCCCCCGGGCGCTGCTCGAGGGCTCGGTCAAGGAGCGCGGGGCGGCGCGGGCGCGCCTGACGTTCCTCGGCTGGGGCGCGCTGGTCCTCGTGGGCCTGGCCCTGACCGCGGGCACGCTCGTCGTGTCGCCGTACCTGTTCCGAACCGGCCCCGGGGACCGCCCGAGCGACGACACGCGGGAGGGGCCGCCGGACCCCGAGCAGGAGCCTTGGGAGGCGCCCGACGTCGGGATGGGCGAGGTGATCCAGCAGCTCGCGGAGGCGGCCCAGAGCCTGGCCTGGGTGGTGTGTCCGCTGCTCGTGGCGCTCGCGATCCTCGCCGCCTTCGTCGCCGCCGCGTACCGGCCGGCCCGGCGGATGCTGCTGATCAGCTGGCTCCGCTCGCCCCCGATCCCGGTCGCGCCGACCACGCGGGTGCGGATGGGGTGGCGCCTGATCCTGATCGCCCTCGGCGACCACGGCATCGAGCCCGAGCCCACGCTGGACGGCGAGGACTTCGTCCGCCGGCACGAGGCGCAGATCGCGGCGATCCACCCGGAGCTCCTCGAGCCCCTCCAGGAGGCGGCGGCCTTCCGGGACCGCGTGACCTACGGCCTCGGGATCCGCGCGCGGGAGATGGAGCACTTCGTCGGGCTCGCCGACCGCATCTTCGCCCTCGCGAGCGAGAGCGTGCCGACGAGCCGGGGCGCGCGAAACCTCTTCCGCGAGGTGCGCTGAGCCTCGCCGCGCCGCGTGCTCAGGCGGCGTGACCGCGCGGCAGGTGCCGGAGCCAGCGGGCGAGCTTCTTGCGCGCTCGCACCTCGATCTGGTGGATCCGCTGGCGGGTCAGGCCCTTCTCGAGCGCGAGCACCTCGAGGGTGTCGGGTTCCTCGGCCATCAGGCGCCGCTCGATGATCTCCCGGTCCCGGGCCTCGAGGCGGTCGAGGGCGCCCGCGACCTGCGCCGCCACGAGCCGGCGTCGCTGGGCGGAGGCGACCGCCTCCTCCGGATCCGGGTCCGGCGACGACAGCGTGTCCCGCGGCGGCAGGTCCGCGTCGTGCTTCGCCGGCGCGCTCAGCGGGACGGGCCGGCTCGCGAGGTGCTGGAGCAGCTCCTCGACGTTGCGGCGGCTCAGGCCGAGGCGCTCGGCGACCAGCTCGACGCGCTCGGCCGGCCCGAAGCCGAGCGCGTGAGCCCGCGCGAGCTCGCGCCGGAGCCGAAACCAGTACTTCGTGCGGTAGGCGCCGCGAAGGCTGCCATCGGGCGCGTGCTCCCGGATCGAGCGTCGAAGCACGAAGTTGCGGATCCAGGTGGAGGCGTAGGTGGCGAACCGGAGCCCTCGCTCCACCTCGAAGCGGTCGAGCGCCTCGAGCACGCCGAGGGTGCCCTCCGAGACGAGCTCGGCGAGCGGGACCCGGTAGCGGGAGTGGGCCCGTGCGCAGCGCAGGACCATCGGGAGCTGGGACTCGACGACGCGCCGGCGAGCCTCCTCATCGCCCGCCTGCGCGCATCGGATCAGCGCTCGCTCCTCCTCGGCCGCGAGCTCGGGCAGGGCAGCGATCGCGGTCCTCCAAGACGGCGAGTCCGGCAGTCGGCGAGGCGCACCCATGACGTCGAGAGTCTCGGGCCCACGGCCAATGCGTCCATGAAGAAGTATTGCAGCCTGATATCGATAAAAACGAAGCGAGCCCCGCCCGCTCGGGCGGGCCGTGGCCCCCGCCGGCGTCAGGCCAGGTCGAAGAGCAGGACCTCGGCCGGCTCGACGCCGACCAGCGTGAGCTCGGCGACGTCGCTCACCGCAGCGCCGTCGCCCGCGGCGAGGCGCTCGCCGTTCAACGTGACCGCGCCCCGCGCGACCTGGACCCAAGCGTGGCGCCCTGGCGCGAGCGCGTGGGTCACGGTCTTCTCGGGCGCCAGCAGCACGCCGTAGAGGCGCACGTCCTGGTGGATGGTCACCGCTCCGTCCTCGCCGGCCGGGTCGGCCAGCAGGCGCAGCCGGTTCTCACGCTCCTCGGGCGGGAAGCGCTTCTGCTCGTAGCCCGGCGTCCGGCCGCGCCGGTCCGGCAGGAGCCAGATCTGGAGGAAGTGCAGGCCCTCGGTCGACGACGCGTTGTACTCGCTGTGGAGCACGCCGGTGCCGGCGCTCATGCGCTGCACCTCGCCGGGCCTCAGCACGTCCCGGTGCCCCATCGAGTCCTCGTGCTCGAGGGCGCCCTCGAGGACGTAGCTCACGATCTCCATGTCCCGGTGCCCGTGGGGCGGGAACCCGTGGTCGGGGTCGACCTGGTCCTCGTTGATCACCCGGAGGGCTCGGAATCCCATGTGCTCGGGGTCGTAGTAGCCGGCGAAGCTGAACGTGTGGGCGGAGCGCAGCCAGCCGTGGTTGGCCATGCCCCGCTCGTCGGAACGTCGAATGCGGATCATCGCGTGCATCTCCTCGGGGAGCTCCCCCACTCCCCTCCCTCTGCGGCAGCAAGCTTCGGGCCGACCGGGACAGATCGGACGCGCACCCTCCGCGGCAGGTGTGGGAGCGCTCATCTTGAGAGTCCCCTGTCGATTCGAGAGAGCCTCCGGACCTAGGTCACCTGTCTCAGCGATTCGTGGCAAAACCACTCACTGCTGTTCCAGGTGACTAGGCTCGGAGGATGCGCCTCTCCGACCTCCGCCTCGACGAGCTGCTCGAGCTCACCCCCGAGGGCGGCATCCTGCGCTTCGCGGGTCAGCGCGTGCTGCTCTGGGACGCCGTCGCCCTCGGGCTGCTTCGACGGCAGCTGATCGCCGACCTCGGGCCCGACGCCGCGCGCAGCATCCTCACCCGCCTCGGCTTCAGCCACGGGTGGCGCACCGCCGAGGCGCTTCGGGACCAGCTCCCGTGGGAGGACGAGGCCGAGTGGCGCGCCGCCGGCGGTCGCCTGCACCAGCTCCAGGGGATGGTGCGCTTCGAGCCGGTGACCGAGCGCCCGGAGGGTGCCTGCCTCCCGTTCGCCCGCGCGATCTGGAAGGACAGCTACGAGGCCGAGCAGCACCTCCTGCACCTCGGGCAGGCCGACGGCCCGGCGTGCTGGACGCTCACGGGCTTCGCCAGCGGGTACCTCAGCTTCGCCCACGGCCGCTCGATCGTCTGCTGCGAGGTCCGGTGCCGGGCCCGGGGCGACGCCGGCTGCCGCATGGAGGGGCGGCCCCGCGACGAGTGGGGCCCCGAGATGGTCCCGGCGCTCAGCTACTACGACCAGGGCGGCCTCGAGACGAGCCTGCGCCGCGTGCAGGAGGCGCTCGGCGAGGCGGAGCGGGCGCTGAGCCTGCGTCGCCGCCGACTCCGGGCCGAGGCCGCCGACGTCGACGACGGACTCGTCGCGCGCAGCGACGCGATGAAGTCCGTGCTGGCGCTCGCGACCCGCGCCGCCGCGGTCGACGTCACGGTCCTGCTCACGGGCGAGACGGGCGTGGGCAAGGAGCGCGTCGCCCGGTACCTGCACGACCGCTCGGGCCGCTGCGGGGGGCCGTTCCTGGCCGTCAACTGCGGGGCGCTGCCGGAGAGCCTCCTCGAGAGCGAGCTCTTCGGCCACGTCCGGGGCGCCTTCACCGGGGCGACGCAGGACCGCATCGGCCTCTTCGAGGCCGCCCGAGGCGGGACGCTCCTGCTGGACGAGATCGGCGAGGTGACCCCCGCCGTCCAGGTGCGCCTCCTCCGGGTCCTCGAGGCGCGGGAGGTCCGGCGGGTCGGCGAGGAGCGGGCCCGGCCGGTCGACGTCCGGATCACGGCCGCCACCCACCGCGACCTGCCAGCGATGGTGGCGGAGGGGACCTTCCGGGAGGATCTGTACTATCGGCTCCGGGTCGTCGAGATCGACGTGCCGCCGCTCCGCGCGCGGCCCGACGACATCCTCCCGCTCGCCCGCCTGTTCCTGGCCGACGCGGCCCAGCGGGCGGGGCGGCCGGGGCTCCGGCTGTCCGCGGCCGCCTCGAGGGCGCTCCTCGGCCGGCGCTTCCCGGGCAACGTACGGGAGCTGGCCCACGCGATGGAGCGGGCCGCGGTGCTCGCCGCGGGGGCCGAGGTCACGCCGGGCGACCTGCCCGAGGAGCTCGAGGCCCGCCACCTCGCCTCCGAGCGGCTAGCCGATGTCGAGCGGGACCACATCCTGCGCGTGCTCGAGGCGACCGGCGGCCATCGAGCGGAGGCGGCGCGCCGGCTCGCGATCGGCCCGGCCACGCTGTTTCGCAAGCTCAAGCGCTACCGGGAGGAGGGGATCGAGGTCTGACCCCACCGCTCGGCCGCGGGCGCAGGAAAAGCCGGACGTGTCCGCTCGCCGCGTGCTGCGTACGCTCGCCCCGATGCTTTCTTGGCCTCCCTCGTACGCGCGGGTGGCGACGCTCGCCTGCCTGCTCGTGAGCTGCGGGCGGACCGGCCTGCAGCTCGCCTCTCCCCCCGACCCCGACGACGGCGGGCGCCCTGCGCTCGGGGACGCCGGCCGCGATGCGGGCGCCGAGCCGGACGCCGGGGACCCCGACGCCGGCCTGCCGCCCCTTCCCCCGTGCGGCGCCGACGTGAGCGTCGGCGAGGAGCGTTTCCGGGTTCCCGGTCTCGCCGGCGCGCCGGTCTTCGGCGACGACGGCACCCTCTACGCCCCGATGCTCAACGACGATGACCGCTCGATCGACCTCGCGGCGTACGCGCGCTGCACGGGGGAGGAGCTCTGGCGCCAGCCGGCCATCGGCCCGGCGAGCCCAACGGCGGTCCGCTACCCCTCGGTGCGGCGCACCTCCGCGGACGACCTCGTCCTGGTCAACACCGAGGGCTTCTTCGGGGCCTACGGGATCTTCCGCTTCAACGAGGCCGGAGAGCGCCAGCCCGACTACGAGCTGAGGTCGCGCATCAACGGGTTCTACGCGATCCCGCGCGGCGCGGGCCCCGTCCTGCGCGAGCTGGAGGAGCTCGAACGGCGCACCGTCACCTTCGACGTCGACGGCCGGAGGACCGGGACCTGGCCCTTCGACGCCGCGCCCCAGGAGGAGTGCGGGGCGACGCGGGACGCTCTCTACTGCTTCGACGTCGCGTACCGCCTCGCGACCGGGGAGGAGCTGTGGCGCCGCGAGGGCGGCGAGCTCATCGACGGGGTCATCCGCAAGGTGGTCGGTCCGGCGCTCGCCGACGGGCGCGCCTACGTGGTCCTCTACGGCATCTCCGCCTACGACTTCGTCGCGGTGGAGCTCGAGACGGGGCGGCTGGTCTTCCGGGTGCCGCTGATGCGGACCACCCAGGGCCAGGCGGACCTGCGCATCGGGCGACCGGTGGTCGGCGAGGACGGCACGGTCTACGTCTACGCCCACGGCACCCGGACCGGCGCGCCGCCCCCGGGCCGCCTCACGGCCTTCGACCCCGACGGCTCGGAGCGCTGGGTCTTCGGGGCCCCGGCCACGAGCCGCGCCTTCTTCGTGCACGACACCCACCTCGTGGGCGACGCCGGCCTCGTCTACCTCGCGATCGGGGAGGCGGTGAGCGCGGTGGAGGCGGCGACCGGTGCCCTCCGGTGGCGCCTCGCCGTCCCCGAGCGGGTCGACACGGCGCACGTGACGCTGTCACGGGCGGGGGACCTCGCCGTCCGGACCAACGACGACCAGCTGATCGTCATCGCGACGGAGTCGCGCGGCCTGGCGCGCTCTCCCTGGCCCGCGCCGGCCGGGAGCGTCCGTCAGGCCAACGATCGCTGAGGGTGCCGCCCCGGAGCGCTACTGCCCGAGCTCGATCCCCAGGCTCACCAGGACCGTGACGGTGTCCGCCTGAGGCTCGGTCCCGTCCTCGAGGGGCCGCGGCTGGATCACGCGGTCCCAGGTCCCGGTGATGTCGACGTCGAGCGGGCTGCCGATGTCGAGGTCGAGGATCAAGGAGGTCCGGAAGGTGCTCTGGCCGAGCGGCTGCCCGTCCGGGACGTCGCTGTAGATGATGAAGCCGCGGTGCTCGAGGGTGATCCCGAAGCCCTTGAAGGCGTCCCAGTCGAAGTAGAGGCGGTAGCCGCCGCCGCCGCCGTTCGTGTCGTTGACGTCGCCCGGCTGGACGCTCACGAAGCGGGTGTACTGGTAGCCCCCCGAGAGCTCGACGTCGAAGTCGCCCGGTGTCCCGTCGACGACGTGGACACCGACGCCCGCACCCGGCGTCACGCGGAACAGGATGTTCTGGAGCCGGTCGTAGCCGAGGGTCACGGTGGCCGCGGTGACGTAGAAGCGGCGCGAGACGAAGACGTCGAACTGCCCGCGGCCCCACTGGTTGTTGGCGGTCTCGGTTCGGGTGCCCGCCGCGTCCTCGGTGAGGCCGTAGCTCAGGTCGTGGTTCAGGGTCAGGCGCGTATAGGCGTCGTCCCTCCGGATGCGCGTGATCGACGACAGGGTGAGCTGGTCGTTGGTCGCGTCGGCGAGGTTGAGGCCGGCGGCCAGCTTGAAGTACCAGCGGCTCAGCTCCTCCCCCGCTCCTGTGGTGATCAGGAGGATGTCATCCTTGGGCACGAACACGTCCCCGGACGCGGTGTGCACCACCATGGCCTCGTTCCGGAGCATCTGCGCCGGCCCGATGTAGCGGTCGCGGGCTTCGGTCACGACGGTGATCGGGTCCGGCGAGTAGAACTCGTGGACGTCCGCCCAGTCGAACTCGAGGTCGCCCACCTCGTCGCTGTCGAAGCGGAGGCGCCCATCCTGCATGCCGCGGAAGTCGCCCCCGAAGGTCTCGCCGCTGCCCCGGCGGATCCACTCCCAGCTCGGGCTGCCGCCTGCCGGGGGGAGCGTGCCGAGGGCGCTGCAGGCGCCGCAGCGGCCGTCGACGGTCGCGTGCTCGAGGGGGGGCGTCGGGACGGTCTCACCACCGGCGTCCGGTCCATCGGTGGAGGGCCCCGGCGCGTCGCTCGTCGGGTCGGCGGCCGGCTCGCCGTCGACCGACGCGCCGCCCTGGTCGGCGTTCGCCGGGACCGGAGGGTCCTCGGCCTCGGCCTCCGGCGGCTGAGCCAGGGCGGGGCTCGCCCCCAGCCCGAGACCTACGATCAGGGCGAGGCTCGCCCCATGACGCACGACTCCGTCCCGTCCCATCTCGCTATCCGCAGAAGCCGGACGCGCTCGCTGGCGCCCGAGGCAGCGCGAGTCATCTCATGCTCGACCCGGCCTTGACCAGCGCGATCACGCGTCGCTCCCGCGTGAGGCCTCACGGCGCGGGCTCCGGAGAGGCGATAGGTACGCCGGGCTCCCACCGGAACGATGCCCCGACGACTCCTCCTCGCCCTCGCGCTGGCCGCCGCCTCCTGCCCCGGCCCGTCCGATGCCCTCGCGCAGCGGCGCTCCGTCGACGTCAGCGGGCGGACCGCCACGCTGTTCGGGGCCCGCCGCCTCGAGCCCGAGGCCTTCGTTCTCGGCTTGACGACGGGCTTCCCGAAGACTGGCCTCAACCTCCACTTCGGCCTCGCCGAGGCGTTCGACCTCGCGGTCCTGCTCGGGGTGACCTACGGGCGGACCGACTTCGACGGAGACCGGCAGGGCGTCGGCTTCGAGGGACGGGTGCCCTTCCGCTGGACGCTCTCCGCCCGGGAAGCGCTCGCCCTCGGCCTGCGGCTCACGCCCTACTTCATGGTGGGCGAGTGCTGCCCGTCGATCGCCACCGGGGGCGACCTGGCCTTCCTGGTCGACATCGCACTGCGGCGGGTGCTGAAGCTCATCCTGGGACCGGAGCTGCGGACCGGCTTCGCGACGGTCGGCGGCGACCCGACCCGTCGCGCGGGCTACGACGGGGGGCTCTGGGCCAACTTCGGCGTCGAGACCCTGATCGACGACCTCTTCTTCGTCGGCCTCGTCTTCCACGGCGGCGTGCTGTGGGGCACGGGCCCCAACGACGTGGAGGGCGTGTTCCGAGCCCGGATCAACGCCGGCCTGCGGCTCGACTAGCCTCGGGCCGTCGCTACGGCGCGTCGCCCTCCACGAAGGCCTTCACCAGCCTCCGGATCGCGGCCTTGGAGGGCTGGACGCCGAGCAGGGAGGTCGCGGCGAGCCCGTAGTAGGCGACCAGGAGCATCCGCGCCCGGTTCTGAGCGTCCCGGGCGCGGACGCCGGCCTGGCGCAGCAGGGCGGTCAGCTCCTCGAGGGACGCCTCGGCGCCGGCCCGCACCGTCTCCCCGACCTCCCCGTCGACGCGCCCCTCGGTGACGAGGTCGAGCTCGAGCGCGGCGACGTCGAGGAACGCCTCGCGGTTGGCGGCCTTGGCGAACGCGCGGCCGAGGGCCTCGAGCGGCGCCTCGTCGTCGGCAGCGCCGGCCAGGTCGTCCCAGCGCTGGCTCTGGCCGAGGTCGGCCACCCGCTGGACGATCTCCTCCCGTCGCGCGAAGTAATTCGTGATGGCGCCCATGCTGACTTCGCCATGGGCCGCGATGTCCCGCAGGGTGGTGTGGGCGAGGCCCTTCTCGAGGGCCACCTCCAGCGCCGCGATCACGATCTCTTCGCGGCGAGCCTCCTTGTAGTCTTCCGGTCGCTTGGGCATCGGGGTCCTTCCGAGGTGTAAGGATAAAAGCGAGCGTTCTCTTTTTGTCGCAGATCGCCACCCTCGTCAAGCCCTGAGGGCCACGGCAAGGCGTCAGGCTCGGGGCGCCTCAGGCCAGGGATCGACGCAGGAACGCCTGCAGGGCCTCTCCGTAGGTCGACCCTCGCCGGTCGTGGTGACCCATCCGGGGGAGGAGAAGGAGGTCCTTGGGGCCGGCGGCCACCTCGACGAGCCCGGCGCCGTGGGCCGGGGGGATCAGCAGGTCCCATGTGCCGTGGGACACGAACAGCGGCTGGGCGTAGCCCTCGAGGCGCTCCCGGGACGGGTAGGCCGAGGGGAGCAGGCGCCCCGCGGGGAGGCCGAGGAACAGCCGGTCGAGCACCGCGGCCAGGCTCGTGAAGGTGCTCTCCAGGACCAGGGCCGCGTGGGGGTGGCCGCTCGTGGCGAGCTCCACGGCGATCGCGCCGCCCAGGGACTGGCCTGCGAGCAGCAGGCGGCTCGGGTCGACGCCCCGCGCTGTCCGGACGAAGCGGTAGGCGGCCCGGGCATCGAGGGCGAGGCCGGGCTCCGACGGCCAGCCCTCGCTCCGGCCGTAGCCGCGGTAGTCCACGACGAGGACGTGGGCGCCGACGGCGTCCTGCCATCGGCTCCCGATCGACCGCCACCGCTTCACGTCGCCGCCGTTGCCGTGAAAGAAGAGGACCGTGGGGCGGGGCCGGCCGAGCGGCGCGGCGAGCTCGTCCGGGCAGGGATAGTAGCGCCCGTGGAGCCACACTCCGTCGCGGGCGCGGATCCGCACGTCCTCGTGGCGAGCGACGCGGGCCGGCGGGAAGGGCATGACCGGCGCCCAGCAGGGATAGACGAACAGCTCGACCAGGCGCCGGAGCAGCGAGCGGGGCTGGGAGGCGAGCTCGACGCGGGCAGAGTCGGCGGCTAGCTCGCTTCGCTCGTCCGCGGCGAGGCTCGCCTCGAGCGCGCGAAGCTCCCGCTCGGCCGCGCCGTGGTGATGGCCCCGCCCGAGGCCGAGGTAGCGCCTGAGGGCGAGCGCGGCGGCGACGCGATCCCCCACCGCGTGAAGCAGGTAGTAGCCCTCGTAGAAGATGCTGTCCGCGCGGCGCCGGGACATCGGCGCGAGCCTGCTGGCTGCGGGAGGCCGCGTCCACCCTGGGTCGCGTGCCCCGGCGGTGGGTCAGGACGCCGGAGGCATGGTCGCCTGGACGCTCGGGCGAGACAGCCAGGAGCCGAGTTCGCCGTGCTCGCCCTCGGGAGGGCTTGCATGGCCGCTCCCCCCTCTGGCGTGCGGGTCATCGCCGCGAGGATCGGGACGAGGTACGCGTCGACCAGCGTGAACGCGCCCTTGCCGATCGCCCCCTGGCGAACCGCGGGTTCGAGGACATCGAAGTGCGCCTCGACCTTCGGCACGAGCGCGCCGATCGCCTCGCGGTCCGGGCCCGACTCGGGCGGGAACAGGTAGGCGAACAGGTACTTCCGGATCAGCAGCGGCTCGACGCCCGTCTGCACGACCGACGCCCACTGCTCGGCGGTCCGGCGAGCGGCCGGATTCGACACCCCGGCGTGCGAAAGGGACTACAACGCCACCCGGAGGGCGAGGCGGCCGTCGAGGCGGAGGCCTCGCACCGCGACCACGGGCTGGAGCCCGGCGAGGAAGGTCGTGCCGGCGAGCTCCCACGCCGCGCCGACGGTCGCGTCGAGCTCGAGCCGGGAGCCGAGCTCCACCCCTGCCCGCACGGACCCGCCGATACCGACGAGGGGCGCCCAGGCGACCTCGCAGGCCCCCGCGCAGAGCGACGAGAGAGCGCGCCCGCGGACCGCGCCCGCGGACACGAGCACCCGCAGCCCCAGGAGCAGCGGGCCCGCACGAACGCGCAGGGGATCCGCCGCCACCTCCCCCGTCACGCTGAGCACGCCGACGCGCCCGGCGCCGTCGCTGGTCACCTGGGTCCCGAGGACGGCGGCCTCGACCCGCAGCCAGCGCCACGCGCCGGCCAGGCCACCGCCGAACAAGGCGGTCAACGGATCGAGGTAGACGCGGCTCTCGGCGACCACCTCCACAGCGAAGGGCCGCTCCGGCGCCGCGGAGCTCTCCTCCTCGGGCTCCGACGATGACGTCGCCGGCGGGGACTCCGCAGCGACCGTCGGGCTCGCCAGCCCCGACGCCGGTCCCGGCGCCGGCGGACGCCGGAGCATGTCCGCCACCACCAGGGCGAGGGACCAGACCCGGGCCATGCCCTCGGCTGGGCCCAGGTCCGCCCGCCGACGCCGCTCTTGCTCGCCGCTCCACGCGACCACCAGCACCGTGGTGCCGCCGCACGCCTCCTCGCCCTCCACCCCCCACGGCTCCCTCAGGTGGCGCGGCTCGAGCTCGAGCAGGACCCGGTCGCGCAGCGTCGCCGAGTCGAGGGTGGGTGCCTCGCAGGGAGGGGCCGCCGAGATCGACACCTCGAGGGGCGCCTGCCCGGACGCCGCGGTCGGCCAGAGCATGAGGACCGTCGCGAGGGCCAGGGGCCCCTTCACGGCAGCGCCTCGGCGATCACGAAAGCGCCTCGGCGATCACGGCAGCGCCTCGTCGATCGCGGAGCGCCGGTCGCCGTCCGGGAAGCGCCTCCGGTAGTCCTCGGCGGCCTCGTAGGCACGCGCGGGGCGCCCGGCGCGGACCTCGAGCACGACGAGCCGCTCGTAGGTGAGCTCGGCGAGGGCCGGTGAGGGCGCGAGGCGGAGCGCGTCGCGGTAGGCCGCCAGCGCGTCCTCGAGCTCCCCCCGCGCCTCGTGCAGACGGCCACGGGAGACGGCCGCCGAGGAGGCCTCCGGCGCGTCCGGGTAGGCTTGCCCGAACGCCTCGAGCGCCTCGAGCGCCTCGTCGAGGCGGCCCGCCCGGCGCTCCTCGTCGGCCCTGGCGAGGAGCGCCTGCCGAGCGGCGGCCTCGTCGGCGCCGGCGGTCGGGGGGCTCGGTCCCGGGGAGGGGCGGGCTGGCGGAGGAGCGGCGGAGGTCCTCGGCGGCGGCCGCGCCGGGGCCTGCGCCTCGTGCACCACGGCCGGGGTCGCTGGCGGCGTCCCGGGCGGCGAGGCCGCCTCGGCCGGATCCGGTCCCTCCGGCGCCGCAGGCACGGCGCGCTCCGGCGCGCTGGGCGCGCGCGGGGGTGACCCGACCTCGAAGCGCTCCCCGGCGTAGAGGCGCCGGCCCTCGCCCTCCGTCCGAACCTCGACCGAGCCCCGATGGACCGCGACGGCGCTGCGGGGACCTTCCCGCTCGACCGTGAACGCCGTGCCGAGGACACGGACCGTGAGGGGCCCGGCGCGGATCGACCACGCCCGAGGCCCGCCCGGGGCGATGTCGAAGCGGGCACGGCCCCGGGCGAGCTCCAGCGATGCCACCCCGCCCCGGTTGCGGCGCCAGCGAAGGAGGCTGTCGGCGTCCACCTCGATGCGCGATCCGTCCGAGAGGTCGATCTCCCCCTCGACGACCGCCCGGAGTCGCTCGCCGCTCTGGTGACGCAGGGCCGGCACCCCGCCGCCGGAGAGCGCCACGGCGACGGCGGCCGCGGCGAGACCCACGGCGCCCACGGCCGCCACCGTCCGCGCGACCTGCCGGCGGCGACGGCGGCGGGCGAGGGAGCGCTCCACTCGGCCGAGCGCCTGCTCGACCGCCGCCCCGCCGAGGGCGTCGTGGCTGCGCAGCCGGTCGAAGGCCTCATCGCCCATGGGCTGCCTCCGCTCGTCCCGGGGCCGCGCCGCGCGCGATCGCGCCTTCCGCGCGCACGAGGTCGCGCTTGACCGTAGCGAGGGAGACGCCGACGAGCTCCGCGATCCGCACCAGGGCCTCGCCGTCGACGTGGCGCAGGGTCCACACCGCTCGCGCCCGGTCCGGCACCGCGTGGAGCGCGAGGTCCATCTCCCGGAGCTCGATGGCGGCCTCCTGGCCCGGCTCGTACCCGGCGAGCTCGTCGAGTCCGAGCGCGGGGTCCGGCGGGGGGGCGAGGCCGAGCGCCCGGCGCAGGCGCCGGCGGCGGAAGCGGCGATGCGCGTGGCGGACCGTCACCTTCCGCAGCCACGCCCGGACCCGCGTGGGGTCCTTGAGCTGACCGAGGGACTCGAAGGCCGTCACGAACGCATCGTGCAGCACGTCCTCGGCCTCCGCCCGGTGGCGAAGGAGCCGGAGCGCGAGGTTGCCGAGCTCCGGGGCGTAGCGCCGGTACAGCGCCCCGCGGGCCCAGGCGTCCCCGCGGCGGACCCGCTCGACCAGCTCGACGTCGCCGACGATCGGGTCGACGACGCCGTCCACGGCCTCCGCTCGGGCGCGCAGCTGACGGGAAGAGGCAGTCACGCTACCCGGGCGGGCCACGAGGAGCGGGGATCGGCTCACGGGGGGTCCGCGTCCTCCGGGCGGGGCGGGGTCGCGCCGCGGGACGCCCCCGCTTCGCGCAGCGCGTCGATCACCTCGATGACCCGGGCGTTGCCCACGTCGCCGTCCGAGGAGATGACGACCCGGTGGCCCTCGCGGTCGGTCGCCGTCAGGGAGCGGACGCCGGCGGGCTCCCCATCGACCACGACCTCCCCGTCGACGGTGATGCGCACCTGCACCTGGACCGGGCTGGCCGTCGGCTCGTCTGCGGGGGGCAGAGTGTCGGAGGGCGGGGCATGGGAGGGCGAGGCATGGGAGGGCGAGCTGGCGGGCGGCGCCCGGTCGGTTGGCCCCGTCGCCGATTCCGCCGTCGCGCGCGCACGGGACAGCGCGGCGCCGAGCGCGTTGCACACGACCTCGCCGTGGACCTTGCACACCTCGACCACCAGCTCGGCCTGCTCCTTGCTCGGCTCGTCGAGCCACGCGGCGTCCGGCGTGGCCAGCCTTTCGCACGCCCCGTCGTCTCCGTCCCGACACGCCTCTGCGCAGACCGCAAAGGTCTCGGCGGTGACCTCGGCGCAGCGCTCCTCCACATCGCAGCCGATCCCCAGCGCGGCCAGGGCCAGCACGCATCGAAGAGGCGAGCGCATCAGCCGGATTGTCCACCAACTCACGGCCCCCGGCGAGGGCGGCGCACCCCGCTCCACGCGGCGCCACACCTCGCTGGACCCGCGGCCTCCCGCCCCGTGAGCCGCACCGGCACGCACACCCCGCTGGACCCGCGGCCTAACGCCCCGCGATCCGCACGGGCACCCACACCAGCGCGACCTCCTCGACGTCGATGTCCGACTTCTCGAGGCCGACCTCCAGGACGTCCCGCGCCCTCGCCTTCTGTGCCCACTCCTCCTCGAGCGCCTCGAGCGCCTCGACCAGCTCGGCCTCCAGCTCCTCGAGCTCGTCGACCCTCTCGCCGTGGCGCTCGGCGGCGCTCTCGAGGCGCTCCTTGGTCCGGCTGGTCACCCCGCGCCGGCTGATCGCGCCGGACAGGCCGCGCGTGCTCGCCCGCCCGCGCAGGAACATGTTCAGGACGGCCCCCGCCCCCTGCCAGAGCTCGTTCTGGCGTCGGGTCGAGAGATCCGTCTCGAGCTCCCGGATCCTCCGCTCCGCGTCGGCGATCTTGTCCCTCTGCTTGTCGATCCGCGCCTCGAAGCGGCCCCGCAGCTTGGCTGCGTCCTCGTCCATCCCGGCCTCCGCCTGGGCCTCGCAGCGGGCCGCGAACGCCGCCTCGGTCTCGCCCATCGCCCCGTAGAGCTTCAGCGCCGGGTTGACCGGGAGGGTCACGGTCCGCTCGCGGTAGAGCGCGTCCCGGACCTCGCTCGCCACGTCCCGGAAGAAGCCCTTGGTCCCCACCGGCGCCTCGGGCAGGGCGTAGACCGCGCCCTTCGGCGGGTCGTCCCGCAGGTCGCGGGGGTCCCAGTCCACCACCTGGGCCGCGCCCGGGTCGAGCGTGGCCTCCAGGGGGAAGATGACCGCCTCCCAGGTCATGCGGTGGTCGAGGTCGGCCTTGCGCTCGTCGAAGCGGAGCGATACCCGCAGCGCCAGCGCGGCCTCCAGGCGGGCCCCGCCCGGGTCGCCGCCCACCGCCTCCAACCAGCGGGCGGCCGGGTCCACGTGGTGGACGGGGACGCCGTCCGCGACCTCCGGGGCCACGGGGCTCTCGTCGGCCGCGAGGCTGGGCGCATCGGCGCCGGCCGTGGGGGACGCGGTGGCCGCCTCCCGCTCCGGCGCGTCGGCCGTGAGGCGCTGGATCTCGGCCCGGCTGAGCGGCCCGCGCAGGAACGACATCGCCCAGCGGGTGGTGAACAGCGTCGGGCCCGACGCCTTGGTCGAGTGGAGCAGAAACCGGCGCTTGCCGAGGCCCCCGATGCGCGCGTCGTAAGCGTCGACGTCCACGCCCCCCGACGCGCTCCGTAGCGCCTCGACGATCCGGGCCTTGTCCCGCTCCGTCTGCAGCCGGCCGATCATCCACGTCCCGGCGTTCGACATGGCCTTGTAGTCGAGGTCGACGGGGTTCTGCGTCGACAGGACCATGCCGACCCCGTGGGCGCGGGCCTGCTTGAGGATCGTCAGGATCGGCTTCTTGGCGGGGGGCTCGGCCGTGGGCGGCGCGAAGCCGAACACCTCGTCCATGTAGATCAGCGCCCTCAGGTCGCTCGTGCCGGGCTGCCGCCGCATCCACGTCACCACCTTGGACAGGAGCAGCGTGACCACGAACTGCCGCTCGCTGTCCGTGAGGTGGGCGAGGCTGACGATCGAGGCCCGGGGCCGCCCGTCCGGCGCGCGGAGCAGCGCGTCGGGGTTGACCGGCGGCCCCTCGGACCAGGCCGCGAACGCGGGCGACGCGAGGAGGCCGTTGAGCTTGAGGGCGAGCGCCATCCGGTCCTTCTCGGGGAAGAAGGTGTCGAGGTCGAAGACCCCGAGCTTGCGGATCGGAGGTCGCTGGACCTGCCCGACCAGCGTCGGGAGGTCGAGGTCCCGCCCCGCCCGCCAGGCCTTCTCGACCAGGTTCGCGAGCAGGATGTGACCGGGGCTCGAGAGGGGGTCGGCGCGCTCGCCGGCCAGCGCCAGCAGGCTCGAGACGAAGCTCTCGATCTCGTCGCGAAGCGTCTCGGCGTGGCTGGCCCAATCGAGACCCGGGGCCGCGAGAGAGCCGACCAGGTTCATCGGCACGCCAGCCGTCGACCCCGGCGTGAACAGCGTGATGGGGGCGCCGAGGCCGAGGCGGCGCATCCGGTCCGGGCCCACCTCCCAGCCCGCGAGGCCCTGGGCCCACCGCTCCGCGGTCGCCTCGGCGAGCGCGTCGACGGTGACCTCCCGACGTCGGGCCTCCGCCGGATCGACCCACGGCGCGAAGTCCTCGGGCCGGAGGGCCGGGAAGTTGAGGAGCAGGTTCCCCATGTCCCCCTTCGGGTCGAGGATCAGCGCGGGCACGCCGGCGAGCAGCGCCTCCTCGAGCAGGACGACGCCCAGGCCGGTCTTGCCCGACCCGGTCATCCCCACGATCACGCCGTGGGTGGTGAACCGTTCGGATGCGTAGAGCAGCGGCTCGCCGGTGCGCTCCCCGGCCTCGTCGACCCGTCCGCCGAGATAGAGCTCCCCTCGTCCGACCTCCGGCATGGGGGCTGGTTACCACAGGTTCCCGGGGCGCCGGCGGCCTCGCGCCCCCGGGCGACGGTCGCCCCTCGCCCGGCGGCCGAATGAGCTATCTTCCGGCGGCTCGTGGGTCGAGAACGCCGCACTCCGTGGATGACCGCGCCCGTTCGGCTCGCCCCCCTCGCGGGCGCGCTGGCGGGGCTCGCGGGCTGCGCGGTCGCCAACAACGTCGACGTCTGCGGCCGCACCCCCTCCTTCGAGGACGAGATCAACGTCCTGACGGACGGCAACCAGTCGACGCGCTCGACCAAGGCGGTGGTCCCCCTGCCCACCGGCCGGGCCTTCGTCACCTTCGTCTCCTCGGTCGGCGAGGACCGTCAGGCGGCCCGGGGCATCCTGGTCGATGTCGATGGCGCGCCGGTCAACACCTGCGGCGAGCCCAACGAGGTGACCTACTCGGCCTTCCGGGCGAACGGCCCCATCGACCAGCGGGCAGCGTTCCCCCGCTACGCCGCGCCGCGGACGGCCGAGGAGGAGGGCTTCCTCGCGTGGTCGTTCCTCGACGGCGACCTCGACGGGCCGGTCAGCGCCTTCGACACCCGCATCGAGGGGCGCTTCGTGGGCCCGGACGGCTGCGTCGTCTTCCCGGAGGAGCAGCCCGACCCGCTCGTCTTCGACGACCCGCCGCGCGGACGGATCGTCGGCGCGCCGGCGATCGTCCACACCGGGGACGACCGCTTCGTGCTCCTCTGGCCGCGCAGCGCGTCCGGGGTCGGCCAGCAGGATGGCGGGACCCTCGCCCAGGTGTTCGTCGAGGGACCCTTCGGTCGCGCCCGCTTCGAGCCGGTGCGCGATCCGCAGAGCGGCGAGGCGGTCGACGGCACCGAGCCCGTGCAGCTCCTCGCCGGGTCCGGCTCCGGCGTGGACGCGGTCCCGGTCGGGACGGGGCGCTTCGCCGTCGTCGTGCAGGACCTCCAGATCCCGGACCAGGTCCTGTCCTTCGGGATCTTCGAGAACACGCTCGACGAGGTGGTGCCGTTCCGCGTGCTCGACCGGGACCGCGGCACCTCGAACGCCATCAGCCCGGCCCTCGCCCTCGACCCCGTCACCGAGCGCTTCCTGGTCGTGTGGTCCAGGAGCGACCCCCTCAACGCGGACCTCGAGCGGGTCGCGGCCATGCTGCTCGACCGCGACGGCAACCCCGTGGGCACGCGACACGTCGAGAGCGGCGAGCCCTTCTACCTCACGGAGGCGGTGCGGGTTCAATCCGACCCGACCGTCAGCGCGCTCCCGGGCGGGGCCGGGTTCCTGGTGGCCTGGAGCGACGCGAACGACGCCGAGAGCGAGGACGCGATCCGGGCCGCGCTGATCGAGCCGAACGGCGACGTCGCGTTCGCCAACGGCCCCTGCGACCGGACCGACTTCATCGTGCACGGCGACCTGAGCGGCGCCCAGGAGGTGCCCGCGGTCGCCGTCTTCGATGACGGCACGGTGATGATCGCCTGGACCGACCGCGGTCAGAACGGTCGCGACGTGAGCGGGACCTCCGTACGCCTCCAGCGGGGCGACCTCCGCACCTACCTTCCCTTGCGATGAGCCTCCCCTCGCGATGAGGCTTCCCGTGCGATGAGCGCCGCCCTGCCCTCCCCTGCGACCCGGACCGCCCTGCCGCCTCGGCGCCTCCTCTCGGCGCCTCCGAGCCTGCGGTCCCTGTTCTTGCCGGTGCTCGCGGGGCTCCTCGCCGCCTGCTCGGACATCGCCCCGCCGCCGAGCCTGCCCCCCGTGATCGACCCGGCCCGGGACGCAGCGGTCCGCCGATGCCTCTTCGCGCCGGGCAGCGTCTCGGCCAACCGAGCTTGCGGCTGCAACGAGGACTGCGCCGGCGCGGACCCGATCTGCGTCCCCGAGCTGGCGAGCGGGCTCCCCGGGGGCCAGTGCCTCGGCGCCTGCGACCCGGCCGCCGACCCCGAGGTCGAGTGCGGGCCGGGGGGCGTGTGCGAGGTCGGGGCGAGCCCCGTCGGCGTGTGCTTCGTCGGCTGCACCACCCGCGACGACTGCGCGCCGGACGAGGTCTGCACGCTGGGGGTGTGCGACCGCTTCTGCGTCGCCGACGACCAGTGCGACTCCGGCTTCTGCGACCGCTACTCGGGGCGCTGCGCCCTCGAGGAACTCAACCCCGACGGCGGCGGCCTCCTCGCGCCGTGCCTGCGCGCCGACGACTGCCGCTCGCTCCTGTGCGGCATCTTCGACCCGGGCCAGCTCTGCCAGACGAGCTGCGACCTCCGTCGCCTCGATACCTGCCCCGGCGGAGGCGTCTGCATCGCGCTCGCCCCGGGGGACGAGCTCGGCCTCTGCGTCCCGGCCTGCGACGCGCAGGACGAGTGCGACGACCCGGGCCTCGAGTGCATCACCTGGAACGACCCGATGCCCGACCAGGCGGTGTGCCTGCCGCCGTAGACCGGACCCGGTCCAGCACGCGAGGCGGGGGCGTCCCGCTCTGACGCAGCGCGCCTCGGTCCTGGCGCCGGGCGCAGCTGGCCTGGATTCGCCACCAGCCGAGCTACGCTCTGCCCATGAGTCTGCTGCTCGCGATCGTCAGCGCCACCCTCGTCGTGTCCGCCCTCTGTTCCCTGTTCGAGGCGACGCTCTACTCGACGCGGATCGTGACGCTGGAGGCGGTCAAGGCGGAGGAAGGTCGCTCGCGCAGGGCGGCGGAGCAGTTTCTCCGGCTGAAGAAGGACGTGGCGACGCCCACCTCGGCGATCCTGATCCTCAACACGATCGCGAACACCGCCGGAGCGACCTTCGCCGGGATGGTCGCGGCGGATGTCCTCGGGCCCGGCTGGCTCCCCGCCTTCAGCGCCGTGCTCACGCTGCTCATCCTGCTCTTCGCCGAGATCGTCCCGAAGACCTACGGCGCCGCGAGCTGGAAGACGCTGTGGCCGCTGATCACCTGGCCCCTCGTCCTGATGGTGCGCGGCCTCAGCCCGCTGATCTGGTTCACCCGGAAGCTCTCGAGCCTGACCACGCGCCGCGCGAGCGGGCCGGCGGTGACCGAGGACGAGATCCGGGCCACCATCCGCCTCGGTGGACGCCACGGGGAGCTGTCGGCGAGCGAGCTCCAGATGCTCGAGGCCGTCTTCCACTTCGAGGAGACGACCTGCGCGCAGGTGATGGTGCCGCGGGCCGACATCCACTTCTTCGACGTCGGGCAGCCGGCCTCGTCCCTCGCCACGCTCTGGGGCGAGACGCGCCACACCCGCTACCCGGTCTGCCGCGGGTCGCTCGACGACGTCCTCGGGATGTTGCACGCGAAGGACCTGGTCGGCGTCCCGCTGTCGGACCGGCTGCAGATCGAGGCGCTGGTCCGGCCCCTCGGCCGGGTGCCGGAGTCGGCCAGCATCAGCCGCGTGCTGCGCGAGATGCAGGCGTCGCACCGGCAGATCGTGCTGGTCATCGACGAGTTCGGGAGCACCACCGGGCTGGTCACCCTGAAGGACATCCTGCAGGAGATCGTCGGCGCTCTCGCCGACGAGCACGAGCAGGTCGTGCCGGACATCACCCCGACCGACGACGGCTATCTCGTGCGCGGCAACCTGCCCCTCGCGAAGCTCAACCGGGAGCTCGGCCTCGACCTCTACGAGCCCGGATCCGTCACGCTGGCCGGCCTCCTGATGAAGCGCCTCGGTCGCGTCCTCGGGCAGGGCGACATCGTCGAGCTCCCCGGGACCGTCGCGGAGGTCCAGGCCATGGCCGCCAACCGGCCGCTGTCGATCCGCCTGCGGATGGCGCACCGTCCCGCCGTCGAGGACGAGGGTGCGGAGGACGGGGGCGCCTGAGGTTGAACCGTGGAATGAACCGTACGAATGAACCGTACGGGGTGCGGCCGGGCCGCGTTGTGCCCAAAGCACCCGCAACAATGAACCGTACGAATGAACCGTACGGGGTGCGGCCGGGCCGCGTTGTGCCCAAAGCACCCGCAACGACTCGTCCTTCCGCTGCTCGGCCTCTCGATTCCTTGTCCACCGTTGTCACCCTTGAGTCCCCCACACCGGTGACACCGACGCGGCAGGCGACCCACCTTGAGCCACAGCCTCATAGCCTCGCCGACCGGTCTCCCCGCCGCGAACCCACAAGGCCCCGGTGCCCAGCAAGGCCACGGGTGGGCTGAATCCACGGGACGGGTTCCGTCACCGGCGCAACCGCGCCGTCGTCGTCATGACGACTTCCCCGTCGCCTGGGCGAACATGACAACCGGCTCGTTCAGCACGCCGGAGGCGAGGTGGCTCGTCGTCGAGGCGCTGGCCGGCGAGCCGATGGGATGCAAGCGACCTGGCCCCGCCCGTCAGAGCGAGAGCCGCCCGCCCACGCTGAGGGACAGCCGTCCGACCGGCTCCGGCTCGAACACCCACTCCGACCGGAGGGACACGAAGGGCGTCAGGGGAGCCCAGGCCGGCTCCCAGCCGAGGGCGGGCACCAGGCCGAAGGGGCTCCCGACCCCCGCGCTCAGACCGACGTAGCCGATGGTGCCGATGGCCAGGAGGAAGTGCTCGAAGAGCGTCATCTCGAGGACGATGCCGAGGGCGAGGTACTCCCCCTCCAGCGAATCGGACGTGTCGACGCTATCGGCCACGTACGTCGCCTCGACGCCGAAGCGCTGGAACTCCCCGGCGGACAGCAGGATCCGGCCGCCCGCGTGAACGCCGAGGGCGCTCTCGCCAGAGGCGTAGCGCGTCGTCCACCCGAGGCCCCCGTGGGGACGGAACGAGAGCGTGGGGACCTCGGCGGCGGGTGGGGCCGCCGAGTCCGGTGGCGGGCCGGGGGCCTCGCGTTCCTGTGCGTGAGCCCTCCCACCGCCGAGGAGGAGAAGGACGATGAGGACGGCACGCGGCAGCCCACGGAAGGTCGGAGGTCGGTCCATCGGGGCCGACCAGGGCGCTCGTCGAAGCACGGTGTGGCCCCCGATCAGTAGTGCATCCGGACGAGGAGCTCGCGCGTGGCGCCGGCCTCCACGGGGAAGGCGGACTCCTCGAAGGACGGCGCCCGGAAGCTGTGAGTGACGTTCCCGGTGGTGCCCCAGGCCTCCGACGGCTTACCGAAGAGGTTCGTATCGAGAACCCCGTCGTCGTCGAAGTCGTGGTGAACGGCAACGGCGTAGGTGCCGGGCGGGATCCCGCGGAAGGTGCACACCTGCCTTCCCCGGTCCGGGTGGCTTCGCCCTCTCCGCACGCCGCTCGTCCGCGGCCGATGCGGAAAGCCCTCCGGTCCGGGGAACAGGGCGCAGAGCACGGGCCCTGCCCGGTCGGCTCGCACACCGTCCAGCACCGCCCGAACGGTCGCCGGCGGCTCGTCCTGGCCGAGGACGGGCGGGCCGAAGGTGAAGGGTGTAGCAAGAGCCGTAGCGATCGCGGCTCGCGTGAGGAGCGTCCTGGAGGGCATGGGCTCGACCTTGAGCCGCGGCCCGGAGTCGGGTCGAGTGATCCCTTCGAATGGTCCGTATCCAACGAGCGAATGGAGGGGCGGCCCGAGCGCCTCGGACGACGAGGGCGGTCCCTACCCGAGGCTGTCGGCCACCACGTTGCGGAACCAGGTATGCCCCTCGTCCTGCTGCATACGCTCGTGCCACACCATCATGATCACCGTGCTGGGCAGCACGATGGGCGGGGGGAGGATCTCGAGGTCGACGTAGCGGGCCGCCGCGCGGAGGAGCGGCTCGGGCAGGGTGGCGACGAGATCGGAGGCGGCCACGAGGAAGGGCAGGGGCGTGAACCGGGGCGTGCGCACGACGATGTGCCGGGTCCGCCCGAGCTCCCCGAGCCGCTGGTCGACCACCGTCCCCGGGTTCCCGTGGGGGGCGACGACCGCGTGACCGAGGTGACAGTACGCGTCGAGGTCGAGGGGGGCGTTACCGGCCCGGGCCTCGTGACCCGCCCGCAGGCCGACCGCGTAGGGCAGCGAGGCGACCCGCCGCTGCCGGAGGCTCGGGGCGAAGCGACCCGCCTCCGTCACGGCGACGTCGACGGCGCCGGAGGCGAGACGCGTCGCCAGATCGTCGGAGTCGCTCGTCGTCTCGAAGGTGACGTGGGGGGCCTCCCTCCGGACCCGCTCGACCGCAGCGGGGAACGCCACGAAGTCCCCGTAGTCGGCGTTGGCGACGACGAAGTGGCGGCGCGAGGTGGCGGCATCGAAGCCCTCGCCCGCTCGGAGGGCCGCCCGAACGTTGGCGAGGGCCGCCCGCAGGGGCTCCTCGAGGGCTTCGGCCCGGGGGGTGAGGACGTAGCCTCCAGGGGCGGCGACCAGGAGCGGGTCTCCGAGAGCTTCCCGGAGCTGGCGCAGCCGGTGGCTCATCGCCGGCTGGGAGAGGCCCAGGCGGCGGGCCGCGACGGAGACGCTCCGGGTCTCGAGGAGCGCGACGAGGGCGCTCAGCTCGGTGGGGTCCGAGAGGCTCATGGCGCCGATCCTCCCCCGGATGCGACCGGAGCGCCCCTCGGGACCATCGCGCCGGTCATGCCGGACACGACCCCGTCTGGCCGGCCCATGACGTCGGGCTCACGAAGCGGCCGCTCGGGCCCATGGAAGGAAGGCACCTCTCGAAGCGAAGCGCATCACGCGGAACGGATCCCTGCGGCCGTCGCCCTACGCCGTGAGGGCGAGGCTCAGAGCGGTGGCCATCCTCGCCGCCGGCCACCGGTCGGCCCGCTCCCGAGGGGGCCGCCGCACGCACGCCTCCGGCTTGGGCTACCGTCGGCTCGTGCCGCGCATCGCACTCATCGCGCTCAGCGTGCTCCTCGCCTGCCAGGCCGTGCCTCGTGTCCAGGATCTGGGCGTATCCGCCGAGGATGGCGGCAGGGCGGGACCCGGAGATGCCGGTCGGTACGACGACGCCGGGCTGCTCGCGCCCGATGGCGGCTCCCAGCTTTCCCCCGATCCGCAGTGCGAGGCGGACGGCTGCTTGCGCGAGGCCACCTTCGTCACCCGGGTGAGTCGCGCCACCCTGCAGACTCTCGTGGATCCCCGCGTCCGCATCGAGAACGGCTACGAGGTCTGGACCCTGACCTACGCGACCGGCACCTGGACTGCGCTGGCCACGGTAACCCTGCCCCTGGGCCGCGCACCCGACGGTGGGTTCCCGATCGTGGAGAACAACCACGGCACCACCGGGGTGGGCGATCCCTGCGCCTGGACCGGTACGGCCCTCGGCACGGGCCTCGCTGGGCTCTTCGGCGCACGACGCGCGGTCGGCGTTGCACCGGATCCCCCGGGCCTCGGCACGCCTGGGCTCCACCCCTATCTGGTGGCGGAGGTCGCCGGTCGCGGCGCCCTCGATGGCCTGCGGGCCGCGCGCCAGCTCGCCCGGTGGCAGGGCGTACCGCTCGCCGAGCGCTACGCGATGGTCGGCCTGAGCCAGGGCGGCCACACCACGCTGGCGGCGGCGGCGCGCCATCGAAGCTACGCGCCCGAGCTCGACCTGCGAGCCTTCGGCGTGACGGCACCCGCCTCCCTGTTCGAGGAGCAGTGGCGCGTCGGGGTCACGTTCGACGGTCCCCACCTCGTGTTCCACGCGCTCGTCGTCCACGCCTGGTCGGACCACGACGGATGGTCCGGGCCATCCCCCTGGACGGCGGCCCTGGCCCCGCTGGTCGACGAGGGGTTCGCCACGCGATGCCTCGTCGCCGCGCCCGGTCGAGAGAGCCTGAGCGACCTCCTCGGGAGCACGCGGAGCGACATCTTCGCGCCCACACTCCTCGATGAGTACGTGTCGGGTCGCTGGAGCCGCTTCGCCGCCTTCCGGGACGGGTTCGCGGCGAACCGGATCCGACCCTATTCCCAAACCGCCCCCCTGCGGGTCTACCAGGGCACGGCGGACACGACGATCCCCGAGGCCGACACCCGGGCCCTGGTCGACGAGCTCCGGGAAGGGGGTGTCGTGGTGGATTACGAGGTGGTCGCCGGCGGCGGGCATCTCGACGTCGCCTTCGGCTTCCTGGCCTCCCGCGAGCTCCGCACGGACGAAGCGATCGCGTGGGTGCGGGACGCGCTCGGCACCGACTGATCCGGTCCCGCGGTCCTCATCCCATCTGACGGTTGCCAGCCGAGCGGCGGCTCCGCCGGGACCCGCCCGGCCGCGTGCCTCGCTCGGGGCCTGCCAGGTCCGAGGGCTCGTCACGGGCCGATCCACGGGACGGAGTGGATCGCCTCGTCACGCGGCGCGACGGCGCCCTCGTGAGATGACGACACGATGGACTCCGTCCCCTGATCCCCACGCGCCGCGCGCCGTCAGGCCCCCACGTCGTACCGATCGAGCATCATGACGTGGTTCCAGGCGGCGACGAAGTCGTGGACAAAGCGCTCGGGGCCGTCGCTCGACGCGTAGACCTCCGCGATGGCCCGGAGCTGAGCGTTGGAGGCGAAGATGAGGTCGCACCGTGTCGCGGTGAACCTCTGCTCTCCGCTCTCCCGGTCCTGGAGGACGAAGGTCCTGCCCTGCGGGTCGGCCTTCCTCGCCTCGAGGCTCATGCCGGTCAGATGGACGAAGAAGTCGTGGCTCAGCACGCCGGGTCGGTCGGTGAGGACTCCGTGCTTCGAGCCGTCGTAGTTGACGTCGAGAACGCGGAGCCCGCCGACCAGGGCGGTCCACTGAGGAGCGCTGAGGGAGAGCAGGGCCGCGCGGTCCAGGAAGAGCTCCTCGGGCTGGACGCCGTCGAGCTCGACCCTGTCGTCGACGTAGCTCCGGAAACCGTCCGCGACGGGTCGGAGGTAGTTCGTGCCCTCGACCTCGGTCTGCTCCTGCGTGGCATCCGTCCGGCCCGGTGTGAACGGGACGGTGACGTCGAAGCCGCCATCCTTCGCGGCCTTCTCCACGGCCGCGCACCCGCCGAGCACGATCAGGTCCGCCATCGAAACCCGCTTGTTGTGCGCCTGGCGCGCGTCGAAGTCGTCCTTGACGCCCTCGAGCTTGCTCAGGACCCGGGCGAGCTGCCGGGGAGCGTTCACCTCCCAGTCCTTCATCGGGGCCAGGCGCAACCGCGCCCCGTTGGCCCCACCGCGCTTGTCGGAGATCCGGAAGGTCGACGCAGAGGCCCAGGCGGTAGCGACCAGCTCGGAGACCGTGAGCCCGGTGCCGAGGATCGCGCCCTTGAGCTCGTCGACGTCGGCCGCATCGATCAGCTCGTGATCGACCTCCGGGATGGGGTCCTGCCACGGCAGATCCTCTGCCGGCACCTCGGGTCCGAGATAGCGGGACTTCGGCCCCATGTCGCGGTGCGTCAGCTTGAACCAGGCGCGAGCGAAGGCGTCGGAGAAGTGGTCGAAGTCGGCGAGGAATCGCTCGCAGATCGCCCGGTAGGACGGGTCGACCTTCAGGGCAAGGTCGGTCGTCATCATCATGAGCGGGTGCTCGACCCCGTCACGATGGGCGTCCGGAGTCCTCGGGGCGCTGTCGTCCCTCGGTCTCCACTGGATCGCCCCCTGGGGTCCCCGGATCTGCTCCCACTCGTACTTGAACAGGTTCGTGAGGTAGTCGTTGTCCCACCGGGTCGGGTTCGGCGTCCAGGAACCCTCGATGCCGTTGGTCATGGTGTACTCGGCGAACCCCGTGCCCTCGGCGTTCATCCAGCCCAGGCCCATCGCCTCGAGGGGAGCTCCGTCAGGCGCGGGGCCGACCTTCTCGGGTGGTGCGCCACCATGGCTCTTGCCGAAGGCATGGCCCCCGGCGATGAGCGCAACGGTCTCCTCGTCGTTCATGGCCATGCGCGCGAAGCTCTCGCGGATGTCGCGCGCCGCGGCCGCGACATCGCCGTCCTGGTTGGGACCTTCGGGGTGGACGTAGATCAGGGACTGATGCGTGGCGCCGAGTGGGTTCTCGAGGTCATAGTATTCCTCATCGACCTTGCCCTTCCACCGCTGATCCCGTGTGACCATCTTCGACTCCGGACCCCAGTAGGTGGCCCGGTCCGGCTCCCAGGCATCGATCCTTCCACCGCCGAAGCCGAAGGTCTTGAGGCCCATCGACTCGAGGGCGCAGTTGCCCGTGAGGATCATGAGGTCGCCCCAGGACAGCGCCGCTCCATACTTCTGCTTGATCGGCCACAGGAGGCGGCGGGACTTGTCGATATTGCCGTTGTCCTCCCAGGAGTTGATCGGAGCGAACCGTTGCAACGCCTGTCCTGCGCCGCCGCGCCCGTCGGCGATGCGGTAGGTGCCCGCGGCATGCCAGGCCATCCGGATCATCTGCGGGCCGTAGTGCCCGTAGTCCGAGGGCCACCAGGACACGGAGGACTCGAGGAGCCGGACGATCTCCTTCTTCACCTCGGCGATGTCCAGCGCGGCGAAGGCCTTGGCGTAGTCGAAGCTCGGCCCGAGGGGATTCGCCTCCGCGGGATCCTGATGCAGCAGCTCGACGCGGAGCCGCTGGGGCCACCAGTCGTCCAGGGTCGGGCCCGAGCCGATCGCGCCGCCGATTCGGGTGCCGCGGAAGGGACATGCGCCCTGGGTGGCTTCGCTGAACTTCACGTCATTCATGGATCACGGACTCCTCGAGAAGGTGCGACGGGGGCTCGGCGGTCCGCCGGGACGGACCGGCTCCGGGCGCCCGCCAACACCCGTACCACGCACCTCCGGCGGAAGCCTGTCGGGAACGGGACCGGCGCCGGGTTCGAACCGCCGTCAGCGGTCGAGCGTGATCGACGCGCGCGAGGGCGGGGAGTGGCCCGTGACGAGGTCGATGATCAGCGTCGTGGCGCCGAGCACCGCGCCCGAGATCCACAGCGCGTCAGTGGCGGTGTTCAGGCGCGCCACGCGGTCGAGCTGACCTGCGCTCGGGTTGGTGAAGAACGAGTCGTTCGCGTTGGCGGCCGCGATGCCCGTCCCGAGGGCGGAGCCGAAGAGCGCGACGGTCGTGCTGTAGCCGACGATGAACCACCAGGGGGAGGGGCCTCCGTTCGGGTTCCTCAGCTGGTAGTCGACCCGGCTGGCGCTTCCGGCCTCGAGGACGACCGCCCCGACCCAGTCGTCCCGGCCATCGGCCCGGACGCGCAGCTCGTAGCGGCCCGGGGTGAGGCGGTCCCGGGTGAGCGGCGCCTCCCCGAGCAGCTCGTCGTCGAGCAGCACGTCGGCGACCTCGGGCCGGCCGTTGACCGTGAGGACCGCGAAGCGGCCCGTGTCCGGGGTGAGCTCGACCCGCACCTCGGTGGTCTCGCCGTCCTGGATCCGGACACGCTGGGTGGCCGGCTGGTAGCCGTCGGCCTCGATCCGGAGGTCGGTGCCGCCCGGCGGCAGGTCGACCGTCAGCGGGGTCTCGCCGAGCACCTCCCCGTCCGACGCGCGCCGGATCACCGCCCCCGGCGGGTCGCTCGTGACCCGCAGCTGGCCGAGGATCGGCTCGAGGGACAGGGCGAGCTCGACCACCTCGCCCCGGCGGGCCCGGACCTCGCCCTGGGCGTCCCGATGCCCCTCGGCGCGCGCGATCACGAGCCGGCTCCCCGGCGCGACCGCGTAGAGGCGTGGGCCCTCGCCGACGCTGCCGAGCTCGATCCGGTCGATGTAGATGGTGGCGGTCTCCGGGCTCACCTGGACGTCCACCACCGCGACCCGACGCTGGATCTGAGAGCGGGCACGCTCGATGCCTTGCCGCGCGGACCCGGTCAGGCCCGCGGCGAGCGCCGCCTCGAACCAGTTGAAGGCCTCCACGTAGCGCCGGAGCACCTGGTAGGTGCTGCCGATGTTGGCCATCACGTTCGGGTTGGGCACGAGGCGGTTCGACGCGAGGAAGTGCTCGAGCGCCTCCCGGTAGCGCCCCTGCGCGTAGAGCTCGCGGCCGAGCTCGTCCTGGAGCTGGGCCTCGGACGCGTCGTCGGCGCGCGCCACGTCCGGCGCGAGCACCCCGCTCAGCAGGACGGCCACGAGGAGCGAGGGAACGAGCCGCGGGGGACGAGGGACGACCAAGACGTGCACGGAGCCTCAGCGAGGAAGGAGGTTGGGGGTGGCCGTGCCGGGGTCGGTCCGACGGCCGCCGCGACGCACGAGCCGAAAGGGCAGCTCCGCAGGGAACGGGGGGGCCAGCTCCCGGGTCTGGCCGCGCCGGCCGGGCATCGACGCCTCGACCCGATGGGTGGCCTCGGGGTCGAGCTCGAGGGAGCACGGCGCGGTGCAGCTCTGGTCCCCGACGCGGATGGTGGCCCCGCGGGGGGCGGGAAACCCGACGGCGACGCGCGCCGGCGCGGGGGCGCCTGCCTGCGGCTCGGCCCCGGCGGGCGCCCCCCTCGGCTCATCCGGATCGCCAGCACCCGCCGGCAGGGCGGCACCCGATGCGCGCTCCGACTCCGGCATCTGGCCCGGGGCCTGGCCCCGAGCCCCGTCCCCGTCCCGACCCGGTGACCGGCTCGCTTCGCCCGCCCGCGGCGTACCTCGAGCCTCGTCCGGGTCGGCCCCGGAGCTCATCGCCACGGCGAGGCCGCCGCCGATGATCGCCAGGGCGAGCCCCGCGGCCGCCGGCAGCAGCCAGCGGCGCGAGCTCGACGAGCCGACGCCTGCGCCGTCCCCGCCCGTCCCCCGCCCGGTGTCGAGCCGGGTGTCCTCGAAGGCCTCCGCCCCGGGCGAGGTCGTCCCACCCGGGGCGACCGTCTCCGGGAACGCGTCCGGTGGCTGAAACGCCGCGGGCCCGGTGATCGAAGCCGGGTCCCGCTCGGGGATCGAGGTCGCGCTGCGCCGCAGGAGCTCGTCATCGCCAGCGAGGGCACGGAGCGCCTCGGCGAGCCCGAGGGCGGTCTGGGGGCGGTCGGCAGGGTCCTTCGCGAGCGCGAGCTCGACGAGCTGGAGCACCTCGACGGGCAGGTCGGGGCGCACGTTGGCGAGGGGCTCGGGCTCCTCGGTCGTGATCTTCACCACCAGGGCCGCGTAGCTCGTCTCCTCGAAGGGAGGCCGGCCGGTCAGGAGCTCGTACAGGATCACGCCCAGGGCGTAGACGTCGGCCCGGCCGTCGACGTCCTTCACGCCGCGGAGCTGCTCCGGCGGCATGTACATCGGCGTCCCGAACACCTGCCCGGTGCGCGTCAGCGGCACGTCGGCGCCGTCCGACGCCGCGAGCTTGGCGATGCCGAAGTCGAGCACCTTGGGGACCTCGCGGCGGCCCACCTGGGCGAGGAACACGTTCTGGGGCTTGAGGTCCCGATGCACGATCCCCCGCTCGTGGGCCGCGCTGACCGCCTCCGCCACGTCCGCCACGATGTGCAGGGCCTCCTTCACGGGGAAGGCGCCGATCCGGTCGATGCGGTCCGCGAGCTCCTCCCCCCGGAGCCGCTCCATCGCGATGAAGGCCAGCGGAGGCTTCCCCGAGGAGCCGGCGCGCAGGGTGGCCTGCCCGCTGGTCGGCGGCTCCTCGGTCCCCACGTCGAACACCTCGACGATGCCCGGGTGGCCGATCGAGGCCGCGGCCCGGGCCTCGCGGAAGAAGCGGGCCACCATCTCCTGGTCCTCGGCCAGCTTGAGCGGGATGACCTTGAGCGCGATCGGGCGGCCGAGCGTCTCGTGCAGCGCCTCGTACACGATCCCCATGCCGCCCTCGCCGATCCGGCCGACGATGCGGTAACGGCCCGCGACGAGGTCGCCGGGCTGCAGGGTGGCGGGATCCCTCGGGGTGGTGGCGCTCAACGGTCGACGCGTCCCTCGCCGGGGAGGATAGTCGGTGCCGAGGCGGGAGAAAGGGCCCGCCTCGGTGCCGGATGGTAGGCTCGCCGAGGGTCGTGCGCCTGTCGTTTCGGGTCGTCTTGCTGCTGGCGCTGATCGTGGTCCCGCTCTCGGCGGTCACCGTGGTGGCGATCCTGTCCTACCGGAACGCCGCCCTGATCGTGGACGACCTGTCCGAGCGGGTGCTCCAGCAGACCTCCGACCGCATCCACCAGGAGGTGCAGACGCTGCTGGACGAGGCGTCGGTGGTCAGCCGGGTGCACCGGAGCGCGCTGTCCGGCCGGGAGCTGGGCTTCGATGACCTCCCGGAGATCGTGATCGGCTTCCATCGGGTGATCCGGGAGCACCCACGACTGACGTACCTGTCGGTGGGCCTGGAGACCGGCGACTACGGCCACGTCTTCCGGCAACCGGACGGCGGGCTGGAGGTGCGGCTCCGCCGCATGCGCCCGGAGGGCGGCCTGTCGGACCGGACCGACTACCACCTCGTCGACGGCGAGCTGGTGCAGCACCGCCAGGGGGCCGATGCCTACGACCCGCGGGTCCGCCCCTTCTACCGCGCTGCCCGGCGAACGCGTGGGCAGACCTGGCCCGACGTCTACCTCTTCAGCAACGCGCCCAACCCGGACGTCCCCGGCCTCACCTGCGCGACCCCCGTCTACGACCGGGACGGCGATCTCGCCGCCGTGCTGACCGCCGACTTCGACCTGATCGCCCTCGGCGAGTTCCTCGACGAGATGCACCCCTTCGAGTCGGGGGAGGCCTTCGTCGTCGAGCGGGGCGACAGCGGCGAGATCCGCGTCATCGCGCATCCGAGCCCCTCGATCCTGGTCGGCGAGGTCCAGGGGGAGGGCGGCGAGCCGCAGGCCGACATCCTGCCGGTCGCCCGGATCGACAACCCGGTGGTGCGGAGCTTCATGGCGCAGGTGCCGGAGCGATGGCAGGAGAGCCGCGGCACCATCACCCGGGTCGCGTTCCAGGTCGGCCCCGACGACTACGTCGGCGCCTGGCGGCCCCTGATCGGCGAGCACGACGCCCGATGGCTGATCGCGGTGGTCGTGCCCGAGCACGAGCTGATGGCGCGGGTCGAGCGTACCAACCTCGAGAACCTGGTCATCGGCGTGATCAGCCTGCTCCTGCTCACGATCGTGGGCATCGCGCTCGCCGCGCGGATCTCGAGCCCGCTCGCCCGGCTGGCGGAGGAGACGGCGGCGATCGGGAGCTTCCGCCTCGACCCGGCGGCGCCGCTCCGGACCAACCTCACCGAGCTCGACCGGCTGGCCGCGTCGGTCGAGGAGATGAAGGCGGGGCTCCGGTCCTTCGGCAAGTTCGTTCCCGCGGAGCTCGTGCGCTCCCTTCTCGAGTCGGGCCAGGAGGCGGAGAAGGGCGGCGAGCGCCGGGTGATGACCGTCTACTTCTCGGACATCGTCGGCTTCACGTCGGTGGCCGAGCCGATGGACCCGGAGGAGCTGCTCGAGCTGATGAGCGAGTACTTCGGCGTGATGAGCCGCGCGATCCAGAGCGCCGGCGGCACCGTCGACAAGTACATCGGCGACGCGGTGATGGCGTTCTGGGGAGCGCCCCTGCCCAACCCGAACCACGCCCGGGACGCGTGCCGGGCCGCCCTCGCCACCCAGGCTCGCCTGGCCGAGCTGAGGCGCGAGTGGGCCAAGGCGGGCCTGCCGGAGCTCCGGATGCGCGTCGGCCTCAACACGGGGGAGCTGATCGTGGGCAACATCGGGAGCCAGGACCGGCTGACCTACACCGTGGTCGGCGACCCCGTGAACCTCGCGAGCCGCCTCGAGGGCCTCAACAAGCACTTCGGCACCTCGACCCTGATCAGCGAGAGCACCTTTGCCCAGGCCCGGGCCGACGTCGTGGCCCGGCCCCTGGACAAGGTCTCCGTGAAGGGCAAGGCCGAGGGGGTGGTCGTCTACGAGCTCCTCGCCATGCAGGAGGACGCGACGGACGGCGACCTCGCGCTGGCCGACGCCGCGTCCCGCGCGCTCGAGGCCTACCTCGCGCGGCGCTTCACCGAGGCGGCAGAGGCCTTCGAGGAGGTGCTGCGCTACCGGCCGGGCGACGTCGCCGCCACCGCGCTGGCCCAGCGCGCCCGGGACTTCGCGGCGGTCCCGCCGCCCGGGTCGTGGGACGGCGTGACGCGGATGAGCCGGAAGTAGGCTCCTGCCCTCACGTCGGCTCACCCCGCTCGCGCGCCTGCTCGCCCCCCGCAGCGCACCGGCTGGGGCCGGGACGGAATCCCCCGCGCCCCTCTGCCCGTTCCCCCCGCGACCAACCACCACAGGGGGAATCGGATGCGGAGACTCATCGGGATCGCGGCCGTCTGGGCCGGCTGCGCCGTCGCGTGGATGGTGCTCGGCTCGACGCTGGTCGCGCGGAGCACGGACACGTTCACGTCGGGACGGGGCAACGTGTACGCGCTGTGGGGACCGCGGGCCGTCCAGCGCCAACCCTCCGCCACCGTTCGGGTCGAACGGGAGGTCGAGGAGCAGGAGACGGTCACGAACGAGGCCGGCCAGCGGCACGTCGTCAGCCGCCTCAACACCGCCGTCGACCACCGGCCGGCGCCGCTCCGCGGGTCGGACCTCACGGTGGACCTCGACCTCGAGCACCGGCGACGGGGCCTCAACTGGTACGCGACCTACGTCGTCGACTTCGACGGGAGATACACCTTCGAGAACCCGACCGACCAGGCCCTGCCGCTGACCGTCGCCTTCCCGCTGACCGACGCGAGCGCGGTGTTCGACGGCTTCCGGGTGCTGGACGATGCCGGCCGGGAGCTCGAGGTCACGCTCGAGCAGAGCCTCGCCACCTGGACCGTCGAGGTCGGTGAGGGCGAGCGCCGGACGTTCCGCGTCGCGTACCGGAGCCGCGGCACGGAGACCTGGCACTACCGCATGGCGGACGGGACCGCGCAGGTGGAGGACTTCCACCTCCGGATGACCGCCGATGCCGCCGCCATCGACTTCCCCGAGGGGAGCCTGAGCCCGACCGAGCACGCCGTGCAGGGCGGCGGCTGGGTGGGCCGCTGGGACTTCGACCACCTGATCGCGAGCCAGCCGATCGGCGTCGAGCTGCCCGCCCGCCTCAACCCCGGCCCGCTGGCGGCGCGCATCACGTTCTTCGCGCCCGTGGGGCTCCTCTTCTTCTTCCTCGCGACGGGGATCCTCGCGCTGTCGCGCAACCGGGACCTGCATCCGATGCACTACGTCTTCTTCGGGTGCGGCTTCTTCGCGTTCCACCTGCTGTTCGCCTACCTGGTGGACCACCTCCCGATCGGGCTGTCCTTCGCCCTCGGCGCGGCGACGTCCCTCGCGCTGGTGGTCACGTACGCGCGGCTCTTCACGGGGTGGCGCTTCGCCGTGCTGTACCTGGGCGGCGCCCAGCTCCTCTACCTCGTGCTCTTCAGCACCACGTTCCTCTGGGAGGGCTTCACGGGCCTGGCGATCAGCGTCGGCGCGGTGCTCACCCTGGCGGTGATGATGCAGATCACCGGGCGGATGCGCTGGGGAGGCCCGAAGGCCGAGCCCGCGCCCGCACCCTCCGAGGGGCTGACCGCGGAGGGCCCCCTCCCCGCCATGCCTCCGGCCGGACCGCCGACGGCGTTCTGAATCGCCGCAGGCGTGGCTCGCCCGCGGGGCTGTCGGCGTTGCAGCCTCGTCGGCGGGCCGGCGGTCGCCGATGACCGGGTCGCGGCGGTCGCCGCTCCGGCGGGCCGACCGCGCGGCGCCAGCGGCCATCGGCGTTCCGCCCCCGAGCGCCGGGGGCGGTGGTATAGCGGACGAGCCCCGAGCGGGCCCGGCGGGTCAGCCGCCAGAGAGCCCCCTCGCCGGCGGTTTCGCATCGATGCCCCGCCCCAGCGACACCCTCCGGATCGCGGTCACCTTCCCCGCCCCCCGCGCGGCCCCCGGCCCGGCCCGCGCCTCCTGGCCCCTCACCGAGGCGAAGGTCGCCCGCATGAGGCCCGCGGAGGCCGACACCCGGCGGGCCCTCGAAGCGCTCCAGCGCCTCGGCTTCGAGGTGACGACCACCGGACGCCTCAGCGCGTCCGTCCGCGGACCACGCCGCCTGATCGAGCGGATCTTCCAGGCGAAGCTGCGCTCGGTGCGGATGCGGGACTTCGCCCACCCGAGCTCGATCCTGCAAGCGGAGATGGCGGTCGCCCCCGCCGAGGGCGCGCCCTGGGACCTGCCGGCGGAGATCGCCGGGCTCGTCGACAGCGTCGAGCCCCAGTGGCCGCACATCTACCACGCGCGGTGGGCGGCCTCGGAGCCGGCGCCGGTGCCCCCGGCGCTACCGGACCGCCATGCCCTGCGGGTCCCCGACGACGTCGCAGTGCTGCTCGACGCCGCCTCCGTCCACCGCCAGGGCTTCACCGGCCAGGGCGTCCGGGTCGCCATGATCGACACCGGCTTCGAGCACACCCACCCGTTCTTCACCGCGCGGGGCTACGCCAGCCGCGTCGTCGCCGGTCCTGGCGCCGGCGATCCGACCCGGGACCCGGATGGCCACGGGACCGGCGAGAGCGCGAACCTCTTCGCGGTGGCGCCCGACGCTCAGGTCATCGGCGTGAAGCTCGAGACCGACGACGGCGAGCAGGGCGCGTCCCTGCTCGAGGGGCTCCACGTCGCCCTCGAGCACGACCCTGACATCCTGACGATCAGCCTCGGCTACGACCTCGCCCTGCCGGGTCGGGTGCCCGAGGAGGCGCTGCCGACCCACTTCCGCGCCCTCGAGGCGGAGCTCACGCAGGTCGTGGCGGAGGGCCGCATCGTGGTGCTGAGCGCCGGCAACGGGCAGTTCACGTTCCCGGCGATGATGCCCGACGTGATCGCCGCCGGCGGCGTTCACGTCCGCCCCGACGGCGCGATGGAGGCCTCGGACTACGCCAGCGCGTTCACGAGCGCGATCTACGAGGGGCGGGACGTCCCGGACGTGTGCGGCCTCGTCGGGATGCTCCCCGGAGCGCAGTACCTCGTCCTGCCCGTCCCGCCGGGCTCCCTCACCGACCGCAGGCACGCCGCGACCGACGGGACCGCGCCGGACGACGGCTGGGCGGTCTTCAGCGGGACGAGCGCCGCGGCACCGCAGGTGGCCGGGGTGTGCGCGCTCCTGCGCCAGATCGACGAGAGCCTGGACACCGCGCGAGCCAAGGCGCTCCTCCGGGAGACGGCCCGCGACGTGACGCGGGGCGCAGCGAGCCACCTGACGGGCCGGTTCGGCGAGGGCCTGTCGGCCAGCGAGGGCGACGACGTGGCGACCGGCGCCGGCCTGGTGTCCGCCGCCGCGGCGGTCGCCCGCCTCCAGGCGAGCTAGCGCCGCCCCCGGCGCTAGCTGGAGCGGCTGGGCTCGTCCGCGCCCCGATCCAGGCGGGTCGCCGGCTGCTCGACCGTCACGTAGGCGACGATGTCCGCGAGCTCGGACGGGACCTCGAGGTCCCCCACCGCGCGATGGCCGGGTGGCCGGCCCGACTCCATCGCCGAGGCGCGGCGGGCCGGTACCTCGACCACCGTGCCCTGGAACAGGCGCTCCACGACCTCGGGAGGGGCGCGGAAGGCGACCGTCGCCCGGCCGAGGGTGGTGAGCTCGAGGCCCTCCTGCTCCAGCCACCGCCGAACGCGCGCGCGCTCCTCCTGGCCGAGCTTCCCGCGGAGCGTGAACGCGCACCGGACGCTCACGCTCGACGGCGACTCCGTCACCCGCCGCCACCCTGCACGCAGCGGAAGCCGAGGTAGCTGAAGCGGTGGGTCGGCGACAGGCGACCCCGGGCGGCGGCGCGCACCTGGTCGGGGAGCTCGATCGCCCGGCCCCCGCCCCGGTTGACGCGGTGCCGCCCGCCCTCGGGCCCCTGCGGGTTGCGCACCTCGCCGCTCGGGTAGGCGCCGTACCAGTCGCGCACCCACTCCGCCACGTTCCCGGCCATGTCCTGCACGCCGAAGGGGCTCGCTCCGGCCGGGTGGGTCCCGACCCGCGCCGTCTCCGCCGTGCAGTCCCACTCGCCGCACGGGATCGACGACTGCAGGTGGACCGCGGCGGGGGCCGCCTCGCCCCACGGGTAGATGCGGGCGTCCGTACCCCGCGCCGCGTACTCCCACTCCGCCTCCGTCGGCAGGCGGTAGCCCCGGTAGGCGCAGTAGGTCCGCGCGTCCTCCCAGCTCACGCCGTTGATCGGGTGGTTCGCCCGGCGGGCCCGATCCGTCCAGTTGTAGGCCTCCGACGGGGCGTTGGGCTCGGCGCACACGTTCGCCTCCACGCAGTCGCCGTAGGCCGCCACGGTGACCTCGGTTCGGTCGATGCAGAAGGCGTCCAGGGTGACCTCGTGCTGGGGCCGCTCGTCCTCGTGGCCCGCGTCGTCCGGCGAGCCCATCTCGAAGGAGCCACCGGGGATCGCCAGCATCCCCGGCGGGCAGGACGACGGGCGGCCGCGGGGGCTGCTGCCCTCGCTGCCCCGGGAGTCGCGGACGCAGGCCTCGCGCCGCACTCGCGTGCCGTCCGGGCAGTCGGTCGGCACCCCCACGCAGGCCTCCCGCCGGGAGTTCCAGGACTGGCCGGCCCAGCAGCAGTGGCCCTCGGTGTCCCGGGTCCGCGACTGGCCTTCTCGGCAGCGGCCGCGGCCCCCGCTCGAGCCGCTCGACCCCGACGGCGCGGCGCGGCCGCCGCACCGCTCCCGCACCGGCAGGCAGCAGCCCACCGCGTTCCGGGGCGTGCCCGGCGCACACTGACGGCAGCACTGCTGCTGGGCCGCCCCGGGGGTGGCCCCCGGAGCCCAGAGCAGGCCCACCGCGCCGCCGAGGCCGAGGGCCAGCGCGTAGGCCGCACGTGTTCTGCTCATCAGCGTCTCCTCCAGCGTGCCCGCGGCCGGATCCCGAGCGACCGAAACGGGGGCATCGTAGCCTATCGACGCGCGGGTCGGGCTCCTATGCACCGCGAGGAGGACGCGGCCAGGGGGTGAGGGATATCCGGCGGATCCTTGCATCGGCCTCCGGCGGGCCGGACACTCGCCCGCGGCATGGGCCGGCACCTGGAAGACGTGTTTGAGTTGGTCGGGAAGACCGTCTCAGGAAACGTCCGGGTCGAGAGCGTCGCGGGCGGTGGCGGCTTCGGCGTCGTCTACAAGGGCTTCCACGAAGGGCTGGAGGAGCCCGTCGCGGTCAAGTGCCTCAAGCGCCCTTCGCACCTCCACACGGCCGGCCAGGAGGACTTCCAGCGTCGCTTCCGCGATGAGGCGAAGCTCATGCGGCGCCTGTCGAGGGACCACCGGGCGATCGTCCAGGTCTACGACTTCGGCACCACCGAGACCGCGAGCGGCGAAACGCCCTACCTGGTCCTCGAGTGGCTCGAAGGGCGAGACCTCGAGGATGAGCTCGACGCCCGCGTCGAGGAGGGGCTGGCGCCGTTCACGCCGGCGGAGGCGGTGGAGCTGCTCCGGCCCGCCCTCGAGGCCGTGGCCTTCGCCCACGACCAGAACGTCGCGCATCGCGACCTGAAGCCGCCGAACCTCTACCTCACCCACACCGCGCGCGGCGCTCGCCTCAAGGTGCTCGACTTCGGCATCGCGAAGGTGGTCGACGCCGGGGCCACCCCCGAGGACGCCAACACGGTCGGGACGACCGACCTGCGCCCCTTCAGCCCCACCCACGCCGCGCCCGAGCAGTTCTGGCACCGGAAGTACGGCGCGACCGGGCCCTGGACCGACGTGCACGCGTTCGGCCTGATCCTCACCGAGCTCGTCACGGGGCGGCGCGCGTTCGAGGGCGCGGAGATCGCCGACTTCCTCATGGAGGCGGTCGCCCCCGCCCGCCCCACCCCGCGCCGCCGCGGCGCCCACGTCGGCGACGCCTTCGAGAAGGTCTGCGAGACCGCCCTCGCGGTCGACCCGAAGGACCGCTACCCCAACGCCCGAGCGCTGCTCGAGGCGCTGCTGTCGGCGATCAAGCTCGACGAGGGGCAGTCGCTCCCGGCGCCGGAGCCCTGGAGCATGCCGCCCCCCAGGGGGCCGGCGCTCTCCTCGGACATGTCGGGCGGCCCGGCGGTGCGGGTCACGCCGGCCAGCCAGCCGCGCGGGCCCCTGGACGTCTCCGCGCCGACCCTCGCGATGGACCCGTCCGCCGGGACGGGGCCGGGGACCGGGCCCGGAGCGGGGCCCGCGCCCCAGCCGAGCGCCCCGGGCACCGGACCTCGAGGCAGGCCGCCCGAGGCCGGCGCGGACAGCGGGGGCGCGGCCCGCACGCCGGCCGAGACCCCGATGAGCGCGACCGTCGGCCGCGCGCCCGAGCCCGGGTCCTCCCGCGGCATGCTGGTCGGCGGCGCCATCGCCGCGATCGCGGTCCTCGGCCTGGGCGTGGGCCTCCTGAGCTTCGCGTTCGGCGGGCCGGACGAGGAGACCTCGGAGGGCACCAGCCAGGCCACCGAGGGCGCGTCTCCCGAGGCCGAGCCCTCCGGCGAGGGCCTCGCCTTTCCCAACCTCTGGGTCCGGGTTCGAGGCGCCACCCGGGGCACCCTCCTCGGCGTCAACGACGTGGACGGCGACGCGCTGCTCCGGGGCCACGGCGAGGGGATGGCCAACCTCGCCGCCCCGACCGAAGCCTACGAGGTCCAGCAGCACGAGGTCACCTGGGAGGAGCTGACGCCGTTCCTCGCCGAGCGGCCCGGGTATTCGATCCGCCGGCCGGCCGCGTCGACCGCACGCCACCCGGCGACCGGCGTCCCGCGGCTCGTCGCCGCCGCCTACTGCGAGTCCCTCGGGGCGCGCCTGCCCACCGAAGCGGAGTGGGAGTGGGCCGCCCGGGGCGCCGCGCTGCGCGGGGCGCCGTGGGGTGAGCGGGCCCTGAGCCCGGAGGACCGGGAGGCGATCGGCGTCTACCAGGGCGATCCACGCGCTCTGCCCGACGCCGTGGGCCAGCACCCGGAGGACAGGGTCCAGGTCGGGGACGAAGCGCTCTACGACCTGCTCGGGAACGCCCAGGAGTGGACCGCCAACCTCTGGAGCCTCAACACCGGCGAGGTCCAGGCCTGGATGGAGGAGAACGGCTTCTACACCGTCCGCGGCCTCCCGGTGACCGACGCGCCGCCGGACGCGGAGGAGGAGCTCCCCGCCACGCCCTTCGCGTTCCGGGCCCTGGTCTGCGAGGGGCCGTCGCGGCCGTGCCAGGAGGGGCTCTGGGACCGGCTCCGGACCGTCGGCTTCCGCTGCGTGCGCGACGGCGCGTAGCGCGGCGAGGGACCTGGACGACGAGCCCTCGGCGACCGCACGGGACTTCCGACTCGGAGAGGGTTAGGAACGCATCGGAGGACGAAGGAGGCGGATGTGCGGAGGGCGACGACCATGGCGGCCTGCGGCGCGCTGATCGCGCTGGGCTGCGGCGGCGGAAGCGCGAACGGGGCCCAGGGCTCCACGTCGACCGCGGGCTCGATGGCGCCGAGCGGCCGGCCGGTGATCGAGTGGGAGGTGCACGTGATCGACGCGGCGAGCCCGGACCAGCCGCGCGTCACGCGGGCCAACGCGATGCAGGGGGAGATCGCGCTGAGCGGCACCCGGTGGCGCTGCGACATCACCTCGGTCGAAGCTCGCCGGGAGTCCGGCCACGACGGGGAGCTGCGCCGGATCATCTGCGCCTACGGCGAGGAGTACGCCGCCCTCAGCAAGACGTGCCTCACCGGGCTGGACTACGAGCATCAATCGATCGACGTGGTCACCCTCTTCGAGGGCAACGCGCGCGTCAGCCTCGGGCTGGGCTGCCGGGTGCCAGGCGCCAACCAGCCCGCTCCCGCGTCGCCGATCCGCTTCGGGCTGGTCATGAGTACCCCCGGCGGGCAGACCCCCCTCCAGCTCTACGAGGGGCGGCGCCCGATCCCGGTCCCGTCGAGCACCCAGTGGCAGTGCCAGTACGAGCCGGCGGCCCCGAACCCGCAGTGGGACCAGGGCCTGATCGTGGAGTGCGCGAGCACCGTCCACGACATCGGCGTCGCCGGCCTCGCGGGGTGCTTCTCGTCCGGGCCGGAGCGGCGCTTCTCGCTCCTCGACATCGGCGTCGGCCACGGCGAGTCGCTCGTCGAGATCCAGCTCGCCTGCAGCTCCCTGCCCCAGGTGCTCTGACCGGACGCCCGGGCCGCCCCGGGGGCCGTCCGCTTGTCACCCTTCCCCTGTCCCGGGGACACTGCGGCCAGCCGTGCCGAACGTGAGCGACGTCTTCGAGCTGGTGGGCCGAACCGTCCTCGGCAACATCCGGATCGACGCGATCGCCGGAGGCGGCGGGTTCGGCGTGGTCTACCGCGCGTTTCACGAGTCCCTCGAGGAGCCGGTGGCGGTGAAGCTGCTGCGGCTGCCCATGCACCTCGACGCGCGCGGGCAGGAGAGCTTCCGGGCGCGCTTCCGGGACGAGGCGAAGCTGATGCATCGGCTCTCGCGGGACCACCGGGCGATCGTGCAGGTTTACGACTTCGGGACGACGCCGACGGCCCTCGGGGAGACGCCCTATCTGGTGCTGGAGTGGCTCCAGGGCCGGGATCTCAAGGACGAGATCGACGCCCGGCGGGCCGAGGGCCGCCCCCCGATGACCCCGCGGCGGGCGGTCGCCCTGATGAAGCCCGCCCTCGAGGCGGTCGCCTTCGCCCACGACCAGAACATCGCCCACCGGGACATCAAGCCGGCCAACCTCTACCTGACCCGCACCGCCCGCGGCTCGCGCCTGAAGGTCCTCGACTTCGGGATCGCCAAGGTCCTCGAGGAGGGGGCCACCCCCGAGGACGCGATGACCGTCGCCACCCAAGGCCACCGCCCCTTCAGCCCCACCCACGCCGCCCCCGAGCAGCTCTCGGCCCGGAGCTACGGCGCGACGGGCCCCTGGACCGACGTCCACGCCCTCGGCCTGATCCTGAGCGAGCTGATCACGGGGCGCCCCCCCTTCGAGGGCCCGGAGTTCCCGCAGTACGTCATGCAGGCGGTCGACGCCGTGCGGCCCACGCCGCGGGCCAAGGGCGCGAAGGTGGGCAACGCCTTCGAGGCGGTCTGCCGCAAGGCCCTGGCCCTCCAGCCGGCGGACCGCTACCCGACGGCGAGGGCGCTGCTCGAGGCGCTCGAGGAGGCCCTGGCCGAGGACCTCGACCAGGCGATGACCCTGCCCCACGCCCCGAACCGTTCGGTCCCGGCCGGCTTCGTGGCCGCCGCGGCGAACGCGGCCCCGTCCTCCATCCCGCCGTCGAGCCTCCCGCCGCGCGCGGGGACGGCCGTGCTCGGCGGCGCGATCACGGGACCGCCGCCCCCGCTCACCGCCCCCTCGCCCGGCTCCGACGACGCCGCGTCCCGCCCGGAGCAGGACACCGCCCGCGATGGCTTCGGGGACGCCGCGGGCACCGACCCGGACCCGCCGGTCGCGCACGCCTCGCGGGACGGCGAGGTGACCGGCCCCCTCGGCGGCGGGACGATCGCGTTCGGGAGCGGCGCGCACCCTCGACCGCGCCCTCCGGTCGACGCTCGCGTCCAGGACAGCGGGACCCGCCTCGGGGTCGGCGGGTCGCCGCCGCCCGGCGCCTCGCCCGCGCCACCCCTCCCGGGGACCGTCCCGATGGCGGCGCACAGGGCGTTCGGGGCGGTGGCCGCGGGGGCTGCCGCGGAAGCTCCAGGGCTCGGTCCCGTCGCGCCTCCGCCCGCGGACACTCGTCCGACCTCCCGCGGCCCGAGCCGCTGGCTGGTCGTCGGCGCCGCCGGGGCGCTGCTCGGCCTGCTCCTCGTGGGGGTCGGCGTCCTGGTCCTGGCGCGCGGGCCCTTCGACCAGCGGGCCACCGCGGCGGAGATGGAGGCCGGGGTCGGCCCGGCACCGGCCGGCGAGCCCGGCCTCGCGCCGGTGGCCCCGGCGCCGGCGGCGGCGGGCGAGCCGCGGGTGGCCGTCCCCAACCGGTGGGTCGAGGTGGCCGCGGCGCCGCCGGACACGTTCCTCGGGGTCGAGGACCCGGAGGGCGAAGCGCTCCTGGCCGGTCCGGACGGCGCGCGCCTCCCGGCCCCGACCGTCCCCTTCGAGGTGCAGCAGCACGAGGTGACGTGGCAGGAGCTCACGCCCTTCCTCGCCGAGCGGCCCGAGTACGAGGTCCGGCGGCCAGCCGCGTCCACGGCCCGGCACCCCGCGACCGGCGTCCCGCGCCTCGTGGCCGAGGCCTACTGCGCCGACCTCGGCGGTCGCCTTCCGACCGAGGCGGAGTGGGAATGGGCGGCGCGCGGCCCGTCGCGGAGGGCGGCCCCCTGGGGCGATGGCGTGCTCACGCCTGCGGAGGCGCGGGCGGTGGGCGCCTACCGGGACGACCCGCGGTCCCTGCCCGACGAGGTCGGCACCCACGGAGCCGACGTCGTGCGCCACGGCGACGAGGCGCTCTTCGACCTCGCGGGCAACGCCCGGGAGTGGACCGCGGAGCTGTTCCGCGATGCCCGGGGCGACGTCGCCGCGTGGATCGAGGAGATCGGCTTCTACGCGGTGCGGGGCCTGCCGATGATCGAGCCGTTCCCGGAGACGCCCCCGCGCGTGGCCCTCGCGGTGCGCGGCATGATGTGCGAGGGCCCGGAGCGGGACTGCCACGACGGCCTGTGGGAGCGGCTGCGGACGGTGGGGTTCCGCTGCGTGCGGGGCGGATGAAGCGACTCGTGCGCGGGGTGCCCGCCGGTGGACCGGTCGAGCGCGTCGGGAGCCTTCGAACGACGACGGCGCGAGCCAGCTCGACCCGAGCGCTCAGCGCGCCCCCTCCGCCTCCCGCCACGCCTCCGCGAAGCCGCTGAGCCGGAGCCACGTCGGAAAGGCCCGGACCCACCGACGGTCGCCGCGGAGCTTGATCACACCGTCCTTGGCCGCGCGCGCCAGGTCGAGGCGGCCAAGCCAGACGTAGGTCATCGCACGCACTGTCGACTCCACCTCGAGGTCGACGTCGAAGCCCGGGTGGGTCAGGCAGAGGTCGACCTCGCCGTGGTCGAGGTGGAGCCAGAAGCGGGTCTTGCCCCGCCCGCCGTCCGGGAAGAAGAACTGGACCAGGACCTGCTCGTCGGGGAGATTCTCGGCCGCGAGGTTCCGCTGGAGGCCCCACATCAGGAGCCCCGAATCGAGCTCCTCCTTGGTGAGGTCGCGGCGGAGCCAGCGGGTCGCCCAGAGGCCGCACGCCTCGACGATCGCGCGCAGGCCCTCGCCCGCCTCCGTGAGGTGGTAGGTGTAGCCGCGCGCGCCGTCGCGCGGGCGGCGCTCCACGATGCCCGCGTCGGCCAGCGTCTGGAGGCGCTGGGACAGCATGGTCTTGCTCATGAGGGGGACGCCCCGCTCGAGCTCGCTGAAGCGCGTGCTCCCGCTCAGCAGCTCCCTCACCACCAGGAGCGTCCAGCGCTCCCCGAGGAGCTCCATCGACTGCGCCACGGGGCAGAACTGGCCGTAGCTCTTCATCGCCCCAGCCTACTCCAGTATCCGTACTTGTCTCCCCTCGACCCCACGCACAGCTTGCCTCCGAGGAGGACATGGAGATGGAGCCGAACACCGATTGGAGCGCGGTCGCGGAGGAGCTCGTGCCGATCCTGGCTGACCACGCCGCCCGCCACGACCGGGAGGGCACCTTCGTCGAGGAGAGCTACGCCGCCCTGCGGGAGCGGCGCGTGATGTCGATGCTGGTGCCGACCGAGCTCGGCGGCGGCGGAGCCACGATCCGCGAGACGTGCGAGCTCCTCAGGACCCTCGCCGGGGGCTGTCCGTCCACCGCCCTCGCCCTGTCGATGCACACCCACGTGGTGGCCGTCACGGCATGGAAGCACCGGGAGGGCAAGCCCGTCGCCGCGCTGCTCCGGCGGATCGCCAGCGAGCAGCTCGTGATCGTCAGCACCGGCGGCACCGACTGGGTCGACTCCGTCGGCGAGATGCGCAAGGTCGACGGGGGCTACCGCGTCACGGCGCGGAAGGTGTTCGCGAGCGGCGCGCCCGCCGCCGCGCTGCTCGCCACCAGCGCGCGCTACGACGACCCGGAGCTCGGGCCCCGCGTGCTTCACTTCGCGGTGCCCTTCCACGCCGAGGGCGTGGAGCGCCTCGACGACTGGGACACCCTCGGCATGCGCGGGACGGGATCCCAGACCGTGCTGTTCCGGGACGTGTTCGTCCCCGAGGGGGCGATCGCGCTGTCGCGCCCGCGCGGCGAATGGCACGACGCCTGGTCGGTGGTGGTCGCGGTGGCGCCGGCCATCTACATGTCGCCCTACGTCGGCCTGGCGGAGCACGCCGCGCGCGTCGCCCGCGAGGCGGCTCGGAGCAAGGCCGACCAGCCCCACGTGGCCTCGCTGGTCGGCGAGATGGAGAACGCCCGCACCGCGATGGATCTCGCGTGGCGCGCCATGCTCGAGACGACGGCCGAGCTCGACTTCGCGCCGAGCCTCGAGCGCGCCGAGCGGCAGCTCGTGTACAAGACGCTGGTCACGAACGCGGCCCACCGGACCGTGCAGCACGCGCTCCGGGCGGCCGGCGGACGGGGGTTCTTCCGGAAGCTCCCCATCGAGCGGGCCTTCCGGGACGTCCAGGCGGCGCACTTCCACCCGCTCCCGGAGCATCGCCAGGTCGAGCTCAGCGGGCGCCTCGCCCTCGGCCGGGACCCGATCACCAACGCGGCGCTTTCGGGCACCGCGCCGGTGCCGGCCCCGCGGCTCGCCGGGAAGGACGCCACCCCCGCGAGGGGCTCGGCGCCGCCCGCGGCCTGAGGCGGGGACGACGCGGGCCGCGGGCCTCCGCCGCGTGGCGGCGGGCCCTCCCCCGCGCGGCTGCCGAGCGGCGCAGGCCGCTCCCTCGACCGGGCGCCGAGGTTGCTATCGTCGCCCGCGGATGACGACCCGCCGCGCGCGCGCCACCGCCCTCGTGTCGGCGCTGACGATCCTGGCCGCGCCGGCGGCCCTCGCGTTCGAGACGGCCCTGCGGCGGCTCCTGTTCCCGCCGGACTTCGTCGAGCTCCGCGCGCTCCTCGCCCCCTACCTCACGCCCGTCGCCTGGGGGCTCGGGCTCGGGGCGGGCCTCGGGGCGCTGCTCGGCGTCGTCGTGCAGCGGCGCCTCAGCGCCGGGCGGCTCGCTCGGCTCCCCGCGGGCGCCGACGACGACCGGCGGCACGAGGCGGTCCTCGGCGTGTTTCTCCTGACGACGGCGGCCCCGCAGGTGCCCGCCGTGCTCGGCACGCTCCTCCACCTCTTCGGGGCGGCGCTGACCCCCGTGCTCGTGGGCATCGCGCTCTCGACGGCGGGCGTGATCGCGCAGGCCGCGCGCCTCGGCCGTCTCGCCCGCTCGGCCTGAGGGCCGGGGCGGACCTACAGCATCCCGCCGCTCGTCCAGGGCGCGGGCGGAGGGGGAGGCGGGCTCGACCCCGGCGACACCGTCGTCGAGGGCGGCTCGTCGGTGTCGGGCGGCTCCGTCGCGCTCACCGGCTCCGCGCCGGTCGGCGCCAGCGGGTCGAGGCCGGTCTCGATCCGCGCGGGGGCGATCAGGGGCGCGGAGCCCTGGATCGTCACGGGGGGCGGGTCCGGATCGTTGTTCGCGGGCCGGGAGCGGTCCCGCGCCACGCGGAGCGAGAGGCGCTGCTCGTAGAGCTCGCCCGCCTGCTCCTGCTGGAACACGAGCTCGTGGGCGCCGGGGCGCCGGAAGGTCGCGTTGGCCTCGTACACCCGCGCCCCCGCCGCCGTCGCGGTGCGCGGCGAGCCGACCCGACGCCCCCGCCGGTAGATCAGGAACCGAGGGACGGCGCCCGGGCCGACCACCAGCTCCGCCGGGACGACGGCGACGAGCCGAACCCGGACGTCCTCCACCACGCGCGCCGGCTCGGTGCGCAGCCCGGCGTGGAGGGCCTCGGCCTCGGGCTCCTCCGGCACGTCCGGGCCGGCTCGGGCGACGTCGTCCTCGGCGGGTGGGGCCTCGTCGGTCCGGTCGGCCTCGGCGCCGTCGTCGCCCCCCGCCACGCGCTCGGTCGGCGGCGCGGCCGCGTGGGGCTCGGGCGCGAGGAGCCGGTTGAGCCCGAAGGCGCCCCCGACCAGCACCGCCCCCAGCACGAACGCGACGGCGGCGGGCCGGAGAAGCGCGAGCCGCTCCCGCCGTCGGGCCACCGCCACGCCCCGGATCGACGTGTCGTCATGGTAGGGGCTCGGCGCGTCGGCCAGCGTCGAGGCCGCCCGAGGCCTCGGTTGGCCCATCACCGGCGTCGGCGTCCCCCTGCGGCGTCGCGGAGGCGGCACCGGGGGCAGCGATCCATAGGAGGACGACGCGGCCGGCACGCCGTCGGCCACGCCGACCTGGCCGGCGGGCGCGGGGGGCGTGATCGAGGCGATCCGGCCGCGCGCGTGGACCTGGTAGCCGGACCGCTCCGCCGCCGCCCGCAGCGCGTCGCCGAAGGCGTGGGCGTCGGCGAAGCGCTGCCCGGGGCTCTTGGCGAGGCCCTGCATCACGACGTCCGCCACGGTCTCCGGGACGCGGCGGGCCCGCTCCCGGGTGAGGAGGTGCGGCACCTCGGAGTGCAGGTGCTTCATCAGCATCGCCACGGGCGACGGCGCATCGAAGGGCGTCTCCCCCGAGAGCAGCTGGTACGTGAGGACGCCGAGGGAGTAGACGTCGCTCCGCGCGTCCGTCGGCTCCCCCGCCGCGCCCTCCGGGCTGATGTAGCGCGCGGTCCCGAACACGAGCCCGGTCTGGGTCGCCATGGTCTGCTCGTCGCCCCACAGCAGCCTGGCGATGCCGAAGTCGAGGACCTTGATGAAGTCCGGGTCCCGCTTACGGCCGACGATCACCACGTTCTCGGGCTTGATGTCCCGGTGGACGATGCCCTGGGCGTGGGCCTCGCCGACGCCGTCGCACACCTGGGTAGCCAGGTGGAGCGCCCGGTGCACCGGGAGGGCCCCCTCGGCGTGGAGCAGGTCGAGCAGCGTCCGCCCCTGCAGGAACTCCATCACGATGTAGAGGCTGCCGTCCGGGAGCTGCCCGAAGAGGAACACCCGCACCACGTTCGGGTGGTCGAGGGCGGTCGAGACCCTCGCCTCGCGCTTGAACCGGCGCACCGCGTCGGGGTTGTCGGCAAGCTCCCGGTGGAGGATCTTGATCGCGACGTCCCGGGCCAGCGTGGTCTGGCGGGCGCGGTACACCGTGCCCATGCCGCCGGCGCCCACCTTCTCGACGATCTCGAACTGGTCGAGGAGCCTCTGCCCGATGTAGGGGTCGTCGGGCTCCGCCGTGCTCTTCAGGCGGGTGCCGTCCTGCTGACAGAAGGTGGCGCCGCGGTCGTACTGTCGCCCGCACTTCGGGCAGACATGAGGGTGCGCGTCCATCGTGGCGAAGCTCCGTCCCGGTTTACCTCAGACGCCCGGACCCAGCAAAAGCGTTCATGTTTCGAATCCCTTTGGGATTCTTGATGGTCCGTCGATCCGGGGGGTATGGTGCGTCGCCCCCGACGCCCCTCGACGCGCTCCCACGGACCCCGCCCCCCCACCCGGACCTGGCTGCCCCTGTGCGCCGTGGTAACCGCGGCCCTGGCCGGACCGGTCGCGCCCGCGACGGCCTCGGCCGACAGCAGCGTGCTGGTCCTCGGCATCCGGAGCGTCGACGGCGACGACGACTTCGCGCGGAACCTGACGCGGGCCCTCCAGAACGCCGCGGCGCAGGTCAGCGGGTGGACCCTCAACCATCAGGAGGTGACGCTCGCCCAGCTCGCCCTGGCCTACGCCTGCGATCCGCCGGGCCCCGCGTGCCTGACGGAGATGGCCGCCGCCCTCGAGGTCGACCGGCTGCTCTACGGCGACGTCAGGAGGACGAGCCACGAGGAGGACTACGAGTTCGCGATCGAGCTCCACCTCTTCAACGCCGACAGCGCCCGCATCGAGAGCAGCGTGGTCGACCGCCACCCCCGCCAGTGGACGGACATCGACGACCTCCGGGAGCCGGCGCGGGGCTGGGTGAGCCGCCTCGCGGGGGCGAGCCCGACGGGCCGGGTCCGCATCGAGAGCAACGTGCCGCGCGCCGCCGTGTTCCTCGGCGACGAGCAGGTCGGGAGGACCGGGCCGGACGGGGTGTTCCGCCTCGACGACCTCGGCGAGGGCAACCGGCAGCTCCGGATCGAGGCGGCGGGCTACGTGCCCCGCGAGCTCACGGTGCGCGTGATGGCGCATCAGGAGGCGACGGTCCAGGTCCAGCTCGACCGCGCCTCCCGCAGCGGGCCGGATCGCGCCGTGGTCACGGGCGCGGCGTTGCTGGTCGCGGGGGCCTTCCTCGCGGGAGGGTGGATCTACACGCTGATCCGCCTCGACGACCTGAACGGCAACCAGGACTACGTGGCGTACCGGCAGGTCGTCGGCGAGGCCGTCGCCACGGGAATGCCCGTGACGGGCAACGTCTGCGCGAACGCGCGGGCCCGGAACACCTTCGGGCTGATCCCGGACAACGACCCCATCCTCGCGCGAGCTCAGGACGTGTGCTCGACCGGCAGCACCCACGAGGTGCTCCAGTGGGTGTTCCTCGGCACGGCGGCGGCGACCCTCACGGCGGGCGCCATCCTCCTCGCGGTGGGCCTCGCCCACCGGGGCGATCGGCCGGAGCGCGTGCTGCTGCTGCCCGACCTCGGGCCGCGCCGGGCGTCCCTCACCGTGCGGGTGGCGTTCTGATGGGGCGGCGCGCGGGCTGATGCGGATCGTGGGAGGTGCGCTGGCCAGCCGCCGCTTCGCCGGTCCGGGGTCCGACCGGACCCGTCCGACGTCCGAGCGGGTACGCGAAGCCCTCGCGTCGGCGCTCGAGGCCCGCGACGCCATCGTCGACGCCGTCGTGCTCGATCTGTTCGCCGGGACCGGCGCGCTCGGCTTCGAGGCCCTCAGCCGGGGAGCCGCGCGCGCCGTGCTGGTCGACCGGGACCGCCGGGCGGCGGCCATGATCCGGGCCAGCGCGGCCGACCTGGGGCTGGAGGACCGCGTGACGGTGCTCGCGGCGGACCTGGAGCGGGGGCTCCCCGCCCGGGCCATGTCGGCGGGACCGTTCACGCTGGTCTTCGCGGACCCGCCCTACGCGCGGACCGCCCGGGCGGTCGAGCTCCTCGGCGTCCTGGCCGTGGGCGGCGTGCTCGCCCGGGACGCCACGGTCGTGCTCGAGCACGCGCGCGAGCTCACGCCCGAGCTGGGCCCCGCCCTCGCGGGCGACCTCACCACCTACCGCTACGGCGACACGTGCGTGACCGTGCGCTTCGCACCGGAGAGCTCCCCATGACCGCCGCCATCTACCCCGGCTCCTTCGACCCGATCACCAACGGCCACGTCAGCATCGTGCGGAGCGGCCTCATGGCCTTCGACGAGATCACGGTCGCCGTGCTTCGCAACCCGCGCAAAAACTCCCTGTTCACCGTGGAGGAGCGCATCGAGATGATCCGGGAGGAGTTCGCCGACGAGCCTCGCATCAAGGCGGACAGCTTCGACGGGCTCCTCGTGGACTACTGCCGTAGCCAGGGCGTGACCGTCGTGCTCCGGGGCCTGCGGGCGGTCGCCGACTTCGAGTACGAGCTCCAGATGGCCAACATGAACCGGCACCTGAACGAGGACGTGGTGACCGTGTTCATCATGGCCGACGACGCGTACTTCTACGTCTCCTCCAACATCGTCAAGGAGGCGTTCACGCTGGGCGGCGACATCTCGGGGCTGGTGCCCGACCGGGTAGAGGCCAGGCTCCGGGCCAAGCTCGGGCGGTAGCGCGGAGGGCGCGCGAGGCCCGCCTCCCGCATCGCCCCAAGGGCTCGCGCCACCGGCAGGCCGATGCGGCCCGAGCGGAGGTCGTCGACCGTGGTCCAGCCCTGGGCCAGCGCCGCCCGCACCTCGAGCCAACCCCGCAGGTAGCCCACGTCGCGGGCGCCGCCGCCGCCGCGGTAGGCCCGCTCGCAGATCGAGACCGCGTCGTCGGCCCGGAAGCCCTCGTCGCGAGCCAGCCAGCGCGCGGTCTCGCCGAAGCTCGCCCCGTGGTGCATCCGGTCGGTCGCGAGCACCCGCGCGGCGATCACCCGCAGCCGGTAGGCGTCGAGCACCCCCGCCGCCTCTTCGAGGTAGAGGCACAGGCCCTCCTGGGCCCGGAAGCCGCCGGCCGTCCCGATCGCGAACAGCCGCAGGGGTTGCACGCGCGCATTGGCCGCGGCCACCGCGTGGCCAAGCACCTCGTGGACCGCGAAGCGGGTGCACTCACGCCGGCCGAAGCGGCGGTCGGCGAGGAATACGGTCCGGTCGCCGGTCGCCGCGCCGGCGCTGAGCCGGGGCTCGACGCGGATCTCGAGGTCGAGATCGGCCGCGTCGGCGAAGGCGCGGATCGCCCGCGCGAGGGACGGCGCTCCCGGGCGATCGCTCACCGCCGGCACGTCGCGGGGCTCCTCCCGGTGGGGCAGGCTGGCCAGCAGGCCGCGCGCGATCCGGCTGAGCTCCACGGGGCCGTCCGGCGTCCGCACGGTGACCCGACCGGTCCCGAAGCGCCGCGCGGCGAGGGGCCGCACGAGCTTCGGCCGCCCGAGGGCGTCGATCATCGCGAGCTCCGTCTCGAGCTCCTCCAGCCGGTCGAGGTAGTGGTCGGCGAGGGGCAGGCCCCTCACCTGGACCCGGGCCTCCTCCACGGCGCCCCACAGCGAGCGGTCGACCCGGCGGCGGCGAAGGGTCCAGCGCGGCCGCGGCACCCGCCCGGCCGCCACCTCCCTCACCAGCCGAGCGCGCTCCTCCGCCGCGTTCGTCGCGGTGAGCGCCGGAAGGAGTCGGGCCACGTCGGCGACCCTCCGGAGGAGGCCATCCACCTCTCGAAGGGCCCGGGGCACTGCGTCACGGGCACGACCGCAGCTCATGAACCCGCCCACGGTAGCAGGTGTCCGGGGGCCGTCCACGAGGGCTGGACCTCCTCGCCGGACGTCGTGACCCGGAGGTCGCGGCCGCGCGCCAGCCCGCCGCGGCCCGCGCGAGCGTCGCCCGCGCGGGCGACGGCGCGCCCCCCGGGTGAGTGGTACGCTGCCCCTCACCATGACAGCAGCCCCCGCCCTCATCTCCAAGATCGCGTCGCTCCAGGACTACGAGCAGTACCGCGACCTGCACTGGGAGGGTTCCTTCGAGGACTACCTGCAGCTCGTCAAGCAGCGGCCGGAGGTCACGCGGAACGCCTACCAGCGGCTCTACGACATGATCGTGAGCTACGGCGAAGAGGAGTACATCGACAACAAGAAGCGCCTGGTCCGCTACCCGTTCTTCACGGACCCCATCCACCACGGCCAGGACGCGATCTTCGGGTTGGACATTCCGCTGATGCGCCTCGTGAACGTCCTTCACGCAGCGGCCCTCGGCTACGGGCCGGAGAAGCGCATCATCCTCCTGCACGGTCCGGTCGGCTCCTCGAAGAGCACGATCGCCCGGCTCCTCAAGAAGGGCCTCGAGCACTATTCCCGGAGCTCGGAGGGCGCGCTCTACACCTACCGCTGGGTCAACCTGAAGGACACCGGCCTCGCGGCGGGGGACGACGAGTACCCCTGCCCGATGAACGAGGAGCCCCTCAAGCTCATCCCGGAGGACTGGCGCCGCCAGGCGATCGCCGACCTGGGGCTGAGCAACGAGCGGCACCGGGTGGTGGTCAACGGCACCCTCAACCCGGCGTCCCGCTTCATCTTCTTCGGCCTGATGGAGCGCTACCAGGGCGACTGGTCGAAGGTGATCGCGAACCACGTTCGAGTACGACGGCTGCTCCTGAGCGAGAAGGACCGCGTCGGCATCGGCACCTTCCAGCCGAAGGACGAGAAGAACCAGGACTCCACGGAGCTCACCGGCGACATCAACTACCGAAAGATCGCCGAGTATGGCTCGGACAGTGACCCGCGGGCCTTCAACTTCGACGGCGAGTTCAACATCGCCAACCGCGGTATCGTGGAGTTCGTCGAGATCCTGAAGCTCGACGTTGCGTTCCTCTACGACCTCCTCGGCGCGACCCAGGAGCGCAAGATCAAGCCGAAGAAGTTCGCGCAGACGGACATCGACGAGGTGATCATCGGCCACACCAACGAGGCCGAGTACAAGAAGCTCTTGAACAACGAGTTCATGGAGGCGCTCCGGGACCGGACCATCAAGATCGACATCCCCTACATCACGAAGATGAGCGAGGAGGTGAAGATCTACCGCAAGGAGTTCAACGAGGACCGCCTCCGGGGCAAGCACGTGGCTCCCCACACCTTCGAGGTCGCCTCGATGTGGGCCGTGCTGACGCGGCTCGAAGAGCCGAAGAAGCACCAGCTCGCCCTGCTGCAGAAGGCCAAGCTCTACGACGGGAAGACCCTGCCTGGCTTCACCCAGGACAACGTGAAGGAGCTCCGCAAGGAGGCGATCCGGGAGGGCCTCGACGGCATCAGCCCCCGCTACATCCAGGACAAGGTCTCGAACGCCCTGGTCCGGGACGGCGTCGAGGGGTACATCAACCCCTTCATGGTGCTGAACGAGCTGGAGAAGGGCCTGGCCCACCACTCGCTGATCGCCAACGAGGAGCAGCGCAAGAGCTTCAACGACCTGATCGGCGTCGTGAAGGCGGAGTACGAGGAGATCGTGAAGAACGAGGTGCAGCGCGCGATCAGCGCCGACGAGGAGGCGATCGCCCGGCTCTGCGCCAACTACATCGACAACGTGCGCGCCTATACTCTCAAGGAGAAGGTCAAGAACCGCTACACCGGCCGGGACGAGGAGCCGGACGAGCGGCTGATGCGCTCGATCGAAGAGAAGATCGACATCCCGGAGAGCCGCAAGGACGACTTCCGCCGGGAGATCATGAACTACATCGGCGCCCTGGCGATCGAGGGCAAGAAGTTCAACTACGACACCAACGACCGGCTGCGCCGGGCCCTGGAGATGAAGCTCTTCGAGGACCAGAAGGACTCGATCAAGCTCTCGAGCTTCGTGTCGAACGTCATCGACAAGGACACCCAGGACAAGATCGACGTCATCAAGAGCCGCCTCATCAAGCACTACGGCTACAACGAGGCCTCCGCGAAGGACGTGCTCAGCTACGTGGCGAGCATCTTCGCGCGGGGCGACGTCAAGAAGTAGGCGGAAGCCGCAGGCGCAGCGCCCCGACCTCCGCGCGCAGCGTGGAGAGGTCGGGGCTCAGCGCGCCGAAGCGCCGCCGCACGACCTGGACCAGGCGCTGGGTCGCCACCTCGAGGTGGGCGACCCGCTCCTCGTCCCACGGCTGGAGCCCGAGGTCGGGGATGCTCTCCTCGACGTGGCGGACCAGCCACCCGACGGCCTTCGCGCGCGTTCGCATCCGCCGCGGCGGCGGGAAGGCACGGTCCCACCAGGCGTCCAGGAGCGACGCGAGCACCCAGAAGCCGGTCGGTAGCCCGTCGAGCCCCTCCACCTCCCAGAGGCCTCGCGCGTAGGTGGTGGCCACGCCGATGTCCTTCGCGCGGAGCGTCAGGATACCGGCGGCGAGCTCGAGGGCCTCGTCCCAGTCGCAGGCGAACGCCGGCGCTCGATCGAGCTCCTCCACGAGGGAGCGCAGGCGCTCCAGCTCCGGCTGGCCGCGGGGGTCGGTGCCCTGGGGACGGGACGGGCTGATCGGCAAGAGCAGCGGCTCCGCGCGGGCCCGCAGCGCGCGCTCCACGGCGCGCTGGTCGTTCGGGTGCCAGAACGTGAGCCGGTAGCTCCCGAGCTGGACCACGTCGTGCCGGTCGAGAAACACGGGGGAGCTGACCCAACGCCCATTGACGTGGAGGCGCTGGCGCCGCGTCAGGTCCGTCAGGATCGGGCGCGGGTGGCTCCGCTCGAGAAGCGCGTGGCGCTCGGCCACGTCCAGGGCGGGGAGCATGATGTCGGCCCGCTCGCCGCGGCCCAGGACCACCTGGTCCCGGTCCAGGCTCAAGCGGAGGGGCGGACCCTCCCGATCCTCGACGAGGAGATAGAGCATGCTCCCTCGCGACAAACGTTCCCTCAGCGGACGGTGGCGTGCCACCTCCCTGGAGGATAGCGCAAACGGGGCCGGGATCTCAGCCCGCGGTGGCCCGATCGACGGCGTCTCGCAGCAGGTCCGGAACGCGGGTAGGGCGTCGAGTCGTCGGGTCGACGCAGACGCTGACCAACTCCGCTTGCCCGATCGCCGTGCCGTCCTCGCTCCGGAGCTCGTAGGTGCTCCGGATGCTGCTGTTGCCGATCGCCGCGATGCGGGTCTCGATCTGCACGACCTCCTCGAAGGTGGCGCTCCCCTCGTAGGCGATGCTCGCGGAGCGGTAGAACAGGTCGACGCCGGTCGCGATGAAGTCCGCCCAGGGGACACCGATGTGGCGCATGTACGCCGCGAGGGCCTCGTCGCAGTACGTCAGGTAGTTCGCGAAGTAGACGTGACCCTGGGCGTCGGTGTCCGCGAAGCGGACAGCGATCCGGTAAACGTACGGTTCGCTCATCGTCGCGACCATAGCCGCGGGTGGTGACCCCCGTGTAGGGAGTCCATTCTCGGCGGAATTGCGCCCCTTCAGGGTAATCCCCCGCGACCGTGCTAGGTTGGGTAGGCGGAGGCTCGGCTGGACCGACGGCGCACGCTTTGGACCCTTTCTGGACCGTACCCAGCGCTTGGTCCCCACGCGATCCGCTCCCTCGATCCGTCGGAGCTGACGATCCTGTTCCAGCCAATTGTCGACCTGCAGAAGCGGACGCCGTGGGCCGTCGAGGCCCTGGTGCGCTGCACGAGGCCCCACTTCCAGGATCCTCAGCGGCTCTTTCGCGCCGCCGAGGACCAGGGGGCGACCGGCCGGCTCGGACGGCTGATCCGCGATCTGACCTTCGAGCGATGCCCCGAGCAGCGGGTCTTCATCAACATCCATCCGCACGAGCTCAGCTCCCGGTGGCTCGTGCGGACGGATGACCCGCTCGGCTACCACCGCGCCGGCGTCTACCTGGAGATCACGGAGACCGCGGCCTTCGAGTTCTTCGACCTCTGCCGGAGCGTGCTCCGGGAGGTGTGCAACCGAACGGGCGCCCACCTCGTGGTGGACGACCTCGGCGCCGCGCACTCCAACCTCGCGCGCGTGCTCGACCTCGAGCCGGAGGTGGTCAAGCTCGACCGCGCCCTCGTTCACGGCATCGATCGCCACGCCCGCCGCCGCGCCGTCGTCCGGCACGTCACCAATCTGTGCCGCGACCTCGGCGCCACGGTGGTGGCCGAGGGCATCGAGCGCGTCGACGAGCTCCTCGCCGTTCGGGACCTCGGCGTCCACTACGGGCAGGGCTACCTCTTCGCCGCGCCGGCCTTTCCCCCGCCCGAGGCCCTCTGGCCCGAACCGGCCGGTCCCTAACCGGGCATCCCCGTCGATGGATCGAGACCGAGCCCGCCCGTCCCCGTGTCAGGTCATCGGGGGACCCTCCCGTGACGGATGAATGCTAGATCGAACGTCCATGGTCGGCGCAGTGGGCACGGAGGCCAACGAGCTCCCGGATGACCGGACGGTCGTCCTGTGGACCGGGCGAGATGGCGCCGACCTGGCGATGAGCGCCCTGGCCCGGGAGGCGCGCGTCGAGTGGTGCGAGCCGGGGGACGTCGCCTTCGCCACCCTCGCCCTCGCGCCGGACCTCGTCGTGGTGATCGGCGACACCGACCCGGACGGTGAGGCGATCGCGCGAAGCCTGCGCGGGCAGACCCCGGGCGCGAGCGTGCCCGTGGTCACCGTCGACGACGGCGCCCCGCCCCAGCCCCGTCCCCGCTCCCGCTTCGGTCTGGTCGCCCGGATCGAGCGGGAGGGCTCCCCCGACGCCGTGGCGCGCCATCTGCTCACGCTCGCCCGGAGCCTCAGCCGGCGAACGCCGCGCTGGAAGGCGAGCGGCGACCGCGCCCGCTTCCGGACGCTGGCGGAGCGCTTCCAGCGGGAGGGGCGCAGCGGGATCCTGGTCATCCCGAGCGTCCAGCGCGGGGTGGCGCTGTCGGCGGAGGGCGTCGTCCCCGGGCCGGACGGTGTCGCGGCGACCCTCGACAACCACGGGCAGGCCCTGGAGTACCTGCTCTACGAGCGGCCGGCCGACCGCCTTCGGCTGATCGTGGCCGACCGGCGCGAGGAGGCGCTCGAGGCCGACCTCGAAGGAGCGCGCATCCTCGTGGTCGACGACGAGCCGGCCCGCGCCCGGGCCCTCGAGCGGACCTTCGGCCAGCGCGGAGCCCAGGTACGGCTGGTGCCGGTGCGCGCGTCGTCCCTTTCGTCCTCGAAGGTGCTCGACCCGACGCTCGTGGTGGTGGGCGCGGACGCGCTGCGGTCGGGGGAGGCCCACCCGCTCTGGCTGGAGCCGCGCCTGAGCGCGGCGTCCCTCCTCGTGGTGGACCGGGATCGGCTGCCGACCCTCGGCGCGGCGCGCCTCCTTCGCGCCGCGGAGCAGCTCTGCCAGACGGAGCTGGAGCTCGCCCGGCGGCTTCGAGGAGGGGAGACGGTGATCGACCGCCTCGAGACCCTCGGCGCGGCCCGCTGGATGAAGGTGCTCGGGCGCTGCCCGCGTCCGGTGCGGCTGCGGGTCTTCGCGGCGGGGGGCCAGGCGGAGGTCGACCTCGAGGGCGGCAAGGTGCAGCGCGCCCGCCTCGAGCCCCGGGACGCCCGGACGGCCGTCGCGGAGGGCCGGGCGGCGGTCGACGCGCTCCTGCCCCTGCCGTTCGGGCGCGTCTTCGCCGGACCGGTCGGCAGCGCGGACGCGCCGAGCGCGGAGCGCCGGATCGAGAGCCGTCCGCCTCGGGTCGCCTCCGGGCCGCCCGGAGCGGGGAGCCCACCGGCCCACGCCCCGCGCGCGTCGGCGGGCGGCGCGACCACCTCTCGCCCGCCCGCGCTGTTCAGCAGCTCGCCGGCTGCGTCCCAGCCGCCCGACGGCTCCACCATCACCTCCCGACCGCCCGCTGTGTCCGCCAGCTCGCCGGGCATGTCCGCGCCGCCCGAGAGCTCCACCACCGCCTCCCGACCGCCCGCGCTGTCCGCCAGCTCACCCGGCACCTCCCGGCCGCCCGAGAGCTCCACCATCACCTCCCGGCCGCCGCCCACGAGGGAGCGCTCGCCGAGCTCCGACCGCGAGTCGACCTCCGCAGCCGCGCCGGGCGCCCTCGGCGGCGCGCGCGATGCGGGGCCTCCGCCCGCCCGGGCCCCGGCGACGCTCCCCCCCGCCCCCCCCGTCGGCGAGCCGGAGCCGCCCCGGGGCCCGACCGCCATCAGCCGACGGGCGCCTACCGCCCCGCCGTCCGCGCCGCCCCCGGCCCGGGCGCCGGACCGCGGGGACGGCGTCGACGACCGCCTCGAGTCCGGCACCCTCGCCGCGCCGAGGGTGGCTTCGAGCGCGCTCGGTCCCAGGCCCCCGGGACCGCGACCGCCCGCCGGCGGTCCGCCGTCGTCCGGGATCCGACCTCGGCGCCTCAAGCGCTCCCGCTCCCTCCTGCCGCCGGACCGTCCGCTCCCTCCCGTGCCCAAGGGGGGGAAGGTCTCGGTTCCGCGGCCGAGCATGGGCCGGCCGAGCGGGCTCCGGGTTCCCCGCCCTTCGCCGGCGGCGCCCGACGAGATGACCGACGCGGTCCGCACGCGCCTGTCGTCCCCGGCCCCGAGGCCGGACGACACCCCGGTGACGCCGAAGGAGGACGCGTCGCCCCTCCCGCCGCCGATCGACTTCGAGAACCTGGCCCGCTCGGCCTCGATCGACCCCGGCTCCGCGCGGGACGTGGAGGGCGGCGACGAGGCGCTGTCCGACCTGCGGAGCGGGCTGAAAGGCCTCGACGCGCCCCGCGTCCCGACGATCGACGGGGAGGTGGACGACGAGGGCTGGCCGATCGACGACGACGGGGGCCCGACGGAGGTGTGGTCGCGGCCGGAGGACCTCGGGTCCGCCTCCACCGAGCCCGCCCCGCGAACGCGGAGCGACATCGCCGTGCCCGACCTGGGCCTCGGCCTCGACCTGGACGAGCCGGATCCGCGCGGGCTGTCCCTGCCGGGGCCCCCCCCGAGCGGCGGTTGGGGCGGCCTCGGGCAGCCCCCGGAGGCTGCGCGCGACGTCGACCCCGACGGCGCGGCGACCCCGCGGCGGCGGGCGGAGACCCGCAGCGACCTGCCCGGCGTCCCGTCCCTCGCGGACCAGCCGCTGCCGCCGCATCCGGTCCTGTCGGCCGACGACCTCCTGCCGGACCCCCGCCCCGCCGCGCCGCCGCCGACCCGCCCGACGCACCAGGGACGCTGGTGGTTCGCGACCGGAATGCTCGTCGCGATCGCCGTCGCGGTCGTCGCGGTGACCCAGCTGATCGGCGCGCGGCGGGGCGACAACGGCGCGCCCGGGGCCGACGCCCCGTCCCTGCAGGTCGCCCAGGAGGCGATCGCGCCGGGGGCCAAGGACGAGCTCGGAGGGCGGGGGACGGACGCCCCAGCGCGCGAGGAGCCGGAGACGGGAGGGCCCGAGGAGGCCGCACCGGGCCGGCCGTCGGCCCCCGAGGGGTCGGCGGACCCGACCGCTGGCGAGCCTGCCTCGGCGACGGCCGGGGAGCATGGCGCGGTCGTCGACGCGCTGGTGGAGCAGGCGAGGGAGGCTCAGGCCCGGCACGCCTCCCGGGAGGCGGAGGCGCTGGCCCGGGAGGCCCTCGCCCTCGCCCCCGAGCACCCCGGCGCGACCTACCGCCTCGCCGTCGCGCTGGTCCGCCAGCGCCGCTTCGAGGAGGCGCTCGACTGGGCCCGCCGGGCCGAGGACGTGAGCCCCGACGACCCGCTCCCGGTCTCCCTTCAGGGCGACATCCAGCGCACGACCGGCCATTTCCACCAGGCGGTGCGCGCGTACGAGCGGGCTCTGGCGATCAGCCCCCGCTTCGGCCCCGCCGAGCGGCGCCTCGAGGAGCTCCGGGCCAGGATCGCGCGCTGATCTCGTGCACGTGCAAACGCACGGCCGCCCACGGAACCCTCAGAGCGCGTCGAGGGCGGCGTCGTAGCTCGGCTCCTGGCCGATGTCCGGCACCAGCTCGACGTGCTTCACGGTCCCGTCCGGGGCGACCACGACCACGGCCCGGGCGGCCAGCGCCGCGAGGGGTCCATCGGTGATCCGCACCCCGTAGTCGCTCGCGAAGGACGACCGGAACCCGGAGAGGCACTCGACGTTCTCGAGGCCCTCCGCCCCGCAGAAGCGCTGCTGGGCGAAGGGCAGGTCCTGGGAGATGTTGAGGACCACCACGCCGTCCTTGCTCGACGCCTTCTGGTTGAAGGTGCGCACGCTCGTTGCGCAGACCGGCGTGTCGATGCTCGGAAAGATGTTGAGGACCCTCGTCTTGCCGGCGTAGCTCTCGAGTTTGGCGGGGGAGAGGTCCGTCTTGGTCAGGTCGAACTCCGGGGCCTTGGCGCCGGTCGTCGGCAGGTCCCCGTTCGTGTGGAAGGTATTCCCGTGCAGCGTGATCTCGGCCATGGCCACTCCTTGGTTCGGCGGAGGCCCGAGCCTGCCACAGAGGAGCTTCGATCGCGCGGCCTTTGGCCGCCTCGCGGGGTCGTGGATCGTGGTCCGGGGTGGGGGTAAGGTCGGCCACCCCGGCCGACCGGCCGGAATGTGCGTCACCCCATGATCAGCGGCCTCTCCCCGATCGGCGGCTGGAACGCCTCGCCCTCCCACCCTCCGCGCTTCGACCCTGCGGGCCTGACCGCCGCGGCGCGGGAGGTGCGCCGGCCCGTGCACCTCGTCCGGGACGGGGTGGCCGGCCCGGTCGGCGTCGCCTGGGCGGGCGAGGTGACGGGGCAGGTCCCCCTGAACGGCCGCGCCTTCCCCTTGCTCGCGACGCTCCCCGCCCTCTACCCGGAGTGGCTCGGGGACCGAGCCTTCCTCGCGGCCCATGGCGTCCGCTTCCCGTACGTGGCGGGGGCGATGGCGAACGGCATCGCGACCGAAGAGCTCGTCGTGGCGATGGCGCAAGCCGGCATGCTCGCGTTCTTCGGCGCGGCAGGGCTCCTGCCGGACCGCGTGGAGCGTGCCCTCGAGCGAATCGAGCGCGCGCTCGGGGGCTCGGACGCCTCGTTGAGCCCCCCGCCCTACGGCGCCAACCTGATCCACGCGCCGAACGAGCCCGCCCTCGAGGACGCGATCTGCGACCTCTACCTCCGGCGGGGCCTGCGGCGGGCGAGCGCATCGGCGTTCGTGGACCTGACGCCGGCGGTGGTGCGCTTCGCCGCGGCGGGGCTGACCGCCGGCCCCGACGGCCGGGTGCGGCGACGCCACCGGCTCTTCGCCAAGGTGAGCCGGGTGGAGGTCGCGCGGCGGTTCCTCTCGCCGGCGCCGGGCCCGATCCTCGACGCGCTCCTCCATGACGGCCGCCTCACGCCCGAGGAGGCGCGGCTCGCGCGCCGCGTCCCCGTGGCGGAGGACGTGACGGTCGAGGCCGACAGCGGCGGGCATACGGACGGGCAGGCCCTCGGCGCGGTCTTTCCGGTGCTGCAGGCGCTGCGGGACCGGATCGTCGAGGAGGAGGGGTACGCGGTCGCCCCGCGCCTCGGCGCGGCGGGCGGGCTCGGCACGCCAGCCTCCGTGGCCGCGGCCTTCGGGCTGGGCGCGGCCTACGTGCTGACCGGGTCGATCAACCAGGCCGCGGTCGAGTCCGGGCTGTCCGCGGAGGGGCGCCGGCTCCTGGCCGAGGCGGCCACGGACGACGTCTGCATGGCGCCAGCGGCGGACATGTTCGAGCAGGGGGTCCAGGTTCAGGTCCTGCGCCGCGGCACGATGTTCGCCCCCCGCGCACGCCGCCTCTACGAGCTGTACGTCGCCCACGAGGGGCTGGACGATCTGCCGCCGGAGGCCAGGGCGAAGCTCGAGACCGACGTGTTCCAGCTCCCTCTCGCCGAGGTCTGGGCCCGCACGGAGGCCTACTTCCGGTCGCGCGACCCGGGGGAGATCGACCGCGCGGCGCGCGACCCGCGGCACCGGATGGCGCTCGTCTTCCGCTGGTACCTCGGCCTGTCGAGCCGCTGGGCGATCGAGGGGACGCCGGAACGTCGCCTCGACTACCAGATCTGGTGCGGCCCTGCGATGGGCGCCTTCAACGCCTGGACCCAAGGCTCGTTCCTGGCGTCCCCCGAGCGGAGGGGCGTGGTCCAGATCGCGCTCAACCTGCTGGAGGGAGCGGCGGTCCTGACCCGCGCCCACCAGCTCCGGACCTACGGCGCGCCGGTCCCGGCCGATGCCTTCCGGTTCGTCCCTCGACCCCTGGAGACCGCTCCCCGATGAGCCGACCCGAGCGTCAGACCCCCCTCGCGATCGTCGGCGTCGGCGCGCTCTTCCCCGGCGCCGATGGCGCCGAGGGGTTCCTCCGGCAGGTGCTCGAGGCCCGCGACGCGATCCGCGAGGTGCCGGCCACGCACTGGCTCGCCGACGCCTACTACGACCCCGACGTCGCCGCCGAGGACCGGATCTACGTGCGCGAGGGCGGCTTCCTCGACCCGGTCGCGTTCGACCCGCTGCGCTGGGGGATCCCGCCGACCGTGGTGCCGGCGACGGACAGCACCCAGCTCCTCGCCCTCCTCGTCGCGGACGAGGTGCTGCGGGACGCGGGCCTGGCCGGCGTCGACCGCGACCGGATCAGCGTGATCCTCGGGGTCACCGGGGCGCAGAAGCTCCTCGGCGAGATGAACAGCCGGCTGCAGCGGCCCGTGTGGGTGAAGGCGCTGCGGGAGCTCGGCCTTCCCGAGCCCCAGATCGAGGAGGCGTGCCGCCGGATCGCGGCGCACTACGTCCCGTGGCAGGAGAGCACGTTCCCGGGCGTCCTCGGGAACGTCGTCGCGGGCCGGATCGCCAACCGCCTCGACCTCGGCGGCACCAACTGCGTGATCGACGCGGCGTGCGCGAGCACCTTCGGCGCCCTCGCGATGGCGGCCGACGAGCTCAGCCTCGGCCACGCGGACGCGGTGCTCTGCGGGGGCGCCGACACGATGAACGACCCGTTCATGTTCCACTGCTTCGCGAAGACGACGGCGCTGTCGCGCAGCGGACGCTGCCGGCCGTTCGACGAAGCGGCGGACGGAACGATGCTCGGCGAGGGGGTCGGGCTCTTCGCGGTGCTGCGCCTCGAGGACGCGGAGGCCCAGGGGCTGCCGATCTACGCGGTGGTGCGGGGCATCGGCCGCTCGAGCGACGGACGGGCCCGGAGCGTGTACGCGCCGCGGGCCGAGGGCCAGGCCAAGGCGCTGCGCCGCGCCTACGCCGCGGCGGGCTACGGCCCGGAGACCGTCGAGCTGGTGGAGGCGCACGGGACGGGCACGGCCGCCGGCGACCTCGCGGAGGTGTCCGCGCTGACCCGGGTGTTCGACGAGGCGGGCCGGGCGGACCGGGCCTGGTGCGCCCTCGGCTCGGTCAAGTCCCAGATCGGCCACACCAAGGCGGCGGCGGGCGCGGCCGGCCTGCTCAAGGCCGTCCTCGCGCTGCGGCACGCCGTGCTCCCGCCGACGCGCAACGTGGAGCGCCCCAGCGCCGCGCTCCGCCTCGACGAGAGCCCCTTCCACGTCAACACCGTGGCGCGGCCGTGGATCCGCACCGGCGACCATCCGCGACGGGCGTCCGTGAGCGCCTTCGGCTTCGGCGGGTCGAACTTCCACGTGACGGTCGAGGAGTACCGGGGCCCGACGAGGGCGCCGCGCCTGCGCACGGACTCGGCGGAGCTGATCGTCTGGAGCGGCGGAAGCGGCGCGGCCGTGCGCGCGATGGCGGAGCGGGACCGCGACGCCGCGGAGGCGGACGGCCTCGCCGCGCTCGGGGTGCGGCGGCGCGCGGCCTTCGACGCCACCGCCCCGGTGCGCCTCGCGATGGTGGTCGGCGACGCCCCCGACCTCGCCGCGAAGCTCGCGCTGGTCGACCCCTTCCTCGACGGCGAGGCCGCCTTCACCGCGCCCGGCGGCGTCGCCCTCGGCTTCGGCGACGCCGCCCCGCACCCCGTGCTGCTGTTCCCCGGCCAGGGGAGCCAGCGGGTCGGGATGGGCGCGGACCTCGCCATCCGGTTCGAGCCGGCGCGCGCGGTCTGGGACCGGGCGGCGGACCTCCCCTTGGGCGAGGAGCCGCTCCATCGGGTGGTGTTCCCGCCGCCGGCCTTCACCGACGCGACGCGGGAGGCCCAGGCGCAGCGCCTCACCGCCACGGAGTGGGCCCAGCCCGCCCTCGCCGCGGCGAGCCTCGCCACGCTCGCGGTGCTCCGTGCCCTCGGCGTCGAGGCCCGGGCCGTCGCCGGGCACAGCTTCGGGGAGCTGACCGCCCTCGGCGCGGCCGGGGTGCTGGCCGAGGAGGATGTGCTGCGGCTCGCGCGGCGCCGGGGCGAGCACATGGCAGCGGGGTCCGAGACGCCCGGCGCGATGATCGCGGTGGCGGCCGGACGCGCGGACATCGAGCGGTGGCTCGCGGAGACCGCCGCTCGGGTCACCCTCGCCAACGACAACCACCCGCGCCAGGTGGTGCTGAGCGGGTCCCTCGAGGGCGTGGCGGAGGCGGAGCGGTCCCTGGGGGCGCGGGGCCTCGCCACGACGCGGCTGCCGGTCGCGACCGCCTTCCACTCGCCGCTCGTCGAGCCCGCCGTCGAGGCCTTCCGGCGCGATCTCGAGGGCGTCGCGTTCCAGCGGCCCCTCGTCCCGGTCGTCCGCGCGGCGACGGCGGCTCCCTACCCCGCTGACGGGACCGAGGCGCGGGATGCGCTCGCGCGTCAGCTCGCCGAGCCGGTGCGCTTCGTCGAGCTGGTCGACGCGCTCCACGCCGGCGGCGCGCGGACGTTCGTGGAGGTGGGCCCCGGCCGGGTGCTCAGCGGGCTCGTCGAGCGGATCCTGGGCGAGCGGCCCCACCGGGCGGTCCCGACGGACCGGCCCGGGACCGATGGCGTCCGCGCCCTCTACGCGGCCCTCGCCGAGCTCGCGGCGGCGGGGGTGCCGCTGACGCTCTCGGCCCTCGACGCCGACGTGCGACCGCCCTCCGGCCGGGACGACCCGCCCCGGATGGCCCTGACCCTGACGGGGGCGAACTACGGCAAGCCGTACCCGGACCGAGCGCCGGCAGCGATGAGCGCCCCGAACGGAGGTTCCCACCGCGGGGTCGTCCTCGACCCGCCGCAGCGCGCGTCCACCGACGACCCCGGGCCCTCCAACGGGGCGAGCCTCGCCACGCGCGGCGTCGAGCGCGCCGACGGCAGCGGGGATGTCGCGGCGGCGGCCCCCACGCCCGTCCGCGCCGCTTCGGGGCACCGGCCCACCGAGGTCGACGAAGCGCCGGAGGACCATTCGCGGACCCCGGTGCGGGCCCGATCGGTCGACCCGGCGTGGCTCGAGGCCTTTCGCGAGACCCAGCGGCAGACCGCGGAGGCCCACGCTGCCTACCAGCGCGCCATGGCGCAGAGCCACGAGGCCTACCTCCGGACGAGCGAGCTGGCCCTGCAGGGCCTCGCCGACCTGGTCGACGGCGGAGCGGCGCTCGGGAGGGACGCGGCGCCGTCGACGGTCGCAGCAGGCCAGCCGGTGGATCCGCCGCCCCCCCCCGAGCCGACGCGTGGCGACCGGACGGTGACGGACGCCGCTCCGGGGCCGGCCGGCCCCTCGGGCGCCGACGGGCGAGGGGCGGGCGGCCGCCCCGGCGGAGCCGCGAGCCTCCCGGCGCCAGCCCCGGACCTGACGGCGAGCCTGCTCCAGGTCATCAGCGACAAGACCGGCTACCCCGCCGACCTCCTCGACCCCGCCATGGCCCTCGAGTCCGACCTCGGCGTCGACTCGATCAAGCGCGTCGAGATCCTCGCCGCGCTCAAGGCCCAGGTCCCCGACCTGCCCGACCTCGACCCTGCCCGCCTCGGCGCCCTGCGCACGATCGGCGAGGTCGTCGCCGCCCTCCGCGACGCCGTCCCGACCGCCGTGACCGGGTTGCGGGAGCCACGCCCGTCCGCGCGCTCGATGCCCGCCGAGCCCATCGCGCCGCCTCCGCCCGAGGCCGCCGCCCCCCGCCGCCCGCCGCAGGCCGTACCGAGGCACGTGCTCGAGCTGGTGCCGAGCCCCCGGCCCGGCCTCACCGCGCCGGGGCTGTTCAGCGCGGCCGAGGTCCTGGTGGTCGACCCCCAGGGAGAGGTCGGCGACCGCCTGGCGGCTCGCCTCCGGGCCGCCGGCGTCGCGGCGCGGGTGGGGAGCGACGCCGGGTCCGCGTCCGCCGTGATCGCCGCGGCGGGGCTGGCCGCGGCTCAGGCGGCGCGGCCTCTGCTCGATGGGGCCCTGCGTCGCGCGCGGTCCCTGGCGCCCCGGGTGCAGGAGCGGGGCGGGCTCTACGTGGTCGCCCATCGGCGCGGCGCCGCAGACGGGGCGGAGGAGGGGCTGGCCGCCCTCGCCCGCACCGCCCGGCGGGAGTGGCCCGACGTGACCGTGGCGACGCTGACGGTGGACGGCGTGACCCGGCCGGAGGCCATTGCTCGCGCGGTCGCCGACGAGCTCCTCCTCGGCGGCGGCGCGGCCGAGGTAACCCTCGGCCCGTCGGGCGCCCGCCGCGTCCCGACCTGGCGACCCGAGCCGGCCACCGCCGGGCGACCGGCCCCCGCGCGACCGGTCGTGCTCGCGTCGGGCGGCGCCCGCGGCGTGACGGCCCGCTGCCTGCGGGCCCTCGCCGAGGCGATCCCGGGGACCCGGATCCTCCTGCTGGGCCGCACCGACCTCACCGACGAGGCGGCCGCCCTCCGGGAGGTACCGGACGACCACCTCGAGGGCACCCTCGCCCGGCTGGCCGAACGCCCGCCCGCCCCCCGGGAGCTGCGGCGCCAAGCGGATCGGGTCCGGCGGCAGCGCGAGGTCCGTCGCACCCTGGCCGACCTCGCCGCTACCGGGGCCCACGCGAGCTACGAAGCGGTGGACGTCCGGGACGCGGAGGCGCTCCGGCGCGTGGTCCACGCGAGCCGGGACGCGCACGGCCCGATCACCCACGTCGTCCACGGGGCCGGCGTGCTCGCCGATCGCCGCATCGGGGATCTGACCGACGAGGACATCGACCGCGTGCTCTCGACCAAGGTCGACGGCCTCCTGGCTCTCCTCGAGGCGACGCGCGAGGAGCCCCTCGAGGGCATCGTCCTGTTCTCGTCGGTGGCGGCGGCCTACGGCAACGTCGGCCAGGCCGCCTACGCCGCCGCCAACGGCGCCCTCGACGGAATCGCAAGGGCGGAGGCGGCCCGCCGCCCCGGGGCGTGGTGCCGGTCGCTCGCCTGGGGCCCCTGGGACGGCGGGATGGTCGGGGCGAGCCTGCGCGAGCACTTCGCGCGCCAGGGGGTGGCGCTGCTCGACGCGGAGGACGGGGCGCGCGCCTTCGTCGAGGAGCTCCGCGCCGATGGCTCGAGCCACGTGGTGCTCGGCTCCTTCCCCCGCGCCGGCGCCCCCGCGGAGCGGACCTTCGACGTGGGGATCGGCCGCGCCACCCACCCCTTCCTCGACGGTCACGTCGTGGACGACGTCCCGGTGCTCCCCCTCGTCGTGACGGTCGATCTGTTCGCGCGGGCTGCCCGCGCCCTCCAGCCGGACCTCCGGGTCCTGGAGGTGCGGGACCTCGCCGTCCTGCGGGGCGTCCGCCTCGACGCCTTCGACGTGGGCGCGCGCTTTCGGATCCACGCGGAGCGGCGGAGCAACGGGCACCGGTCGACCCTCGCCACCCGCCTCGTGGACGCCGACGGCGCCGTCCGCTACCGGGCCGTCGTCGAGCTCGGCCCCGAGCCCCCCGACACGCCGCCATCGCCAAGCCGACCGATGGAGCTGCGGGATCTCGAGGGGGCCCTCTACGGCGGAGCGCTGTTCCACGGGCCGTCGTTCCGCGTGATCGACCACCTCGACGGGGTGGGGGAGGAGGGCGCGTCGGCGGTCCTGCTCGGCGCGCGGGCGATGGGCTGGCCGGAGCAGCCCTGGGTCACCGACCCGGCCCTCCTCGACGGGGGTCTCCAGCTCGCCGTCCTCTGGGCCCAGCACCGCTTCGGCGGCCGGTCCCTGCCGACCGGCCTCGAGCGGCTGGTCCTCCACCGCCCGGGCCCGGTCGACGGTCCGGTGACGGCGTGGGCGCGCGCGCGGGCAGCCGCCCACGGGCGCTCGGTGTGCGATGTGGCGCTCCTCGACGCGGACGGCCGGTGGGTGGCCGAGCTCCAGGGGGTCGAGACGCACGTGCTGCCCAGCTCCCTCGGGACCCGCGCGCCGGCTCGATGAGGGCGCCGACGCCGATCGCGGTCGTTGGGCGGGGCTGCGTCCTGCCCGGTGCGCTGGACCCCGCCGCGCTGTGGCGCCTCGTCGCCGAGGGGCGGGACGCGCTCCGATCCGTGCCCGAGGGGCGCTGGCGCCTCGATCCGCGACGGGTGGCCGCCGAGCCCGGCGCCGACGCCGACGACCGGACCTGGTCCGACCGGGGCGGGTACGTCACCGGGTTCGACGATCGGTTCGACCCCAGGGGCCTGCGGATCGATCGGCGCCGCCTGGCCGGCCTCGACCCGCTGTTCCGCTGGGTGCTCCACGCGGGGCGGGAGGCTCTGCGGGAGGCCGGCCTCGACCACGGCGAGGGGCGCCGCGGCGCGGTCCTGCTCGGGAACCTCTCGTTCCCGACCGTAGGCCACGCGGCGTTCGCCGAGGCCGCGTGGCTCGGGCGGCGCCTCGACGACGGCCCCGTGGTCGATCCGCTGGACCGGTTCCACTCGGGCCTGCCCGCGCGCCTGACCGCCCGGGCCCTCGGCCTGGCCGACGTCGGCTCCTTCGCCCTCGACGCTGCCTGCGCCTCCGGCCTCTACGCGGTGGCGCTCGGCGCCGCGGCGCTCGCCGACCGCCGGGCCGACCTCGTCCTGGCGGGGGCCGTGAGCTGCACGGACGACCTGTTCCTCCACATCGGCTTCTGCGCCCTGCGCGCGCTGAGCACGTCGGGACGGAGCCGCCCGCTCCACCGGGACGCGGACGGGCTGGTGCCCGGCGAGGGCGCGGCGATGGTCGCCCTGATGCGCCTCGACGATGCGGTCGGCGAGGGGCGACCGATCCTCGGCGTGCTGCGCGGGATCGGCCTCTCGAACGACGGACGGGGGCCCGGGTTCCTCGCTCCGTCGGCCGAAGGGCAGGTCCGGGCGATGCGCGCCGCCTACGTCGGCACCGGCCTCGCCCCGCGGGACCTCGGCTGGCTCGAGCTCCACGCGACGGGCACGCCGGTCGGCGACGGCACGGAGCTGCGCAGCGTCGGCGAGGTGTTCGGGGACGCCGAGGACGTCCCCGTCGGCAGCCTGAAGGGCAACCTCGGCCACCTGATCACGGCGGCCGGAGCCGCGGGGCTCCTCAAGGTGCTCGGGGCGCTGGAGCACGGCCAGCGGCCGCCGAGCCCGCACCTCGACGCGCCCCGGCCGGAGCTCGCGGACGGACCCCTCCGGCCGGTCACCGCCCTCGAGCCCTGGCCCGGGGTAAGGCGTGCCGGGCTCAACGCGTTCGGGTTCGGCGGCAACAACGCCCACCTCGTGGTCGAAGCCTGGCTGGGCGAGGCGGACGCCCACCGGTCGGCGACCGCCGAGCCACCTTCGCGCCCCGCGATCGCGGTGGTGGGGGTCGGGCTCGCCGCGGGCGACCGCCGGGGCGGCGACCAGGTGCTCGCCGGGCTCCGGGAGGGCGCGTCCCCACGGACCGAGGCGGTCGAGCTCCCGCTCGAGGGCCTCGCGATCCCGCCCGCCGACCTGGGCCAGGCCCTCGGCCAGCAGACGCTGACCCTCGCCCTCGCCCTCGACGCGGTCGCCGAGCAGACGCTCCCGGAGCGGACGGGGGTGGTCGTCGGGATGCAGTGCGACAGCGAGGTGGCGCGCTGGGGCGCGCGCTGGCGCCTGCAGGCGCGGGACGATCCGCGAGCCGACGCCTTCGGGCCAGCGCTCACGGCCGCCGCGGTGCTCGGGACGATGCCGAACATCCCGGCCAACCTGACCAGCCGGCAGCTCGGCCTGACGGGCCCGAGCTTCACGGTCAGCGACGACGAGGCGAGCGGCCTGAGGGCGCTCGAGGTGGCGGTCGGCGCGCTCCGGGCGGGCACCCTCGATGCGGCGCTCGTGGGCGCGGCGGACCTGGCGGACGGGCACGTGCATCGCGAGGCTGCGCGCGAGGTGCTCGCGCCGACGCTGCGCCGCCCGGGAGACGGGGGCGCGGTGCTCCTGCTGCGGCGCCTCGAGGATGCGCGGGCGCTCGGGCTCCCCGTGGTGGCGGTGCTCGAGGGCGAGAACGACGAGGGGGCAGCCGACGGGACGAGCGGGACGCCGGACGTCGAGCTGAGGGTCGGCCCGACGGTCCGGGATGGGAGCCTGAGCCCGACCTATGGCCACGCCCACGCCGCGAGCGGGCTCCTGCACCTCGCGGCCGCGATCGTGGCGCTCCACCGCGGGACGGACCTCGCCGGGCGGCCGTCCGAAGCGACCGTGGCCACGGTGGAGGCCGTGCCCCTCCCCGGCGCGCTGGGAGCCGGCGCGCTGGGAGCCGGCGGCGATGAGGAGGCCGGGGGCGACAAGGTGGAGGTGCGCGTCCGCCGGGTCGGCCGGGCGGCGTTCGGAACCCCATCCTATGCGCGCCCGCTCCGCCTCCGGGCTCGCCCCGAAGAGGTGGCGGTGACGCAGACGATGGAGGCCGCCCCCCCGCTGCCGCCGGTCGACCCCGGTCTCGACGAGGGCCTACCTCCGGGGTCCGCAAGGCCCCCTCCGAAACGCGCCGCCCCGGCCGGGGGCGGCCGCGCTTCCGCGCGCACGGCGCGGCGCGGCGATGCGGATCGTCCCCCGGGGCCTCCGTCCACCCGGCGAGGCCACGCGGCGCCGCACGCGGAACGGCGCGGCGACGCGGATCGCCCCTCGACGCCCCTCGCGCCGTCGGCCGACCCGCTTCGTGAGGCTGGCGAGGGGTCTCCCCCGGCCACCCGCCGGGTGGGCGCGGTGAGCGAGGTGCATCGAGCGGCCACCGTCCGCCATCTCGCGTTCCTCGAGCAGCAGGCGGGGCTCCACGCGCGGTTCCTCGCGGGGAGGTCCGCCGCCGTGGCGACGCTGCTCGGCGCGGCCGGCGGATCCGTGGACGCCCCGGCCGACCGGCCCGCGAGGGAGCGCGCGGCCCCGCCGCCGCGGGCGCCCGACGTCGGCGTCGGCACGCGCTCGAGGGCCGGGAGCGGTCCGACGGGCGCCGTCACGGCGCGCGCGGATCCCCGCCCTCGTGACCATCGCCCGGCCCGTCGCGAGCCGGCCCCCGAGCGGCCCGCAGGCCCCCCCGGCCCCGGCCAGGGGCCGGCCCCCGCGGGGGGGCCCCCCCCCCCGCCGGGGAACCCCCCCCCCGAGGCCCCAACCCGCGCGCCCC
>JBHJHB010000017.1:0-44036 GCA_050331215.1 Sandaracinaceae bacterium | reverse complement strand
TGCCTCGCCCCCCCCACCCCGCGCTGCTCCCGGCGGCCCTGCTCCTCGCCCTCGCCCTCGCCGGGCCGTCCCGGGCCGCCGCCCAGGCGCCGCCGGACGCCGGCGTCGCCGATGCGGGGCCCGCCCCGGAACCCGCCCCCGACGGGGGCGAGCCGCCCGCGGGCGAGGACGCGCTGGACGAGGCCGAGCAGGAGGTCGAGGACGACGCCGAGGACGAGGACCTGATCCCCGTGCCGGAGATCGGCCGGCGGATCGAGGAGACCTTCCGCGCGCTCCAGGAGCTGGCCCCCGTGATGAAGCGCTCCCAGGCGTTTCGGCGCATCCAGCGCGGGCTCCCCGCGTTCCGCCGGCACGTCGAGCTCATGCGGGAGGAGCCCGCCCTCGAGCGCCTCGACACCCTGAGCCCCGCCGCGCTCGACGAGCTGGAGCAGGAGTGGGGCCGCGTGCGGCAGCGGCTCCTCGGCTGGCAGCAGACGCTGGAGGGCCGGAGCGAGGAGCTGTCGGAGGCCCGCGCCGACGCGGTCGAGCACCGGGACGAGTGGACCTTCACGCGGGACGAGCACCTGATGGACGACGCGATCCCGCCATCCCAGCGGGCCCGCATCGACCTGCTGCTCGAGCGCATCGAGCAGGTGCTCGCGCGGCTCGACCGTCGCCTGTTCGACGTGCTCGGGCTCCAGGGCGAGCTCTCGGACCAGGGGATCCGGATCGCCGCGAGCGTGGCGCGCATCTCGACGGCCAAGGAGCGCGCCCGGAGCCGCCGCCTGCGGCGCGACCACCGGCCCGCCTGGCAAGGCTGGGGTCCCCTCGACCGGACCCCGGAGCCGCCGGACCTCGGCGAGGTCACGAAGGAGCACGTCGCGTCGATCGAGACGTTCCTCCTCACGGAGCGCCATCGCCTCGTCTGGCACCTGATCGGCTTCCTCGCCGTCGGCTTCCTGTTCGGCTACCTCCAGCTCCGCACGAGGAGCGATCCGAGGACCGGCGGGCGGCCATCGCCGCACCGCGCGATCCGCGCCCGGCCGGTGGCTGCCGCGGTCCTGCTGTCCCTGATCGCGGCGCCGGTCTTCTACCCGTACGTCCCCGTGGTGGTGGAGGGAGCCGCGCGCATGGCGCTCGTGCCGTCGCTCCTGGTGCTGATCCCGCACCTTCTCCGAGCCGCCGCGCGGCCGATCTCCGGGCTCGTCCTGCTCGCGGGCCTGACCGTGCCGATGAGCCTCGGCTACGTCACGGGGCTCCCCGACCGCCTCCTGCTCTTCGCCTTCCAGCTCGCCGGCCTCGTCCTGACCGGCTGGCTGTTCATGCCGGGCTGGAGCGAGCGGATCGCCCGGGAGACGCCCCTGCGCCAGCGCTTCTACGCGCTGATCCGTCTCTCGATCGTGCCCCAGCTCGTGAGCGTGTACTTCCACCTGTCGGGCTTCGTGGAGCGCTCGGAGCTCTGGACGTACGGCACCCTGAGGAGCGTCGAGCTGATCGTCGGCCTGTTCTTCGCGACGAAGATGGCCCAGGCGCTCATGCTCGAGTTCCTGCGCCGGCCCGAGGCACGAATGTCGTACACCGTGCGGGAGCGGCGGCGGTGGGTGGGCGTGGTGCTCAGCCGCCTGCTCTGGCTCGGCGCCACGTTCAGCCTCGGCTACCTCGTACTGTCGAGCTTCGACGCGCTCGAGCCGACCGCGGCGTGGCTCCGGCGGATGACCCGCGAGGAGCTGACCTTCGGCTCGATCGAGCTGTCCGTCGGCGACGTCCTCGCGTTCGTCATCACCATCCTCGGGACGTTCGCGGTCATGCGCCTCGTGCACGCGCTGCTCGAGAACGAGCTCCTGCCGCGCACGAGCCTGGAGAAGGGCGTCTCGAGCGCGATCAGCCTCAGCGTGAGCTACCTGCTGGTCGCGGTCGGCATCGTGCTCGCGTTCGGGATGGCCGGCGTCGGCCCGGAGCGCCTCGCGCTCCTCGGCGGCGCCCTCGGCGTGGGCATCGGCTTCGGCCTCCAGAACGTCGTCAGCAACTTCGTCTCCGGGCTCATCCTGGTGGCGGAGCGCCCGATCGAGGTCGGGGACACCATCCAGCTGGGCGACCTGGTCGGCGAGGTGCGCCGGATCGGCATCCGGTCGAGCACCGTGCGGGCGCTCGACGGCGCGGAGGTGATCGTCCCGAACTCGGACCTCCTGACGAGCCAGCTGATCAACTGGACCTTCAGCGACCTCCAGGTCCGGGTCGACCTGGAGGTCGGCACGGCCTATCGCCATGCGCCGAGGGACGTGATGCCGATCCTCGAGCAGGTGGTGCGGACCCAGCCGGGCGTCCTCGCGGAGCCGGCCCCGTCGGTCCTGTGCACGGGCTTCGGCGCCAGCTCGATCGACTACAAGCTGATCGCCTGGACCACGGGCTACCTCGCGGCGATCCGGGCCCGGAGCCGCCTCGCGGTCCGCGTGTACGACGCCCTCGCGGACGCGAACATCGAGATCCCCTTCCCGCAGCGAGACCTCAACCTGCGTACAGTCGACCCGGAGGCCGCCGCGGCCCTGACCGAAGAGGTGGAGGTGCCGGAGCGAGGCTAGCTGGAGCGCCGCGAGGTGAGCGACACGGAGGCGCGGTGGGCTCCGATCCGCTCACGCCACCCCGAACGCCACCGCCGCCCGGTACGCCATCAGCCCCGACACGCCGAGGAGCAGCGCCGCCACGTAGGCGCGGAGCGTGCGCCGGCCGATGGGCCGGGCGAGGCGCGGCCCGAGCTGGCCGCCGAGCACGACGCCCGGACCCGCGAACGCGAGGATCCCGGCGATCTCAGGCCAGCGATCGCGCAGCACGGCGACCATCGCGCCGTCGATCCGTCCGACCACGGCGAGGAGGCTCGCGACGAACACGAGCAGCACCGTCGTCCCGATCGCGGTGGCCTGGTCCCGCACCCGAGGATGCGCGAGGAGCGCGCCGAGCATCAGGGTTCCGGAGCCCGTCGCGATCAAGCCCTGCAGAGCGCCGCCGAGCGCGACCCGAACGACGCGCCCCCGCCACGGGTGCGCCTGCGCCGCGCCCACTTGGCCGGCTCCCGCGGGGGTCTCGAGCCGCGCCCGGCCGCCCCGCCGCGCTTCGAGGGCCAGCGCCACCGCGTAGCCGAACGCGAAGACCGCGAAGCCCAGGATCGCCCAGCGGCCATCGAGCACCGTGCTCGCACCGGCCCCGAGCAGCGTCGCGGGAACCAGGACGAGGGCGAGCGACTGCGCGACGGCGAGGTCGAGGGTCCCCGCCTGGGCGTTGCGCGCCACCCCCGACCCGAAGCCGAAGAGCATCGTCAGGAGCGACACCCAGAAGGCGAGGCGCGGCTCCAGCTCCAGGAACAGCAGGTAGATCGGGATCCAGAAGTTCGAGCCCGAGATGCCGCTCGACATGCCCGCGGACGCGACCGCGACCCCGACCGGGAACAGGTACCAGTGCTCGGTCACCCGCGTGCCTCACCCTCCCTCGAGCAGACCGCGCCGGCCGGCAGGCGGTTACCAGCCCTCGGTGCCGGGGGCGCCCTTGATCGGGCCCTTCACCCACGGGAACACCCAGCCTCCGTAGTAGCCGCCCGGCTGGGGCACGGCGCGCTCCCCGCCGAGGAAGCACTCCACCTTGGCCGGGTAGAAGGCGAAGTAGCCCGCGATCTTGGCGAAGCCGCGGCCGAGGTCGTCGAAGGGGTCCGGGTAGACGTAGGCCGCGCGCCCGACCCGCCGGCCGTCGACGACCGCGTCGTAGTGCACGGCCGCGCCCTTCCACTCGCACACCGTCACGTGCTCGGACTCCTCGAAGAGCTCTCGCCGGACGGCGTCGGGCGGCAGGTAGTAGACCGGGGCGCCCGCGGTCTCGAGGACGCGGACGCCCCCCGTGGCCTCCGCGAGGACGGTGTCACCGGCCATTACGCGCAGCGGCGTCGTCACGTCCTGGACCTCCGGCGGCCTCGGGTAGTCCCACACCGACTCCTCCCCGGGGCCGACCGCCTCGATGCGGTCGGGCCGGCGGCTATGGGCCCAGCTGTCCCGGCCGGGCTTCACGCGGGCGAGGAGCAGGTCTTTCGGGGGTAGGTTCATCGGCGTCGCCTCCGTATGGGCAGCCTAGAGCCAGTTCAGCGCCCCGCCCCGCGAGGCGCCGGCTCGATGCCGATCCTCGATGCCGATCGCGGGGCAAGCCACGCGCTCCCGCAGCTCGTCGGGGAAGGTCGCCAGCGCGGCCTCCGCCGCGCGACGCATGAGGGCCGAGCCGCCGCAGCGCGCCTGGCGAAGGGGCCGGACCGCGCCGGCCGGGTCCCGCCGGGCGAGGCGGCGCAGCAGGCGGAAGCGCGTCATCTCGGCCAGGCTCCCGTCGTCCTCGAGGAGGCGCCGGTAGAGCCGCGACACCCGGCGGGAGGGGAAGTCGTCGAGCACCTGGAGCGCGCGGTCGCGCACCCAAGGCGCCTCCGCCCGACGTCGGGCGAGGCGGAGCAGCCGGCGCTCGAGCCCGGGAAAGGCTGCCTCGAGCGCCTCACGGTGCGGCCGACGGTGGATGCTCATCAGAGCCCGGGCGAGGGCCGGGTCCACCGAAGGGGGCTCGGCCGCGGACCGGGCCGGCGTCGCCGCCAGGCCCATCACGACCAGGAGAAGCGACGCGAGCACCCAACCGGCCCCCGCGACCCGCGCGGTCACGGCCGCGCCAGCGGGTTGGCGGCGAGCACGGCGCCCTGCTGCGCGGTCAGACCCCGCCCCTCGAGGCTCGCGAGCGGAAACATCAGGTTGCTCTGGTCCGGGCAGTCGTCGGGGAACCCGCCCGTGCAGACCGGGGTGTCCGCGAGCGGGTCGCTCACCGCCAGGCTCGCCTCCGTCGTGTGGAAGAGGCCGAGGAAGTGGCCCGCCTCGTGGGCGAGGACCAGCCCGGTCAGCTCCGCCCCGAGCAGCGGGTCTCCCGCCACGCCCATGTCCAGGAACTCCGCGCTGACGACCACCCCCGACCCCATCGACCCGTGCAGACCTGGCGGCCCGGGGATCCCCTGGCTGATCCCGACCACCGAGCCCTCCGGCAGGTCGAGGCCCGCGAGGAGGAAGACGTTCAGGCTCAGCAGCGCGTCCGGACCGCCCTCGGGCGGCGTGCTCAGCGCGGCCAGGGCGGCGATGTCCTCCCGGACCGTGATCACCCGGAAGGCCGAGGTGTCCTCCGGCGACAGCGGCAGGTAGCGGACCTCGCCGAGGGGCAGGTCGACCTGGCCGAACACCTCGTCCACCGTCGCGGTCATGCGCTGGAGGGCCGGGTCGTCCCCCGCCGTCGCGGGCTCGCGCCCTTCGATCCCCACGAGGTAGATGTTGAGGTCGAGGCGCCTCCCCGGCGCGTCCTCGGCCACGAGGTAGAGGCAGAGGTTCTCGGTGTCGGCGTCGACGACGAACGCATGGCTCCCGCTCTGCAGGTCGGTCTCGCGCCCGGGCTTGGGCGGCACGACGAGGGGGCTCGTGAAGCCGAGGAGGGTCGACGTGACCGTGGCGAGCTCGACCGACTCGTCGCTCGCGAAGTCGAGGTCGCGGTCCGGCCCGTCGAGGAGCAGCGGCACCACCCGGCCCCCGTCCTCGGCGAAGGGGACCACCGCGTAGCGGGTCGTCCCGACCGGGACCTCGAAGGCGATCTCTTCCTGACCCTCGACGGGGCCGACGCACGTCACCGTCCCCGGCACCCCGTCGGGCCCCTCGACGGCCATCGCGGGCCGGTCCGGCCAGCAGGCCAGGGTGCCGAGCATGCCCGAGCAGACGAAGCCGGCCCGGCAGTCTCCGTCCGTCGTGCAGGGCGTGTGGCACTTCGCGACGCCCACGGCGGGGTCCGTCACGCAGACGCCTCCGCCCCGGCAGTCGGCATCGCTCGCGCAGCCGAGGAGCGTGCAGAGCCCGCCCGGGAAGTCCGCCCCCTCGAGGCAGGTCCCGCCGAGGCACTCGGCATCCGCCCCGCAGGCGGCGCCGTCGGCGCCCGGCGGGGGCTCCCGGCCGCCGGAGTCGGGGCCGGGCGCGCCCCCGTCGCCCGACGGGCTCGTCGAGCCGCACCCGCCGAGGACGAGAACGAAGAAGAGGAGCACCGAAGAGCGATGTCGCATGGTCCCCGTAGTCGGGTGAGCGAGACGTGTTTCCTTCGATCCGGCAGCGAGCGGATGGCTTCGCCTGAAGGCCAGCCTGGAGTACGTTCCTTGGATGGCGCCCCCCCGGCGCCGACCTGGAGGAACGATGAACCGACTTTCTTGGGGATGCGGCGCAGCCGCGGCGGCGCTCTTGCTGGCGTGCTCGTCGAACGCGGGGCCCGGCGACATGGCGGTGGACGACGACCTGGGCCCGGCACCGGACCTCGGCAGCGACACGCGCGACGAGGGCATGGAGGGGGCCGCGACCGGCGAGGCCTGCGACGACGACAGCGACTGCCGCTCCGAGATCTGCGTCGACGTCCTCGGCGCCTTCGACCTCGGCGAGGGGTACTGCTCCCTCGAGTGCGAGGAGGACCGCGACTGCGAGATGCGGTTCCCGGCCGACGGCTACGACCACGCCTGCTTCGGCGGCGTGTGCTACCGGAGCTGCGAGGACGGCTTCGGCTGCCCGCCCGGCGCCCGCTGCCTCGACAACCGGCTGATCGACGTCGACCGCGACGTCCGAGGCGACGTCTGCGTCGACCTGACGATGGACGAGTGCGCCCGGGACAGCGACTGCGAGGAGCCGGAGCACTGCGTGCCGCTGGTCAGCGACCGGGAGGGCCTCACCTTGGGGTGCTTCACCTTCCTCGACGGCGAGGGCGAGCCGCGGACCGGGCTCCTGCGGCCCGGGGACGCCTGCAACCCACGCAGCGAGTTCGGCGGCGGGTTGGCGATCGCGTGCCGCACGACCACCGAGTGCCCCGACGGGTGGAGCTGCGGGGGGCGGCCCGGCGACGGCCGGCGGGTCTGCCAGCCGCCCGACGACGAGACCTGCGGCTACTTCTGCAACGCCCAGGGCTCCTGCGCGGGCATCTGCACGGCGGACGACGACTGCCCGAGCGACATGCGCTGCAGCCTGACCGACCTCACCCTCGGGCAGGGGACCGCGGACGACTTCGACGACCTCTACGTCCCGACGGGGATCTGCACCTACGCGGCGGGGAGCCGCACGTCCTGCGCGCGGGAGGCGGACTGTCAGACGACGGGCGCCGGGGGCGCCCGGGAGGTCTGCTTCGGGCAGACCGACGACCAGGGGAGCTACGACCCCATCTGCGTGACGCCGCTGGCGGGCTACCCCCTGCCGGGGGAGGCCTGCGGCGACGATCCCGCCACGGCGGCGTTCGAGGTCCGGACCTGCGCCACCGGCACCGGTTGCGTGGGCCGGGTCTGCACGCCGGGCCTGTGCACGACCGACGCGGACTGCGGGCAGGGCTTCAGCTGCCTCGACCTCGTCACCACCCGCACCGGGTCGAGGGAGTCGGCGTGCTTCCCGACGTCCGACGGCTGCGGGTCCGACAACGACTGCGAGCCCGGCGAGACGTGCTCGTTCGTGTCGAGCCTCGGCGACGAGCCGATCGTGACCTTCTGCCTCCCGGCGGGCGGCGAGCTGCTCCCGGGCGAGCGGTGCGATGACCGGTCGGCCAACTTCCTCGACTTCGAGGACCGGTGCACGAGCTTCTGCGGCACGGAGTTCGGAGGCACCTCGACCCGCTGCTCGAGCCTCTGCGGCGACGACGGCGACTGCCCGGAGGGCTACCTCTGCGGGTTCTTCGACAACACCCTCGCCAACGGTCGCACGGCGCTCGACCGGGCGGACGATGCGGTGGGGCGGATCGGCGCGTGCGAGGCGGTCCCGGGGAGCCGGGCCGCGTGCTCCTTCGACTCGGACTGCGCGATCGACGAGGCGTGCGTGCCGGTCGGCTTCGACGCCGCCGGCGCGCCCCGGCGGGTGTGCGCCTCACGCTTCACCACCGGCGCCGAACCCGGCGAGGCCTGCGCGGACAACGTGGTCTGCACGAACCGCCTGTGCGTCGCCGACTGGCGCGACAACAGCGACGAGTTCTGCACGGAGCTCTGCGAATCCACCGACGACTGCGAGACGGGGTTCGTGTGCCGCTCCAGCCTGAGCACGGACGTCGCCGGGCCCGCGAGCCCGCTGTGCATCCGCAGCGACGACCCGCGGGGAAGCCCGCTCTGACACCCCCCGGCGGGGTCGCTCCTCCGGGGGCGTCCCCGCCCCGTCCGGCCACGCGCAGCGAGGTGGTCGGCCCCGCAGCACGCCCCGGGGCGGGGCCTGCCACGGCCGGCCGTGGCGGAGAGCGCCGAGCCCCATCGAGCACGCCCCCGCCTTGACCCTGGCCGCCCGGCGGGGGCGTATGGGACGACGATGACGGACTCCCTCACGGATCCGAGGGCGTACCTGCAGAAGCGCGTCTCGCTCTTCAGCGGGGTGATGTTCGTCTTCTTCGGGGTCCTCCTCGCCTTCGACCTGTTGTCGACAGCGGAGGGGGAGCCCCTCCTGTCGAGCACGCGCGTCGCGCATCTCGTGGTCCTCGCCACCAGCGGCGTGGTCAGGCTGACCACGCGCTGGGGTGTGCGCCCCGGCTGGGTGTGTCGGGCGCTGGAGCTGGGGGCGGTCACCGCCGCGATGGCGGCGCTCGCCCCGCTCCCGGCCTTCCCCCCCGTGCCCGGCGTGGGCGGCGTCATGGCGATCTTCGCGCCGGTCCTGATGGCCGTGGTCGTGCTTCTGCGGGCGGCGGTCGTCCCGAGCCCCGTCTGGCTGTCGGTGGCCGTGGCCCTGGTCTGGGGCGGGGTGATGACGGCCGCCTCGGTCGTCGGCTGGGAGGGGCTGATCCTCGAGCTCCCGGGCCAGCCGTCCATCGACACCGCGGTCCTGCCCGTCGTCTACGGCATCTTCGCGACCGCCGCCATCACGGCGATCGCCGGGGTGATCTCGCGCATCGTGTTCGGCCTCGAGGCCAAGGTCCGCGAGGCGATCGAGCTCGGCCAGTACACGCTCGAAGCGAAGATCGGCGAGGGCGGGATGGGGGCCGTGTACCGCGCCCGCCACCGCATGCTCCGGCGGCCGACCGCCGTGAAGCTGCTGCCGAGGGAGAAGGCCGGCGAGCGCGCGATCGCTCGCTTCGAGCGCGAGGTGCAGCAGACCAGCCGCCTCACCCATCCCAACACGGTGGCGATCTACGACTACGGACGCACGCAGGACGGCGTCTTCTACTACGCGATGGAGTACCTCGACGGCATCACCCTCGAGGACCTGGTCGCGATGATCGGGCCGCTGCCTCCCGAGCGGACGATCCACGTCCTGGTGCAGGTCGCCGACGCCCTGAGCGAGGCCCACGCCCTCGGTCTCGTCCATCGGGACGTGAAGCCCGACAACATCATGCTGTGCGAGCGCGGGGGCGTACCCGACGTCGTGAAGGTGCTCGACTTCGGCCTGGTCAAGGACATCGAGACCCCCACCGACCTGCGGCTGAGCAGCGCCGATTCGATCCAGGGCTCGCCCCTCTATATGGCGCCCGAGGCCCTGACGGCCCCGACCACCGTGGACGCGCGGGCCGACCTCTACAGCCTGGGGGGCGTGGCCTACTACCTCCTGTCGGGGACGCCGGTCTTCCGGGGCGCGGTGGTCGAGGTGTTCGGTCACCACCTCCACACGGCCCCGGAGCCGCTGTCCCAGCACGACGACGGCATCGACCCGGGCCTCGAGCGACTGGTGCTGCGGTGCCTGGCGAAGGACCCGGGGGAGCGTCCGGAGTCGGCTGCAGCTCTCGCGGTGGCGCTCCAGCAGTGCCCCCGCGCCGACGCATGGACCCGTGCCCGGGCGGCCGCCTGGTGGGACGCCGAGCGCGCAGCGATCGCCGCCCGCCGGCGCTCGGTAGAGCCGTCGACGATGACGATCGCCCCGGCCTGACGTGCGGCCGCGGCGAAGGGGAGCATCTAGCAGACCAGCCGACGCCGGAGGCCCCATGCGCATCACCTTCCTCGACGCCCTCGCGCCCGGCGCGATCAGCCGCACGACGGAGGAGGTGCTGCGTCAGAGCAACGCCCTCCACGCCGTGCACCGGCTCCGGGAGGAGCGCTTCGCCCCGTGCCAGGGCTGCTTCGAGTGCTGGACCGACCACCCCGGCACCTGCAAGGCGAAGGACGCCGCCAACGACGTGATGCGCGACGCGATCGGCGCTGACGCCCTGCTCTTCGCGACGCGGGTGCGCTTCGGATGCTGGGATCCCATCGCGAAGGTCGCCCTCGACAAGTGCATCGGCCTCCTCAGCCCCTTCTTCGGTACGGTGGAGGGCGAGACCCACCACGTCGCTCGCTACCCGCGCTATCCGCGGTGCGGCTGCCTGGCCGTCGCGCCGCCGACGGTGGACGAGCGCGAGCGCGCCGCGTTCCGCCGGCTGGTGCGCCGCAACGCGCTCAACTTCCACACCGGAGACCCCTGGGTGGCCTTCGTCCCCCCGGACGCGAGCCCGGCCGAGGTCCGGGCGGCCCTGGTCGAAGGGCTCGTCGACCTCGCTCGCCCTCCCGAGCCCTGCGCCCCGAAGCTCGAGCCCTACGCCCCGCGGAGCGAGTCCCACGGGGTCCCGGGGCGGGCTGGCCCCCGCCACCTGGTGCTCTGGGTCGGGAGCTCCAAGCCCGAGGGCGAGAGCGCCTCCGAGCGCCTCGGTGCGGCGCTCGAGGAGCGGCTGGTCGCGCGGGGGTGGACGGCGGAGCGCGTCTTCACCCATCGCACCGTCAAGCTCGGGGGCGCACGGGCCCCGGCCCTCGTCGAGGCGGCACGGCGGGCTGACCTGCTCGTTCTCGCCGCGCCGGTCTACATCGACTGCCTCCCCGCGCCGGTCCTCGCGGGCCTCGCCCATCTGGCCGACGCCCGCCTCCGCGCTGACGCCCCGACGCTGCTGCCGATCGTCCAGTGCGGCTTCCCGGAGCTGACGCACACGGCGCTGGCCGTGGACGTCGCCTGGCGAGCCGCGCGGGAGGCCGGCCTCGGGTGGGCCGGCCACCTCGCGATGGGCGGAGGCGGCATGGTGCACCGTCCCCTCGCGGAGTCGGCGCACCACGAGCCCCAGCTCCGGGCCCTGGACGAGGCGGCCGAGGCGCTCGACGCGGGTCGACCCGTCCCCCCCGAGGCGACGCGCGCGTTCGGTACGCCGGCAGTCAGCCCGGCCCTGTACCGCACGATGGGCAACGCGGGCTGGATCGCCCGCGCCATCGGCCGCGGGGTCGGCCCGCTCCGGATCCGGCGCCGTCCCTTCGACCCGGCCCCGTCCTGAGCTTGCGCCCTCCCCGGCGCAGCCGCGGGTCTTCGCCGGTCCACGGTCGCGGTCTCTGCTAGCTTCGGCGCGCTGTGCCTCGGCTGCGCCTGGCGACCTGGACTCTCCTCGCCTCGCTCGCGCCCGGCTGCGGCCCGCCCCCGCCCGGGGACGCGGGCGTCGCGCGGGACGGCGGCGCCGCCGAGCGGCCGAGGCTTCCCGCGCCGCCGCGGATCCCCTGGCTCGAAGCGGGCGAGCCGCAGCTCGCGGCCCCGTCGATCCCCTGGCTCGAGGCCGGCATCCCGCCGATCGCGTGGACCTGCGAGGGCGGCTGGCGTCCCGTGGAGCGGGCCGGCGCCGCGACGTGCGAGCCCTATGGGCCGGATGGCCCCGACGCGTGTGCGGACGGCGAGGCGCACTTCCCGGGTGAGCCGCGCTGCCGGCCGATCGGTCGCTCGTGCGGCGACGGACCCTTCGCGGACGCCTCGGACCTTCCGGACGGAGTCATGCGCATCTACGCCCTTGCCAGCGCGGAACCGGGCGGCGACGGCACGGAGGGGGCACCCCTGCGCACGCTCGCCGAGGCCCTCGACCTGGCGCGCGACGGCACCGTCGTCCTCCTCGGGAGCGGCGCCTACGAGATCGACCGGGCTTGGCCCGATGGCGTATCGCTGCGCGGTCGCTGCGTCGCCGAGACCTCCCTGGTCGCCCCCGCCGGCAGCGAGCGGAGCGCGATCGTGGACATCGGCCGCCACGACCGTCCCGTCCGCCTCGAGAGCGTCCGGGTCGGTCCAGGTGACGTCGTGGGGATCCGCGTCCGCCGGCGCGGCGAGACGGTCGTCCTCGACGGTGTCGAGGTGCGGGAGGTGAGGGGTGACCCGGCCGGGCTCGTCGTGACCTCGGGGGCGCGCGTCGACGCAGCGTCGCTCGTGGTCCGCGATACGCGAGGCCTCGGCGCGGCGCGCCTCGGCGGGTGGGGGGTCAGCGTCCAGGCTCTCGGTCGCCTCGACCTGGCGAAGGCGGTGCTCCGGGCGAACCGCGAGGTGGGCCTGTTCGTGTTCGACGCGGGCTCCGCGCTCGTGGGCACGGACGTCCGGGTCGTCGGCACGCTCGGGCGCAGCGAAGCCGGCACCGGCGGCTTCGGCGCGCGCGTGGAGCTCGGGGGCCTCGTCGACCTCACCCGCGCGCTGGTCGACGGAAACCGGGACGTTGGCATCCTCGGGACCGGGGATGGCGCCCGGCTCCAGGCCACCCAGCTCATCGTGCGGGACACCCTCCCGCAGGAGTCCGACGGCAACTTCGGCCGGGGCCTGAGCGTCGAGGGGATGGCCCGCCTCGAGGCGACCGAGGCCTTGATCGAGGGCAGCCACGAGAACGGCGTGTTCGCCGGGACGGGGGGCGAGGCGGTCCTGACGGAGGTCGTCGTCCGGGACACCGCGTCGATCGCCCGCGGCTCCCGCGCCGGGACCGCGGGCCGGGGGCTGAGCGCCGAGCGCGGCGCGCGGGTCGAGCTCCGCTCCGCCCTGCTCCTGAACAACCGCGAAGCGGGCCTGTTCGCGGCCTCCGAGGGAACCGAGGTCACCGCGCACGACCTGGCGGTCCGCCAGACCCGGGGCCGGGAGCGCGACGGCGTCGGCGGCAACGGCGTACAGGTCCAGGACAGCGCAGGGATCGTCCTCGAGCGCGCGCTCCTCGACGGGAACCGCTCCGTGGCGCTCTCCGGCCTGTGCGACGGCTGCGTCGGCACGCGCCTGGCGGTCGACGACCTCGTGATCCGGGACACGCGGCTCGAGGAGGGTGCCGGCAGCATCGGCGCAGGGATCTCCATCGCAGAGGGAACGCACCTCGAGCTCCGTCGGGCCCTGGTCGAACGGAACGCCTTCCGCGGGATCGCGCTTCGGGGCGATGGGGCGACGGCCACCCTCGAGGACGTTCGGGTCCGGGACACGACGGGCACTGCCGTCGGCGCGGCGGGCATCGCCGTGGAGGTCGGCGCCGACCTACGCGCCCTCGATCGGGCCGTGCTGGAGGGGAACACCTACTTCGGCCTCATCGTGGCCGACGGGTCGGCGGGCGTGCGGGACCTCGCGGTGCGGGGCACCCGGCCGCTGGTCCTCGGCGACGCCACGCCGAGCGGTGGGGGCGGTGTCGGGGTCGGCGTCGAGAGCGGCGGCCAGCTTTCCCTCGCTCGGGCGCTCGTCGAGCGGAGCGTGACCGCCGGGGTGTCCGTGTCCGGAGCGGAGACGGCCACGGTGGTCGAGGACCTCGTCGTGCGCGACACGCTCCCCCAGGCGGGGACGTCCTCGAACGCGGTGCCAGGGGAGCTCGGCCGGGGCCTCGCCGTGGAGGCCGGGGCGGAGCTCGACCTTCATCGTGCGCTCGTCGAGCGAAACCGCGAGGCGGGCGTCCTCTTCAGCCTGCCGGGGACCGTCGCCCGGGTGGAGGACCTTCACGTGCGCGGCACCCTCCCGCAGGAGCTGGATGGCCGCCTCGGTCTGGGGCTCAGCGCGCAGGGGGGTCCGGAGGTCTCGCTCGGGCGGGTGCTGATCGAGGACTGCCGGACGATCGGGATGCAGCTCGCCCTCGACGTGCGCGCCCACGTCACGGACCTGGCCGTGCGGCGCACGGGGCCGCGGGAGAGCGACGGGGCATGGGGGCGTGGGCTCACGATCGCCGCCGGCACCGACCTGACGCTTCGGCACGCCCGCCTCGAAGGGAACCGCGAGCTCGGCATCGGTGCGTTCGGCGCAGGGACGGTCGCCACGCTCGACGACGTCGTGGTCGAGGGCACCGGAGAGCCCGCCTGCCTCCCCGCTTGCTCATCCCGGCCGAGCGGCGTGAGCCTCGGCGCCTACGTCGGCGCCGCCGTCACCGTGACGAGCTTCCGGCTCGAGGGCGGGGCGAGCTGCGGCATCCAGCTCATCGAGGACGCCCGCATCGAGCTCCGGGACGGCGAGGTCCGAGAGCACCCGATCGGGATCTGCCTCGAAGAGGACTACCCGGTGGCGCTCCTGAGGCGCAACGTGGCTTACCGCGACAACGGCACGCTCCTCGAGCGGTCCACCTTCGTCGTCCCCGATCCGGGCGAGGTCGTCGGGGGCCTCCGACCGTAGGGAGATCGGGGCGCTTCCGCCCGGTCGCCGTGGCCCGGCGGGGCCGTCGGCTCGCGGCCGCCGGACGTGGCGCCGTCACCCCTCCGGGGCGACGACCGGCTCCTTCGCCGCGGCCAGCGGCTGGAGCACGACGCGGTCCCAGACGAACGGGCCGAAGGGGAGGAGCGAGGCGATGCCCGCCTCGATGAAGCGGCGGACGGGCCAGCGGCGGGAGACGGTGACCTGCAGGGCAACCAGGCCGAAGGCCACGAACAGGAGCCCGTGAACCCACCCGACGACCTCGACCGCGAGGGGCCAGCCGGCGAGGTACTTGAGAGGCATCGCGATGCCGAGGAGCGCGAGGTACGACACGCCCTCGGCGAGACCGACGACACGGAGCCGGGCGAGGTCACGGGGCATCGCGCGGGGTCTAGCGTCGTCGCGCGGGGCGGCCAGCCCGTCACCCCAGCGACCGCTCCGGCCACCCGCCCGCTCTCCGATCGACGGGGAGCGTCGTCGCCGGGTTCTGGGCAAGGACGCGCGCGGCGCGGGCGGCTACCGGTCCGCTGCCTGGCTACCGACCAGCCAGAGCACGCCTCCGCCCACGGCGAGACCGCCACGGATCAGCCACCCCACGACCGGCCCCCACATGTCGATCCACATGAGCAGGATGAACTCCATGTTCAGGAAGTAGAGGACCGTCGAGCCGACCCCGAAGAAGAACATCCAACCGCCGATCGACCTCAAGCTCACGTCACCCTCCCCTCCGACAGCCACGCACACGCCGCCGTGGCGGCTTCCTAATCCAGGTCCGTCACCTCGACCGCCTCGACTCGGCGCCACAGGTCGTCCAGGTCCGGCCGCAGCTCCGGACCCCCGGGGATCGCCACCGCGCCCGATGAGGCGGCCAACGCATGCACGTAGCGACCGTCGGTGCCGAGGTCGAGCACCTCGAAGGTCCGCAGCTGCGGGTCGACGATCCAGTACCACGCGACGCCGAAGGCGGCGTAGTCGTGCAGCGTCTCCACCCGGTGGCGCCGAGCATCGCGGGGCGTGGGGCTGATGACCTCCACGGCGATCGTCGGTGGCGTCGTCACCAGGCCGCGACCGGGCGGGCTCGGCGTCTCCGGTAGGTAGAAGCTGGCATCGGGCTTGCGGTGGCGGTCCGCTGCCACGCCGAGCCTTGCGTCCGAGGCGGCGGCCACACCATCCCGACCGGAGACCCACGGCCCGACGGTGGCCAGGATCCACGCCACGACGAGGTCGTGAACGAAGTCGGTCATCTCCTCCCCCTCCAGCCGGCCGTCGACCAGCTCCCCCGGGACGTCCGGCGCGAGAGCTGCCCATTCGAGCGCGCTCAAGGCATCGGTCGACCGGGTGGGATGCGCCATGGCGGCCACAGGATAGCGGAGCGGGTCGGCGAGGTCGCCTCGGCGTATGGCCTCGCCGTGCCACCCCGAACCGTCTGCCAAGTCGAACCGTCCCATGTACGGCGAGCCAAGTCGGCTCAAGTCAACCGTCCAAGTCAACCGTCCGATGTACGGCGAGCCAAGCCGGCTCGCGTGTACATGGGGCCTCGCGTTCTCCCGGGAGAGCCCCACATCGCAACGTGAGGGATGGTATGGTCGCCCAATGAATCACGCTTTCCGCACCTTGGGTTTCGGCCTCAGCCTGATCGTCGGCGTTGGCTGCGGCGGGACGGGGGATCCGCCGGGCGATGACCAGGGGCCGGGCAGCAGCCAAGGCGGGGTCACGCTGTCCGTTGGCGAGATCACGACCGTTGGCTCGGCCGGCGCGATCCAGCCGATGCGGGACCTGTTCCTTTCCGTCGAGGTCACGGTGAGCGCCGAGGGAAGCGTGACGACGCCGGTCCCGGTGGCCCCGGTCCAGTTCTCGCTGGTGTTCAGCGACCGGTCGGCCCGGATGGCGACCATCGTGCCGACCCTGGACGGTGGTTGCCTGGGCGATCAGACCGTCCTCGGGGGCGGGTCGCTCACCTGCCTGATCTTTTTCGACATCGAGGGCGAGAGCACCTTCGAGGCGGTGGCGTTCCTCGCCTTGGACGGGACGATCGAGGCGCCCACGCCGGTCACCCAGGCGCCGGGCTTCGCCGAAGGCAACCGGCTCCTCAGCGAGCTGAGCGAAACCGAGCTCGCGGACTTCTGCGCCGAGGCGACCGACGGTTTCACGACCGAGGGGACCCGCTGTTTCGGCGATGACGTCGACCGCTTTCCGTTCATCCCCGAGGAGTTGGCCAACGCGTGCGGGTTGCTCGCGCTGCCGATCCTCGGCAGTGACGTTCGCGACCGCTGCTTCGACTACGACGCCTCCGCCTGCACGCGCTTCGAGTACCAGAGCTGCCTCGAGGCCATCGCGGTCGACATCTGCGAAGTGGACCGGGCTTGACGACGGGACGCGCATCGTGGTGGAAGGGCAGGTGCGCGTCAACGGTAGCGAGAGCCTGTGCGACGGCGACGGCACGGTCGGCAGCGTCGTGTTCGCCGGCGTGGGCCGGGGCGACCGGTACTCGACCCCCTTCGGATGCGACGGCCGCTACGCCATCACCCTGCCCGTCGGCCGCTACCGCGTGGTCCTCGCCCCTCGGTCCACCGAGTCGCTCCTCTACCCGTCCGACCACATGGTCATCGAGTCGCTCGAGGTGCGCTGATCGCTGACGCAGGCTGAATCGGCGAAGGGAGGGGACACCCCGCGGTGCCGCCTCCCTTCACTCACCCGCGATGGGTGAGCTCATCGCCAACGCGATCGGCCCGGTATCCCTCGGGATTCTCCATAGGCACGGGCGGGATTGAACCGCCGACCCCTACCGTGTCAAGGTAGTGCTCTCCCACTGAGCTACGTGCCTGGGAACTCCGTGCCTGGAACGGGAATCCCGAGCGGAACCGCTCCAGCACGGGCGGGCCGTCGACCCTGGGCGGCGCCGCGAGGCCGAAGGTGGTACCGCCCGGCCGGAACGCTGTCAAGGCGACCCAGATCCGGGACGGGCCGGCCGGTGGAGGGACGAGGAGGAGGCGCGGCCATGACACCTGGGCGCCTCCGGGGAGCCTTCGGACGGCGCTTCAGGCCTGCTACTCTCGTCGGTCTCGCCCGCTCCTCCCTCCATGCCCCCCGTCTCCTTTCGCGACGTCCTCCGCGCGTGGCCCGTCGTCCATCGGTACCTCCCTCGGACGCCGGTCTATCGCTACACGATGCTCAGCGCGCGGCTCGGCTTCGACGCGTTCGTCAAGCACGAGAACCACCTGCCGATCGGCGCGTTCAAGGTGCGGGGGGGCGTGAACCTGTTCGCGAACCTCTCCGACGCGCAGCGGGCGCGGGGGGTGATCACGGCGACCCGCGGCAACCACGGCCTGAGCCTCGGCTGGGCGGCGCGGGCCTTCGGCTCCCGGGCCGTGGTCTACGTGCCCGAGGGCAACAACCCCGAGAAGAACCACCTCATGGAGGCGATCGGCGCGGAGGTGGTCGTCCACGGCCGCGACTTCGACGCCGCGCGGCAGGAGGCGGAAGCCCAGGGCGAGAACGAGCTCCTGCGCTACGTGCACCCGGCCAACGAGCCGCTCCTGATCGCCGGGGTCGGGACGCACGCGATCGAGCTCGTCGAGGACCTGCCCGACCTCGACGCCGTGATCCTCCCGATCGGCGGGGGCAGCCTCGCCAGCGGCACGGTGCTCGCCCTGCGCGCGCTCCGGCCCGACTGCCAGATCATCGGGGTGCAGGCCGAGCGGGCCTGCGCCCTCGCGCGCTCCCTGGAGGCCGGCGAGCTGGTGAGCCTGGAGACCGCTGACACGTTCGCCGACGGCCTCGCCACACGCTTCGCCTTCACCCTCCCCTTCGCGATCCTCGAGGACCAGCTCGACCGCATCGTCCTCGTGAGCGAGGAGGAGATGAAGGAGGCGGTGCGGGTCGCCCTCGAGACCACCCACAACGTGTGCGAGGGCGCCGCCGCCGCCGCCTTCGCCGCCGCGTTCAAGCTCCGGTCCCAGCTCGCCCGCAAGACCGTGGCGATCATCCACAGCGGACACAACATCGATCGCGATACCCTCCGCTGGGCCCTCGGCCTCTACGACGCGTAGTCGACGCGTCGATTGCGCCCGCCGGACGGCGCTGATAGCACTGCCCGGAGTGGCGGAGGGCTCGGAAGACGGCGCGGCGCACCGACCCTTGCCGTCGGTGCGCATCCCCATTCTGCGGGAGCAGGTCCGCGCGACGCGGGCCCGGCACCTCAGCATCGCCGTTGGGGGCCTCGTCCTGCTCGTGACCGGCGTGGCGGCGCTGCTGCTGGCGCCTGGCCTCTACCGGCGGGTCGTCGACCCGGGGGCGACCCCGGCCGCTGCGGCCACCGTCGACCCGCAGGCCTCCCCCCTCGACCCGGCCCGCCCGGTGGCCCCGTCCCGGCCGGAGGGCCGCGGCGAGCCCACGCGGGGGCCCGCCCGGGTGGACCCGCGCGTCGAGCGGGCCGCCGGCGACGACGGGCACCGTTCGGCCGGCCGGACCGTGCACCTGTTCGGCGACGCGCGGGGCTTCCGGCCCGCCGTGGTCGCGGCTGGCTGCACCGAGGACGAGGCGGACGCCGTCGTCGCCGCGCTCGAGGGCGTGCTCGACTTCCGGCGCTGCCGCCCGGGCCACGAGCTGGTCGTCGAGCGGGACGATGACGGACAGTTGCTCCGTTTCGCCTACCTGGCGGGGCCGAGCTCGATCGTCGAGGCGGTGAGGGACGACGAGGGCGCCCTCCAGGGACGTCGCGTGCAGATCCCGGTCGAGCGGACGCGGATCGCGCGGGGCGGCGTCGTGCGGAGCTCCCTGGGGAACGCCTTCGAGGACGTCGGCCTCGGCCGCTCCCTGGTCGGCATGTTCGTGGAGGTCTTCGAGCGTCGCGTGAACTTCACGACGGACACGCGCGCCGGCGACACGTTCCGCATCGTCGTCGACGAGGAGCGGGTGGCCGGCGAGCCCCACGGCTACGGCCAGGTGTACGCCCTCGCCTACCACGGCCAGCGCACGGGGTTGCTGGAGGCGTTCTGGTACCCCGGCGGCCGGGGCGTGACGGACTTCTACTTCCCCGAGGGCCGCGCCGTGCACGGGAGCTGGCTTCGGACGCCGCTCCACTACGACCACGTCAGCTCGCCCTTCAACCCGCGCCGCATGCACCCGATCCTGCGCCGCATCGTCCCCCACAACGGGATCGACTACGCCGCCTCGAGCGGGACCCCGGTGTGGGCGGCGGCGGACGGTACGGTGACCTTCGTCGGTCCGCGGGGCGCCAACGGCAACCTGGTGTCCCTGCGCCACGCGCGAGGCTTCGAGACGCACTACGCGCACCTCCTGCGCTTCGCGTCCGGGCTCCGGCGCGGCGTCGAGGTCCGGCAGCGCCAGGTGATCGGCTTCGTCGGCTCGACCGGGCGCTCGACCGGGCCCCACCTGCACTTCGGCCTGAAGCGGCGGGGCCGCTTCATCGATCCGGCCAGCGAGCTCAACGCCCCGGGCCAGCCCCTGCCCCCAGCCCACCGCGGTCCGTTCCGGCGCCGGATGCAGTCGCTGCGAGCGGAGCTGGCCGAGATCGAGCTCGACGAGCCCGAGCCGACGGGCGATGGCTCGTCGGAGCCGCTCGCCCAGGCCCCCCCCGCCGACGAGGCCATGGATTGAACGCCCTCCTCGCCTCCCAGGGCCCCGCGGTCTAGAGTTCGCGCCTTGCTTTCGATGGACGGGTCCATTCGCCAGGGTCGGATCATCGCGGCGCTCACGCTCGGGGCGTGCGCGCTGTTGACGCTGCTGAGGCTCTCGTCCTACGGCATCTGGGATCCCTGGGAGCTGGCCGCGGCCGACCTCGGCCGCCAGCTCGCCGAGGGGGAGGCGGCGGAGCTCTCGAGGCCGCCGCTCGGTCCCTGGCTGCTCAGCGTCGGCTTCGCGCTGTTCGGCGTGCGGGAGTGGGCGGGCAGGCTCCCCATCGCCCTGACGGGCGTGCTGTTCCTGGCGGCGGTGCACCTCGTGGCGTCGCGCTTCGCGGGCCGACGGACGGCGCTCTGGTCGACGGTGGTGGCGGCGACCACGCCGCTGTTCCTCCTGAACGCCCGCCAGATGCTGGGGGCCGCGCCAGGGGCGATGGCCTCCGTCCTCGTCTTCGCGTGCGCGATGGCCGTCGCCTTCGGGCCTGCGCCCATCCAGGCCAGCCGCCGACGGCGGCTGCGAGCCCTCGGGCTCTGGGTGCTGGGGCTGCTCGCGGCGATCGCGCTGGCGATCCTCGCTGCCGGCGCGCTCCGGGGAGCGGTCCCGCCGCTCCTGGCGGTGGCCGGAGCGGTCGTGGCGCGAGGGGGCCTCGATCGGCCGCGGCACGACCCCATCCGGGCGCTGAGCGGACTCGGCCTCGTGGTGGGCGCCGTCGCCTTCACGCTGGTGGTGGCCAACGCGATCTGGGCCGACGTCGCCGGCTACAGCAGCCTGACCGGTGGCACGCCCCGGGGCGGTGACCCGCCGACCTGGGAGATGCCGATCGAGGCGGTCTTCCACGGCTTCGTGCCGTGGAGCGCGATCCTGCCGCTGGCGCTCGCTCGGATGCTGGTCGCCCCTCCCCGCCCCGCCGCGCCGCCGCTCGGGCCGAGCCGCCTCGCCCCGGTGCGCTGGAGCCCGGTGCTGCGCCACCCCGAGGAGGGCAGCCTCCGCCTCGCCGTGGTGCTGTGGGCCGCCTTCGGCTTCGCGGCGCACCTCCTCTTCACGGCGCGCTACGGCCCGTCCGCGTTCCTGGCGATCGGGGCCCTCGCGCTGGCGTGCGGCCTCTTCCTCCACGACATCGAGCGGCTCCGGGCCGGCCACGGCGGCCTCGCGGTCGTCGCGTTCTTCTTCGGGGCCCTCGCCTTCCGCGACCTCCGAGGCGGCGCGTACCCGGAGGCGGTCCTCCGGTCCCTCCCGATCGAGGGGTTCACCTTTCCGGAGGGGTTCGGGCAGGAGGCCACGATCGGCTGGGCCCTCGCCCTGGTGCCCTTCACCGCGCTCGCCGCGGCGACGCTCTACGCGGACCCGGACCGCGGCTCCTCGGGCCTCCGCCGCGAGCTCGCGGCGATCCGGGGCGCGCGCGGGGGCGGGCGGATGGCCGCCCTCATGAACCTCGGTCTGCCGCTCCGCGCCTTCGGCCGCGCCTGGCGGCGGGGGCCGGTCACCCGCGTCTGGATCGTCCTCGCCGTGCTCGCGGTCATCGCGGTGGAGGTCTACGGGCTCGTCTCCCTCCTGGCCTGGGACTGGCTCGCGAGGGTGAGCGGAAGCAGCCTCAACCCGAAGGTGGGCTCCGTGCTGTTCTTCGTCCCGCTCGGCGTGGTCGCGATGGTCGGCGTGGCCCGCCTGGCCCTCTACGGGCTGGAGCGGCTCGGGACCTACCGGATGGTGCCCCTGGCCGTGATGGGTCTCGCCGTCGGCGTGTACGTCGGTCAGGTGTTCCTGCCCGGGTTGAGCTCGCACTTCTCGCCGCGCGAAGTCTACGAGACCTACAACCGCCTCGCCGAGGACGGCGAGCCGCTCGGGGAGTACCAGGTCGGGTCTCGCGCCGCGGCCTACTACGCCGTGAGCGAGGTGACCGACCTCGAGGGCCAGGCCGCCCTCTTGGCGTTCCTGCGCGGACCGGACCGCGTGTGGGCCGCGTTCCGGGCCGAGGACCTCGCCGCCATCGACCGTGCCTACCGCCGGGAGGCGGGTCGGCACCTGTTCGTGGCCGACGCCCGGAGCGAGCGGGTCGTCCTGGTCACCAACCAGATCATCCCGGGCCGGGAGAACCAGAGCTTCCTCGAGGGCACGGTGCTCGACGAGGCGCCGACGCCCGAGCACCCCAGCAACATCGTCTTCGACGACAAGATCGAGCTGGTCGGCTACGACCTCGTCCTGCCCCGCGAGGGCTACGTGGGCCCCGGCGAGACCTTCGACATCGTCTGGTACTGGAAGTCGACCGGGTCGGTGGGCGGCGGCTACCAAGTGTTCGTCCATATCGATGGACGGGGGACGCGGATCAACGGCGACCACGAGCCGGTGGACGGCCGCTACCCGGTGCGGCTGTGGGAGCCCGGCGACATCATCGTCGATCGCCACACCGTGCGGGTGCCGCCCGACTACGGCCGCGACGACATGGTGATCCACGTGGGGTTCTGGGCGGGCGAGCGGCGCCTGGCGGTCACGCGGGGCGACCACGACGGCGTGAATCGGGCCCGGGTCGGCGTCCTGCGCGTCCGCTGACCGGTGTCGGCCCGCCATCGGGTGCGTCGTCCGTTACGCGGTGATAGGCAGTCAGCCATGGGGAAGGGAACTCGCGCGAAGACCGAGGCGGAACGGCGCTCCTACACGCGCTTCCCGGCCGAGATCCAGGTCGACTACACGAGCGGGGACACCTTCCTCTTCAGCTACATCACGAACATCAGCGAGATGGGCATCTTCATCCGCTCGGACGACCCGCTGCCGGTCGGCACGGACCTGCGCCTCCGCTTCGCGTCGGACGAGGACCGCCTCGAGCTGTCCGGCGAGGTGATGTGGGTGAACCCGGTCAAGCTCGGTCCGGACAACCTCAACCCCGGCATGGGGGTGCGCTTCCGCGACCTGGACGTGGAGCGCCGCGAGCGGGTGGTCGCCCTGGTTCGCACGGTCGCCTACCTGCCGAGGCAGGCGCACCTCCTGAGCTGACGGCCGCTCTCGGGCCGGGCTGTGGGGCGCGAGGCGGTCCGCCGGCCTGCCGCCGCGTCCGGGGGCCCGGAATCAGGGCAGCGGGTGGGCCTCGTCGGTCAGCCGATAGGCCTGGCCGTCCCAGTAGCCCCGGCGGGCGGTGCCCCCCGCGCGCTCGACGTCGAACAGCCAGAAGCCCTCCCGCTTCTCCTGCGTCGCGCTGCCGGCGCCGTGGATCGGCGCGGCGAGGCCGGGCAGGTCGAGGCGGAAGCAGTCGTGCACGTGGCCGTGCAGCACCGTCCCCCGCGCGATGCCGCGGCACGCGTCCAGGAAGGGCTCCGCGTCGACCATCCGGTGCAAGGCGCTGTCGACCTGCCCGTCCGCCAGCCTCGGCGCGTAGTGGGTCAGCACGAACAGGAACCGGCGCTGGAGCTCCGGGTGGGCGAGGGCCCGGTAGAACGCGGCGAGCTGGGGCCGGCCATGGACCCCGCTCGAGCGCCAGAACGGCGGGTTGGGGCGGGCCGAGCAGAGCGCGACCACCGCCGCGTCGTCGCCGATCAGGCGCACGAGCGGCCACGCTCCGTCCCCGGCCGCGAGGCCCGGCAGGTCGCTCTCGAGGAACGCGCCGAAGGCGCCCTCGAAGCGGGCCTCCGCCACGCCGTCGGGCAGGTAGAGGTCGTGGTTTCCGGGGGTCGTCGCGAAGGCCGGCGCCTTCGTCAGGCCATCCACCGCGAGGCGGGCCGCCCGCATCTCCGGCGCGGTGCCGAGGACCGTGTAGTCGCCGGTGCACAGGACGAGGTCGGCGCCGACCTGCTCGCGGAACCGGGCGAGGGCCGCCAGCTTCCGGCGGGCCCGCCGAAAGCGGGGCGCCCGCCGCAGGGCGTGGTTCGCGCCGCCCAGGACCCGCTTCAGCCGCCAGTCCCAGAGCGGGATGCGGAGGGGGGACACGTCGACGTGGACGTCGCTGAAGTGAAGCGCGCGGAGCATCGAGCCTACGGCCAGGCCGGCGGCGCCCCGAGACCGGCGCCCTCCGGAAAGCCGAAGCGGACGTTCAGGGCCTGGATCGCCTGCCCGGAGGCCCCCTTGACGAGGTTGTCGATCGCGCCCTGCGCCAGGATCCAGCCGCTGCGCTCGTCCTGGGTGTAGGCGACCATCGCCCGGTTCGACCCCCGCACCCACAGGGTGTCGGGAGAGGCGTGGGGCGCGAGCACCTCGACGGACGGCGAGCCCTCGTAGAAGGCCCGGGCCTCCTCGGCGCAGCGCTCGGCGGTCAGGCCATCGACGGCGGGCTCCGCGTAGGCGACGGCCAGGATGCCGCGGATCATGGGCACGAGGTGGGGGCTGAAGATCACGCGCACCGGACCGCCGGCCTGGCGGCCGAGCTCCTGCTCGATCTCCGGCGTATGACGGTGCCGTCCGCCGAGCGCATAGGGGCGGAGGCTCTCGGCGGTCTCCGGGAAGTGGGTGCGCGCCTTGGCGGCCCGCCCGGCTCCGGACACGCCGCTCTTGGCGTCGATGATCAGCGGGCGGTCGGTGCGCACGAGGCCGCGTGCGACGAGCGGCGCGAGCGGCAGGATCGACGCGGTGGGGTAGCAGCCCGGCACCGCGACGAGGTCCGCGTCCCGGAGGCGCGCCCGGTGAAGCTCGACCAGGCCGTAGGTCGCCTCGCCGAAGCGGCCGGGCGCCCCGTGCGTGCCGTACCAGGTCTCGTAGGCGGCCCGGTCGGCCAGGCGGAAGTCCGCCGACAGGTCGAAGACGACCAGGCCGCGGTCCCGGAGCGCGCCGACATGCTCGGCGCTCGCCCCGTGGGGCAGCGCGCAGAACACGACGTCGCTTCGCGCAGCGAGGTCGTCCGGGTCGAATGCCTCGCCCGTCCGGTCGACCAGGCCCCGGAGGCTCGGCAGGGTGGCGTCGAGGGCGTCGCCGACCGACGAGCGGCCGACGACGGGCCCGAGCTCGAGGTGCGGGTGACCGAGCACGAGCCGGACGAGCTCGGCCCCGGTGTAGCCGGTGGCGCCGACGATCCCGACCCGCAGGCGCTCCGCCATCCGCTGCCCCGCCCTCGGTTGCTCTGCCCTCGGCTGCTCTGCCATTCGCGGCTCCGCCCTCCGCTGCGCTGCCGGCGGCGGCTCGGCCAGCGGCGGGCGCGCCGTCGGCGGCTCAGCGCTTCGAGTACTGGTACTTCTTGCGTGCCCCCGGCTGACCCGGCTTCTTGCGCTCCTTCTTGCGCGCGTCCCGGGTGAGGAAGCCCGCCTTCTTGAGCGTCTGCCGGTGCTCGGGATCCACGTTGAGCAGGGCACGGGAGATGCCGTGGCGCATCGCCTCCGCCTGGGCGGCGATGCCCCCTCCGCGCACCGTGGCGTAGACGTCGAAGCGGCCCGCGAGCTCGAGCAGCGCGAAGGGCTGATGGACGATCATCTGGCTGGTCTCCCGGGGGAAGTACTCCACCAGGGTCCGGCCGTTGACCGTGACCGTGCCCTCTCCGGGGCTGAGGAACACCCGGGCGATCGCGTTCTTGCGCTTGCCGGTGCCGTAGGGGCGGCCGTGGATCGTGGCCTGAGGCATCTCGCGTGGACCTCGTCAGCTAGCCGGCGGTGCGCCCGCTCAGGCTCAGCGGCTGGGGGTTCTGGGCGGCGTGCTCGTGCGTCTCGCCGGCGTAGATCTTGAGCTTCGACCGCATCTTGCGGCCCAGCTTGGTCTTCGGGAGCATGCCGCGAACGGCCTGCTCGATCGCGACCTCCGGCCGCCGCTCGAGCAAGGCCCGGTACGACTCCGACTTGAACCCGCCGGGGATGCCCGAGTGCCGCTGGTACTGCTTCTGCTCCAGCTTGTTCCCGGTGAGGAGCACGTGCCGGGCGTTGACCACGACGACGTAGTCGCCGTTGTCGTGGTGAGGCGTGAACGTGGGGCGGTGCTTGCCGCGCAGGATGGACGCGACCCGGGTCGCCAGGCGGCCGAGGGGCACCCCCTTGGCGTCCACCAGGTGCCACTTCCGCTCGATGTCCTGCGGTCGAACGCTCTCGGTGCGCATGCTTAGGGTCCGCGCGGCGCCACGGCGGCGCCGAAGGAGGGCGCGTGGTTTAGCCGTGGCCACCGACCTTGTCAAGATGGACGACACCCGGGTTGGAGCCCGCCGCCGCTGCCGCGCCTCCGTCGCGTCTGCTAGCGTGCCGCCCCGCAGCGACACCCGCCGCCATCCCGACCGAAGCCATGAGCCCAGCCGTGCCCCACGTCGAGGTCCGCCCTCCGCGACCGCAGCCCGACCGCCCGAGCCCGCCCCGAGAGGAGGAGCCCGGCCCCCTGTCCGCCCGGCGGTGGCTCACGGAGCGGCTGGTCGCCCAGCTCCACGTCGACGATCGCTGGAGCCGCCAGGTGCGGGACGCGGCCGCCGACGGCGTCGTGATCTACGTGCTGCGAACGGTCTCGATCGCCGACTTCGTCGCCCTCGACCGCCTGACGCAGCGCTTCGGCCTGCCCCGGATCCGCTTCGTCAACGACCTCGGCCTCGACGCCGTGTCGGCCCTCGGGCTGGGGGCCCGCACCGAGGGGTCGCTGGCGGACGTGCTGTCTCGGGGCGAGAGCGCGCTTCTGTTCCTGCGGCGCGAGGGCGACGGGCGGCGGGACCGGGGTCGCCGCGCGGCGCCCCGCCCCGACGAGGTGGACCACCTCCTCGACCTCGTGGAGCTCCAGCGCACGCTGGGTCGCCCGATCCGCCTCGTCCCGCAGACGCTGGTCTGGAACCTCCGGCCCGAGCGGCGGGAGCGGGGCTGGCGGGAGCTCTTGGCCGGCGCCGCCGCCCTTCCGAACGTGGTGCCCCTGCCCGGCCCGATCCGGTCCCTCTGGCGCCTCGTGCGGGGGAGCGGCAGCGGGCGGCTCCGCTCCGGCGAGCCCTTCGACGTGGCCTCCCTGCTCCGCGAGCACCCGGAGCTCTCGGACCCGGAGGCGGCCGACGCGATCCGCTACGGGCTGCTCCGGCGCATCGAGCGCGAGCGACGCCACGTGGTCGGCCCCGCCCGCAAGAGCCCGGCCCGCATCCGGGACGAGCTGCTCCGGAGCCCGCGTCTGCGCAGGCACATCGAGGCCGACGCGGGCCAGCGCAAGGAGAGGGTCGTCGAGGTCGAGCGCTACGTCGAGCGAGAGCTCGAGAAGCTCTGCGCCCGGATGGACCCGTCGACGTTCCGGATGCTGGCCACGCTCCTCGAGCCCGTGTTCAACCGCGTGTTCGATGGCTTCGTCGTCGACCAGGAGGGGCTCGAGCGGATCCGGGAGGCGGCCCGGCGCGGCCCGCTGATCCTGCTCCCCTCCCACAAGAGCCACGTCGACTACCTGATCCTGAGCTTCGTGCTCGCGCGGGGGGCGCTGTCGCCGCCCCTGATCGCGGCGGGCGACAACCTGAGCTTCGTCCCCCTCGGACCCGTGCTGCGGCGCGCGGGCGCCTTCTTCATCAAGCGCAGCTTCCGGGGGCGAAAGCTGTACGCCCACCTCGTCGATGCGTACCTGCGCAAGGTCCTCGTCGAGGGCCACAACGTCGAGTTCTTCCTCGAAGGAGGACGCTCCCGGACCGGCAAGCTCCTGCCGCCGAAGCTCGGGCTCCTGAGCATGGTGGTCGACGCCGGGCTCAAGCTCCCCAACGTGCAGCTGAGCTTCGTGCCCGTGAGCGTCGGCTACGAGCGGATCGTCGAGGAGCGGGCCTACGCCCACGAGCAGGAGGGCGGAGAGAAGGAGCCGGAGAGCGTCCAGGGGCTCCTGCGCACCTCCCGGGTGCTGCGCTCCCGCTACGGCCGCATCTACGTCCAGTTCGGCGAGGTGGCGACGCTCCCGGACCTCCTCGACGAGGCGACGCGCGGCCGGGACGGCGGCGTGCCCGACGCCCGCCGCCTCAAGCCCAAGGAGCGCAGGGCGCTGATCAACCACATCGCCCACCGGGTCACCTACGAGATCAACCGGGTGACCATCGTGTCGCCCTCCGCTCTCGTCGCCACCGCGCTCCTGAGCCATCGCCGGCGTGGGATCCGCCACGAGGACCTCGTCGCGCGCTCGGCCGCGCTCCTCGCTCATCTCCACCGAGCGGGCGCTCGCCTGGGCCCGTCGCTCCTGACCTCGACGCCGGAAGGGCCGCTCAGCGCCGCCGAGGCCCCGGCCCGGCTGCGGGAGGACACGCTCGCCGAGACGCTCCAGCTGTTCCGTGACGCGCGCTACGTCGAGACGCGCGAGCAGGTCCACGCCGTCCACGAGAACAAGCGGCTCGAGCTCGAGTACCACAAGAACTCGGTCCTCCACTTCTTCGTCGACGCAGCCCTCGTCAGCGCCGCGCTCTCGCTGCCGGACGCGGGGGAGCTGACCGAAGCGGTGCTCCGCGAGCGCGTGCTCACGCTCTCGAGGCTCTTCAAGTACGAGTTCATGTACCGGACCGACGCCCCCTTCGAGGCCATCCTGGGGGAGACCCTCGACCGGATGGAGGCGGAGGGGCAGATCGCGCGCCCCCACCCGGAGCGGGAGGACGGCGGCCCGATCTTCGTGGTGCCGGGGTCCCTGGTCCCGGCGTACGCAACGCTCGTCCGCCCGTTCATCGAAGCCTACCGGCTAGCCGTCGACGCCCTCGATGCCCTCGAGGACGGGGACATCAAGCGACGGGACTGGATGCGGCGGACGCTGGCCCGCGGCCGGCGGATGGTGCTCGCGGGCGACCTGGAGCTGGTGGAGTCCCTGTCGAAGGCGAAGCTGGACAACGCCGTGAGGGCTCTCCACGACCTGGGCTTCGCACGGGCCGACCGCGAGACGCTGTCCCCCGGGAAGCGGCTGTCGGACGAGGCGGCCGTGCGCGAGCTGCGCGACTTGCTGACCCGCTACCTGTCCTCGTGACCGGCGCATCGCTCGCGCACGTCCGACGCCGCCTCGACGCGCTCCTGGCGGAGGCGGACCTCGGCGCGCACCGGGCGGCCGACCCGGTGTCCTTCGTCCACCGCTACCCGGACCCGGCGGATCGGGAGGTCGCCGGCCTGGTCGCCGCTCTGTTGGCCTTCGGGCAGGTCGCGGCGGTGCGGGCGAGCGTGGACAGGGCGCTGGCCGCCCTCGGGCCCCGGCCGGCCCGGACGGTGGACACGGCGTTGCCGGCTCGGCTCGACGCCGCGCTCCGGGGGTTCGTCCACCGCGTCTACCGCGGGCCCCACCTGAGCGGGCTGCTGGCCCGTGCGGGCGCGGTCCGTCGCGCAGAGGGGAGCCTCGGCGCCGCCCTGGCGGGCGAGGTCGCGGGGGCCGGCGGCGACCTGCGGGAAGGCCTCGCCCGCCTCAGCGACCGCCTCCGGGGCGACGGGGCCCCGCGCGGCCTCAAGCACCTGGTCCCCGACCCGCGAGCCGGCAGCGCGTGCAAGCGGACGCTGCTGTACCTTCGCTGGATGGTCCGGCCGGCGGACGGGGTGGACCTCGGCCTCTGGCCGCTCTCGCCGGCGATCCTCCTGATCCCCGTCGACACCCACGTCCTGCGCATCAGCCGGAACCTCCGCCTGACGGACCGGACCGACGCCTCCTGGCGCACCGCGGTCGAGATCACCGAGGCGCTGCGGCGCTTCGACCCGGAGGACCCCGTGAAGTACGACTTCGCGTTGTGCCACCTGGGGGTATCGAGGGCGTGCCCGAGCCGACGGGACCCGGACAAGTGCGAGCGGTGCGTGCTCCGGTCGGCGTGCCGGCACTGGCGCAGCGCGCGGGCCGGGCACCGGCGGGGACGGAGCCGACGCGCCGGCGCGGTCGGCTCCGCCGGCGTTCGCGACTCGCGCTAGGCCTGCTCGTCAGCGGGCTGCTCGCCTGCGGCGGCGGGCGCCCGGGGGTCCTGCCTCCGGACGACGCGCCGGAGACCCGCGGCGGCGACAACGCCGCGCCGGTGGCGCCCGCCGACGACGCGGTGGTGCTCGACCTGCGCCTCGCGGACGGGACCTTCCTCAACCTCGCCGACTTCCGGGGGCGGCCCCTCCTGGTGTTCGTCTTCACGACCTACGACGCGGGCAGCCAGTCGGTGCTGCTCCCGCTCCAGTGCCTTCGCGAGCAGCGCCCGGACGTCGTCCAGGTCGGCATCGCGGCCCAGCCCTCGGCGCGCCTCCTGATCCCGACCTACATCGACGTGATCGAGCCGCCCTTCGTCACCTCCTACGATCCCACGGGGACCGTCCGGGAGGGGACGAGCGCCCTCGGCCCGATCCCGGGCGTCCCCGCGTTCCTGGCGATCGACGCCCGCGGCTCGATCCGAGCGCATCTGCTCGGGTTTGCCGAGTGCGATGCCCTGGTGGACCTGGTCGACCAGGCGCGGTGAGGTCGGCGACGCCTCAGCCCCGCGGGAGGTCGATGCCGTGCTCGGCCCACAGGTCCCCGAGCCGGGTCCCGAAGGCCTCCTGCACCCGCTTCTCCACGTCGCGCGGTCCGTCGTCGGTCAGGGCCTTCGCCGCGAGCTCGGCGCACTCCACCCTCTCGAGGCGGCTGATCACCTCCCGCGCGAGCGGCAGCGCGGCGACCGGCATCGAGAGGTCCTCGTAGCCCAGGCCGAGGAGGACCGGGATCGCGACCGGGTCCGCGGCCATCTCGCCACACACGCAGATCGGCACGCCGTGGTCCGCCGCCACCCGGCGGGCCCGGTCGAGGAGCGACAGCACCGCCGGGTGGAGACCGCGCACCAGATGGGCCACGCGCGGGTCGGCCCGGTCAGCGGCGAGGGTGTACTGCGACAGGTCGTTCGTGCCCACGTTGAGGAAGTCCACCTGGGGCGCGAGGCGGTCGAGGGTCAGGACCGCGGCCGGCACTTCGAGCATGCAGCCGACGCTGACCGGGCCGAAGGGCGCGTCCTCGTGCTCGAGGTCCTCGCGCGCCCGCTCGAGGAGCACGACCGCCCGCCGCATGTCGTCCACCCCGCTGACCATCGGGAACAGGATGCGGAGCGGGCCCTCCGACGACGCCCGCAGCAACGCGCGGAGCTGGGTGACCAGCAGCTCCGGGCGCTCGAAGGCGAGCCTCAGCGCCCGGAGGCCGAGGGCCGGGTTCGCGGGGCGCGGCCAGCCGTCGGGGAGCTTGTCGCCCCCGAAGTCGAAGGTCCGGAAGGTGACCTCGAGGGGGGCGATCCGCGAGAGCACCCGCGCGTAGACGGCCGCCTGCTCGGTCTCGGACGGCGGCGCGGGCCGGCCGAGGTAGAGGAACTCGGTGCGGTAGAGGCCGATCCCGTCGGCGCCGGCCCGGACCGCCTCCGGCACCTCCAGCTCGAGCTCGACGTTGGCGAGCACGTGGGTCGGGCTGCCATCGGCCGTGACGACGGGCCGGCGGTGGGCCTCCCGCAGCCGGGCCCCGAAGGCGCGGAACCTCGCCGCGCGGCGCTCCGCCTCGGCGTGCTCGGCCGGCGTCGGCGCCAGCGTCACCTCCCCCCGGAGCCCGTCCACCACCGCCACCTGACCCGGCGTCGCCACGCCCGTCACCTCGGCGATACCGAGGACCGCCGGGATCCGCAGCGCGCGGGCGAGGATCGCGGTGTGGCTGATCGCGCTGCCCTCCCCCGTCACGAGACCGAGGACCTTGTCGCTGGGGAGCTGGGCGGCCTCGGCGGGGCTCAGGTCACGGGCGACCAGGACGACCGGCTCCGTCAGCTCCGGCATCCGCGGTCCGCCGCCGGCCAGCACCTGGAGGATGTGCTCGCCCACGTGCCTGACGTCGTCGGCGCGCACCCGGAAGTAGGCCTCGGTCGAGGCCTCGAGGCGGCTGGCGAGGCTGTCCACGGTGAGCCGGAGCGCCCACTCCGCGTTGATGCCCTGGCTCCGGAGGGTCTCCTCGGCGCCCTCCTTGAGGAGGGCGTCCCCGTGCATCATCGCCATGGTCTCGAGCAGCAGCCGATGGTCCCCCTGGGCCCGCGGATCGAGGGCGTCCCGGGCGTCCTCGACGTGGCGGCGGGAGCTCTCGATCGCCCGCCTCAGCCTGCCGAGCTCCTCGTCGACGGCCGAACGGGGGATCGTTCGGCGCGGCACCACGACGCTGCGCGGGTCGTAGACCTGGACCGGGCCGACCGCGACCCCCGGCGACGCCGTGATCCCCCTCAGCACGCGGCGCGCGCCCTCCTCGCTCATCGCTCCTCCCCGAAGCGGTCCGCGATCAGCCGTCCGATCGCGCCGACGGCCTCCGGGGCGTCCGGTCCCTCCGCGTCGACGGTGATCCGCGTGCCCTGCGCGCCGCACAGGAGCAGCACGCCCATGACGCTCTTGGCGTTCGCACGCTGCCCGTCCTTCTCGAGGTGGACCGAGGCGGAGAAGCGGCTCGCGAGCTGGACCAGCTTGGTGGCGGCGCGCGCGTGGAGCCCAAGGGCGTTGACGATCTCGAAGGAGCGGCGCTCGGCGGGCACCGTTCAGCGCTCCACGTCCCGGTGCGCGACCTCGGCGTCGCGCGCGAGCTCGGCCCGCAGCCATCGCCCGAGCTCTTCCGTCACCGCCACCGCCCGATGCCGCCCGCCGGTGCAGCCCACCGCGATCGTCAGGTACGCCTTCCCCTCCCTCTCGTAGCGCGGGAGCGTGTGATGGAGGAGCTGCCGCAGGTCGGCGAGGAGCTCCTGGGCGGGCTCGGTCCCGAGGACGAAGTCCGCCACCTCGGGATCCCGCCCGGTCTTCGGGCGGAGCTCGGGCACGAAGTGAGGGTTGGGCAAGAAGCGCAGATCGAACACGAGGTCGGCGTCGACCGGGAGCCCGTACTTGAAGCCGAAGGACACCACCCGGACGACCATCTGCGGCGCCGCGCCGCCCCGGGCGATGTAGTCGATCAGGTGCCGCCGCAGGTCGTGGACGCTGGTCCGGCTCGTGTCGATCACGTGGTCGGCGCGGGTGCGGAGCGCGCTGAGCCGGGCACGCTCGGCCCGAATGCCCGAGAGCACGTCGCCTCCCTCGGCGACGGGATGCGGACGCCGGGTCTCGCTGAAGCGGCGGACCAGCACCTCGTCCGCGCAGTCGAGGAAGATGACCTCCGTCTCGTGGCCGTGGGCCTCGAGCCGGTCGAGGACGTCCTCCGCGCCCTGCAGAAAGGCGCCCGTGCGCACGTCGATCCCGAACCCGACCCGGGCGAGGTCGTCGCCGAGCAGCTCGAGCAGCTGCGGAGCGAGGGCGGGCGGGAGGTTGTCGATGCAGAAGTAGCCGAGGTCCTCGAGCACCCGCAGCGCGCTGGATCGACCGGCGCCGCTCATGCCGGTGATCACGACGACGTGCAGCCCCTCACCCGCCACGGCTGGAGGATACAACGGGACCGCGTCCCGGGCCGGCTTCGTCCCATCCCCGGAGGAGCGCCGGGAGCGCGTCGACCGGGATCCGTCCGTGGGGGCTGTCCGTCTCCAGCACCAGCACCCTCCGGCGCGGCCAGAGCCGCTCGAGGTCGGCGCCTGCGCCGTGCGCGACCTGGCTCGCCTCGTCGCGGGCCCGCGCCATCCGCAGGTGCCGCCGGCTCTGCCGTGCCGGCCGGCCGCCCGGGACGACGAGGGAGGCGAGCGTCCGCCCGCGTTGCTCATGCACCCAGTCGAGGAAGGGTTCGACGCCGCGGTAGAGCGCGTCGAGCAGCACCACGCCGCGGACCAGGCCGTCGACGCCGCCGGCGCGCAGCACGGCGAGGGCCGTCTCGAACCCTGCGCTGTGGGCGACGAGCAGGATGTCCCCGACCGCCTCGAGGCCGCGGTCGGGCACGGCCGCGGCGAGGATGTCGGACAGGAAGGCGCGGAAGCGCCCCGGCTCCCGGAACGCGCCGGGATCGCCGCTCCGGCGCAGGAACGCGAGCTGAGGCACGACGAGCAGCACCGGGGCGCCGGACCGCTCCACCGCGCCGGCGAGGTCCCACCCGGTCCGGGTCGGCCCGCCGTCCCGGCAGGGGACCTCGCCGGCCCGGACGATCGCGCGGGCGCACCCCATCCAGCCGTGCAGGAAGACCACGAGCCGCAGCGGCCGTTCGACGTCGAACGCCGACGGCGCGTGGACGACCGCGCTGGGCGCACCGGGCACCGTGAAGGCGGCGGCCTCGACCGTGACCTCCCGCGTCCACCCCTCCCCCTCCGCCTGCGCACCGGCGGGGACGGCGCCGAGCCCGACCAGCAGGCCGACCGCGATCATCCCCAACACACCGCTCCGAGCCACACCGGGACCCTGAAGCCCCGGACGCTCCCCGACCACCCGGGTTCCCGCCCCGCCGCCGACCCGATCCTGGCCCCCACCCGATCTACGCTCTCGGGATGACCGAGCCGGTCCCCTACTCATCGAGCGCGGCCACCTCCCGCGCGCTCCTCGATCACGAGGCGATGGCGCCGATCGTGACGGCCGTCGCCGGGGCGGCCGGCCTCGACCGCCCGGTCCGCCACCCGCGGGTTCAGAAGTCGGGCCTGGTCCTCGCGGGCCATACCCACGGCTTCGTGCCCACGCGGGTCCAGGTCTTCGGCGAGACCGAGATGACCTACCTCGACGCGCTCGACCCCGGGACTCGCCGGGCGCGCCTCACGGAGCTCTTCGGGCTCCGGCCGAGCTGCCTTCTCGTGACCCGCGGGATCGAGGCCCCGCGGGACCTGTGGGACGGCGCCGAGGCGAGCGGGACCCCCCTCGCGGTCTGCGCCCCGCGCTCCAGCGCCACGCTCGCGGCCGCGCACCAGGCCCTCGACCAACTGCTGGCGCCCCGCGAGCGCCGCCACGGGGTCATGGTCGAGGTGCACGGCATCGGGACGCTGCTGCTCGGCCCGAGCGGCATCGGCAAGAGCGAGTGCGCGCTGTTCCTCGTCGAGCGCGGCCATCGCCTGATCGCCGACGACCAGGTCTGGCTGACGCGGCTCCCGAACGGACAGGTGCGCGCCGCGCCGGCGCCGCTCTTGCGCCACCACCTCGAGATCCGCGGCCTCGGGATCCTCAACGTGCGCGATCTGTTCGGCGCGACGGCGGTCTGGGACGAGGGGGTGGTCGACCTCGTCGCCGAGCTCTGCCCGTGGCGCGAGGACGAGGACTACGACCGCCTTGGTCTCGACACCCGCACCGAGAGCATCTTCGGGGTGCAGATCCCGAAGCTGCGGATCCCGGTGCGCCCCGGCCGGGACATGGCCGTGATCCTGGAGATCGCCGCGCGCAATCAGCTCCTGAAGGCCGCCGGTCATCACGCCGCGAGGGACTTCGCCCGGCGCCTGTCCCGGGAGCTCGGGATGAGCGACCCGGAGGAGGACCTCGGCTAGAGCTCCGTCGGCTCGTCGCGGTGCACCGTGTCCGGCGAGAACGCCGGGAGGCACACGGCGATGTACTCCGCACCCTCGGGCCCGGGGGAGCTGTAGCGGACCCACTCGCCGGGCGCGCACGTCACGGCCTGGCCGGCCTCGACCTCGAGCACGCCGCCTTCGTGCTCGACCCGGAGCAGCCCGCGGAGCACGACGGTGTGCTCCGTGAACGCCGGCCGCTGGCCGGGCTCCACCCAGCCGCTCGGGGACCGCATGTGCGCGATGCTCACGCCATCGGTCCGCGTGTTGACGCGCCCCACGTATTCGTCGATCCGCTTCGGGAGGTTGCCCGCCGCCTCCATGGTGGTCGGGCCCGCGATCTTCGTCGGCATGACGCTGCGCCTACCACGCCGGGCCCCGGCTGTCGTGCCCGGGCACGCTGCCGCGGACGGGCAGCGCGCGGCGCCGGGGCCATCAGCGGCCGTGGTCCGAGCCGATCAGGACGTCGACCGCTTCCTGGGCGTCAGCGGCCTCGAGGAGCCGCTCCCGGGTCTCCTCGTCGCGGAGCACCCGGCTGAACCGCGCCAGGGCCTTGAGGTGGTCGCCGGTCTGCCGGTTGGGGGCGAGCACCGCCACCAGAATGCGGGCCGGTCGCCCATCGATCGCGTCGAAGGGCACCCCCTCCGGCGAGACCCCGAGGGCCGCCCGGAGCGTGGTCACGTCCGGAAGGCGCCCGTGCGGGATCGCGACCCCGCTGCCGACCCCGGTGCTCGCGAGCGCCTCCCGCTCCTCGAACACCCGCACGATCGCGTCGGCGTCCAGGTCGTCGTCCGCGCGCACGAACAGCTCGGCGAGCGCCCTCAGCGCCTGCCCCTTGTCCGCGGCGTTCAGCTGGACGTCGACCCGATCGACGTGGAGGATGTCCTGGAGGCGCAACGCTGGGGTCCTCGAAGCTCGCGCTGGCGCGTGCCGACAGCACGCCGCGCTTCCTGACGTTGCCGTCGCGCTTTCGGCACGACGTCGGCGCGTGGCCCGGGGGCCGCGCCACGCGCCTACCCTAGGACGGCCTTGGATTCAACCGTGGTGCGCCGCTCCGGCGCTCAGGTCTGCTCGGGCGGCGGCCCGAACTTCCCGCTCAGCTGCGCGACCCCGCCGCTGTGGCGCATGCGGTCGGTTGCGGCCGCCTTCGCGTCCCGGAGCTGCCGGTCGAGCTTGTCGCACACGAGGTCGATCGACGCGTACATGTCCTCGGACTCCACCTTGCCCGCGAAGCGCTCCCCGTCCGCTCGCAGCGTCACGTCGACGCAGTGAAGCCGGCGCGCGAGGGACACGGTGACATCGGCCTCGAGGGGAGCGCGAACGTACTTCTGCATGCGCGAGAGCTTCTCTTCTGCGTAGTTCTTGACACCCTCGGAGCTCTCCACGTTTCGGAACTTGAAATGTACTCGCATGCGTTCTTTCTCCCACTCGACGGAGGCACTCAGAAGTACCTCTTCCTCTTCGAGGAGCTCAGGATCCCCAGCATCTCACGGTACTTCGCCACGGTCCGACGCGCGATCTTGATGTCGCGGTCCGCGAGGATCTCCACGATCTTCTGATCGCTGTAGGGGCTCTGAGCCTCCTCCTCCGAAATTATCTTCTTGATCGACTGCTTCACGCTCTCCGAGGCGATGTCCTCCTTGTTGCCCTCACGCTTGATGGCGCTGTTGAAGAAGAACTTGAGCTCGTAAACGCCTCGCGGGGTGGAGACGTACTTGTTGCTCGTCACGCGACTGATCGTGCTCTCGTGCATGCTGACGGCCTCGGCGACGTCGCGCAGGATCATCGGCTTGAGATGCTCGATGCCCTTGTCGAAGAAGTCCCGCTGCTTTTCCACGATGCACTCGGTGACCCGTACGATCGTCTTGCGGCGCTGGTCGATGCTTCGAATCAGCCACTGGGCCGAGCGGAGCTTGTTCTGAATGTACTCCTTGGCCTTCGGATCGCCAGCCATGGCCGACCGGTAGAAGCCGCTGATCTTGAGCTTCGGCATCCCGTCGTCGTTGGAGACGACGAAGTACTTGTCGCCGACCTTGTGGACGTACACATCGGGGACGATGTAGCGAGGGTCCTCCGTCGTGTAGTTTCGCCCCGGGCGCGGCTCGAGCTCCGCGATCACCTGGGCGACGTCGTAGATCTCCTCGATCGGGACATCCAGGTCACGCGCGATCGCCTGGTAGTTCTTGCGCTCCAGGTTGTCGAGGTGGTGGTCCACCACCTTGAGGGTCAGGTCGTCCAGCCCCGCCGCCTCGGCCTGCACCCGGAGCGACTCGGCGAGGGTCCGGCAGGCGCAGCCGACGGGCTCCATGCGCTGGATGATCTTGAGCACCTCCTCGGCGTCCTCGGGGTGGAGCTCGGCCTCGCCGGCGAGCTTCGGCACCACCTCCTCCGGGGGGACGCCGTCCATCCGCAGAAAGCCCCGGTCGTCGAGGTTGCCGAGGACGAGCACCGCGAAGCGCTGCTCGTCCTCGACGAGGTTGCTCATCCGGATCTGCCAGGCCAGGTGGTCGACGAGGTCCTCCCCCTCGCTGAGGGTGGCCTCGTAGCCGGGGAGCTCGTCCTCGTTGCCGCGCCGGAAGCTCGGCATCGGCTGCTGGAGCGCGTGGTTCTCGAGGTAGCGCTCCCAGTCGATCTCCTCGGCCTTCTTCTCGCCCTCCTTGGCCTTCTCCTGGGACGCGCGGTCGTCGGCCGCGACCTGCCGGTCGATCGTCGTGCTCTCCTGGACGCCGTTCTCCTGGGCGACGGCGCCGCGCCCGTCGGCCCGGCTCTCGCCCGTCTCCAGCGTCTCCTCGAGGACCGGGTTCTCGAGCATCTCCTCCCGCACGAGCGCTTCGAGCTCGATCCGGGACATCTGGAGCAGCTTGATGGCCTGCTGCAGCTGCGGTGTCATCACCAGCTGCTGCGAGAGGCGGAGCTGCTGCTTGATCTCCATCCGGTCTCCTCGTTGCTATGCTGACGCCAAGGTGGGCGCCGAGCGGAGCCGTGCCACTATAAACCCTCCCAAGGGCATAGGGAACTAATTTTGCATGTCGGGTCGATGGGGGCTCCCTCGGCCCGTGGCTCGGCCGGCCACGTCATCGTCATGACGGCCGCGTGGAGGCCCCGCCCCCCGCCGCGGTCGAGGACGCCGCCCCGGCGGCGGTCGACGGAGCGGCGACGAGCTCCTCCACTACCGTACGGAGGGCCCGCAGCGGCTCGTAGGTGCCCTCTTGCACCTGGCCGAGCTCCTCCCGGGACGCCTCGATCCGAGCCTCCAGCTCCGCGGCGATGTCGGCCCGAAGGGCGGCGAGCGCCTGCTCCAGCTCGGGCCGGAGCTCCTGGGCGGACGGGATCCGCGCCGCGTCGAGCGCCTCGGCGAGCGGCTCGAGAGCAAGCTCCGCCCGAGGCAGCACCCGGTCGAAGAACTGCCGGAGGGCGCCGCCGTCGAGATGACCGCTCTGGTAGCCCCGGAACCGCGCGATCGGGGGAGCGACGTGCGCGGCCACGCGCCGCGTGACCGACGCGGAGTCCACGCCGAGCGCAGCTCGCGCCGGCTCCAGGAGGTCGGCGATCCCCCCGAGGAGCGACGCCTCGAGGACGGCCACGCCCCGCCCGAGGCGCTCCTCGATCAGCTCGCCGAGGAACGCGCGGTCCTCCCGGTCCGCGCCGTGGCGGGCGAAGCGGTGAGCGCGGGGGCGCACGAACGCCAGCACCTCCTCCGCGGCGCTTCGGAACGCGGCGCGCTGCCGGCCCTCGAGCTCGTCGAGCGCGGCGTCGAGGGTGGTCGCCATCGCGGCGGCGGCGCGAGCGAGGGCCTCGCGCGCCTCGGTGAGACGCTGCTCGCGCTGGCCTTGCGCCCCCACGGCCTCGGCCTCCGCCGCCAGCGCGCGGTCGAGCACCTCGAGCAGCCGCCCGCCAACCGCCCTGCCCTTCAGGTGCCTCGACCGGCCGAACACGTCGCTCTCGAGGAGCTCCCGGAGCGCGGTGAAGCCGCTGGCCCCAAGGGCCTCCTCGTCCTCCCGGAGCCGGGCCGTCAGCGCGCGCTTGGCGCTGAGCGCCACCACCCGCCCGTGGAGGTCCGGCAGCTCCGCGGTCAGGCTGGCGACCACGCGCGGGAGCTCACCCTCCGCCAGCCGGTCCACCTTGTTGAGGGCCGCGACGACGTGCCGCCGCGATGCCCGGATCGTCTCGAGGACCTTGCCCTCCGTGGCCTTGCCGGCCTGCCCCGCGTCGAACACCCAGAGCACGGCGTCCGCCCGGCGGAGCGCCTCGCGCGCGAGCCGCTCGTGGTCCCTGACCGGCGCGTTGCTGCCCGGGGTGTCGAGCACCCAGACCCGCTCCAGCAGCTCGGACGGCAGCACGATCTCGATGTGGTCCACGGCGCGCTCGGGCGTGGTCTCCGCGTCGGCCTCCTCGAGGAGCGCCCGCAGGTCCGCGTAGGCGCCCTCGCGGGTGGTCCCGTCCCGGCGGACCACGCGCACGCGCCGCTCCGCCCCGCCGCGCAGGAGGTTGAGGGTGGCGGTGGTCGGCACGATCCCGGTCGGCGCGACGTCCGCCCCCACGAACGCGTTCACGAGCGTGCTCTTGCCCGCGTTGAACTCCCCGAGGATCGCCAGCAGCAGGGGCCGGTCGAGCTCGTCCCGCAGCTCCCGCGCGCCCCGCGCGAGCGCCTCGAGGCCTCGCTCGTCACCGAAGCGGGCGACCTCGTCGATCGCCGCGGCGAGGTCGAGCTCGCCGCCCGCCCCGCGCCACCGGGAGCGCAGCGCGTCCCGCCGCAGCCTCTCCACCCGCACCCGGTCGTGCTCCGCGAAACCCGGCCGGGCGAGGAGCTCGAGCGCGAGCTGGCTGAGCCCCGACCGGTAGGCGAGGCGCGCCCGGGCCAGCACCCAGCGCGGCTCGACGCTCTCCTCGGGACCGAGGCGCTCCCGGGCGACGTCGGGCTCGTCGCTGTCGAGCGCGAGCCACGCCCGGAGCGCGCGCCCGAGCGGGTCCTCCGGCGCCAGCAGCTCCAGGGCCGCGACGACCTTGGCGAGCGCGAGCGGCGCGTCCAGGGGCACGACGCGGGCCGCGCGCCGGAGCAGGCTCGGGTCCGCGGCGTCCGCTGCGGCGAGCAGTACCTCGACCGCCTCCTCGGACCGGCCCGCCCGGTGGAGGACCTCGGCGAGGCGGCTCATCGCGGGGCGTCCCCCGTGACGCACCAGCGCGCGGCGCGCCCACTCCTCGGCCGCGGCGAGGTCCCCCTCCTCCAGGTCGAGGTCCACGAGAGCCAGCAGGGCCTCCGGCCGCCCGTCCACGGCGGCGGCGCGCTCGAGGAACGGCCGCGCCCGTCGACCGTCGCCCTACCGGAGCAGGAGCCGCCCCACGCGCAGCGCGGGGCTCGGGTCGAGGTCCGCCGCCGACAGCGTCGCGACCGCCCGCCCCGCGCGCGGGGCCTGGCCGGCCTCGGCGTAGGCCGCGGCGAGCTCGAGGCGCAGCGCGACGTCCTCCGGTGTGGCGGCGAGCGCCTTGCGGAGCTCCCGCCCCGCGCGGTCGGGCCGTCCGAGCGCACGCTCTGCGCGCGCACGCAGCACGCAGGCCTCGGCGAACGCCGGGCCCCCCGCCGACGCCAGCTGCCGTGCCGCGTCCCGCGCCTCGACGATCGCTTCCTCCGGCTGGTCGTCCGCCAGCGCGAGGCGCGCGGCGAGCAGCGCCACCTCCGGCTCGTCGGGGTCGAGGTGGCGGCTGAAGCGCACCACCTCCCGCGCCTCCGGGTAGCGGCGCTGCGCCTCGAGGGCGAGGGCGAGGGCCTGCCGGGCCCGGAGAAGGCTCGGGCGCTCCGCGAGGACTCCGCGCAGTTGCATCTCGGCGGTGGTCGCCTTGCCGCGGGCCAGGGCTGCCTCGGCCTGCTCGAGCTCCTCCCGCAGGTCCTCCGGGAGGAGCAGCACGTCGTCGATGAAGCGCGCTGCGCGGTCGAAGAAGCTCATGCCGGACGGAGGGTAGCGCCTGGCGCGGTGCGGGCGGCTCGACGCCGCCTCCGGGGCCGCCATCCCTTGCTGGGCACGGGGCCCCGGTCTAGCTTCCGCCCGTGCCGCTGATCGAGCTGGCGGGGGTGGACAAGAGCTACGGCGATCTCCGCGCCCTCAAGGGGATCGACCTCGCCCTGGAGGCCGGCCGCATCGGCCTCCTCGGCCCGAGCGGGGCCGGCAAGAGCACCCTGCTCAAGACGCTGCTCGGGCTGGTGCCCCACGACCACGGCTCGGTGAAGGTCTTCGACCTCGACGTCGTGCGCTTCCCGTTCGAGGTGCGCTCGCGCATCGGCTACATGCCGGAGAGCGACGCCGTGATGCCGGAGCTCACGGCGCTCCAGTTCACCCGGCTCGCGGCCGAGCTCTGCGGCCTCCCGCGCGCCGAAGCCACCGGGCGGGCGCACCAGGTGCTCCACTACGTCGGCCTCGGCGAGGCCCGCTACCGGAAGCTCGGCTCCTACTCCACGGGGATGCGCCAGCGGGTCCGCCTCGCCCAGGCCCTGGTGGGGGACCCGAAGCTGCTCCTGCTCGACGAGCCGACCAGCGGGCTCGACCCGCGCGGCCGCGAGGAGATGCTCGCCCTGATCCGCGACATCCCGGAGCGGACTGGCGCGAGCGTGCTGCTGTCCACCCACATCCTCCCGGACGTGGAGAAGACGTGCGAGCAGGTCGTCGTGATCGCCGGGGGCGAGATCCTCTACGCGGGCGAGCTCCAGCCGCTGGTGCGCCCCGATCACAACGTCTACGAGGTGCGGGGCAAGGGCGACCTCGACGCGCTCCAGACGACCCTGGAGCTCGGCCGCTGCGTGGTCACCCGCGCCGCCTCGAGCCTCGAGGTCCGCGTGCCCGACGGCGAGGACGCCAACTTCGTCCTGCGCCTCGCCCACGACGGCGGCCATCAGGTGCGCCACCTCGCCCCGCTGGTCCATACCCTCGAGCGCGCCTTCCTGAAGACCCTCGCGGACGCGGGCCACGCGTAAGTTCTCCGGGGGGCATCGAGCGCAACGCAGACCCGAGCTGCGGCCGGCCTCGGGACGAAGCCACTCGAGCGGCTCGAGCCCGGGCCAGGAGCTCTCCCTGAAGCGAGTCGTCCCGGCGAGGCAGGAGCGAGGCGCCCCTGTTCGCGGCGGCTCGGGCTAGCCCGGGTTCGTGGGCCCGACGTCGATGCTGGGCTCGTCGAGGTCGAGCGGCTCGCCCGACACCGCCCCTCGCGGGGCGACGCCGAACGCGAGGCCGCCGAGCGCCAGGACCAGGCTCGAGGCGCCCATGAGGTAGGCCCCGGGCCCGAGCGCGACCTCGACCGCGCCGAAGGTCCTCGCGGCGCCTTCGAGCACCCGGTAGGCGGCGTAGCCGACGGCGAGGGCCGGCGCCGCCGCGAGGATCAGCGCCGCGAGACGCGCCCCGCGCATCGCGCGCACCGTACGTCGCCGCAGCACGAAGGACAGGAACAGCACCGCAGCGAAGGGCACCGTCCACAGGCTCGGGAGCCGCAGGCTCGCGGCCGCGAGCCCCGACCAGACGGTCTCCTCGCCCTCGAAGGTGCCGGTCGCGAAGGGCGACAGGAAGCCGATCATCGCGAGGGCCACGCCGAGGAGGATCACGCCGCGGCCGTAGCGCAGCTCGAGCGGGCCGACGTCCTCGTCGAGGCCGTGGCCGACCCGCTCGTAGTCGCGGCGCGGGAGGCGGTGGAACTCCACCAGCGGCAGGTCGTGGACCTCGCAGTGCGTCTCGCCCTCATGGCTCTCCCGGCAGAACGGGCAGAAGAGCACGCGCTCGTCGGGGGCCTCGGCCGTGGGGGTCTCGTCGCTCACCGCTGCGGTCGCCATAGCACTCGAGACAACGGCGAACAGCCGGAGTTTCCCCCGTCGTCACGGCCCCCGGGGATCGGGCTCCCGGACCAGCGGGCGCAGCTCGAGGCGCACCCGGTCGACGGCCTCGTCCGGGGTGCTGGCCTCGGGCATCCGCACCATGCGCCGGGCCGGCCAGTAGCCCTCCTGGATCGCGCGCAGCTCGACCTCCTCGCCGGGGGAGAGCCCGTCGACGTCGAGGGGGGCGCGCCCGCGCAGGACCCCGTCCACGTAGACCTGGCACCCGGACGGGACCGTCTCGACGTGGAGCCGCAGCCGGAGCGGCTGCAGCATGAACACCTGGCGGTTGGTTCCCGCATGGAGGGTGACGCTCTCCCGGTAGGGCCGGAAACCGTCCAGATGCACCTCGACGGCGACCGTCTCGCCCTCCTCCCCCACGTCCGGGATGTGGGTCGGCGTGACCTCGCCGAGGGAGGCGCCAGAGAGGTACACCGCCGCGCCGTCGGGCACGCTCAGCACCTCGAGGGACGGCGCGCGCGCGCTGATCACGCGGTAGGCGACCGTGATCGCGGCCACCGCAGCCGCCATCGCGAGGGCCGCGACCGCCCAGGGGAGCAGCACCCGCCAGAGGCGCGGGGTGCCGAGGGCCGACGGGAGCGGCTCGCCGGAGCGGCGCAGGAAGGGGTCCCCCGAGGCGGCCGTCGTCCCCGCGGGCCCCGAGACGCCCGCACCGCGCGGAGCGGCCCCGGGCGCGGCGGAGGCCACCGCCGCCGGCGACGCGACGGGGGCGGGCGGAATGGAGCGTGCGGGCGCGCCGCCCGTCGCGGACGACGCCGTCGCCGCCGCGGTCGCCGGTGCCGAGGGGACCGGGACGGGCGAGACGAACCGCTCGGCGGCCGTGGGCGAAGGGCTTCCCGCTGCCTCCGTCGGGACGGCGGGAGGCCGCGGCACGGACACGGAGGCCGCGGGAGGCGTGGGCGGCGGGCGCACGCTCTTCAGGTCCACACCGGGCGGCGGGGGGATCGACGTGGTGAGGGTCGGGGGCGGCATCGCGCCCGCCGACGGTGCG
>JBHJHB010000016.1:0-92943 GCA_050331215.1 Sandaracinaceae bacterium | reverse complement strand
CGATTTTATTTTTTTTTTTTTACTGCTTTCATGCGTTTTTGATGTCCTTTGGTTTCTCGTATGGCGTTGTTGCTGTCTCGATGTCCGTAGGTTTGGGCGACGGCGGGGAGGCGGTCTCGATGTCCGTGGGTTTCGCTTCCGCCCGCGAGCGTTCGGTCGGCATTGGGGGTCGCGGTGGATCGAGGGCGACGAGCGCTCGTGCCTGGCCGGGCTCCTCGCTCGGGCCCGCTCACGGGTCAGGCGACCACCGCCCCGCTCAGCTCGACGAACAGCTCGTTCTGCGCGTGGCTCCCGCCGATGCTGGCGAGGCCCGGCAACGCCAGCGCGAAGGCCGGGAGCGCCGTGGCCCGGTTGCCCGAGGCCAGCGCGCGGAGCGCCATGGCCATCCGCTCGAGGGCCTGCCCGCCGGGGCCCACCCCGTCGTGGCGCGCGAGGTAGGCGTCGATCCCCGCGGCGTCCCCCACCCCGGCCAGGGCGAGCAAGCAGTGGAGGACGGTGTAGGGGTCGTCGGCGTCCGGGAGGGCGTCGGCGGCGCGGTCGGCCACCTCCTGCCAGGGGAGGTCGAGGGGCTCGGAGCCGGCCAGGGCGATGCGCCAGAGGCCGGAGGGGGCGTCGACGAGGGCCTCGTGCCCGACCCGGACGGCGGGCAGGACCGCCCGACGGAAGCGGCGAGCCGCGGCCCCGCGGTCGCCGACCGCGAGCTCGAACACGAGCATGTGCCAGTGGAGGTGCACCCACCGGCATCCGCTTCCGGTCCGGCCGTCGAGCCAGGCGCCGAGGCGGGCGTGGCCCTCGTGGGGGCGGCCGAGGTCGAGCATCTCGTGCGCTAAGGCGTGGGCCTCGCCGCAGTCGCCCGCGCTGAACATGCGGTAGCCGCTCCGGTCGCGGACCGGGGCGGAGGGTCTCGGGAGGGGCTCCGGGAGTAGGCTGTCGGTCATCGGGCGGCTCCGATCGCGGAGCAACCTGGGAACCGACCGTGGGATCAGGGGTGTGAGCCGCCGTGGAAAGAACCGCCGATCGGTGGATCGGGGGCCTGGGCCGGGGCATCGCCCGAGGCTCGCCGGGGCGCGGCTCGCCGTTGCGTGATCTCGCTAGCGATCCCCGTTGTCGCACCACCCCGACCCGGCCAAGGTGTGAGCCAGGGGGCCGGGCGGTGCGCTTCGACCGCGACAGCTTCGCGTCTTCCGGCTCTTCCCACGACGCGACGCCCGTCGGCGGGACATCTGGCTGGCGGGCCGGCTTCGGCGTGGTCCTTTATGTGCGCCAGCACCCGCCGGTGGATCGCGTGGAGCAGGAGCTCGGCCGGAATGACCCAGTAGGCCTCGGGGTAGATCGCCAGCGTGTACCAGGTGGTCCCCTCGATGCGGGTGCGCGTGCCTCCGTCGACGGGCACGAGGCGGAACTGGCCGCGGCGGCTCTGCATGTAGCCCTCGAGGTGGGGAGCATCGAGGTGGCGGTAGGGGCTGAGCTCGGTCATCGAGGGGGGCTGCGACGCGACGTCGAACGCCAGGCGGTGGGGCGGCTCCCAGCGGGTGATCGGCTCGACGAAGGGGCCGGTCGAGAACTCGCAGTGGCGCACCGCGCCCACCCCCTCGCCCTCGAGGCGGGCGCGCATCGGGTAGGCGATGCCGAGGCGGAAGAACCACTCCGGCGGCGGGTCGAGCTCGCTGAAGCCCACGACGTGGGGCCACACGGCCGCGGGCGGCGCGTCCACCTCGATCGAGGTCACCACCTGCCTCAGCGTGGGCTCGGCGATCGCGGCCTCCGCCCCGATCGCGCCTGGCACCAGCAGGAGCACGAGGCTCGCGCCGGGTGACGTGAGGCGCCGAGGTAGCCCGGAGACGAGGGCATAGGTGATGCCGGCGGTCAGGGCCGAGGCGCCGAGGGCGAGCGGCGCGGCCATGGCGATGCAGACGAGGCCCTCGATCGCGAACAGGAGGAGCGAGGTGCCGACCCCGGCCGCGGTGAGCAGCGTCAGGACGAGGGTGGGCATCAGTCCGCGGCGCCCTCGCCGGTTGAAGAGCAGCGCGACGAGCATCCCCGTCGCGCAGGGGGCGAGGAAGAACAGCGCGAGGCCGTAGCTGCGGAACGCGCTCACGGCGAGGACGACCATCCCGAGGCCGAAGAAGCCCCCGACCATCGAGGCGAGGAGGCCGTCGAGGACCACCCCGGTCGGCGCCACGTTCGTCTCGACGAGGTCGGGCGCCTTGTCGTCGCGGTACGGGGCAGCGCTGGCAACGGGCGTGCGGATCTCCTCGCCGACCTTCCGTGACGGGGGAGCCGCCAGGAGCGCGATGGTCAGGTAGTTGAGGCCGGGGACGAGGAAGCCGAACCCGGCGAGCGGAGACCAGCCGGCATCGACCGCGCGGCGAACGCTCATCGACAGGCCGATCCACAGGAAGGGCAGCGCGGCAGCGGCGAGGCCCGCATGGACCCAGCCCGGCGTGGCGTGGGCGCTCAGCTCGTCCCGGAGGACGACGCTGGGGATGAGGTAGGCCCAGGGCGGCCAGAGGTGGCCGGTGCCGGCGTAGACGATCGCGTTGTCGACGGCGAGCTTGAGCGTCGCGAGGCCGAGCCCGCTCGCCAGGTAGGCCCGCCGATCGACGGGCACGGTGGGGAGGAACCAGAGGCGCAGCAGGCCGAGCATGGCGGTCAGGGTATCTCGGCGAGGCGACTCGCCGGGGCGCCGTCCATGGGGTGGAGCGTGCTATCTATCTCCGTACCGTTGCCGTGCATGTCGCCAGCGGACGCGCAGCGGCTCGCCCGGCCCGGGAGCCTCGGCGCGATGCAGGGCCGGTCGCCGCGTCGTCGGGGTAGGGTCCGCGCGAGCTGGTGGGGTCTCGGCGGAGGAGTCGGCTGCCTTACGAAGGCGGTGCCCCGCGCCGGGGCGGCCCTCGCCCTGGGGCTCCTGCTCGGGGCTTGTCCGGCGGCGCCGGTTCCGGCCGACGCCGAGGTGAACGACGACCAGGGCCGGAGCGCCGAACGTCCCCGACCTCCCGAGTCGCCGCGCATTCCCTGGCTCGGCGAGGGCGAACCGGACGTCGCCGCGCCGGCGATCCCCTGGCTCGACGCACGCCATCCACCGATGGACTGGACCTGCGAGGGCGGGTGGCGGCCGGTCGATACGGAAGGGGTGAGAACCTGCGAGCCCTACGGGCCACAGGGCCCCGCCGCATGCGGCGAGGGCGAGGCCCACTTCCCCGGCGAGCCGATCTGCCGACCGATCGGCGCAGCCTGCGGGGACGGACCCTTCCCCGACGTGGCGGGTCTTCCCGAGGGCGCCGCTGTCGTCTACGTCCTCGCCACGGCCGCGCCCGGCGGCGGCGGGGTGCCGGAGGCGCCGTTCCGCACCCTCCCCGAGGCGCTCGACGCCGTGGAGCAGGGGTCGGTCGTCGTGCTGGGGGCGGGCGCCTACGAGGTCGACCGAACCTGGCCGGACGGCGTGTCCCTCCGCGGGCTCTGCGTCCGCGAGACGTCCTTGGTCGCCGCGGCGGGCGATGACCGGAGCGCGATCGTCGACGTGGCCCGTCACGAGGACCCGATCCGCCTCGAGCACGTGCGCATCGGGCCGGGGGATACGGTCGGGCTTCGGATCCGCCGGTCGGGGGCACCGGTGGTCGTCGACGGCGTCGAGATCATCGGGGTGATCGGCGACCCCGCGGGCCTCGTCGTGACCTCGGGCGCCCGGGTGGAGGCACGGTCGGTGGTGGTCCGCTCCACGCAGGGGCCCGGACGAGGGCAACTCGGGGGTCTTGGCATCGAAGTGAGCGCGGGCGGCGAGCTGAGCCTCACGGACGGTGTGGTGGCCCAGAACCGAAGCATCGGCGTAGTGGTTTTCAGGCAGGGCAGCCGCTTGATCGCGACCGACCTCCGGGTGACCGGCACGCTCGGCCGAAGCGGAACCGGGACGGAGGGCTTCGGGCTGCGCGTGGAGGACGGCGGCCTCCTCGAGCTCACGCGGGCCCTGGTCGACGGCAATCGCGACGCGGGGGTGGTCGCCTTCGGCCCAGGGGCACGGGTCGACGCCACCGAGCTGATCATCCGGAACACCCTCGTCCAGGAGGTCGACGGCGACTTCGGCCGGGGGCTCAGCGCCGAGCTCGACGCTCGCGCCGAGATCCGGCGCGGCCTGATCGAGCGCCACCCGGAGAGCGCCGTCTTCGTGTCCTCCGGCGCCGACGTGGGGTTGTCCGAGGTGGTGATCCGCGACGCGGTCTCCGCCGGATCGACAACGCTCGGTGATGGACGGGGCTTCACGGTCCAGGACGGCGGGCGCCTCCGCCTCGGCCGCGCCGTGGTCACGGATGCCCGTGGGGCCGGCGTCTTCACGACCAGCCCGGGCTCCGAGGTCACGATCACGGACGCGGTGATTCGGCGCACGCGCAGCCGGCTACGGGATGGGCTCGGCGGCGACGGGATCGCCGCCACGGGGGACGCGCGCGTGGTCGTCCGGCGGGCCCTGATCGAGGCGAGCGTCCGGATCGGGCTCGCGGCAGCAGGCGCCGAGACCGTCGTGGAGGCCCAGGACCTGGTCCTGTGGGACGAGTCGTCGGACACGGTCGAGGCGCGGCAGGCGGGGATCGTCATGCAGGAGGGCGCGCACCTGGTCCTCGGCCGAGCTCGGGTCGAGGGGAGCGCGGGGGTGGGGCTCTGGCTTCAGGTCGGCACCTCGGCCGAGGTGGACGACCTGGGGATCGACGAGACGGTGGCCGCCGCGCCGAGCTCCGCGGGCATCGTCGTCGAGGAGGGGAGTGAGCTCCGGCTCGAGCGCGCCGTCCTCCGCCGCAACAGCGCGACGGGGCTCTCCGTGGAGGGCGGCGACGCTCGGGTGACGGACCTGCTCGTTCAGGACACCCTGCCCCGCCTGCTCGACGGGCCGGAGCCGCGGGGCGGCGGAGGTCGCGGGGTGGAAGTGTTCGTGGGGGGGCGCGCCGAGCTGACCCGAGCCGTCGTCGAGGGGAGCCGGAACGCCGGGCTCCTTCTCGACGACGACGGCACGGAGGCCGATATCCACGACCTTGTGCTCCGGGACACGCTGCCCCAGGCGGGCGAGGACGGGGCTTCGGTGGCGGGGGAGCTCGGGCGGGGCCTCGTGGTGCAGGGTGGGGCGCGGCGCGACCTCGCCCGGGCGGTCCTCGAGCGGAACCGCGAGGTCGGCCTCGCGGTGCTGGAGGAAGGGACCGCGCTCCACGCCACCGACCTCCACGTTCGGGATATCCTGCCCCAAGAGTTGGATGGCCGCTTCGGGCAGGGCATCATCGTCCAGGAGCTCGCGACGGTGTCCCTCGAGCGGGTGCGGGTGGAGGGCTGCCACACCTCCGGCCTCGCCTTTGGCCCCGGGGTGGAGGCGGACGCGGTGGATCTGCACGTCCGCGACACCGGCTCCTCGGGGACGGACGGGAGCTTGGGGCATGGGGTAGCTGCCGGGCTGGGGGCGACCGTTCGGCTCGAGCACGGCCGGATCGAGGGCAACCGCGAGGTTGGGATCTCCGCGGTCGGGGAGGGCACCGTGGTCGACCTCGCCGACGTGATCGTCCGCGGGACCAGCGCGCCCGACTGCCACCCCGCGTGCGCGGGCCAGCCCGCCGGGGTGGGACTGGGGGCCTACGGCGGGTCCTCGATCCGCGCGACCGACTTCCTGGTGGAGGGCTCCCAGACCTGCGGCGTGCAGCTCGCCGCCGGCGGGCGGATCGAGCTCCAGGATGGCGAGGTCCGCGGCCACCCGATCGCAATATGCCTCCAGGTCCCCGGCTTTCCGGTCAGCCTCCTCCGCCAGAACGTCGCGTACCGGGGCAACGACGTCGTCATCGACACGGCCACCCGTCCCGCGCCGGACTCGGTGGACGAGGTGCTGCCCCTCGAGCGCTGAGCCCGAGAAGCACCTACCCCCCGACGTCGGGTCGCAGGACGAGCGGCTGCCCCTCCTCGATCTCGATGTCCAGGGTGACGGGCTCGGCGCCGTCGGCGCGCAGCTCCAGGCGGTGGGGGCCGGCCGGGACCCGGGGGACGGTGAGCGGCGAGCGGCCGACCCGCTCGCCGTCGAGGAAGACGACCGCGTCAAGGGGCGCGGTAGCGACGAGGAGTCGCCCCGTCGGCACGTCGTCGCCCGGCGCCTGGAAGCGCACGGTCTCCGGACGGTCCGGCCGGAGCACCACACGCCGAGAGGAGAGCACTCGTCCTCCGATCACGAGGTCGAGGTCGTAGGTCCCGACCGGGAGGCGATCCGAGAAGGGCAAGGGCCGCTCCTCGGGCGGCTCGGCGCCCTGGCGCAGGCGCAGGACGCCGCGGCGGGGACCCTCCACGGTCAGGCTGCCGAGCCGATGGCTGAGCGCGACCTCCACGACCGCCTCGTGCCCGATCTCGGTGGCGACCGTGGCTTCCTCCGGCCCGTACCCCTCGAGGCTGACGAGGACCCGGCGCTCCCCGGGGTCGACGGGGATGGTCAAGGGGGTCCTGCCGTAGGCGCCGAAGACCGGGTCGTCGACGTGGACGAGGGCGCCCGGGGGCGTGGTCGTCACGCGGAGGAGCGCGAGGCGCTCCGCGAGGCGGGCGAGGCGTGCCTCGGCGTCGGCCCTGCGCCCGGCCTCGGCCTTGGGCTCGGCCGCATAGTCGCGGAGCGAGACGTAGGCGAGGGCGAGCTGCCCCGCCGCCTCGGCCGTGACCCCGATGTTGTAGAGCGTTCCCGGGCTCGGGCTGACCCGCTGGCTCTCGAGGAACGCCGACAGCGCCTCGACGTACCGGCCTCGCTCGGCCTCCGCGCGCCCGACCGCGTCGTGGAAGGCGGCGTCGGAGGCCTCGTCGGCCCGAGCCGGGCCGAGGCCGAGCAGGGCGAGCAGGGCGAAGGCCGCCATCGCCACGAAGCTCAGGCGGGCGGAGCGGCCGGGACGGGCCAGGGTTGGCAGGGACATCACTCGTCCAGGTCGTGGTGGATGTGGAACCGGTGGCCGTTGAGGTCCGCGATCGTGAACTGCCGCAGTCGCCAGGGCTTGTCGCCGAGATCGTCGACGATGTCGGCGCCGCGGTCGACCATCTCACGGTAGGTGGCGTCGACGTCCTCGGCGAACATCCAGTGAGTGCGGGGCTCGAAGGAGGACGTGGCGCGGCGGAAGAAGATCGCGAGAGGTCCTCGCGTGACCGCCCCCATGGCCGCGTCGGGGTAGGTCCAGGCCACCTCGAACCCGAGCTTGTCGCGGTAGTACGCCTGGGCCTCCGCCACGTCCCGGACCGGGAGCTCGGGGACGGGTGCGTCGATCGTGGTCCGGGGGTGCGCCATGGCCCTCACGAGGATAGCCCGGGCCGCCCCACGAAGGAGCGCTCGGGTGAGCTCGAGGAGGGTCCCCTGGGCCCTCGTCGTCTCCCCGTCGTCCCTACACGGGCTCGAGGCACGCTGTCGGCGCCAGGTAGACCAGCTCGGCGCCCTTGGGCACCTCGATGTGCACGGGCGGGTTGATCACCTCCCTGCCCGTGCGCGGCTCCCGGTAGCCGAGCAGGAGCGCGCCCCGGGCCGCCTTCAGCGCGGCGGCCACGTCCGCGAAGGGCGCCGGGAGCGCCAGCTCGGCGAGGGGGGCCGGGCCGACGTAGACGTTCTGCCGGCCCGCGAGCGCGACTCCGCTGACGGTGTCGGCGGTGCCGGGATGCCGGATCGCGTGGGCCAGGAGCGAGAAGCCGAGCAGGTGGGTCTGGATCACCTCGTCGGCGCCGGCGGTGCGGGCGTGGGCGGCGTTCTCGGTCTCGAGGATCTCCGCGATCACGTAGAGCGGCACCCGGCGGGCCGCGCCGTGGTGGGAGGCCAGCCAGGAGCGGACCGTGAAGGCGATCAGGAGGGTCTGGGCGTCCGCCTGCGGCGGCGGCAGGGCGCGGTCGGCGGGGATCACGACCGCCATGGCGTGGCTGAGGCGCACCTTGTCGAGGTCCGCCTCCTTGGTGGGGTCGCCCCGCACCCACACGAAGCGGGGGGGGACGTCGGCGGGGCGGTCCATCGGCGCGAAGAGGACGAGCTCCGGGGCGTCGCCCCCCTCGCCGAACTCGGTGGCGAGGACGCTCAGCAGCATGCGCGTGCCCTCGCCGTAGCCGCAGACCACCACGTGACCGACGTAGCCGCTCATCCGGAACTGTTCCTCGCGCACGCTCAGGACAGAGTGCAACAGAGTCTGGCCGACGATGCCCGCAAAGAGCGCGAGGGTGAACATGCCGCCGATCATCACCGCGCCGCCGACCACCCGGCCGAGGGGTGTCATGACGACGATGTCCCCGAAGCCCACCGTGGTCAGCGTCACGAGGGCCCACCAGATCCCGTCCGCGACCGAGGACAGCTCGGGGTTTCGCGCCCCTTCGACCAGGTAGATGCTCACGCCGCCGAGGACGACCTCGAGCCCGAGGAAGCTGAAGGCGAAGGCGAACAGGATGCGGTTCTCCTCGAAGGCCCGGACCAGCCCGCTGAAGGGGTTGGAGTGGCGAAAGACACGCTCCGCCCGCACCAGCCGTAGGAGCCGCAGCGCCCGGAGGCCGCGCAGGGCCGGGACCAGGGCGAGCACCGTCAGGAGATCGATCAGCGGAAAGGGCGTCAGCAGGAAGCGCAGCCGGCCGAGGAGGTGGGTCCGGAGCGCGCCGAAGGGTGGGCTGACGAACAGGTCGAGCTCCGGAGGCCGGTACGTGAGGACGCGCAAGGCGAGCTCGGCCGCGAACACGACCAGGAGCGCCGTGTCGAGCCGGTGGACCACGCGCAGCGCGGGCGCGCCCGCCGGCAGCACGCCCTCGACGGCCAGCAGCGCGACGGAGAGCACGATGAGCACCCCCATCGTCCACTCCGTCCAGGCGTTGGCGCGGCTGCCGGGCGCGTGGAACGCGTCGTGGAGCAGGCCGAGCGGGACGGCCCGGCCGAGGGAAGCGCTGGGCATGGCGGAAGACTCGGGACACTAGCCCCGGGCGCCTCGCGCCGCGAGGTGCTCGGCGGCGGCCTGCGCTTCGCGCCCGCTCGGGCCACGGTAGGGCCACCCACTGTCGCGAGATGCGCCCGGAGGACCCGATGAGCGATGATCTGACGCCGTTTTTCGCCCCCCGATCGGTCGCCGTGGTCGGCGCGAGCAGCCGGCCGGACTCGGTGGGCTACGCCCTCCTGAAGAACCTGCTCCACGGCGCGATGGACGGCACGGACCGCAGCGCGGGCTTCGGCGGCCCGGTGTACCCGGTCAACCCCAAGGGAGGGAAGATCCTCGGGGAGCGGGTCTACCCCTCGCTGGCGGCGATCGACGCCCCGGTCGACCTCGTGACCATCGCGATCCCGCCTCGCTACGTGAAGGGGGCGATCGCCGAAGCCGGCGAGCTCGGCACGCGGGCGGCCATCGTGATCAGCGCCGGCTTCGCGGAGATGGGCGCGGAGGGCAAGGCCCTCCAGGACGAGATCGTCGAGGTCGCCCGCAGCTTCGGGATGCGCGTGGTCGGCCCCAACTGCCTCGGCGTGATCCGCCCGAGCGTACGCCTCAATGCAAGCTTCGGTGCGAGCTCGCCGCCCGACGGTCACATCGGGCTCCTCAGCCAGTCGGGAGCCCTGGTGACGGGGCTGATCAGCTATGCCCACCAGGAGAAGTTCGGCCTCAGCGCCGCCGTGTCCCTCGGCGCGAAGTGCGACGTCGACGACCAGGACATCCTCCGCTGGCTCGGCCACGACGACCGCACCCGGACCATCGCCCTGTACGCCGAGGCGATCCACGAGCCGGAGCGCTTCCTCGAGGTGGCCCGGGCCGTGAGCCGGACGACCCCGATCGTCGCGATCAAGGGGGGCACGACCGCGGCGGGCGCGAGGGCGGCGTCGAGCCACACGGGAAGCCTCGCCGGCGCGACCGCCGCCTACGACGCCGCCTTCGCCCAGGCGGGGGTGCTGCAGGCCCGCAGCCTCGGGGAGTTCGCCGCGTGGTCGCGCGCGCTCGCCCATCAGCCCCCGGCCCGGGGCCGCCGCATCGCCATCGTCACGAACGCGGGCGGGCCGGGCGTGCTGGCCGCCGACGCGTGCAGCCGCTACGGGCTCGAGCTCGCTCGGCTCGAGGCCGGGACCATGCAGGCGCTCGACCAGGTCCTTCCCTCCGTGTGGTCGCGCAACAACCCGGTGGACGTGATCGGCGACGCGACGCCCCAGCGCTACCGCGACGCCCTCCGCATCCTCGGCGAGGCCGACGAGGTCGACGGGGTGATCCTGATCATGACCGTTCAGGCGATGACCGCGCCGGAGGAGACCGCCCACGCGATCGCCGAGGCCCGCGCCGCCGACGGCTGGGGGGACACGCCGCTCCTGGCGAGCTTCATCGGGCTGATCGGGACCGACGTGGGCAGCATGCTCGACGAGCGGGGGATCCCCGAGTTCAACATGCCGGAGCTCGCGGTCAGCGCGATGGGGGCGCTGGCCCGCCGCGGCGCCTGGCTCCGCCGGGGGGACGCGGCCGAGGCGACGCTCGACGACCACCCGGCGCCGGACCTGCCCCTGGCCCGACGTCTCGTGGCGGAGGCCAAGGCGAAGGGCGTGGTCAACACCGACCTCGACCTCGCTCGCCGCATCCTCGAGGCAGCCGGCATCCGCTACAACCGCTCGGGCACCGCCACGGACGCGGAGGGGACCGTGGAGGTCGCCGAGCGCATCGGCTACCCGGTGGTGGTCAAGCTGATCAGCAACGACGTGATCCACAAGTCGGACGTCGGCGGCGTGGTCCTCGACGTGGTGGGCGCGGATGGCGTGCGCGCCGCCTGCAGGTCGATCCGCGACAAGGTGGCCGAGCACCAGCCCGGCGCGACGATCGATGGCTTCACGGTCGAGGAGCAGGTCAAGGGCACCGAGATCATCGTCGGGATGAGCCGGGACCCGGGCTTCGGCCCGATGATGATGGTCGGGATGGGCGGCATCTTCGTCGAGGTCTACAAGGACGTCGCGTTCCGTCTGGTGCCGCTGAGCCGTCGCGACGCCCTCGACATGATCGGTGAGATCCGAGCGCAGCCGCTCCTGGATGGGGCGCGCAACCGTCCCGTCCTCGACCGCCGTGAGCTCGCGGAGCTGTGCGGCCGCATCAGCGATCTGGTCGAGGCGTGCCCCGACGTGCGCGAGCTCGACCTCAACCCGCTCGTGATCACCGAGCGCGGCCTGGTCGGGATCGATGCGCGGGTGATCCTCGGGTAGGCCGGAGCCAAACCTCGACGCGGCCGCCGCCATGACCGATCCGCCGAGCCTGTTCTTCGCGATCCACCGGGACCTCCCTCGGGAGGGGCCCGGGAGCGCGGCGTCGACCCGCCGCGCGCTGGACCTCGCGCGGCCCTTCCTGCCGCCGGCGCCGCGCGTCGTCGACGTCGCCTGCGGGCCGGGCGCCCAGACCCTCGTCCTGCTCGCCGAGCTACCCGGCGCCGAGGTCACGGCCTTCGACCTGCACGCGCCCTTCGTCGACCAGCTCCGGCGTGCGGTCGCCGGCCGGCCCGAGGCGGGGCGGCTCGCGGCGGGCGAGGCGGACATGCGGGCCTGGTCCCCGTCCGGCCTGGTCGATCTGGTGTGGTGCGAGGGCGCGGCCTACCTCATGGGCGTCGAGGCGGCCCTCGCGCGGTGGGGCGAGTGGCTCCGGCCGGGTGGCGTCGTCGCCTTCAGCGACGCCGTGTGGCTCACCGACCGCCCGAGCGCCGCCGCGGTGGCGTTCTGGGCCGAGTACCCGGCCATGCGGGACCGGGCGGGCCTCGAGCGCCGCGTCCTCGCGGCCGGCTACCGCCTGCTCGGGTCCTTCGTGCTGCCGGAGGCGGACTGGTGGGACGCCTACTACCGACCCCTCGAGGCCCGCCTGGCCGCGCTGGAGCGCCGGCACCCCGACCACCCGGAGCTCTCCGCGGAGCTCACGGCGCACCGGCGCGAGATCGAGGTCTTCCGGGAGCATGCCGACGAGTACGGGTACCTGTTCGTCGTCGCGGCCCGGGGATGACCAGGGCCGACGGGCTGCGGCTCGGAGCTCTCGCCGCCGCCCTCGGCGGCCTCGGTCAGCCACGCGGCAACGTTCCGCAGCAGGCGCACGTTGTCGACGGCCTCCTCCGCCTGGAAGCCGACCGGCCGGTAGCCCTCGGGGGTCTCCGCCCAGCGGGCGGAGAGCATCGCGGCCTCGCCGAACACGGCGACGCGGCCACGACCCAGCGTCCGGACCGCGGCGATCGGCCAGCCGGGGCAGGGGCGTTCCTCGGCTCCGTCGAAGACCCACGCGACCCGGGTGAGCAGCAGGACGCAGGCGTCCGGCATGGTCAGGAGCACGTCAGCGTCCCGCGGGGCCTCGAAGGCCTGTCCGGTGAAGGAGCGCACCTGGTCGACCCCGGCGGTCACGGCGTGCGGGAGCACGGTGCCGTCGGCCCGCCGATGGTCCTCGGGGCCACCGCGGTAGCCGCCCTCGATCCGGGTGAAGGCGAAGCCGTTGTGGAACGTGAAGCCCAGGGCCCGGGCGAGGGCATCCGCGGCGCCCGGGAAGGGCATGTGGTCGGCGATCAGCCAGAGGCGGCCGCCCCCCTCGACCCACGCCACGAGGGCTGCGATCTCCTCCGGGTCGAAGGCCGACGGCGTGGGCAGCTCCCAGCGCTCGACGTTGCTCGCGTGCAGGGCGTTGGCGATCACCAGGAGGTCCACGCCCGTGAGCTCCGCCGCCGTGAAGCCGGCGCGGTACGCCTCCACCCGGTAGCCCTCCTGGCGGAGCACCGTGGCGAAAGGCCGGTAGGTCGTCGACAGGGAGTGGACCTCGTGGTGGCCCTCGTCGACGGCGATGCGGGGCCCCTCGCCGCGGCGGAAGCGAGGGGCGTCGACGCTGATGATGATCGGTGGGGGCTGCCCGCCGGCCAGGGCCGAGGGCCCTTCGTCCCCGGTGGCGTTCGGCGCCGGCTGGGCCGGCGCCGCGGGCGCGGCGACCGACCGGCATCCGACGATGATCAGGCAGGCGACCGTTCCCCGGAGCGAGCGCTGCACCGCGGCATTCTAGACCTGCGCGTCGCGAGCGTGGGGGGAGCGCGGCCGCCGAGGCGCACGGCGTCGCGCATCTGCGACGGGATGGGCGTGAGTTGACTCACCGTTCCCATGAGCGGTCGGGCGGGGGCGCCGGCCCCTCGGAGGGACCGGGACGAACGGGGTCGCTCGCGGTCTTCGCGAGCTGCGTCCGCGGGCGCTTCACCACGACAGCGCAGGGGGCCGCTATGTATCGTCTTGGGTATCTCGAGCCGTCTTGGGCGGGCGGGACGCGCGCGGCGGTGGGGCTGGGTGTCGACGGTCCGGTGCGGGCTGGGCTCCTGGCGGTGGCCCTCCTGGCGAGCGCGTGCGCGAGCCGCAGCACGCCCCTCCGCGGGCCGGCAGCCTCGACGCCGCCCCGCGCCCCGGGTCCCGAGCTGTCCGAGGACGAGCGGGCCGCGATCCTCGCCCGGCTCGACGAGCCCGCGCCCTTCCGCCCTGCCTTCGAAGGCGGGGGCCTCCTCGTCCTGGCGGACGGCGCCACGGCGGTCGTCGCCGAGCCGGACCGCTCGATCCTGCTCGTCCTGGATCTGGCCTCCGAGACGCATCGGACGGTGTTCCTGGAGGAGGGTGCCTATCCGGCGGATCTCGTCGAGGATGGCGCCGGTCGCGTCCACGTCGTCCTGCGCGGACCGGGGGAGCTCCTGTCGTTCCGCCCGGCCGAGCGGGCGATGGGCGAGCGGCGGGCCGTGTGCCCGGCCCCCCGCGGCGTGGCCTACGATCCGTCCCTCGACGCGCTCCACGTCGCCTGCGTGGGCGGGGAGCTGGTCACGCTCCCGGCCGCGGGGGGACCGCCGAGCCGCGTCCTGCACCTCGACCCGGACCTCCGGGATGTCGTGGTCCAGGGCGGCGCGCTCTACGTGAGCCGCCACCGGTCCGCCGAGGTCCTGGTCGTCGAGGGCGAGGAGGTCGCGGACCGGGTGCGGCCTCCACCGATCTGGGCCGGGGACATCCAGTTCGCCGCCGTCGTCGCCGCCCGGATGGTCGCCCACCCCGAGGGCGGGGTGCTGGTCGCCCACCATCGCGTGCCCGAGGACACGATCACGGTCGCCGCCTCCGGCGTGTACTACGGCCCCTCCTCCGCGCCGCCCTGCGCCCCGTCCGTCGTGGGGACGGATCTATCGCGCCTCGACCGGCTGGGGGTCCTGACGTCCCACCGTGTCCCCGGCATGACGGCCCCGCTCGATCTCGCCGTGCGCGGGGACCGGGTGGCGGTGGTCTCGGCCAGCACGGACCGCCGGCAGCCCCTGGGGCTGCGCGTGGTGACGCTGGAGGAAGGCGAGCTGTGCGCGTCACCGGCAGACCTGAGCGCCGAGCCCTTCGAGCACCCGGACTCCTCCGGTCGTGACCTGAGCGACGACGATCCCTTCCGGGCCGTCGCCTTCCGTGGTGAGGCGCTGCTCGCCCTCCCGGCGGCAGGGCAGGGGGGCCTCCTCCTCTACCAAGGGTCCGACCCGCGACGGATCCCGCTGCCGGACGCGGCCCCGCGCGGAAGCGTCGGCCGCGGGCTCTTCACCGGGGCGCCGGCCGGCATCGCCTGCGCGAGCTGCCACCCCGCCGGGGGCGACGACGGGCACGTCTGGGTGTTCGACCCGCCGGGGCCCCGCCGGAACCAGGATCTGCGCGGCGGCCTGATGGCCACGGCGCCCTACCACTGGACCGGCGACCAGCCCGACCTGGTCGGGGTGATCGAGGCGGCGTTCACCGACCGGATCGGCCGACCCGTCTCGCTCGAGGAGCAGGTCGAGGTGGCGCGCTGGCTCCAGTCGCTGCCGATGCCGGCCGGCTCGGCCGCGAGTCCGGAGGCGGTGGCCCGCGGCCATTCGCTGTTCGCGAGCGAGGAGGCTGGCTGCGCGAGCTGCCACGCAGGTCGCCATCTCACCAACAACGAGAGCACGGATCTCGGGGACGGCCTGGAGGTGCAGGTGCCGAGCCTCCTGGGCGTCGGGGCCCGGGCCCCCTATCTGCGGGACGGTTGCGCGGCCACCCTCGAGGACGTGCTCCGGGGAGACTGCTTCGCGCGGCCCGAGGTCCACGGCGGGCACCTCGACGAGGCCCAGCGCGCCGATCTCGTGGCCTACCTGCGCAGCCTCTAGAGGACGTCGAAGCGCGCCTGGCACCAGCGGCAGCTCACGCGGCCCCGACGGGCGGCGATCACCGACGCGCCGCAGCTCGGGCAGGCGAAGCGCGGCGCGTCGGCGTCGAGCACGTGGCCGCAGGCCTCGCACAGCAGCCGGCGCGCGCCCTCCGCCAGGAGCAGCGGGCCTCCGCAGGGCCCGCAGGTCGCTCGGCTCAGGTCCACGGGAGGCAGCTCGTCGTAGCGGTCGTCGATGCCGGCCAGCTCCAGGATCCGGGCCCGTGCGTCGTCGTCGGCGTTCGCGAGGCACTCCCGGAGCATCCACTTCCTGTCGTTGCGCAGGATCACCTCGGGGCCGTCGCCGTCGGGGTGCTGCTCGAGGAGCCCCCACTCCGACCACGCGCCGACCCGGGTCTCGCTGTCCTCGATGCAGGCCCGCGCGTAGGCGACCAGGTGGTCCGCGCTCGGGGCGCCGATCGCGTGGATGTACGCCTCCTCCACGCGCTTCTGGGAGCGCGCGAAGCGCTCGTCCTTGGCGACCACGAGCGAGGTCTCGGCGCTCCACCGGACCATCGCGTCGCGGTAGGTCGGCTCCAGGATGCGCGGCGACCAGGTCTCCGGCGTGAGCCGCATGTCGTGCTCGAACACCCACGCCCAGCACGCGCGCCACGTCTCCTCGTCGCCGGCCTCCCGCGCGGCGCGGATCTCGTCGATCACGCCTCGGCGCAGGATCGCGCTGATCTCGCCGAAGGGGAGGCCGTGGAGGATCTCGCCCGCCAGGTCGAAGTCGTAGTCGAAGAGCGCGCCGCAGTAGTCGCAGTAGACGTAGGCGGTGCGCGGCGTGGTGACCTTGGGCGCTCCGCACGAGTCGCAGCGGATCGGGCGGGCGTGGGTAGCCGCGCGGGGGGGCGGGAGCGGCCGCTCTTCGCGCCGGTGGTGGGCGACCCCGAGCTTGACGCGGGCCTCGTAGAGCGCGAGCCGACGCGGCTCGTCGCTGAGCCGAGCGGTCCAGGCGTACCCGGCGGCGAGGTACCGGCGGGCGTCGAGCCCGAGGGACGCGACCACCTCCTCGAAGGGCGTGCCGCACTGGGCCGCGACCGAGCTCTCGATGTAGCGGTCGAGGTCGAGGTCGACCGGACCGACCTGGGCGACCAGCGCCTCCCGGAACGCGTCCGCGTAGTCCTCCCGGAGGTCGCTGTCCTCCTCCAGGCGCGGCGTGAAGTGCGCGACGGCGGCCTCCCAGGCCTCCGGGCTGCTCCCGTGCTCCGCCAGCGTCGCGGGGTGCTCGCTGGCGTCGATGCCGGTGAGCGCCGCGGCGAGCGCCGCGAACTCGGTCAGGTCGGTCGTCACGGCGGTCGCATCGGCTCTAGCCGCCGGTCGGCTCGCGCTCGAGGAAGTGCTCGCGCCAGTCGGCCGGGAGGCTCGGTGAGGCCACGGCCTTGGCCCAGAGGTCCCGGTCGGACCGGTCGGCGCCGTAGAGGCGCGCGACCTCGTGCACGCTCAGCCCATGCCCGTCGCCGCCGAGCGGCTCCACCGGGTCGCCGGGCCGGAGGGTCCCCTCCTCGACGACGCGCAGGTAGAAGCCGTTGCGCAGAGCGCGGAAGAACGCCCTCACGAAGGTCGGGTCGCCCATGCGCATGCCGAGCTTGCGGCAGGGCATGCGCGGGCTGGTCACGGCGAAGGTCGCCGACCCGATCCGGAAGCGATCTCCGATGCAGACGCCCGGCTCGAGGAGGCCCTCGGTCGAGAGGTTCTCGCCGAAGACGCCCGGGAAGAACGTCAGGTCCGGGTGCTCCTTCGCCCAGAGGGCGTAGTGCTCGCGCGGGTAGACGTACACCGCCTTGTCGATCCCGCCGTGGACCGTGAGGTCCGCCGCGGCGTCGCCCTCGAGGCTCAGGCGATGGACCCGGACCGGACCGGTGACCGGGTCCTTGGCGATCGACGACATGACGGTGTCCCCGCGAAACGTGAGCTCCTGGGGCCGACCCACGAAGACCTGAGTGACGCGCATGCGTGGCTCCTCTCCTGCCAGTCTAAGGTCGTCGAGCGGCCTACGCGGGTCGGGGCGCGTCCGAGAGCGTGCTCGCCGTCATCGCGGGCTGGCGTCGGAGGGGGGCCGCAGGCCCCGTCCGGTCGTAGGCCGCCCACGCGATCTCCTCGTCCGACGTGGACCAGGGGCCGTCCGGGCACGCGCTCAGCCCCGCGGCGATCGTCGCCAGGTCCGGCCGGTCGAGCGGCGCGCGGCTCATCATGGTCATCAGCAGTCGGTCGAGGGCCGGCGAGCAATCGCCCGGGCCGCGCCCCCGGACCGAGGGGGGCGCGCTCCCGCGCCGGGTCAGCGCAGCCAAGGGGCCCGGGTCCCGGAACGCGTGGCGGCCGGTGAGCAGGAAGTGGCCGACGGCCCCGAGGGCGTAGACGTCCATGGCCGGCGACACCTCACCGCAGCCGTCGAGCGTCTCCGGCGCCATGTAGAGGCGCGTGCCCGTGGCCTGGCCGGACGGTGGGTAGGCGCCGCTCGGCTTGGCCACGCCGAAGTCGACGACCTTCACCGACTCGTCCCGCCGCCGCTCCCGGCACACGAGGATGTTGCTCGGCTTGATGTCCCGGTGGACGATCCCTCGGGCGTGGGCCGCCGCGAGGGCGGCGACGGACTTCGCGAGCACGTGCACGGCACGCGGCGCGGGCATCGGCCCGCAGCGGTCCACCACGTCCTGGAGGGACGCGCCGTGGACCAGCTCCATCGCGTAGTAGAAGACGTCGTGCTCGAGGTAGCCGCACTCGTAGATCTGCACGATGTTCGGGTGGTCGAGCAGGCTCGTGATGCGGGCCTCGGCCTCGAAGGCCTGGATGGCCTCGGGACCGAGGCGCGTCGGTGGCAGCAGCTTCACGGCGGCCTCCCGGCCGAGCAGGTGGTGCGTGCCCCGGAACACCCGGCCCATGCCCCCCTCGCCGAGCAGCTCCCCCAGCCGGTAGCTGCCGACGTCGCCCCGCTGAGCGAGCTCCACTCGGAGCTCGCCGAGGAGCGCCTGCTGTCGCCGGAGGTCCCGCTCCGCCGCGAGGCGTAGCCTCTGAGCCAGCGCGAGGGCCAGCAGGAGCATCTCGAGCGCATGGGCGGACGCGAGGACGCGGCCGGAGACGAGGGGGCGGTCGGTCAGGCCCACCGAGACCGGCGTGTACAGAACACCCGCCACGACGAGGGGCAGCCAGGCCACGAGGAAGATCCGGGCCGAGGGCTGGCGGCGCGCCACGGCCTCGAGGCCGAGAGCGACCACGGCGAGCATCGCGCCGGCGCCCATCCAGCCGACGACCGCCTCGCGCAGGCGCGGCGGGCTCGTCGCGAGGAGCACCGGGGTCGCCACGACGAGGACCGCGATGCCCACGTTCAGGAGGCGCGCCCGCTGCGGGTCCCGGATCCCGAGGAAGAGCTTCGTGAACAGGAGGGCGCTCGCCAGGGCGGCCGCGGACGCGGCGTGGTTGATGGCCCAGCGGACGCCCGGGTCGTCCGTCCCCAGCGCGTCGGCCAGGGGGGCCCAGGTCACCGTGAAGTGCGTCGCGTAGACCAGAGCCGCGCTCGCGGCGTAGGTGACGTAGGCGTAGTGGGCCGGCTCGCGCAGGGTGAGCGCCAGCAGCGCGTTGTAGGCGGCCAGGGCGGCGATCGCCGCGATCAGGCAGGCCTCGAGGGGCCCGCCGGGCTCCGCGTAGACGCCGACGCCCTGCATCGCGCATCAGCCTAACTTGTGGACGTTGGCGCCGCCGGTTCGTGCCGGCCGGCGGCGCGCTGCCCAGGCGCCGCGCATGCGGATGTCACGCCGGGGCCTCCCGTCCGTTGTGGTGCTCGAGACCGGCGGGAGCCGGGGAAAGGTCGACGACGTGATCGAGTTCTTCCGGGCCGGTGGCTGGCCGATGTTCGTGGTGCTTCTGTTCTCCGTGCTGACCATCGCAGGGGCGGTCCAGGTGCTCCTCGCGCCTCGCGCGCAGTACCTGGAGATGACCCGCGCGCTGTCGGTGGCCACGGTGCTCAGCATCGTGAGCGGCGTGTGCACCGATCTGGCCGCGGTCTTCAGCAAGGTCCCGGCGAACCCGGCGTGGGCAGAGAGCCCCGACCTCGCCCTGATCGTCATGACCGGCCTCGGCGAGTCCCTCGCGCCGGCGGTGCTGGGGTTGCCGCTCCTGTCGATCGCGTGGCTGCTCCTCGCGGCGGGACTGCGGCGCCTCGAACGCGAGGCCTGAGGCCCGATGGCGGACGCATCCCTCGCCGACGAGGCGGCGTGGGTGGAGGGGCTCCGTCGCGCCGACCCGGGCGCCTTCGACGCGGTCTACGCCCACTACCGGCCACGGATCTTCAGCTTCCTCGCCCGCCTGACCGGCACGCGGGCCCTGGCGGAGGACCTGATGCAGGAGACCTTCCTCCGCCTGGCGCGGCGGGCGCGGGACCTCGATCCCGCGACCCGCCTCGCGCCCTTCCTGTTCACGGTGGCCCGGAACCTCGCCTACGACCATCGGCGCTGGGCCCGGCTCGACCGATCCCGGCTGACCGAGGTCGCGAGGGACGCCGGCGGCCGCGGTCATGGCGGCGCGACCCCCTTCGACCTCACGCAGGCCAGCGAGACCCAGCGGGCGCTCGAGGCCGCCCTCGCGCGCCTCCCGGCGCGCCTGCGCGAGGCGCTGTTGCTCGTCGTCGTCGAGGGCCTCGCGCCGGCGGAGGCCGCCGCCGTGCTGCGGATCCGGGAGCCGGCCCTGCGCCAGCGCCTCGCCCGCGGTCGTGCGATGCTCCGGGGGGCTCTGGCTCGCGGCCAGGGGGACGAGCGATGACCGAACCCCAGGACCTCGACCGCGCACTTCGGACCTTGCCGGCCCACGACGTCGACGCCTGGCGGCGCGAGCACGTCCGCCTGCGCGGTCACGCCGTCCTCGAGGCGGCTCCGCGGCGGCCGGGCATCTACCGGCGCCTCGTCGAGCCGGCGCTGCTGGTCGCCTTCTGCAGCCTGCACGCGCTCTGGGCCGTGCTCAGCGCGGCCTCGGTGCTGCTCCGCTAGCGGGCAGCCGCCGCGGCGCTCTGCCCCGCCCCCGAAGGGGGTATCGGATCCGGGGGACCCTGTGTCAGCCTCTCGGCCGTGGCGGCTCGACCAAGGGTCCCCGCGGTGCTGGGGTCGAGCGTCGCGGGCGTGCTCACGCTCCTCGTCGCGCTCGTGGCGTCGCCGTCGACCGGCCGCGCGCAGGTGCTCGACGGACAGACGTTCCTGTTCGGGACCACCGCGCTCGGCACCGGTGGCGCGACCGGCGCGGTGTCCACCGACGCGACGGCCCTCTACTACAACCCGGGGGGCCTCGCCTTCGGCACCGGCGGCAGCGTCTCCACGAGCATCACGTTCTCGGTGTTCAACGAGAACGTCGTCCGGGACGGCTTCGTGACCGGGGCCGGCAGCGCCAACCTGGTCCTCGAGGACATCGCCTCCTTTCCCTTCTACGTGGGCGGCGCGGTCCAGTTCGGGGCGAAGGCCCCCGACGGCCGTCGGCGGCACAGCGTGGGGTTCGCGACCTTCACGCCGAACAACGTGCGCGCTCGCTTCTCCGGCGTCCTCCCCGAGGAGGGGACCACGGAGCCGCCCGGCTCATCCCTGCGCATCGGGATCCGCTCGCGGAACCGCTGGTACGGAGTCGGGTATGCGTATCGGCTGGTCGAACAGCTGGGGATCGGCTTCTCGGCCTTCTTCATCGACAACGTCCTCCTGCACGAGGAGGACCAGTCAGACGTGAGCGCGTCCCAGCTGGCGGCGCGCAGCAGCACGGTCAAGATCCCATCGTCCCAGCTCGTGTTTCGCTTCGGGCTCAACTGGCGCGTGGAGCGCCACGTTCAGCTCGGCCTGACCTTCCAGCCGCCGGACTGGCAGCTCCGCGCTCGCGGACGGGTCGACGAGTTCCTCAGCCAGGCGACGGTCGGCGACCCGGACCCGCCCCCGGTGTCGGTCACCACGCTGGAGGGCCTCCCGGCCGACCAGCCGCTGCCCTGGCGCCTTCGCCTGGCCGGAAGCGTGGCCTTCGACTTCCCGCTGCGCCTGGAGCTCGACGCGATCCTCAGCGGGCGGCTCGGTCGCGCCGACAACCCGGTGCAGGTGATCGATGGGGTGCCTCCCCGGGAGCGCCCCTTGCCGGAGGCCACCGGGATCTACTTCGCGCAGACGTTCACGAGGAACTTCACCGTCGACCTGGCCCTCGGCGGCGAGGGCAGCGTCGCCGACCGGGTCCCGATCTCGGCCGGGATCTTCACGTCGGTCGGCAACCGGACCGGCTTCGACGCCTTCCAGGAGGACTTCTCGCCGGCCCGAACCGACACGTTCGGCACGTCGCTCTCGGTCGGCCTGCGGGGTCAGGGTTACGACTTCAGCGTCGGGGTGGTCGGCATCTTCAGCACCGGCCGGTTCCTGCGGGCCGTCTCCACCGAGCCGCAGCAGGGCCTCGCCGGCTACGAGCCGGTCGGGGCGCGGTCCACCTCGGTCTTCGTGTTCGTGTCCGGAGCGGGCGGAGCGGTGACGCGCCTGGCCGACGAGGTGACCCGCTTCGTGGGCAGCGACGACGAGGAGAGCGAGGGCTCCGATGGCTCGGCGGGCGACGCCGGGGCGGGCGAGGACGGGGCGGGTGAGGGCGGGGCGGGCGACGACGGGGCGGGCGAGGACGGGGCGGGCGAGGACAGCGAGGGGGGCGTATCTGAGGCCTCGAGCCGCACGGGCTCCGTGAGGGAAGGGGAGCAGCGATGAGGACGATAGCGGTCGCAGTGATCTTGATGGCGTGGCCACCGGCGCTGCTCGCGGCGCAGGATACCGGCTCGGGCGAAGGCGGTACGGTCGCCGCGCCGCCGGCATCCGGGGCCGAGGGGCAAGCGGCTGCCGGGGACGCAGGTCAGCCGGCCGCGGGGGCCGAGGCGCAGCCGGCGGCCGCCGCGCCGGCGGCGCCCCCGGATGGCGCGCGCCTGCGTCACGGCACGGACCTCGGCGCGGGCGTCTACGGGTCGCCCTTTCCCGCCCCGCGTCGAGCCGGGTTCGCGGCGGTCTGGCAGGGGCGCCTGGGGGTCCAGCTCAACAACCTCCTCGGGATCTACGCCCAGACCGGCTTCATCAGCGGGCTCCTCAGCCGCTCCAACGCCCTCCAGTTCGACTGGACCTGGAGCGCCGCGGCCGCCTTCGACTTCACGTTCGGCCACGTGATGCAGATCGGGGCCGCCGGCGGCGTCGACGTGGTGGGCGGCTCCCGCCGCACGCACGCCTGGACGGGGCTCGAGGGCAAGCTCGCGTTCCTCCTGGGCGGGAGCGGGCCCGGGCGGCGCCAGGGCCTGGCGTTCTCGGTCCGGTGGCACGGCACGCTCGCGAACGAGATGGGTGCCGTCCAGGTGTACCAGGCCCTCTACCTGGCGATCGGCACCGAGGCCTACTGACCGGACCGGGCTCTAGTCACCTGGAACAGCTGTGAGTGATTTCGCCACGATCCGCTGAGACCGGGTACCTAGCTCAGCACGCCGGCGCGCTGGAGCCGGCGACCGGCCGGGTCGCCTCGAGGGTGGCCGAGGCGACCGACCGGACTGGACTCCGCGGCCGGGCCGCGCGGCCTCCGCCGAGCAGCGCTGCTACGCTCCGCCATGCCCTTCGATCTCCTGGGCCGACTGCGGGCGCTCCTCGACGGAGACGCTCCTCGCCCGGTCGGCCACCCCCTGCGCGCGCTGGTCGACGAGCACATGGCCTCCGCCTCCGAGGCCTCCCGCCGCATCGTGACCGCGGTGGTCGGGCTGATGGCCACCGTCGCGCACGCGGACGCGCGCCTCGACGCGGGCGAGCGGGCCAAGGTCCGGGAGGTCCTCGCCCGCTTCAGCGAGCTGCCGCCGGCCGGCGCCGACGCGATCGTGCGGCTCCTCGCGGAGGACCTCGCCTCGGTGGCGCTCGCGAGCGACCAGCGGTGGATCCGGGACCTGCGCGAGGACGCCGACCCCGCTCAGCGCCGCGAGGTCCTCGACGTCCTCGTCGAGCTCGCGGCGGCCGACGGGTCGATCGCGCACCTCGAAGCCAACCTGCTGCGCCGCCTCACGACGCGGCTCGGGCTGGACCAGGGCGACTACGTCGACGCTCAGGCGCGACATCGGGACAAGCTGGCCGTCCTCAAGAACGGCTGACGGTAACCGTCGCCGTCCGGGATGGGTCCTCGGGGCGATGAAGGGCACACCGAGCACCGCGGAGCTCGTCGAGGCCGCGCGCGACGGCGAGCTGGACGCCTTCGCGCGGCTCGTCGAGAGCCACCGTCGCGGAGCCTTCGGCTACGCCCTGGCCCAGCTCGGCCACCCCGAGGCGGCCGAGGATGCCGTGCAGGAGGCCTTCCTCGAGGCCTTCCGGAAGCTCGGGCAGCTCCGGGAGCCGGCGGCGTTCGGGGGCTGGCTGCGCCGCATCGTCTACAAGCACTGCGACCGGCAGCGCCGGCGGCGGGTCGAGCAGCCCGGCGTCGTGGAGCGGGAGGCCGCGCCGGCCCCGTCGCCCGAGGAGGGCCTGGACGCTCGCGCGCGCCAGCTCGCCGCCCTCGCCCTGTGCGAGACGCTCCCCGAGCACGAGCGCCTCCCGGTCGCGCTCCACTACCTCGCGGGCCTGCCCCTGCGCGAGGTCGGGGACCTGCTCGAGCTCCCGGTCTCCACGCTCAAGAAGCGCCTGTTCTCCGCGCGCAGACGCCTGCGGAGCCGAGACGAAAGGTCGGACACGATGATCGAACGCGCACTGAGCCTCATCCCCCAGCGGCCCCTCGAGGCGCACATCGGGCTCTTCCTCGCCGTGCGCGCCTCGGACCGGGACGCGGTCCGTCGGATCCTGCGCGACCACCCGGAGCTCCTCGAGGCGAAGGAGAGGTGGACGGACGAGGAAGCCCTCGCGGGCGGCTTCAGCCTCGCCCACCCGCTGACGCCCCTGGTCCTGGCCGCCTCCCACGGGGACCTGCCGATGGTGGATCTGCTCCTCGGCCTCGGGGCCTCGCCGGACGGCGCGTGCGGTTGCGCCACCGGGGAGAGCGCGCTCTGGGCGGCCGCCCGCGGCGGCCACGGGGCCGTGGTGGATCGTCTCCTCGAGGCCGGGGCGGACCCGTCGGTGTGCACGGAGCGCGGGACCTCGCTGGACGACCTCGCCCGCTGGCGCCGGCCGGGCGCGTTCCGCAGCCATGCCGGGGTGGTCGACGGCGTCGTCTCCTTCGGGATCAAGGCGCTCGACCTCTGGCTGCCGCTGCGCCCCGGCGCGGTGATCCGCGTCCAGGGGGCTGCCGAGACCGGCCTGATGGTGCTCATGACGGAGCTCGCGGCCGCGGTCGGGCACGCCGGCGGGGCGAGCGTCTGGTCGTCCTGGGCTCCCCGTCCGTGGCAGCGGGAGGAGCTCGCGGTCATCGCGGCCCGGGGGGGCGTGGAGCGTGACGTCCACCTCGCCACGGCGTCCGCGCCGGAGGCGCGCAGCGCCGTCCTGGAGCGGGCTCTCCAGCGCGCGGAGGCCCTGCGCGACGAGCACCCGCTGGTGGTCCACGTCGTGTTCGGCCAGGAGGGGCACGCGACCGACGTGGCTGCGGCCCTCCCGCGCCTCCGGGGCTCGGCCACCGCGACGTTCGTGGTCGACCCGTGGGCCGCCGTGACCCGCGGCGACCTCGACCCGCCGGCCGCGCAGGGGCCCTTCGACGGAGCCCTGGTCACCGACGGGGCCCTCGCCGCCCGGGGGCGCTGGCCGGCGATCGATGCGCGGCGGACCGGCGTGGCCGACCCCGATGCGCGCAGCGCAGCCCTCGCCGCGCGTGCCCGGGCCGCGCTGGCGGACGGCGCCTCGCCGAGGGCCGAGCGCCTCACCGCCTACCTCACCCAGCCCTTCCACGCGGCGACGCCGGACACCGGGTGGCCCGGCGTGAGCGTCCCGCGCCCGCGCACGCTAGCCGACGTCGCGGCGATCCTCGACGGCGACGCCGACCGCTGGCCGGCCGAGGACCTGCTCTACCGCGGCGGCCTCCCGGCCTCCTCCTCGACGTAACGGATCGGAGGGCTGGTGCCTCGCCTGGGTCGAGGTCGCACGTCGCGACCGAGGAGACCCACGATGTTCCGACCCTGCCTTCGATGGCTCGTTCTCGTCAGCGCCCTCGGCCTGTTGGCCGGCTGCGGCGGAACCACCAACCGGCCGCGCGATGACGGCGGCCCTACCGACACCCCCTTCGCGATGCAGGTCGAGCGGGGCGCGGCTCTCTACGCGGACAACTGCGCGCGGTGCCACGGCGCCATGGGTGAGGGCACCGAGCTCGCGCCCCGCCTCGTGGGGCTGGACGAGGGCGCCCTGCCGCTCGACCCGCGCCCGACGCAGACGCTCCGGACGACCCAGTTCGTGACCGCCCTCGACGTCGGGACCTTCGCCGCCGCGAACATGCCCTTCGACGACCCCGGGAGCCTGGAGCTCGACGAGTACCTCGCGATCCTGGCCTTCGCTCTGTTCGCCAACGGGTTCACCGCCCTCGAGGAGGCGCTCACGCTGGAGAACGCCGGTAACCTGGTGATCCCGAGGGAGTAGGCCGGCCATGACGACCTCGCTTGCGCTTCATCCCCTCGCCCGCTCGCCCCTCGACGACCAGGCGGTCGTCGACCACGTCCTGGCCGGCGACCTCGCGGCCTTCGAGATCCTCATGCGGCGCTACAACCAGCGCGTGTATCGGGCCGCGCGCGCGGTGCTCCGCGACGACGCCGAGGCCCAGGACGCGGCGCAGCAGGCCTGGCTGGCCGCCTACCGCCACCTCGGCACGTGGGCGCGGCGCAGCGCGTTCCCCACCTGGCTGCTCCGCATCGCCGTGCGCGAGGCTGGCCGGCGCCGGCGCGCCCCGCACCGCGCCCGGCTCCGTCTGGTCGAGTCGCCACAGGGGGAAGCGAACGTGTCGTCGCCAGAGGCCGAGGCCGCCCGCGCCCACCTTCGGGCCATCCTCGAGGACGCGATCGACGCTCTGCCCGCGACGCTGCGCACCGTGCTGGTGCTGCGCGACGTCGAGGAGCTGAGCGGCCCCGAGACCGCCGAGGCCCTCGGCCTCTCGGACGCGGCGGTGCGGGTGCGGCTCCACCGCGCGCGCCGCGCCCTCCGGGAGCGCCTCGAGACGATCCTGACGGACCGGATCGGCGAGGCCTACCCCTTCCTCGGCGAGCGGTGCGACCAGATCGTCGCGCGGGTCCTCCGCGCGGTCCGCGAGGGCAGCGGCGGCGACCCGTCCTGACGGGGCCGGGGTCCTCGGGGCGGGCCGTGCTCGCGCACGCTCGCTGGCTCACGTCATCGAGGTCGACCTCGCCGTGCAGGCGGTCGTCGAGGTGGAAGCCGCCGCAGGCGCCGAGCGCCCGCCGAGGACGACGGCCATCATCGCCCCGGCCGGCAACAGCCAAGCGCGCTCCCGTCCCGCCCATGATGGCTCGGTGCCCATCCTCGCCTCCCGGCTCCGCGCCCGCCCCTCGGGCGCTCCCCGGTCCTACGCCTGGCCAGGGGCCGCCCCTTCGGCGCGGCGCTTCCCCGACGGACCGCGCCCGGCCGGGGCGGCTCCCGACCCCGCGAGGCGGATCGCCTCGAACCCGTAGCGCGTCCGGAGCTCGTCGACGGCGGCGTGGAGCCGCTCGCGGCCCTCGAACAGCTCGAGCTGATCGTCGAAGAAGCCGAGGTTGGAGAGCTTGATGCCGAGCAGCCGGACGCGCGTCCGGCGGGTCCGGGCCTGCCGGTAGAGGTCGAGGACCACCGGGTAGAGCTCCAGCTCGGAGCACGTCGGGGCGACCGTTCGCCCTCGGGTCAGCGTCCGGAAGTCCGCGTAGCGGAGCTTCAGGGTGACCGTCCTGGCCTTCACGCCCCTCTTGCGGGCCCTCCAGCACACTCGCTCGGTCAGCGCGGAGAGGCGCTCCTCGATCGAGCGCGGGTCGGCGACGTCCTCCCGAAACGTCCGCTCGTTCGAGATCGACCCCACGCACTCTCCCTCCGGGTCGTGCTCCCGGAACGCGGGGCGCTCGCGGCCGAGGTCGGCGTGGCCGTCGCCGCGCGCGTAGCGCTGGATCAGGTCGGCCCAGGCCCCGAAGGTCCGGCGCAGCAGCTCGGCCGGCGCCGACGCGACCTGGCCGAGCGTCTGGATGCCCGCGGCGTGGAGCTTGCCCTCCGCGACGGGCCCGATGCCGGGGAGCTTCCGCACGGGCAGGGGCGCGAGCAGCGCCGCCTCCGTTCCGGCCGGGACCAGCAGCACGCCGGCCGGCTTGGCGAGCCCGCTCGCGACCTTCGCCATGACCCGGCTGCTCGCGATCCCACAGCTCGACGGGAGGCCCAGCTCGGCCCGGATGCGCCCCGTGATGCCTCGAACGACGCGCTCGATGGTCGCGTCGTCGTCCGCGTCCTCCGGTCGCCGGTAGATCCCCTCGCAGCCCCGGAAGTCGAGGTACATCTCGTCGATGCTGGCGACCTGGCTGACCGGCGTCGTGCTGGCGGCGATCGCGCGCACCTTCTCCGCGTACTCGCCGTACAGGGTGTGGCGGGTCGGGAGGTAGACCGCGTGGGGGGCGAGGCGCCCCGCCTCGGTGAGGGACATGCCCGAGCGCACGCCGTAGGCGCGCACCTCGTAGCTGCAGGCCGTGACCACGCCGCGGGAGCCGGGCCGGCCCCCGACGACCACGGGCTTGCCGTTCAGGGTGGGGTCGAGCAGGCGCTCCACCGACACGAAGAACGTGTCGAGGTCGAGGCAGCAGATGCGCGCTGCGGGCCCGCCCATAGCCCTCGCATCCTACTGAATGGGCGAGCAGTGGTCCAGCGGGTCAGCGCGCCGCGATGCTGAGCACGGAGGCCCCGCGGTCACGCCCGGGCCACTCCGGCGGGGCCTCGGGAGCCCAGCCGGGGTCGCTCGGGAGCAACGTCTGGCCCTCGCCGCGCTCGCCGCCGGCATCGAGGGCGATCGCGGGCCGCTCCTCGGGGGTCTCCCAGGGCAGCCGAGCGGCGGGAGCGAGGGAGGCGTCCCGGGTCGGCGCGAGGGTCGGAGGGACGGCCTGAGTGCGGTTCCACTCCGGGTCGGAGGGCACCATCGGGCCCGCCGCGACCCCCGAGAGGGGCGCGCAGGCACCGAGAAGGAGAACGGTGGGGAGGACCACGAGGGTCCGACGCATGGGCCGAGTCATAAGACGACCATGGGACCGGACTGCTCAATAGTAAAGCGTTCATTTTACCCTTATGGCGAAATCATCAGTACTCCCCGCGTTCGTCGCATTCGTGCCACACTCCCGGGCCGACGCGCGCCGCCTGGAGGAGCAGTGGGACTGGAAGAACATCAGCGAACCGTTTCCGCCCAGAAGCGGACCGCGATCTTGGGGGCGGCGCGGAGGCTCTTCGGTGCCCAGGGCTTCGAGCGGGTCACGATGAACCTCGTGGCGCGCGAGGCCTCCGTGTCCCTCGCCACCGTGTACAAGCACTTCAGTGGCAAGGAGGAGCTGTTCCACGCGATCTTCAACGAGCGCTGCGAGGCGTTCGTGGCGAGCCTCCAGGCGATCCAGCTCGAGGGCTACCGCCTCGAGGAGGGGCTGTGCCGCTTCGCTCGGGGCTACGCCACGCTCCTCAGCTCGGAGAACACGGTCGAGACGCTCCGCCTCCTGATCGGCGAGGCGACGGCCTTTCCCAGCGTGGTGGGCCTGTTCTTCGATCAGGTCAGCGAGGCCTTGCGGGAGCCGCTCGCTCGCTTCGTGACGCGCCAGCTCGCCGACGGCCGCCTCCGCATCGAGCGCGAGAGCCGCGCGCTCCGCGAGCTCCTCGGCATGGTCGAGGGGGGGGTGCTCTGGCGGTCGCTGCTCAACGGGCCGGCCGTGACCGAGGCGCACATCGAGGAGGTCGCCGACTCCGCGGTCACGACCTGGCTCGCCCGCTACCGCGCGGTGAGCTGACCGGGCCCGGCCTTCCGCGATCGCGGCGACCTCTGCTAAGGGCTCCCCATGCTCCTCCGCCGCGTCACGCCGGTGTGGGCCGCCCTCGTCCTGGCCTGCGGCTCCCCGTCCTCCCCCGCCGACGGCGGCTCACCGGACCTCGGTCTGCCCGTCGACGTCGACCAGGGTCCGGAGCGGGAGCCGAGCCTCGCGCTCACGGAGCTCGTCGTCGACGAGTGGCGGCTCGCCTGGGTGCCGGACGGTGAGCCCGACCGGGTCTTCGCCCGGGTGCTCGACGGGAGCCTGACGTGGCCCGCCGTCGGGACCGACGACGCCCTTCGCGTGGAGTGGGAGGCGATCGAGCCGGGCGAGGAGGGCGAGCTCGTCGACGCCGCGGACGGCACGCTCTACTTCCTGGCGAGGCTGACCTTCGACGCCCCGGTCGGCCTGTCGGTGCAGGCGGACGGAGTGACGAGCCTCCACCTCGGCGGGGCCGAGCAGCCAGGGGACGTCCGGGGCACGGGCCGGCTCCGCGTGCCGCTCCACGCCGAGGCGGGCGAGAACCTGCTCGTCGTCCGGGCGTTCGCGGGCCGCGGGGCCCCCCGGGTGCGGCTCTGGTGGACCGATGCGGAGGCCGCGTTCAACCCCCTCGACGTCACCGCCCCCGAGATCCTCGTCGGCACGCCGACCACGGCCTACCTCGGCGTGCCGGTGCTCGAGCTGACCGGCGCCGGCGCCTTCGACGTCGAGGCGTCGGTGGTCGACGGCGAGCACTTCGAGGCCACCACGATCGAGCTGCCGAGCCTTCCGGCGGGCGCGGTGACCCAGGTGCCCTTCGAGCTTCGCACCAAGTCCCCGGTCCCCTCCGCGGCGGACGAGACCCTGGTCGCCCGGCTGTCCGTCCGCTCGTCGAGCTGGGCTCGGTCCTACGAGACCGAGATCGAGCTGCGCACCGTGCCGGTGGCGCTGCACGTCCGCACCTTCCGCTCCCGGATCGACGGCTCGGCCCAGCTCTACGCCGTGCAGCCCCCGCCGGGCGGCGGCGGCGAAGGCCTCGCGCTCGTGCTGAGCCTGCACGGGGCGGCCGTCCAGGCCCGCAACCAGGCGGCGTCCTACGGCCCGAAGGACTGGGCCTACATCATCGCGCCCACCAACCGGCGGCCCTTCGGCTTCGACTGGGAGGACTGGGGTCGCCTCGACGCCCTCGAGGTGCTGGAGGAGGCCCAGCGCGTCTTCGCGACCGCTCCGGACCGGGTCTACCTCACCGGGCACTCGATGGGCGGCCACGGCACCTGGCAGCTCGGCACGCTGTTCCCCGGCCGCTTCAGCGTGGTCGGCCCGAGCGCGGGCTGGTCGAGCTTCTACACCTACACCGGCCGCCCACGGCCCGAGGGGCCCTTCGCCCGCTCCCGGGCCTCGAGCGACACGAACGCCTACGTCGAGAACCTCCGCCGGCGGAGCGTCTACATCATCCACGGCGCGGAGGACCGGACCGTGCCGCCGCGCGAGGCCCGGGACATGCGCGACCTCGTCGGCCCGCTGATCGACGTGGGGCCCAGCGTCCCCGAGCTCGGCTACCACGAGGAGCCGGGCGCCGGGCACTGGTGGAACGGCGACCGCGCGGAGGGGGCCGACTGCGTGGACTGGCCGCCGCTGTTCGCCCGGATGGAGTCGACCCGGGTTCGCCTCGACCAGGAGCTCGACTTCACCTTCCGCTCGCCGAGCCCCTTCGTCAGCCCCGACCACGCCTACGTCCACCTCCGCTCCGCGGAGACCCCGTACGAGGACCTCCGCGTGACCTCCTCCGTCGACGGGACGACCGTGACCCTCACCACGGAGAACGTCCGCAGCATGGTGCTCGACGGACGCACCCTCGCCGACCTCGGCGTCACGGAGGTGGTCGTCGATGGCGAGGCCGTCGAGGTCCGGGCCGACGACCTCCCGATCGGCCCCCAGGACGGAAAGGCGCCGGGGCGCCACGGGCCGCTCAACGAAGCCCTCAGCCGCCCCTTCTGCTTCGTCTACGACGAGGACGGGCCGGCCGAGTACCGCGCCTACGCGGGCTGGCTCACCACCCACTGGGCGATCCAGGGCAACGGGCTCGCGTGCGCGGTGCCCACCTCGCGGCTCGACGCGGAGCTGCGCGCGAGCCACCAGCTCGTCTACCTCGGGGTGCCGCCCGACGAGGGGGAGGCCGTCCCGATCGGCGTCGACGGCGACGCGCTGCGGGTCGGCGAGCGGCGCTTCTCGGGGGCTGCGGCCGCCTTCGTGTACCCGGACGGCGACCGGGTCCGCGCCTACGTGCTGGCGACGCCGGGACAGGAGCGCCTCCTGTTCTCGCTGATGCCCTTCGCGTCGGGCTCGGCGCTGCCCGACTTCCTGGTCTTCGCGGACGGCGGCGTCCTCGCCACGGGCTTCTTCGACCCGTCCTGGGGGCTCGACCCGACCCTCGCGATCGGCCTCTGAGCGTCGGGAGCGGGGGTCGGCGACCCGAGCCGAAGTACTCATGTGTCCGCGTTGACGGTGAACTTGGTCGCGTGCCAACGTCGAGCCATGAGGTGCTCTCGGCGAGAGGCCGGGCGCCAGCGCGCGCTGCCCGGGTTGGGGCACGGCCGGCGGTCGGACGTCGGGTGGGCCCTGGCCGCGCTCCTGGGGCCGTCGCTCGTGCTCGGTGGCTGCTCGACATCGACCTGCGACCTGGACACCGTGTCCGCCGCGCTCCTGGGGGCCACGCCGGGGAGCGTCGTGTCCCTGCCGAGCTGCTCCTACGAGGGGCCGGTCGAGCTTACCGTCCCGGCCGGCGTCACGCTCCGGGGGTCGGGCCGGCAGAGCACGGTTCTCCGCTCGTTGCCCGAGGACGCCTCCCCCGTAGCGCTCAACCTGCTGCCGGGCACGTCGACGCAGCCCACCCGCGTGATCGGGCTGGCCCTGGACCTCGACGGCCCCGTGGTCGCCATCCGCGCGCTCGCCCCCGAGGTCGACCCGGGCGGCTCCGTCGTCCTCGAGGACGTCCGCGTGCAGACCCGGACCGGCGTCGCCGTCGCGGCCCAGCACCTCTCCGCCTTGACGCTCCGCGACGTCGAGCTGGTCGGCGCGGTCCCCGACAGCGCGTCCCTCGCGGAGGACTCGGTCTTCACCGACGTCGCCACCGCGATGCCCGACCCGCTCCCGACCACGGACGACTGCCCCGCCGGTGAGGTGCTGGATCTCTGCGAGACCGGGACCACGTTCACCCGGAGCTGCGAGCGGGGCGGCTGCGGGGTCTTCCAGGGCTTCTGCGGCGCCTGCCGAAAGCAGATCACCGTGACCTCGACGGTCGGCCTCTACGTGTCCCGCGTGAGCGACGCGACGCTGGAGAACGTGGACATCCGCGGGTTCGCGTCCTTCGGCGCGGTGGTGGACGGCGACGAGGACGTCCAGGAGACCGTGACCTGGACCGAGGGCACGGTGGCGTCGACGCTCCGGCAGGCGCTCTACCTGCGGGAGGTCGACTCGACCCTGGACGGCGTCTGCATCGAGCGGGTCTTCGCGGGCTTCGCGGCCCCGTCGATCGCCTTCTACTTCTTCACCCGACGAGAGTCCCAGCTCGTCACCTCCGACCTGCGCCTCTTCGACAACCAGGGCTACGGGCTCGTCCAGCAGGGGGGCGTCTCCGAGCACCGGGGCCTCGAGGCACAGGGCAACACGCGCGCCTCGCTCTGGATCGCGGACGCGGTCGACTTCGGGGTCCGCGACTCCAGCGTCCACGACACGGACCTCGCCGGGCTCGTGCTGTTCCGGACCGACGCCGCCGAGATCCTGCGCACGTCCTTCCAGGGGATCCGCCAGGCCGTGACGCTGGTCGGGGCGGACAACGTCGGCTCGATCCGCATGGGGGACGGCGTCCATTCGATCCGCAGCTCCCCGGTCCGCTTCGAGGAGGTCGATCTGCTCGACAACCAGCGGATCGGCCTGGTGATGGATCTGTTCGGGCTCGACCCGGCCAGCGACGTCTGCCGGGGCGGTGAGGGCATCTGCTTCGATGGTCGGAACCTCGTGCGGAGCGACCTGGGCGTGCCGGGCGCCCTCGCTGTCGACACCTCGGACATCGACGAGGCCGAGCCCGTGACCACCGTCGAGACGTCGGGTGAGCCTGGCTGGTCGGCCGGCCTGACGCGCGAGGGGGGCGCGGAAGCGGACGAGGGCTTCACGGGGACGGAGATCGACGTCGTCGGCGTCATCGCGCCGGTCAACGCGCCGGAGATCGCCGGCGTGATCGCTCCGGTCAACTGAGCCGGGGATCGCGCGCGCTCAGGCCTCGCCGAGGAGGGCGCGGTTGTCGCTGACCGCCTCCAGGAACGACCGCCTCAGGGCGTCGTCGGTGATCCGCCCGGCGGCGTCGAGGAGCCACGCCCTTCCGCGCTGCCGCACCTCGTCCGCCTCGGCGGCGCGGCCGTTCGCGGCCAGCGCGGCGGCGTAGGTCAGGTAGACCTCCGCGCGGTCCTCCTCGATCGTGCCGAGGCGCTCGAGGCGTTCCATCGCGGCCTCCGCGTGCTCGAGCGCCTTGGCCTCGTCCCTCAGCGCCAGCGCGGCCTGGCCCGCCACCGCGCGCGCGAGGATCGCCACGTTCGGCTCCTCGTACGCCTCCATGGACTCGAGCAGCAGAGCGGCCTCGGCCAGCGCGCGCTCCGCGTCCCCGGCCGCCAGGCGGCCGCGGGCTTGGTAGAGCGCGACGAAGGAGCCGAGGCGGCGATCGTCCGCGCGGGCGGCCGCCGCGCCCGCCTCGGCGAGCTCGGCGAAGGCCTCCTCGAAGCGGCCGAGCTCGACGAGGGCGTAGCCGAGGTTCGCCCGCGCGTAGTCCTCCGCGATGCGGTTGCCGACCCGGCGGCCGCTCTCCGCGGCCTGCTGCAGCGCCTCGACCGCCTCGTCGTAGAGGCCGTGCCGGTTGAGCAGGGCGGCGGCGTTAACCTGGTTGCTCGCGGCGCGGCGGAGGTCGTTGGCCTGGCCGCACAGGTCGGTCGCCCTCCGGCGCCAGGCCAACGACGCGCCGAAGTCGCCGCGCACCGCGGCGAGCTGCGCCCGATAGGCGGCCACCAGGCTCGCCACGCGCGGGGCCGAGGTCCCGGCGAGGGTCTCGTCGGCCCGGTCGAAGGCCGCCGAGGCCTGGTCCGGCCGGTCCGCCAGGATCAGGGCCTCGCCGTGCTGCGCGTGGGCCAGGGCCCGGACGGTCGGCGCGCCGATCCGTCGCGCCTCCCGCACCGCGGAGGCCGCGCGGGCGAGCCCCTCCCGCGCCTTGCCGGTGCGGAGCAGGAAGCCGGCCAGGTCGATCATCGCCCGCACGCGCTGCACGGGCGTGACCGCCACCTCCATCGCCCTCTGGAGCTCCTCCCCCTGTTCGGTGCGGCCGTGGAGGAAGCGCAGGCTGTCCGCGCGCAGGTAGTGCATCTCGAAGAGCAGGTGCTCCGGTGCCCCGAGCTCCAGGGCGCGGCCGGTGCACCTCAGAACGCTCGGCGCGTCGCCTCGCCCGGACGCCTCGATCGCGGCGCGCGCGTACCAGGCCGCGGCCTCCGTCGGCTCGCCGGCCTGGTCGTAGTGGTCGGCGACCAGCTCCGGGTCGGCGTCCGGAGACCGCGCCAGGTAGGCGGCCGCCCTCCCGTGGAGGGCGCGGCCCGCCTCCGCGGTGAGCATCCGGCTGGCCACCTCCCGTACCAGGTCGGCCCGGAACGCGAAGGTCGGAAGCTCGAAGCGCGCCGCGACCGCGCGCTTCTCGAGCACCCCGCGCTCGATGAGCCGGTCGACGGTCAGCTTGGGGTCGTCGAGCCCGAGCGCCGCCAGCGCGCTGGCGTCGAAGGTCTGGGGGAAGATGCTCGCGCGCTTGCAGAGCTCCCGCTCCTCGGCGCTGAGCTGCTGGAGCAGGCTCTGGATCGCCCCCTCGACCGTCACCGGGAGGGGCAGGTCGGACTGCGCGGAGTGGCCGGCGTGGCGCAGCGCCAGCACCATGTGCTCGACGTAGAGGGGGTTGCCCTCCGCGCGCCGCACCACCGCGTCGGCGAGCTCGGGGGAGAGCTCCGAGCCGCCGACGAGCTGCGCGAGCTCGAGCGCCGGCGCCCGATCCAGGGGACCCACGTCGATCACCCGGAGCGACGGCCACAGCGCGAAGCGCTCGGCCGGGTCGTAGGCCGCGTCGGAGCGGACGAGGACGAGGGCCAGGGTCGGGGAGCGCCCGAGCCGGTCCGGCAGCCCCTCCACGAGGTCCAGCGTGGCCTCGTCCGCGAACTGCGCGTCCTCGAGGATCAGCGCGCCCTGCCCGCGCTCGAGGACCGCCGCCAGGTAGTCCTCGACGGTCAGGCGGACCATGTCGCCCATCAGCTGGGGATCGGACGCGGCCTGCTCCAGGCTGACCGTCTCGGTGGAGGAGACGCCGAGCAGCTCCCCGAGCAGCCCGGCGCCGTCGAGCCCGCCCACCGTCTCGGGCCCGAGGAGCTCCCGGACCCGCTCGCGCAGCGCCTTCGGCAACGGGAGCTCGGGCCACCGGGCGGCGACGTCCCGCCGGATCACGGCGCCGAGCAGCCAGAGGAAGCGCAGCTCGTGGGCCGGATCGCCCCGCGCGCCGAGGACGGCGATGTCGCGCTCGGTGAGCCAGGCCTGGAAGGTGCGGCGGATGTGGGTCTTGCCGATCCCGGCGGGGCCTCGCAGCACCACCATCGTGGGGGTCTGCATCTCGTTGGCCTGCGCCCAGGCCTCCTGGAGGGCCGTGACCTCCGCCTCGCGGCCGAACAGGGGCGTCGTCTGGCTCCGGATGACCCCCGAGGCCGCGCCGAGCACCTCGACCAGGTCCGGGTGTCCCTCCACCACGCGCGTGTCGTGCAAGCCGAAGACCGCCGGGGCGGACCTCCGGTCGACGCCGACCCCCTCGAGGGCCACCGCGCTCGCCCGGTAAGCCGCCTCCACCGCCTCGCCCGACACGCCCTGGCCTCGGTCGCCGCCGATCGCCCGCCCGGCGCCCACCCCGACCTGGCGTGCGTGGCGCCGGCACGCCAGCCCGGCGCTGACCGCCCGCGACACCTCGTCGCCGTGCCAGGTCCGCGTGCCGAACAGCCCGAGCACGTTCTCCCGCATCGGGACGGCGACGCCGCCCTGCTGCTCGATCGCCTCGTAGGCGAGGTCCGCGCGATCGACCTCGCGAGCCAGCACGAGGGCGACCACCCGCTGCTCGTCGACCGGCAGCGACACCGACGACGCCGGGGCGCTGATCACCACGTCCTCGGCCGGGGCCTCCCACCGCTCGGGGCGCATCGCCGCGAGCGCGTCCGCCACGGCCCGCGCGGACGCTGGCCGGTCCGCGGGGGCCTTCTGCAGGCAGCGCATGATCAGCTCGGCGAGCTCCGGCGGCACCTTCGGGGCGATCTGCGTCAGCGGGGTGGGCTCCTCCAGCAGGATGCTCATCAGGACCGCGTAGGGCGCGTCCTGGCGGAACGGGAGCCGGCCGCTGAGCGCCTCGTAGCCGATCACGCCGAGGGACCAGAGGTCGCTCCGGCCGTCCACGCCCCGCCGGCCGTTGATCTGCTCCGGCGACAGGTAGGCCGGGGTGCCCACGATCGCGCCCGTCAGCGTGAGGCTGGAGCGCTCCTTGAGGCGGGCCACGCCGAAGTCGAGGAGCTTGATCGTCCCGTCCGCGCAGCAGAACACGTTGCCGGGCTTGAGGTCGCGGTGGATGACGCCCTCGGCGTGGGCCGCCTCCAGACCCGCGCAGACGCTCCCCAGCGTCGCCACCACCTCCCCCGGCGTCAGCTTCCGGCGCCCCTCCAGCACCCCGGCCAGCGAGCGCCCCTCGAGAAGCTCGAAGACGATGAAGGGGTTGCCCTGGACGGCCCCGCTGTCGAGCACCTTGACGATGTTCGGGTGGTCGATCCGGATCAGCGCTTCGCGTTGAAATCGCTGAACGATCGCCTGATCGAGGCCCTCGAGATCCTCGCGCAGGACCTTCACCGCGACCAGCCGGCCGTCCGGGGTCTCGCACCGGTACACGATGCCCATCCCCCCGCGGCCGAGAAGACCGACGATCCGGTAGCGACCGATGCTGTCGACGGCCGACGCGCTCACGGCCGAGAACATAGCAGCCTGCCGCGAGCGGCAGCGCCAACCCTCGCCGCGGCGCGCGATCGGCGCCGCGCCCCGCGATTCATCCGGGCGGCGCGGCCGGCTCCAGGCGCTCTCGACCGCCCATGTAGGGCCGGATCGCCTCGGGCAGCCGCACGCCGCCGTCGGCGTGCTGATGGTTCTCGAGCAGGGGAGCCAGCAGGCGCGGGGTGGCGAGGCCCGTGTTGTTGAGCGTGTGGACGTAGCGGACCTTGCCGTCCTCGTCCCGGTAGCGGAGGTTCGCGCGCCGCGCCTGCCACTCGTGGAGGGTCGAGCAGCTGTGGGTCTCCCGGTACTTGCCGAGGGACGGGACCCAGGTCTCGAGGTCGTTCATGCGGACCTTGCCGAGGCCCATGTCCCCCGTGGAGCACTCGATCACCTGGTAGGGCAGCTCGAGGTCCCGGAGCACCTCCTCCGCGCCATCGAGGAGCTCGGCGTGCCAGCGCGCCGACTCCTCGGGGTCGTTCCGGCAGATCACGTACTGCTCCACCTTGAGGAACTGGTGGACCCGGAGCAGGCCGCGGACGTCCCGCCCGAAGCTGCCGGCCTCGCGCCGGAAGCAGGACGAGAAGCCCGCGTAGCGGATCGGGAGATCGGCCCCGTCCTGGATCTCGCCGCGATGGAGGCTCGTCAGCACGATCTCCGCGGTCCCTGCGAGGTACTTCTCGTCGGCCGGCAGGTGGTAGGCGTCCTCGACGCCGCCCGGGAAGTGCCCCGTGCCGTAGAACGCCTCCTCGCTGGCGAGCGCGGGGACGGAAATCGACGTGAAGCCGCGGTCGGCGAGCTTGTCGAGGACCCACAGGTGGAGCGCCAGCTCGAGGCGGGCGAGGTCGCCCTTGAGGGCGTAGGTGCGGCTCCCGGAGACCTGGGTCACCCGGTCGAACTCACCCCACCCGTTGCGCCGGATCAGCTCGACGTGGTCGCGGGGCTCGAAGGGGAAGGCCGGCCGGTCCCCCACCTGGCGCAGCACGACGTTGTCGTCGGCGCCCGGGCCCACCGGCGCCCCGGCGAAGGGGATGTTCGGCGTGCGCCAGAGCATCTCCGCGAGGTCGGCGCGAGCGCCCTTCAGCTCCTCGTCGAGCGTCCCCTTCTGCCCGCCGAGCTCCTTGGAGCGCGCGATCAGCCCTGGCCGCTCCTCCTTCGACGCCTTCTTGATCGACCTCGAGAGCGCGTTCTTCTCGGCGGCCAGGCCCTCCGTCTCCCGGATCAGCGCCACCACCCTCCGGTCCAGCTCGAGCAGCCGGTCGAGGTCGAGGTCGACGCCCTTGTCGGCGATCGCCTTCCGCACGGCCTCCGGGTCCTCACGGATGAAGTGGATCGAGAGCATGGCAGCCTGTCCCGGCCGGGGGGCGCGAGCATAGCCGGGGGCTCCGCGAGCGTCACGGCGGACGGGCCGGGGCCCGACGGCGATGCTACAACGCCGCGTCCATGCGCCAGCCTCGCACCATCGAGGAGCTCGAGGCACGGCTCTGGAGCCTCGCGGGAGACCGCATGGTGACGGACACCGCGCGGGAGGTGCTGACCCGCGCCGGCGATCGGGGCGAACGCGTGGCGCGCCTGTCGACCGGGTCCGTCGACGTGCCGGTCGCAGACTTCCTCGCCGACCCCCGCCACGAGCTCCTCCATCGCCAGCTCGGCGCCCGGGACTGGGGCGTCCTGCTCCAGGCGTTCCTGACCTGGGGCGGCGATCCGCGGGCTCTGGCCCAGCTCGAGGCCCCCGCGCACCGCGCGATCGACAGCCTGGAGGAGCTGCCTCCGCCCACGCCGAACGGCGCGCGGAGCTGGGCGAAGGAGGAGGGCGTGGAGGACGTCCTCGCGGAGCCGCTCTCCCGGGTCACGCCCCTGATCGACGACTACGTGAGCCGGGTCTACGCCCAGTCCCTCGGTGACCGCCGGGTGCTCTCGGCGTTCGAGGATCGACCGGAGTCGGCGCCACGGCGCGCGGACATCGTCAGCCCGGAGCGGCTCCGCGCCGCCGCCCGGAGCTACCTCGCCTACCGCGCGGGGCGCCGGCGGCTGGTCGAGGCGCGCCGGTCGCGGTGGGCGACGGGGCTCCCGGAGCCGATGCGGGAGCTCGGGCTGAGGGTGCGGCGGCTCCTGAGCACGCTCCCCACCGACGAGCCGCCCGATCCCATGCCGGAGGAGGGCCTGGGGGTCGCGGTCGACGCCGAGCGGATGACTTTCGACCTTCGATTCCACCACCCGCAGGGCTTCGGGCCCTCCCAGGTGTCGATCTTCCTCGTCGAGCGGGTCGAGGACCGGGCGCGGAGCAGCCTCGATGGGAGCCGGGCCTCGGCGAGCCTCTCGCCACCGTGGGTTCGGCTCGCGGCCGAGCGCCTGCTCGATGCGCTCCACGACCCCGAGAGCGAGGTCCACCAGGAGCTCGCCCGCGTGCTCTCGACGCCGCGGTGGCACCGGCTGCTCGCCCAGCTCGAGGAGACGGTGGTCGAGGCTCCCCCTCGGGCCGCCTTCGACGACGGGGAGCGTCTGGTCTGGCGCCTCGCCCAGGACGACGAGTCCGGCCAGCTCCGGGTGCACGCGGCGGTCCAGAAGCGTCGCAAGCGCGGCGGGTGGAGCGCCGGCCGCAAGCTCGAGCACTACCACCTCGAGCCCCGGGCGGAGCGCCTCGAGGAGCGGGACCGGCGGGTCTACGAGGCCATCAGCCGCCGCAAGGGCCGCGGGGGGTCGGATGGGCGCGCCCTCGAAGCGCTGGTCGGCCACCCCCGGGCGTACCTCGAGGAGGACCCCAAGGTCCCGATCGCCGTGCGTGGGGTGGCGGTCGAGGTCGGCTTCGTCGAGCGACGCCGCCGCGTCTGGCTGCGCCTGAGGGTCGGGTCGCTCCCCCTCGAGCCCCGGGAGCTGCTCGCCGCCGCGCTGCCGCCGGGTCACGTCGCGCTCCTGCGCCGCGAGCGCCGGGAGCTGCTCGTGGCCGAGCTCCCCTCGCCGGTCCGAGCCCTCGCCGAGGGGTGGGCGCGGCACGAGACCGGCCTGCCGGCGGAGGCCGACAACGCGCTGCTCGGGCTGCTCGGGCGGCTGCCCCCCCGCATCGGTCTCGAGCTCCCGCCCCGGCTCCGCGGTCAGGAGCGCCGGCCGGACGTCCGGCCGGTGGTCCGCCTCGCGCCTCTCCCCGGGCGGAGGCTCCGGGCCGAGCTCGGCGTGCGTCCGCTCCCGACCGGGCCGCTCCACCGGCCCGGGGAGGGCCCGCTGCACGTGGTGGCCCGCGAGGAGGACGGCACGCGGGTCCACACGGAGCGGGACCTCGGCCTCGAGCGGCGGGCCGCGGAGCGCGCCGCGGCTCGCCTCGGCCTCGACGCGGCGCCGCCGGACGGCGCCCACGCGTACCGCCTCGACGATCCCGAGGCGGCCCTCGATCTCGTCGTCGCGCTCCGCGAGCTCCCGGACCTGGTCCGCGCGGAGTGGCCGGAGGGCACCGGAGCCTGGGAGGTGGTCGGCGAGGCCGGCTTCTCGAACCTCAGCGTGCGCACGTCGCGGGTCGCCGACTTCTTCGCCCTGCGGGGGGAGGCGGCGTTCGACGAAGGCCGGGTCAGCCTGGCCCAGATCCTCCACGCGGTGCGGGAGGGGCGCCGCTACGTCCAGATCTCGGACGGCCGCTTCGCGCGCATCGAGGAGCAGATGCGCGCCGACCTCGAGCGGGCCGACGACGCGATCGTCCAGGAGGGCTCCGACCTCGCGGTCGCCGGAGCGGCCGTCGCCTTCCTCGACGAGATCCTGCCGGCCGACGTGCTGGTGCCCGACGCGGACTTCGAGGCCCTGAAGGCCCGGATCGTCGAGAGCGCCACGCTCGAGACGTCGATGCCGGAGGGCCTGCGGGCCACGCTGCGCCCCTACCAGGACGAGGGGGTCCACTGGCTCCTCCGCCTCGCCACGTGGTCCCCCGGCGCCGTCCTCGCCGACGACATGGGGCTCGGCAAGACCGTCCAGGCCCTCGCCCTCGTGCTGGCCCGAGCGGACGCCGGCCCGAGCCTGGTCGTGGCGCCCACCTCCGTCGTCGACAACTGGCGCTCGGAGGCCGAGCGCTTCGCTCCGTCCCTCGAGCCGAGGCTCTATCGAGGCCCGCGCCGGGAAGCGGAGCTGGCGGGGCTCGGTCCGAGGCACCTCCTCCTGACCAGCTACGACATCCTCGCCCGGGACGCCGAGCCGCTCGGTGCGCTGCGCTTCTGCACCGTCGTCTTCGACGAGGCCCACGCGCTGAAGAACCCGGACACGCTGCGAGCTCAGGGCGCGCGCCTGCTGGATGGCGGCTTCCGCGTCGGCCTCACGGGGACCCCGATCGAGAACCATCTCAGCGAGCTCTGGAGCCTCTTCCGGATCGTCGTGCCGGGGCTGCTCGGCCCCTGGGAGCACTTCCGGACCCGCTTCGCCGTCCCGATCGAGCGCGACGGCGACGAGGCGCGCCGCGACGCCCTGCGGCGGCTGATCCGGCCCTTCCTCCTGCGCCGCACGAAGGGTCAGGTCGAGCGGGACCTGCCGCCGCGGATGGACGTCGTCCTCCGGGTCGAGCTGTCGGACGACGAGCGGGCGCTCTACGAGGCGGAGCGCAGGAGCGCGCTGGACCAGCTCGCCGGCAAGGCGAAGGACCCCACGTCGCGCTTCGCCGTGCTGGCGGCCCTGACGCGGCTGCGGCGCCTCGCCTGCCACCCCGCCCTCGTCCACCCGGAGACGCCGCTCCGGTCGGCGAAGCTCGACCAGGTGCTCTCGCTGGCCGACGACCTGGTGGCGGAGGGGCACCGGGCGCTGGTGTTCAGCCAGTTCACGTCCCACCTCGGCCTGGTCCGGACCGCGCTCGCCGAGCGCGGTCACGACCTCCTCTACCTCGACGGCTCGACGCCGGCCGCCGAGCGCGCGGGGCTCGTCGAGCGGTTCCAGCGCGGGGACATGCCCTTCTTCCTCATCTCGCTGAAGGCCGGAGGCACGGGCCTCAACCTCACCGCCGCCGATACGGTGATCCACCTCGACCCCTGGTGGAACCCGGCGGCGGAGGACCAGGCGAGCGACCGGAGCCACCGGATCGGCCAGGACAAGCCGGTCACGGTGCTGCGCCTCGTCTCGGAGGGGACCATCGAGGAGGCGGTGCTGGAGCTCCACGCCCAGAAGCGGGAGCTCGCGGAGGCGCTCCTCGCCGGCGCCGAGAGCAGCGCGAAGCTCGGGACGCCGGAGCTCCTGGAGCTCCTTTCGGCCTGAGGCCGCCGAACGCCCTTCGTCGCGCTGGTCCCCGGGTGTAGCCTGAAGGACCGCGGCCTCGCCGCGATGGAGGGCACCATGACCCAGAAGCCCAAGGAGGGGGCGGGCGCCCGCCCCCGAGCCCGCCGCCGGCGTCGCTCCTTCGGCGGCTTCGGCCGCGCGGCGGACGACGACTTCGACCGCCGCCACCAGGACGACCGGCGCTCGGGCGACGACCTCGCGGAGCGCATGGCCGAGGCGGCCCTCGAGCAGCTGACCGGAGGCTACGACGGGGACTTCGAGCAGAACGACCTCCAGGTCGACGAGGAGCTGGGCGGTCCCTTCGTCCAGACCGGGCCGGAGGACGAGATGAGCTACGAGGACGCCGGCTGGCCCCAGGAGACCGAGGTCAGCGCGACGCCCCGGCTCTTCGGCGACGGCGGCAGCTCCCGCCCGGACGAGTAGGCGCCGGAGGGGACGGGACCTTCCGTCCGGGGCCCGCGGGCTCCGGGCGGGCCTTCCTGCGCCCGTCGACCGCGGCTACGTTATCGTCACCTTGCTGTCAGGAGGACGGGATGACCGAGAGACGAACTCTGCTCCAGCACATCCGCCATTGGTCGGAGGAGCGGCCGGACCGGGCGGCCTTCCACGAGCTCCGTCCGGACGGAGAGTGGGACATCTCCACCTGGCGGGACGTCTACGAGGTGGTCCGAGCGGTCGGCAAGGGCCTCATCACGCTGGGCCTCGAGCCGAAAGAGAGCGTCGCCCTGGTGGGGAACAACCGGCGCGAGTGGCTCTTCAGCCAGCACGGCATCACCGCCGCGGCTGGCGTCCCCGGCCCGCTCTACACGACGCTGCTCACCGAGCAGATGGCCTACATCATCGGGAACTGTCAGGCGAAGATCGGGATCTGCGACACCCAGGTCCAGCTCGACAAGCTCCTCGCGATCCGGGCCAAGGGCGACACGCCCCTCCAGCACATCGTGACGATGGACGACCTCGGAAGCACCGAGCCGGACATCATCACGTTCCAGGACCTGGTCGAGCGGGGGCGGGCGCAGCCGGACGACGAGCTGGACCGCCGGATCGAAGCGGTCGACTTCGATGATGTCGCGCTGCTGATCTACACGTCGGGGACCACCGGCCTGCCGAAGGGGGCGATGTTCACGCACCGGAGCATCGACCGGACCTCGACCTCGACGATCGAGGTCTACAAGGAGGTCCTGAACGCGGACATCCGCTACATCAGCTACCTTCCGCTCTGCCACGCGGCGGAGCAGGGCGTGACCAACTTCTGCGGCGTGCGCGCGGGGGGCCGCATCTACTTCTGTCCGGACATCACGAAGATCCGGGACTATCTGGAGAAGGTCCGCCCCACGGTCTTCTTCGCCGTCCCGCGGGTCTGGGAGAAGTTCGAGGCCGCGCTTCGGGGCCGCCTCGCCGAGGCGAAGGGCCTCCGGGCCGGCCTCGTGAGCTGGGCGCTGAAGACCGAGAAGGCGGCCATCGACAAGGAGCGGGAGGGGCATCGGGCGCAGGGCATCGGGCGCGCCCTGGCCAACCGCCTCGTCCAGGGCAAGATCAAGACCACGCTCGGCCTCGAAGAGGTCCGCTTCGCGGCGTCGGGGGCGGCGCCGATCAGCCGCTCCACGCTCGACTTCTTCGCGTCCCTCGGCATCATGATTCACGAGGGCTACGGGATGACCGAGACCACGGCCTTCGCCACCGTGCAGCCCTACCAGCGGGCGCGCTTCGGGACGGTCGGTCAGGCGCTGCCGGGCGTGGAGATCAGGATCGCCGACGACGGGGAGATCCTCCTCAGGGGCGACAACATGGTCCCCGGCTACCTGCGCTTGCCCGAGAAGACGGCGGAGCTCTACACCGATGAGTGGATGCACACCGGTGACCTGGGCCAGGTGGACGAGCAGGGATACCTCTCGATCACGGGCCGCAAGAAGGATCTCCTGATCACGGCGGGCGGCAAGAACGTGGCTCCGGCCGAGATGGAGGCGTACCTGCAGGCGATCCCCGGGGTAGGGCAGGCCGTGGTGGTCGGCGATCAGAAGCCGTACCTGGCAGCGCTGCTGGTCCTCGACCCGGAGGCTCTCCCCGCGCTCGCGAAGGCGGCCAACGTGGAGCTGAGGAGCGCCGAAGAGATGGCGAACGACCCGCAGGTGCTCGCCTTCTTCAAGGACCGCGTCGACGAGGACTGCAACACGAAGGTCGCGCGCTACCAGACGATCAAGAAGTTCGAGGTTCTCGCCGAGCCCTTCACGATCGAGGGCGGCGAGCTCACGCCGACGATGAAGGTCAAGCGCAACGTGGTCGGCGACAAGTACGGGGCCGTGATCGAAGGGCTGTACGCGACCGACGATCGGCCGGCTCAGGCCCGCGCCTAGTCCTCCTCGCGCGACCCCCGGGGCGGAGGGAGGCGTCGCGATGTCGCTCCCGCCCGGTCGTCCTGGCTGCGCGGTGCCGGCGCCGGCCCCGACACCGCCGGCAGGAGGAGGCGCTCGAAGGTCGTCCTCCAGGCCGGCGGGCGCCGCGCGATGATCGCCTCGGTGACCGCCCGCGCCCGGCGCACCAGCGCGGCCGTGCGGCGGCGCTCGCCCGGGCGAAAGGCGTCCCGCAGGTACTCGAGCTGCTCCTGATAGCGGACCGCGTCGCTGGCCGGGGTCGGGCTGGGCGCTGGATCGCGGTCGGGCCCGGGCGACGAGGGGGCGGGCGCAAAGGCGAGGAAGCCCTCGAAGCGCCGACCTGGCTCGCAGGGGTCCGTCCCCGGGCAGAGGCCGACGTGGACGCCGACCTCCCGGACCATTCGCACCCACGGCGGAGGTCGGCCCGACGAGAGCGCTTCGACGAGCCGCCGGGCCTCGAGGCCGGTCCGAGGCCGCTCGACCTCGATCCCCTCGAGGAAGCGGCGCCAGACCTCCGCGTACCGCTCGAGGTAGGCGCGCCTCAGCGCTGCGACCTGGCGGTCGACGTCGAGGGACCGGCCACCCGTCGCCTCGGCCAGCACCCAGCGCTCCTCGAAGAACGCGCGCGCCTCTCCGTCGAGGAGCGGCTCGACGCTCCGCGCCCACGCGCGCCTCGTGAAGGCGCCCGGCACCCGCGAGCGCGCCCGGACGCGCGGGAGCTCCCGGCCCAGGAGGCCGCGCAGCGTGACGTCGTCGGCCTCGCCGTCGGCGCGTCGGAGGAGCCGCGCGAGGGCGATGCGCTCGCTCCCCACCCTGCGCAGGAGGCGCCGCGTCCGGGCCACCCACGGGCCATCCCGGGGCGGCGCGTGGGCGCGGCCGGCGTCGGCCAGGTGGGCCAGATACGCGTCGACGCCCTCGGCGATGCGCTCACGCTCGGCGAGGTTGGCCGCCGTCCCCTCCTTCGCGGCGACCCAGCGCCGGATGAGGCGCGTGCGCATCCATGCCCGCTGCGCGTCGCTCACCGTTGCCGGCTCGCCCGGAGCCCGCGGACCGGTCACGAGGAGATGGAGCTTGAGGGACGAGTACGCGAGGTCGAGGGCCGCCGGGTCCGCGGCGAGGTCGGCCGGCCGTCGCGGCAGCCGCCGCTCCATCCGGGCTGCGTCCCGTCGTAGGAGCGGCGGCAGCACGCAGCGGGCGAAGGTCGTCCCGTACGCCGTGCGAACCCGCGCGGAGAGGGAGGCTCGGTGGAGGCCGAGCCCGAGGTGGAGCGCGGCGCTCCCTCGACGGGCGCGCTCGAGGCCGAGGCCCCCGGTCCGGAGCGGCTCGAGGACCATCGCGGAGGGGATCCCGGAGGGGCACGCGTCACCCGGGGCCTCGTCGACCAGGCGCCAGGTCCGGGCCAGGAGCACCGCCTGGCTCGCCCCGGCCACCGTGGTCAGCCCGGTCAGGAGCACGGCGGTCGCGTAGAGGGCCGCGGCGGCGGCCGACCGACGCCGTCGCCGGCGAGCGAGCGCGGCGGGGCTCCGGACCGCTCCGTCCCGGTCGGGGACCACGACCCGCGCGAACACGTCGCGCACGAAGTAGCCCTCGGCGTTGACCGCCCCCTCGCCGCCGCGCGCCTCGGCGCCGCTCGTCGCGCGGGTCGGGCGTGCGTCGATCGGGCCGCCCGCCGGCGCGGCGCTGGTGAGGTACACGCCGCGCAATCGGGGGGTCTCCCGGAAGAGGCTTCGCTCGACGATCGCGCCGAGCAGCCCCCGGACCGGCTCGCGGCAGGAGCGCAGCTCGTCCGCAAAGGCGAAGATCCGCTCCCGTTCCCGGACCCCTCGCGCCCTCGCCATCCTCGGGAGCGCCCGCTGCTCCAGCCGCGCGACCAGCTCATCGAAGCGCCGCCCGAGGTCGGCCGCGGTGTCCCGGCCGGGGAGGGCCCGGGGCGCCGCGAAGCCGACGACCTGGCGCCTGGCCGCCGGGGGAAGGTCCCTGAACGTCTCGAGGAAGCCCGGGACGAGATCGCACTTCGCGAGCAGGAGGTAGACGGGCACGGACACCGCGAGGCGCTCCTGGACCTCGTCGATGCGGGCTCGGATCGAGCCGCCGACGGCAAGGCCCGAGGCGGCGCCCTCGCCGAGGTCCTCCACGCTCACGACGGCGATCAGGCCATGGAGCGGCTGGCGAGGCCGGGCGCGGCGGAGGAGGGCGAGGAACGCGTGCCACTCGTCCCGGTCCTCGTCGTGGCTCGTCCAGCGGCCGGCGGTATCGAGAAGGACCGCGTCGGTCGTCGGCCACACCTCGACGGTCCGCGTGCCGAGGGGCGGGCCCGCCGGGCATCGGTCGACGGAGCGGAGGCCGCTCGCCCGGAGCAGGGTGCTCTTGCCGGCGCACGGCGGCCCGATCAGCAGGTACCAGGGCACCGCCGAGCGCGCGCCCCGCCCGGCCCGGGCCCGCCCGAGCGTGGCGAGCGTCCGCTCGAGCTCGGCGTGCCTCCGCGCGATCTCGGGCGTGCGCTGGGGAGCGGCTCGCGACGCGTCGCGCCCGTCGGCGTGGGCGACGGCGCGCTCGAGTGCCCGGGAGCTACGCCGGGCGAGGAGGTGCTGGAACATGGCTGCCCGCCCTATCGGGCCGGGCGAGCCGGACGCTTCCTCCCGCGTGCTACAGGACGAGGAGACCCTGGGCCCGGAGGTCCGCGAAGAGCACGGACGCCCGCGGGACGTCGTCCCGGCCGGTCTTGTCCGCGATCAGGCGGGCGGCGGCGCGCACCTCACCCCGGGTCGGGACCTCGGTGGAGCGCTCCTGCGTGATGCACTTGGCGCGGGCCAGGCGGTAGGCGGCCTCGGCGAGGCCGCCGCTCTCGTCGAGGAGGCGGCGGAAGCCGTCGCGGTGCTGGGTGATCTCGATCAGCCATTCGATGGGGGGCATCAACAAACTCCACGGATGAGACGGGGACGGGCCGCCGATGTTCTGTGCAGAGCCCGTTCCGTCGCGGACGGTGGCGCGCTCGGTGACGCTGGCGCGACATCCGTGTCAGCGGCATGACACCGCCGTCAGACCCGACCTTGGCCACGTCCGATCGACGTAGGCTCGTCCCGCCGACCCGGCGAGGAGCAGCCTGCTACCTCGAGGACAGCGCGGGGAGGTGGATCAGGCCGCCGGCCTCGGTGCGGGGCGCCGTCGGATCGTCACCGTCGAGGAGCCAGCGCCCTTCGAGGTCGCGGAGGTCCGGCGCCAGGGCCAGGAGGCGCAGGACTGCGCCGGCCAGGCTCACCGGGCTGGGGGCCGCGACGGCCAGCCTGCCGTCCGACTCGATCGCGATACGTGCGACCCGGGGCGCGTCCTGCCCCAGGAGATCGCGCGGAGCCGACGACCACGCATAGATACCCGTGCGGGCGTCGTACGCGAACTCGAAGGGGTGGGTGTCGAGGGTCAGGCGCAGCCCGAAGGGCCCTTCGGTCCGGGCCTCGGCCAGGAAGCGGGGGGCCGGTTCCCTGCCCGCTTGCCGCCGCTCGATGAGCTCGAGCGCCGGACCGAGCACGGGCTCGGGCACCACCTGGGCGTGCCCGTCGAGCCACGCCTCCGGCCCGCCCGCGGGGGGCGGCAGCAGCATGCCGAGGGCCTCCGGGACCCGGCGCAGATCGGTCACGCCGGCGGCGACCCCGAAGGCCACGAAGCCCCAGACGAGGCGGCGGGCCTCGTCGACCTCCACGGGGCGCACGCCATCGGCGCCGAGCTCGCCGAGCCGAGCGGCCGGATCGCCGTGGCCGCCGGGCTCGTCCCGGATCCCGAGGAGGCCGCCGTGAAGCAGGCTTCCGGCGATGGTGACGCTCACGCGCTCGTCGGACGGCACCTCGACCACGATCCCGAGGAGGCCGCCGAGCCGCGTGGCCACCCGGGGGATCCCGAAGAGCGCGGGCGGCTTGCGCAGGCCCGCCGTCGCGGGCCGAGCGCCGGCCTTCGGCGCGCGTCCGCGCGCCTTGCGTCGCGGGCGGCCCTTGACGCGTCGGCTCATGCTTCGAGGGGCCTCGGTCGGTGTCCGGAAGGGGGGATGGCAGCCACCATCGCGCCGGAGCCTCCGCCCATCAAGGCCGCTTGCTGCCCGCGCGCCGGACTGCTCGAATCCTCCCGTGCACGCCCCCGCGCGCGGCGGCCTCCCGCTTCTGGTGCTCACCTCGGCCCTGCTCGCCGTGGGCCTCGGCCTCGGCGCGCTCCCCTCGGCCGACCCGGCCGTCGCCCAGCCCCTCGACGGGCCGTGCAGCCGGCTGGTCCGCCCCGACCGGCGCGGGCGCTTCCTCGCGCGGCCCGATCTCGTCCGCCCCGCTAGCGAGATCGACGGCGACGACCTGCTCGCCCTGGTGAACCGCACCCCGTCCGGGGGGCTGCCGCCGGACTACGCCCCCGATGACCTCGTGGACCTCGAGACCGGGGAGCCTGCGGCCGCCGCCTCCTGCGTGCCCCCGCGACGGATGTGCCTGAGGCGCCGCGCGGCCGACGCGTACCGGGAGCTCCGCGAGGCGATGCGCGCGGCGGGCTTTCGCCCCTTCCTCTCGAGCGCCTACCGCGGCTTCCGGGTCCAGTGCGCGACCTTCCTTCGCTGGGCCCGCCGAAGCGACTTCTGCGACGCCGCGACGGCCAGCGCCCTGCCGGGCCACAGCCAGCACCAGCTCGGCACCGCGATCGACCTGTTCGACCGGGGCTGGAACGATCGCGGCCGCTTCCGCCGCGGGTTCGGCTGCACGCCCGCGGGGCGCTGGATCGCGGCCCACGCCCACGAGCACGGCTTCGTGCTGCCCTACCCCCTCCACCCGGACCACCGGGACCCGGACCGGCCCTGCACGGGTGACGAGGACCGCCTCGATCCGCGCACCGGCTACCGCTTCGAGCCCTGGCACCTGCGCTTCATCGGCCGCGCCCCCGCGCGCGCCTTCCGCGCCGCCGTCGAGGCGAGCGGGGCCGGCAGCCTCACCGAGATCACCCTCGAGCAGTGGCTCCGGTCCCGCGACGGGGCGCGGGACCCCGTGGGCCCCCCGGTCTGTGATGGCTGCAACTGCGGCCGCTGCGCGACGTTCGGCCAGGCCTCGGACCGGTCGCCCTGCCGGGCCCCGGCCCTCCGGATCGACGAGAACGGTCAGCCCCGCGCGCCGGCCGGGACGCCCCGGCTGGTCGACGTGGAGCTCGACCGGCGGGACGACGGGGCGCTCCACCTGGTGGCCCGGGTCGAGATCCCGGCGAACACGCTGACGCTGCCGCCGGTGGTCACCGAACGGTCCGGGGGCCGCTTCGTGGTGGGGCAGCCGGGAGTCCAGCTCCCCGAGCGGGTCGAGCGCGCGTTCCCGCCCCAGGCGGGCGCCTGGCGCCTCGGGATCGGGCTCGACGAGGGCGACGCCCTGCCGTGGACGGCAGCGCTGGTCCGCCCACGCCGCGACGGGACGGCGAACGGGGTGCTCGCGCGGATGCCGGCTGCGCCGGGGACCCTCGAGGTCAGGGTGCCGATCGACGGGGTCCGCGCCGGACGGACGCTCCGGGTCGGCCTGGTGAGTGACGCGCGGGTGGTCGGCGCCCGGCGGCTGGTGGCGCCGTGAGCGACGGCCTTCTGCTCCTCCCCGTCACGACCTTCAAGCGCGTGTTCGACACCACGCCGGTGCCGGAGGTGGTCACGCTGCCCCAGCTCGTCGCGGCCCTGCGCCGCTTCGAGCTCAAGCCGCAGACGCTGGCCGCGATCGAGCGTGACCAAGGTCGGATCGAGCAGGCGATGAGGGCGGTCCTCGCCGACGAGGCGCCCCGGGGCAAGTTCATGGGCAAGCTGCACCGGGCCGCGGAGGACGCCCGGGGCGCGGGGCGGGACGCCGAGGCCGCGGTCCGCGCCCTCGCCGCGCAGATGATCGAGGACGCCCGTAAGAGCGCCAAGCGGGACCTCCGGCTCTGGTCGCCTGCCGTCTACCGTCCGGGGGCCGCCGAACGAGGCAAGAGCGGGGTGACGCACGTCAGCTGCCTCGTCCTCGACTACGACGACGGGACCAGCCTCCAGGAAGCGAGCGACACCTGGAGCGCCTTCTTCCACTGCGTGCACACCACCTGGTCCCATCGCGACGAGCACCCGAAGTTCCGCCTCTGCCTCCCGCTCGCCCACCCCGTCCCCGCGGAGGACTGGGGCAAGGTGTGGAGCTGGGCGGAGAGCCACGCCCACTTCGAGATCGATCCGTCGATGAAGAGCCCTGCCGCCAACTACGCGCTGCCCGCGGTCCCCCACCCGGCCTGGCCGCGCGAGGCGTTCAGCCGCCCGGGCGGGATCCTCAGCCCGGTCGACGAGGGCATCCTCACCCGCCGGGTCCAGCTCGATCTGACCCCGCACGGCCCGCCGGACGGGAGCCCGGCGGTGATGCGCGGGCGCGACCCGGACAAGGAGTACCTCGACCACGAGGATCCGGACGCGCTGCTCGGGGGCGAGGAGTGGGAGGACGTGGTCGAGGTGTTCGACGCGCCGGGCCCGGAGGCGCGGTCGACGCTCCTCGCCGCCCCTCCCGGCGCCGCGCCCCGCGACCCGGTCCCGCCGGAGGCGGTCGGCGGCGACCCGAGCCCCTCGCCGGCGCCACGCGTCCCACGCGGGGAGGACGGGCCTCGGGCGACCGCGGACGCCCTCTCGGCCCTCGCGGAGCGCCTCGAGCGCCTCGCCTCCCGCCTCCCGGCGGCGAGCATCGCCGACGACCTCGAGCGTCTGGTGACGCTCCATCAGGAGGGGTGGTTGACCCCGGCGGAGCTGGAGGCCGCCAAGGCGCGGGTGCTGGGCGCGCAGGAGGTCCCCGGCGACGCGCGGCGGGTCGACAAGCACCGGCACCGACGCACGCTGTGCGTCGACTTCGACGGGGTGCTCCACAGCTACGCGAGCGGCTGGCGCGGCGCGACCTCGATCCCCGACCCCCCCGTCGAGGGCGCGATCGCCTGGCTCGAGGCCGCGTCGGAGCGCTTCGACCTCGCGGTGACGTCGGCCCGGAGCGCCCACCCCGGCGCCGTCGAGGCCATGCGCGCGTGGCTGCGGCAGCACGGCCTCGCGGAGCGGGTGCTCGAGCGCCTCCGCTTCCCGCTCCACAAGCCGCCGGCGGAGCTGTACCTCGACGACAGGGCGGTGCGCTTCGAGGGCACCTTCCCGCGCCTCGAGGAGATCGGCGAGCTCACGCCGTGGACGGAGGCGAAGCGGGGATCGGGAGCGGGGCGGGGGTCAGGAACGGGAGCGGGTTCGGAGCCCGGGGGATGAGCCGCCTCGGAGGTCTGCTCGGGCTCGGTTCTGCTCGGGCTCGGTTCTGCTCGGGCTCGGTTCGGGTCGAGCTCGGTTCTGCTCGTGCTCGGCGCGGGTCGGGCTCAGTTCTGGTCGGGTAGGGGCTCGTCGTGGGCGAGGGCGACGATGCTGTCGTAGTAGACCTGGATGATCCGCTCGATGGCCCGCGGGCCGGAGCGGTCGGCCGCCCTCAGGTGGTACTGGTACTCGACGGCGGTCACCCCGGGCGCGCCGGGGACCGCGCGGCAGACCAGGGACGCTTCGAGCAGGGTGACGGCCGTCGTGCCGGCGGTCTTCTGCCAGCGCGTCGCCGTGACCAGCGGCTCCTGATCGGTGCCCTCGACGATGCCGTGGCGCCACGTCAGCTCGACGGTCACGTCGATGATGTCGTCGATGTCGAGGATCGACAGGTGGCTCCAGCGGTACTCCGGCTCCACGTCGAGGATGATCTCCGAGTCGACGTTCCGGCGCCGGTCCAGGCCAGCGCGCGGGTCCCGCGCCGCCTCGAACACTGTCGCCGTGTCCTCGAGGACGTAGCCCCGGGCGTGCAGGTTGGTGGCGCGGAGCCCGGTCTCCGGGTCCTCCCAGCGGTCCGCCACCGCGTACTCGATCGTCTCCGGGTACGGGTCTCCGTCCTCGAAGGGGAAGGCCGCCACGTTCTCCTCCCACGGCTCGAGGCCGGGCGGGAACGGCGTCTCGACGTTCCCGAAGCAGCCGGCCAGCGCGGCGAGGCTCGCGGCGAAGGCGAGCCGCGGGAGTCCCCCGATTCGGCGTTCGCGGTTCATGGTCGGCCAACCCTAGCCCAGCCGGGGCCGGGATGTCAGGGGGGACCGTGAACGACGTTCAGCCTGCCCGCGCAGGCTCAGGGCGCTGCTCGAGGTCCGGCCGTGAACGATGTTCGGGGCGGCCCCGCTGAACGACGTTCGCGTGGAGGGCCCGCTCAGCGGATGCGGTCGGGGTGCGTGTAGGCGTTGAGGCGGCCGCCGCGGACGAAGGCGCAGAGCGTGATGCCGGCCTCCTCGGCGAGGCTGATCGCCAGCGACGACGTGCCGCCCACCGCGGTCACGAAGGGGACCCGGGCCGCCGCCGCCTTCTGCACGATCTCGAAGGAGACGCGCCCGCTCACGGCGAGGACGGTGGCGTGCTCCAGGCGACCGGCGAGGAACAGCTCGCCGACGGCCTTGTCGACGGCGTTGTGGCGGCCGATGTCCTCGGCGCAGGTCAGGAGGCGGCCCTCGGCGTCGGCGAGCGCCGCCGCGTGCATCGCGCCGGTCTCGCGAAAGCCGGGCTGGGCATGGTCGAACAGGGCGACCGTGCTCGCGCGCAGCACCTCCCCGGCGACCTGGGGCGTCGGCCCGATCCGGCCGAGGCGGCGCACGAGGTCCTCGAACGTGTCACGCCCGCAGACCCCGCAGGCGCTGGTGCTCAGCGTCCCGCGGCGGGCGGCGTCGACCCGGCTCAGGTCGAAGGCGAACCCCGCGCCGGGGAGGGCGTCGATCGTGTGGCCGTAGCTCTCGTCGCCGGGGCGGCCGCAGTGCGCGAGCCGGCCCAGGTCGCGCGCCTCGCGGACCAGGCCCTCGGCGAGGAGGAAGCCCGCCGCGAGGAAGTGGTCGTCGCCGGGGGTGCGCATCGTGGTCGCGAGGGTGTCTCCCGCGACACGTATCTCGAGCGGCGCCTCGACCGCGACCCGGTCCCGCTCGGCGAGGGTCGGCCCGCCGGACGGGAGGCGACGCACCGCGACGTTCCGCACGGCCTCCGGATCGGTCCGGGCAGCCGCCGCCCGGTCGGCCCGGGAGCTCGCGGGATCGGGGGTGAGGTCGGCCATCGACACCCCATCCTATCGGGCGGGGCACGGGACGGCACGCTCGTCTCCGTCCGACTTGTGGGGCATAGTCGCCCCTATGCGTACTTGGTCTTGCGAAGCCTACGGCCGGATGCTCGCCGTGGTCACCGCCACTTCCCTCCTGCTCGCCTGCGGCGGCTCGTCCGGCGAGGACATGGGGTTCGTCATCCGGCGGGACCTCGGTCCCGTCGAGGACGAGGGGATGGAGCCCCGCGACATGGGGCCGCCTGCCCCCGACGAAGGCATGGAGTGCTTCGGCCTGTCCGACCCGGACAACGGTCGGGTCCTCACCACGGAGGGTGAGGTCCAGGGGGAGATGGTCGAGGAAATCTGGGCCTTCAAGGGCGTCCCCTACGCCGCGCCGCCCACCGGGAGCCGGCGCTTCCGCGCCCCGGCCGCCTTCGGCTGCCACTCGAGCGCCTTCGTGGCCGACGACTTCGGGAGCGTCTGCCCCCAGCTCGACACCGAGGGGGAGGTCGTCGGCGACGAGGACTGCCTGACGATCAACATCTGGTCCCCGGACCTCACCCCGATCACGCCGCGGGCGGTCGTCCTGTTCATCCACGGCGGCAGTCACGACTCGGGCTCCTCCGCCGACCCGATCCTCGATGGGGCGGCGCTCGCCGCGGGGCGCATCCAGCCGCCCGCGATCCCGTCCACCGTGGTCGTCACGTTCAACTACCGGCTCGGGCCCCTCGGCTACCTGGCCCACCCCGATCTCACCGCCGAGGGCGGCGAGCGCGCCTCCGGCAACTACGGCACGCTCGACCAGCGGGCGGCTCTGCGCTGGGTCCGGGACAACATCGAGCGCTTCGGCGGCGACCCCAACAAGATCATGCTCGTGGGCCAGGGTGCGGGGGCGAGCGCGGTATGCGCCCTCGCGGCCAACGACGAGACGCGCCCCCTGTTCACCTCGGCGGCGATCATGAGCGGGACGTGCACCGCCCGCACCCTCGAGGAGGCCGAGAGCGACGGGGAGGACGTGGCGGGCGAGGTGGGCTGCGGGGGCTCCGACGACGTCCCGGGCTGCCTGCGGGGGCTCGATGCCGGCACCCTGATCTCCACGCAGGCCGACCGGGTGCCGGAGTACGCCCGCTTCGGCCCCGACCCCTACCGGGAGGTCGTGGACGACTTCATCCTCACCGACCCCCCCCTGACGATGATCGAGGGCCGGGGCGAGGGCAGCCTCCGCCTGATCGTCGGCTCCACGACCGGCGAGACGGGCGTCGAGACGCCGCGGCCGCAGACCGCGGAGGACCTCCTCAACGCCGTCGCGGCGTTCTTCTCGAACGAGACCGAGACCCGCGCACTCGAGATCGCGTCCGCTGCCCTCCAGTTCTACCCGCCGGCCAACAACCCCGGCCAGCGTCGAACCCGCTGGATCGAGGTCACCACCGACGCGAAGTACACCTGCTGGGCGCGGCAGATCGCGCGCAGCTTCACCGAGGTGCAGGACCCGATGACGGTCTACCGCTACTACTTCATCCGGACGCCGGCGGACGAGTTCCGCCTGGTGCCGGTGCACGGGATCGACCTCGGCTTCCTGTTCGGGACCCGGCCGTTCCCGGAGACCGACACGCGCAGCATCAGCCTGAGCCGGATCCTGCGGCAGTACTGGGTGTCGATGGCGGAGAACGGCGTGCCCAGCAGCCCGAACACGGCCGCCTGGGACTCCTATCGGCTGAACGTCGGGTTCCCGGAGCGGACCATCGAGCTGGGCACGGCCAGCGGGACGCTGGTGCCGGATCCGGAGCCGGACGTCCGCATGGCGGAGTGCGACTTCTGGGACGGCGAGCTCGGGGAGCGAGGACCGTAGCCCCCGACGGGACCGACTTCGCCTTCGGGGCGCCCACGCGGCAGCCCGACGGGGCGGTCGAGGTCACCTTCCGGGTGCCCGCCGACCACCCCTGCCTCAAGGGCCACTTCCCGGGCGACCCGATGGTGCCCGGGGTGGCCCAGGTGGTGGCCGTGGCCGAGGCCCGCGCGCGGGCGGCGTGGCCGGACCTCGGCCCCGCCGTCGGTCTGCGTCGACTGAAGTTCAAGCGGGCGCTCCGGCCTGCCGACGAGCTGGTGCTGCGGTTGCTGCGGTCCGGGGAGCGGGTCGCGTTCCGCATCCGGCGCGGCGACGAGGAGGCGACCCGGGGGACGCTGCTGTTCGCCACGCCGCCGGGCTAGCCCCATGGCAAGGTCGGTTGCCTGGCCTGCCCGAGAGCGTAGTGCTCAGCCGTCGCCTGGCGGCGGGCCGAGCACCAGGCTCGTGTTGATCCCGCCGAAGGCGAAGTTGTTCGACATCACGAGGCGGGGGCGCACCTCGCGCTGCTCCCGGACGTAGTCGAGGTCCCCGCAGCGGGGGTCGACCCGCTCGAGGTTCAGGGTGGCGGCGAGGAACCCGCGGCCGATCATCGCGAAGCACCACGCGGCCTCGATCGCCCCGCAGGCCCCGAGGGTGTGGCCGACGTACCCCTTGAGGCTCGCGACGGGGACGGCGCGGCCGAAGGCCGCCCGGGTCGCGAGGCTCTCGGCGAGGTCGCCGATCTCCGTCCCCGTCGCGTGCGCGCACACGAAGTCGATCGCCGAGGCCGCGAGGCCCGCGTCCGCCAGGGCGAGCTCCATCACGCGCCGCATCCCGTCCTCGCGCGGCGCGCTGATGTGGGCGCCGTCGCAGTTCGTCGCGTAGCCGAGCACCTCCCCGAGGGGCGTGGCGCCGCGGGCGCGGGCAGCCTCGAGGTCCTCCAGGATCAGCGCCCCCGCGCCCTCGCCCACCACGAGCCCGTCCCGGTCGGCGTCGAAGGGCCTCGGGGTGCGGCTCGGCGTCGACAGGTACCGGGTGGAGGTCGCCATCAGGAGGTCGAAGGTGACCGCCGAGGTGTAGTGGAGCTCCTCCGCGCCCCCGCAGATCATCCGATCCTGGACCCCCGCCCGGACCAGCTCGAAGCCCCGGCCCAGCGCCTGCGATCCGCTCGTGCACGCGGTGCAGGTCGACGCGACCCGACCGCGCACCCGATAGGCCTGGGCGACGTTCACGGCGCACGTGTGCGTCATGATCTTGAAGTAGGCGTTCGGATCGAGCCCTCGCATGGTCCGGTCCTGGGACAGGCGCCGGCTGTAGCTCTCCGTCTCCTCGCTCGAGCCGTGGGTCGATCCGAAGGCCACGCCGGTCCGGTCGTGCTCGAGGAGCTCCGGCCCGAGGCCGGCCTGGGCCACCGCCTGGTCCGTGGCATGCACCGCGAGCTGGGCCACCCTCCCCATCGTCCGGCGGCGCTTGCGCGGGAAGTGGGCCTTGAGGTCGAGGGCCGGGTCGACGACGGCCCCGAGCTTGCCCTGCATGTCCTCGATGTCGTCCCACGCCGGCATGCGGCGCACCCCCGAGCGCCCGGCCCGGAGGGCCTGGACCGAGGCGTCGAGGGACGTCCCGATCGGCGAGGTCACGCCGAGGCCGGTCACGACCACCCGGCGTCCCGACCCGCGGGCCGGCGCGGCCGTGCGGCTCACGGTGCGGCCAGCTGGGACCAGGCGTCGAACAGCGGGCGGGGCCGGTCCCGGAGCGCTCGCCCGAGGTCGCTGCCGTCGCCGAGGGCGGCCGCCACCCGGAGCTGGGTCTCCCGGAACAGCGCCTCGGTGCGCTCGTTCCGCTCCCGGCGGCTCCGCGGGGCGCCGATGTCGGTGAGGATCCCGAACACGCGGAAGGCGTCCAGGTCGTGCTCGCCGAGGTTGTCCGCGTGGTAGCGGCCGGTCCGGCGGAGCTCGGCGGCGGCGCGCACGAACAGGTCCTTGACCTCGGCCATCAAGGCGAGGCCGTAGGTGCGGCGGCGAAGCTCGCTCCGCACCCACCGGAGGTCCCGATGCTCGTCGCGGGCGTAGCTGTCGAAGAGCAGCGCGTAGTACACGGCGGTGTCGAAGTAGACCTTGGCTCGGAACAGCCCGTAGCTCCCGAAGGCGCCGTAGAGCCCGTCGTAGACGGCCATCGCGGTGTCGAAGCGGTACTGGACGTACCGGTCGTAGGCGAGCGCCCGCTCTTCGATCGCCTCGCCCGTCACGTCCCGGCAGACGAGGTCGGCGACGAGGTCGTTCTCGAGGGCGATGAAGTCCGAGCCGGGGCTGTAGAAGGGGTCGACGAAGGCGGCGGCGTCGCCGATGACCGCCCAGCGGTCCGGGCTGAAGAAGCGCTCGGTCCGGAACGCGAGCTGCGTGAAGGCGGCGAGGGCCACCGCCTCGACGTCCTCGAGGAGCTCCCGCAGCGCCCGGTGGCGACGGAGCTCGGCGAGCAACCCGTCCACGGTGTGACGGGAGGGCGCCCAGCGGCTCGCCTCGGCCACCAGGCCGACGCTGGTCAGGCCCTGGCGCAGCGGGATCAGCCACGCCCAGTAGCCGTCGTACATGAAGTGGATCGTGCTGAGCACCCGGCTCGAATGGTGGGCCCGGGCGTGGAAGGCCGGCTCGTCGAGGCCGTCGATGTCGGTGACCCCCGCGAAGCGGCCCCAGGCCGCCGCCACGCGGTGGGACGGCTCGGGGACCCGGAGGCCGAGCTGCTTCGCGAGGAGACCCTCGCGGCCGGTGCAGTCGATCAGCCAGCGGGCCTGGAAGGGGACCGCTGCGCCGTCGTCGACCGCCACGAACGTGTGGGGAGCGCCCAGCGTCACCTCCTTGACCCGGGACCCGACGTGGACCTCCACGCCGTCGGCCTCGTTCCACGCGAGCAGGTCGGCCTCGAAGCGGGCGCGATCGAGCTGGAAGCTCGGGTAGATCGGCGCCGAGAAGCTCCCGACCTCGCTCATGCCAGGGAGGGGCGCGCCGAGGTCGGGGCGGTCGAAGAAATAGCGCAGGCCGAACTTCGGGAGGTGCTCTTTGTAGAGGTACGTCGAGAGCCGCAGGCGACGGGTGAGGTAGTTGGCGGCGATCTCGACGGTGGACTCGCCCACCTTGTAGGCCCGCTCGCGGGAGCGCTCGAACAGCGCGACGGAGAGCTCCGGGGCCTCGAGGCGGAGCTGCCGCGCGAGGAGGTTGCCGGCGAGGCCTCCGCCCACGATCGCCACGTCGATCTGCCGCATCGCCCGCACCTCCGCTCGCGTCCCCTCCCCCCGAACGGGCTACACCTATAGCCGCCCGACCCTGGCCCGTCCACGCCGCCGCCGACTTGCCGCGACGCGGTCCTGAGGCTAAGGGAGCGGGCCGATGCAGCGCGACGAGATCCTCCAGCAGATCGTGGAGATCCTGAGCGATTCCTTCGAGCTCGACCCGGCGCAGATCGAGCCCGGCTCGACCTTGTACGAGGACCTGGACCTCGACAGCATCGATGCCGTGGACCTGTTCGTGCAGCTGCGGGAGGTCACCGGCCGCCGACCGGACCCCGCGAAGGCCCGCGAGGTGCGGACGGTCGAGGACCTGATCGCCTTCGTCGAGGAGGAGCTCGCGGCGGCCCAGCGGGGCGAGCCGGAGCCGGATGTCCAGCTCCCGACGTCGGGGGAATGACCGCCGACGAAAGCGACGCGCTGCTGTCGCGCCTCCCTCACCGCCCGCCGATGCTGTGGATCGACGAGGTCACCGAGGTCGGCCCCGGGCGGATCGTCACGCGGACCACGCTGCGGCCAGGGTTCCTCGCGCTGCGCCCGGATGGGACGGCGAGCGGCCTGATCGCGATCGAGATCCTGGCCCAGGCGGCGGCCGCCCTGTTCGCCGCGCGGGTCACCGAAGGGCCGACGTCCGCCATGCAGGGCGCGCTGCTCGGCACCCCTCGGCTCGACGTCCACGTGCCGGGGTTCCAGGTGGGGGACGTGCTCTCGGCGGAGGTGACGGAGAGCTGGGGGGCCGGGTCGCTGTCGCAGCTCGACGGCGCGCTACGGCGCGGCGGGGAGGTCGTGGCGCGGGGCGCGATCAACGTCGCGGCGCGGCTCACCTCCGGCTGACCGCGGTGCTGCCGACGACCGTCCTCGGGCTCGTCGTGCTCGCGGTCGTCCTGCTCGGCTGCGGCCCGGCGCGCCCGCCCGACGCGCCCTCCCCGCCAGAGAGCGCGTACCCGGGCGTGCTCCTGCCGTCGGAGGACCTCGTGGGGCCGCCAGGCCTCGGCGCGGCGTTCGTGCTGCGGCAGCGGATCCGGACGGTCACGGAGGGCCGGGAGGTGGCCTTCGGCGCCGTCCTCCAGCTCCACGAGGGCCGCCTGGTCGTGCTCGGCCTCGGCCCCGGCGGTCGACGAGGCTTCGTCCTGTCCCTCGACGGCGACGACCTGACCTTCGACAGCCACCTCCCCGAGCCCTTGCCGTTCCCGCCGCGGTTCATGCTGATCGACATCCAGCGGACGTTCTTCTGGGGGCTCGGGCCCCAGCCCGACGGGTGGGCCGAGGGCGAGCGCGCGGGGGAGCGGCTGCGGGAGCGTCGGGTGGAGGGGCGCGTGGTCGAGCGCACGTTCGAGCGGCTCGACGGTCGGCCGGAGGGCGCGATCCGGATCACCTACGAGCCGGGGCTCGGCGGCGCCGAGGTGCCGGCGACGATCGTCCTCGAGAACGGCTGGTTCGGCTATCGGCTCGAGATGGCGACCGTGGAGCACCGCCGCCTCGACGGGGCGGGCGTCGGCGCGGACTGAGGAGCTCGCGCTCCGAGGGCCGCCAGCTCACGGCGCGGCGAGCGGGCTGCCCGCGACCTCCAGGAGGCGCCGGAGCGGCACCCCCCCCTCGTCCGTCGCGCGGCCGAGCGCGCGGTCGAGGTCGCGCCCGGTGCGGGGCAGCCGGTCCCTTCGCGCGGCGCGGGGGAGCTCCTCCGCCGCGATCCGCGCGGGGTCGCACGGGAGGTCCCAGGAGGCGAGGTCGACCCGCCGCCCGAGCTCCGCGGCGTTCCCGTGCCCGACCCCGTGGAGCGCCCGGAAGAGGAGCTCCCGGGCCATCACCTCGGCCTCCCGGAGATCCCGACGCATCCGCGCCTCGCAGGCCTGGGGCGTCTTCGGACGCGTCAGCTCGAGGTGGAGCTCGGTCAGGCTGCTCAGGCCCATCGGCAGCGGGACGAAGGGGCGGGGCTTCCAGGCGGGCCGGGTCCGCAGCTCGGCCCAGGCTCGGAACACGCTCTGCATCCGCTGGTTGAGCGCCTCGTAGGCGGTCCGGAGCTCGAGGAACGGAGCCTGCCCGGCGGCGTCCAGCCGGTAGATCCGGTGGAAGAAGTAGGCGGCCATGAAGGCCCAGTAGACGTAGTAGTCCCACCAGAGCTTCGCGCTCAGCACCTCGGGGTGCTCGAAGACCGAGCCCTGGCCGCCGAGCGTCCGCTCGAGGTCCCGGGCCATCGGCAACAGCAGGGCCTCGAAGGCGCGCAGGCGGGCCGGGTCGAAGCGGCCTTCGAGGTCGTCGGCGATCAGCTCCGTCGCGAAGGTGTTGGTGAAGGCGATGAAGTCCGACCCGGGGCTGTAGAGGGGGTCGACGAAGAACGCTGCCTCCCCGACGCAGGCCCAGCGGCTCTCCCCGAGGAAGGCCTCCGCGCCGTAGCTGTAGTCCCGCACGAAGCCGAAGTCCTCGAAGGGGACGCCGTCGAGCCGAGCGGCCAGGGCAGGCTCGTGGTCCGCGAGCCACGCGCGCGCCGAGGCCTCCCGATGGAACGACCCGTCGGGGTGCTCGGCCCGGTCCGCGACGATGCCGACGCTCGTGTGCCCGGTGGCCAGCGGGATGAGCCAGACCCAATAGCCCCGCCCGGTCAGGTGGTTCGTCGAGAGCCAGCGGTGGTCGCGCGGGTCGCGGCTCCGCCACCTCACGGCCGACGGCGACGCGAGGCTGGCGGGGTCCACCCGCCCCGCGATGCGAAACCAGGCGGCGCTGGCGTCGATCGCGCTGCCCCGGGCCAGGCCGAGGCGAGGGCGCAGGAGCCGCCTTCGCCCGGTCGCGTCGACCACCCACCGGGCGCCCAGCGCGTGGAGCTGCCCGTCGGGGGCGGTGGCGCGGACCCGGTGCGCCCCGTCGCTCGACAGCTCGATGTCCCGCACCGACCAGCCCTCCCGGAGGTCCACGTGCGGCGCGACCATCGCCCGAAGGTCGGACTCGAGCTTGCCGCGGTCGAGCTGGAAGGACGGGACCGGCGGGAGCTCGCCCGGGCCGATCTCCGTCCGGTCCTCGATGTCGCCGCGGCCGCAGAAGAACCGCAGCCCGTTCTTGGGCAGGTGCTCCCGCTCCAGGTAGGGCCGCAGGCCGAGCACCTCGGCGAAGTAGTGGGTGCCGACCTCGACGCTGGACTCGCCCACCTTGTGGCAGGCCCGGGGGAGGGGGCGGGTGGAGCGCTCGAGGAGGGTGACGCGCGTCCCCGGTCGCCGACGCGTCAGCTGCCGGGCGAGGGTCAGTCCGGCCAGGCCGCCGCCCATCACGATCACGTCGGGGGTCGAGCTCATCGGGGTGTGTCTCCGGGCGGGGCCTCGCGCTCCGCGAGGAGCCGGGCGAACCGGTCATTGTACTGCTGCTGGAGCTGCTGGACGAGGCGCCTCGGGTCGAGGCCCCGGCCGCGGGTCTCGATCGCCGGGAACCACTCGAAGCGGTAGCGGCAGGTGCGCGCGGGGACGTCCCAGAACGGGCGGCCCTTGCGGAGGATCGGCTCCGACGGCGCGATGAACAGGGGGAGGATCGGCACGCCGGTGCGGACGGCGGCCTCGATCGCGCCCCGGCGGAAGCGCCGCAGGTGGTCGATGGCGCTCCGCGTTCCCTCCGGGAACACGAGGACCGGCACCCCGGCCTCCAGCATGGCCTCGATCCGCCGGAAGACCGGCGTCTCGCCGGGCCCCTCGCCGTCCCCGGGCTGCCCGGCGCCGCCGATCAGCACCGTCCGGCGCAGCAGGGCGCCCAGCAGCGGGTTGGCGTACCACCTGGCCTTCACCACGCACGTGAGCTCCGGGAAGGACGACAGGAGCAGGATCACGTCGATCAGCGTGGGGTGGTTGGCCACCAGGAGGTAGGCCCCGCTCCGGCGCCCGGGCGGCAGGCGCGGGTGCCAGTAGCTGATCAGGCCGGTCCCGCGCATGTAGGCCGCGAAGTGGCCGAGGTGCCGGTTGAGCGCCCGCGTGAAGGCCCAGCGGTCGGTCGACGCCGACGACATCCAGGGCGCGATGATGGCGGCGACGAGCCCGAGCGCGAGGGAGCCGCCGAAGAAGAACGCGAAGGCGATCCCGGTCAGGGCCACCCGGAGGAGGCGCGGCATGCGGTCCAGGCGCCCCCCGTCGGGGGGCAGGGGCGCTGCGAGGGTCGTCGGCACGGGCCCGGCCACCGCCGATGCGGCGGCGCCCTCCGGCTCGGACCAGCGTGCTGCGGATTGCGCCACGGTCTGGACCCCTATCCCCGGGACGCTCGCCCCCGCCGCGTCCCGAGCTGCAGGAAGGGCTCGAAGAGGTGGTGGACCGGCCGGACCTCGAGGAAGTCGTCGGCGAGGGCCCGCGCCCGCGGGTGGCTGTCGGTGGTCACCACGCGCTCGAACAGGCCGCTCGCGCGGATCTCTTCCAGCGCGCGGCCCGGGAACAGCCCATGGGTCGCGATCGCCACCATCCGCCGGGCCCCCGCCTCCCGGTAGGCCCGGCCGGCGGCCAGGAGCGAGCTGCCGGTCCGGATCATGTCGTCGTAGATGATCACATCCCGGTCCCGCACCCTCCGGTCCACCGCGACGACCTCGGTGCGGCGTCCGGTGAGGCGGCGCTTGAACACGAAGGACGCGGGGACCCCCAGGTCGTTCGCGAGGGACTCGACCCACTTGGCCCGCCCGGTGTCCGTGCACGCCACCACGAAGTCGTCGAAGAGGCCCCGGGCGACCTCCTTGACCACCGACTTGCCGTACACGTGGAACGCCGTCAGCTCCCCCTCGAAGTAGTGGGGGATGCCCTCGCTGTGGAGGTCGAGCAGCAGGGCCCGGTTGCCGAAGCTCGCCGGGGGGATGCTCGAGAAGAGCCGCGCCCGGACCTTGGCCGTCACCACCTCGCCGGGGTGCACCGCCCGCTCCATCGTCGAGTAGCCGAAGTAGGGGATGACGAGGGTGAGCTGCCGGGCGCCGCCCGTGACGAGGCCGCAGGCCAGGTCGTACAGCTCCAGGGTGGCGGCGTCGCCGGTGGTGCCGCCCGCGAGGATGACGTCGTGGTCGGCCACGTCGTCCCGGATGCGGAACATCCGCTCGCCGTCCGGGAAGTCGGTGCGCTCCACCGTGCCGAGGACGCGACCTCCGTCGACGAGCGCATCCCGGAGGTAGGCGTACTCGGCGGTGCTGTAGACGAGGGCGGCGCCGTCCATCCGGGAACCGTAGCAGGGTGGCTCCGCGGCGCCGGGGCTCCGGACCGAGGCCCCCGCGTCCCCACCGCGGCCTCGCCGTGGGGTCGGCTGTCCCGGGCGGGGCCCGCGCCGCTCGGCCGCCTCAGCCCGCCGACGCGCCTCCGGAGGCGCCGGCCGAGACGCTCGCGGTCACCGAGACGCTGACCTCGACGCTCATGCTGACGCTGGCGACGGAGCGCCCGATGTCGCTGATCGCGGCCGTCGTGCACGCCGCGGCGCCGACCCCGACCGTGCGGATCGCCTCCGGGACGTTGCCGAGCCGCTGCCCCAGCACCCGGCCGCTCGCCCGGAGCCGGCGGGCCCGGTCGCGGAGGGTGACGATCTGGGCGTAGCCGGCGGCGACCGCCGAGCGCACGCGCGCCGCGCGGGCCCGAGCCTCGGCGTCGGGGCCGCCTCGGACGATCAGCTCCGCCTCCCCGGGCCGGCACTCGAGGCGGGCGTCGACGCTCGCCTCGCAGGCCGCGCGGCAGTCCGCGTTCACCTGGGGCGGGTTGTACTCCCCGGTGCAGTAGGGGCGCTCCCACTCGACGTTGCAGGAGCCGCGGCACTCGCCCCGGCAGCTCCCGCTCACCTCGGCGGTGCAGGAGCCCTGGCACGTCCCGTCGCAGCGGCCCGCGCAGCTGCCGTCGTCGGCGCGGGCGCTGCAGGTGCCGTCGCACGCGCCCTCGCAGATGCCCTCGCAGCGCGCGTCGACCTCCACCGCGCAGCGCCCGGAGCACTGGCCGGAGCAGCCGCCCCGGATCTCGCCGCCGCGGCAGCTCAGCTCCACCTGGGCGGGCGTCACCTCGACGTCGCACCGCGCCGCGCAGTCGGCGAAGGCCTCGAAGGACGCCTCGCAGTGCGGGGGCCGGCTGCGGAGCTCCACCGTCGTCTCCGACGCCTCCGCGATCGCGCGAAGCTCCGCCTGGAGCTGCCGGTCCACGGCCGTGCAGACCGTGCGGGTTCCCTCCACCCCGGCCCCGGCGAGCTCCGCGCCCGGCATGTCGAGCTCCCGTCCCATCGCGACGCAGGCGTCGAGGAGCGTGGACTGCACGTCCTCGGCCGCCGCGTGGAACTCGAAGGTCGCGTTCATGAAGGCCTCGAACTCGGCGGCCGCCGCCGACGCGCCGAAGTCGCCCCGGCACTGCGCGGTGAGGGCCTCGCCGCCCCCGGTCGAGGACGAGCTCCCGCCGCTGCTGCCGGACTCGGCGAACGCAGCGCAGGACAGGAGGAGGGGTGCGGCCGCGACGAGGGCGAGGGGACGGAGGGTGCTCAGCGTCATGCCGCCGGGTCTACCAGAAGGGGCCAGCGGCCCGGAAGGGGGGTTCGCCTCCTCCCGCGCCCTCCCGTGCGCCGTCGCGGGGCGACGTGCCTCAGGCCGCCCGGACCGGGTCGCCCACCGCGATGCGGCCCCCCTCGAGGATGCGCGCGGTGATCCCGCCGTGGCCCCGCATCGCGGCATAGCCGCCGTCGCCGAGGGCGGCCTCCATCTTGCGGCAGGGATGGCAGCCGCCGGTCCCCTCGAGGAGCGCCTCGCCGACCCGGAACCGCCGCTTCATCAGCGCGCGGAGGTTGATCCCCGCGACCGCCACGTTCCGGCGGAGCAGCGCCGGGTCGACCTGCTCCCGTCCGAGCAGGCGGGCCAGGACGTCGAGGTGCTCCCACTGGACCAGGGTGACCTGGCGGCTCCCCCCCGCCTGGCGGCCGGTCCGGTCCCCCTCGATCCCCCGGTCCGCGAGCAGCAGCGCCTCGGCGCGGACCTCGATCGGCGCCTCGCGCTCGGGCCGGAGCCCGATCCAGGAGACGCGTCCCACCTGGGGGACGTGGGCGAGCAGCTCGGCGAGGGTCGAGGTCACGCGGAGGCATAGCAGGCGCGGAGCCCCGTCCGCAGTCGCGGATGGTCCCGACCGGGTCGAGGCTCACCTCGAGGCCGACCTCGGGTACCCTTGCGCCATGCGCCTCGCGTCGGTTGGGGGCCGACCTCTCCTCGTGCTCGTGCTCCTGGCGGGCACGATCCTGGCCGTGCCCGTCCAGGCGGCCGCCCAGACCCAGCCCGCGATCCGCCTCGATCGCTACCGCATGGGGGACACGCCCGAGGACGGCTTCGCCCTGCGCCGGCCCGACGACCTCGGCCACCTGCGCTTCGGCGTGCAGCTCGCCGCCGACTACGCGCTCAACCCGCTCGTCTACCAGCTCACCCAGGGGGACCCGTCGAGCGAGCAGGCCGCCGTGGTCGAGCACCAGCTCGCGCTCCAGACCGGCCTCGCTCTGGGGCTGTTCGACCGCCTCGTCATCTTCGGCGGCCTCGTGGTCAACCCCGTGCTGCAGGGGCAGCAGGTGGAGGGACAGCCGCGCGCCGACGGGGCCAGCCTCGGCGACGCTCAGCTCGGCGTCCGGGTCCGGCTCTTCGGCGAGTCGGAGGACGTGGTCGCGATGGCCGTGTCGCTGACGGGGACGGCGCCGAGCGCCCGCTGGGCCCGCTTCCAGAGCCGCTTCGCGGGCGACGAGTTCTTCACGCTGCTGCCCCAGGCCCAGCTCGAGGTGCGCGCGCTGCCGATCCTGCGGGTCACCGCCAACCTCGGCGCGCTGATCCGCGAGCGGCAGTTCTTCGGGACCCTCGACGTCGGCTCGACCCTGACCTTCGGGCTGGGCGTGACGGTGTCGGCGGTGCCCGGCGTCCTCGATGTGCTCGCCGAGGTGGTTGGCTCGAGCGCGTTCCGTGACTTCTTCAGCGGCCAGCTGACGCCGGTGGAGGGGATCCTCGGGGTCCGGGCTCAGCCGGTGGCGGGCCTCCATCTGGGGCTCGCGGCGGGCACCGGGTTCACGCGGGCCTACGGGTCACCCGACCTGCGGGTGATCGCGACGGTGGGCTACGCGCTGCCCGAGCGAGAGGACCCGGAGGCGGACGCCGACGGCGACGGTGTGCCCGACGCGCTGGACGTCTGCCCCGAGGAGCCGGAGGACCCGGACGGGTTCCAGGACGAGGACGGCTGCCCCGAGGCCGACAACGACGGAGACGGGGTCAGCGATCTCGACGACCTGTGCCCGGTGTCCCCCGAGGACGCGGACGGGTATGTCGACGACGACGGGTGCCCCGAGGAGGACGCGGACGCGGACACGGTCCCGGACCCGCTGGACATCTGCCCGCTCGTGCCGGGGGTCAGCGACTGCGACGGGTGCCCGGCCGAGGCTTGCGCGAGCGGCCCGGCGCCGCTCTCGCCGCCGCCGACGGGAGCGCTCGCGCCGCCCCCGACCGTCGCGCCCTCGACCCACGCAGGGGGGCGGCCCCGCTTCGAGGTGTTCTTCGACGAGGAGTCCTCGGAGCTCCGTCCCGACCAGCTCGCCGTGCTCGAGGCGGTGCTCGAGCACCTGCGCACGTACCCGGAGAGCCGCCTCCTGGTCGAGGGCCACGCGGACGACCGGGGCTCCCAGAGCTTCAACTACGGCCTGAGCCGCCGGCGCGCGTTCCAGGTGATGCTCTGGCTCGACGAGCACGGCATCAACCGGCGGCGGCTCATGGGGGTCGGGTGCGGGGAGCGCTACCCCCAGAGCCGCGCGACCGGAGAGCCGGACCACGACGGCAACCGCCGGGTGGAGCTCTACGTGGTGGGCCGCGTGTTCAACGTGGGCTACCCCCAGTGCCGATAGCGGCGCCGGCCGAGGGCGAGCCCGGAGCACCTTGCTCCCCGAGCTAGCTCGGCGCTCCCCGAGCTAGCTCGGCGCTCCCCGTGCTAGCTCGGCGCTCCCCGTGCTAGCTCGGCGCTCCCCGAGCTAGCTCGGCGCTCTCCGTGTGGGAGCTATCCGCGCTGGGCGCTCTCCGTGCTGGGCGCTATCCGTGCTGGGCGAGGAAGTACACGGTGAGGCCGAACACGGCCACCATCCCCGCGGTCTCCACCCAGTTGACCGTCCCGTCGTCCTGCACGCTCTTCCAGAGGATCAGCATCGGCGGGAAGGCGAGCAGCACCACGCTCGTGGTCTCGAGGTCGATCGGGAGCACCGCGCCCGACGGGGCGACGGGGATCCAGCCGAGGCCCGCGAAGACGGCGAGGAGGATCGCCACCGCGGGGAGGACGAGGAACGGGACCTGGGTGATCGAGCCCGAGACGTTGGCGAGGGCGATGTCGTACATGCCCTTCACGTGCGCGGTCGCGACCATGACGTACGCGCCCGCGCCCGCGAACAGGCTCAGGACCAGCGCGCCGACCATCTCGGGGTAGCCCTGGGCGCGAAGCCCGCCGACCAGCCACTCCGCGAAGTCGCCGACCGCATGGCCGCCGAGCAGGGACGAGCCGATGCCGAGCGCGCCGTAGAGGGCGATCAGCCCCCAGGACGGCGCGTCGGCCCGCTCGGCCCCGGCCCGCTCGGCCCCCACCTGCTCCGCGGTCGGGACCTCGGCGCCCGGTGCGGACCCCGCGAAGCGGCGGACCAGCTGGGACGTGGCCACGACCTGCACCGCGAGGAGCGTGAGGCCGAGCGCGTAGAGGTCGACGATGCCGAGGCCCTCCCCGTCGTGATCACCGATCGGAAACAGGTGCATGACCACCATCAGGCCGCCCGTGGCCAAGAAGACACCGCCCCCTGCCGCGTACAGGTCCGTGCTGATGCGGACCAGCGGCTCCGGCAGGCGCGCCAGGCCTCTGGCGTCCCGCGGCAAGAGGCCGCTGTACACCCCGAACATCAGCGCGTTCACGTGAAGGGTCAGGGTCACCACGATGAAGGCGACGCGGGGCTCGGCCAGGACCACGAAGGCCAGCATCACGATCTCGGGGATGTTCGAGGCGAGCCCCGCCATCGTGCCGGCGACGAAGGCGTTCCAGCCGAGGCGAGCGCCGACGCCCTCCACGCTGAGGATCATCGCCTCGCAGGAGCCGAAGATGACCGCGAGGCCCCCGAGCCCGAGGAGCAGGGCGCCCACCCACGCGGGCCCCTCGAGCCCCGCCTCCGTCGCGTAGCCGGCTCCACAGAGGACGGCGCCGCCGACCAGCGTGACGATCCAGGTGCTGCCTCCGCCTCCGCCTCCGCCGGCCATCCGCTCCGCCTCCTCGTCGTCGCGCCCGCGACCCCCGGTCACCGCGGCACGCCACAGGACCGACCCGTGGATGCTTGCTGCGCGGCGCTCGCACCGGGTACGACTGCGGCATGCATGCGGTCAAGCGACGATGGTCCTGGAGCCGTGCGCTCCTTCTCTGCGGGCTGACCTTCGGGCTCCCCTGCCTGGGCTGCGGGCCCGACTGGCACGCCCGCTACGACGAGTCCCAGGACGAGCTCGCGCAGACCCGCGGGGAGCTCGCGGCGGTCCAGGCGCGCCTGGACCAGCTCGAGCAGGACGCGGAGGGCATGCGAGCTCTCCTCGAGGCCCAGGGCGAGGACATGAGCAACATGGCCGAGGTCCGGGCGCGCCTCCAGAACGAGCTCGAGGAGGCCCGTGCCCGGGAGGCCGAGCACCAGGCGAGGCTCTCCGCGCTCCGGGCCATGGCCCGGCAGTTCCGCGACATGGTCGCGGCGGGACAGCTCCGGGTCCGGATCGTGCGGGGCAACATGGTGGTCGAGCTCCCCGACGACGTGCTCTTCGATTCGGGCCGGGCCGAGGTCAAGCCGGCCGGCGAGGCGACCCTGGAGCGCGTGGCCGAGGTCCTCGCCTCCGTGCCCAACCGGGACTTCCTGGTCGCGGGCCACACCGACAACGTCCCGGTCCGCCGGGGGAGCATCCACCGCAACAACTGGTCGCTCTCGGCGGCCCGGGGCGTGGCGGTGGTCGGGTACCTGACCGAGCACGGCATGCCCCCCGAGCGGCTGCCCGCGGCCGGCTTCGCCGACACCCGCCCGGTGGCCTCCAACAGCAGCCCCGAGGGCCGAGCGCAGAACCGGCGCATCGAGATCATCGTCATGCCGAACCTCGATGAGCTGCCCGACCTGTCGGAGCTGGAGGGCGACCTCGAGAGCGAGGCCGCGGACGACGGGGGTGAGGCCGCGGCCGGGGAGGGCGACGGGAGCGAGGGCGGGCCGCCGAGCGAGTGAGCGCGGCGGCCCCTCGGGGCGCTCTGGCGAGCGAGGCTAGTCGTCAGGCTAGGGCTGGCACACGCCGCCCTGGCAGCTGCCCGCCCCGCAGCGGTCGAGCACGCCGCCCGGGTCGCAGGCCTCGCCCAGGCTCTTCACCGGCCGGATGGTGACGTCCATGGCGAAGGGCAGGCGGTTGACGATGACCTGCGTCGTGAAGCGCTCGAGCAGCACCCAGTAGGTCCCGGCGCCGAGCTCCTGCTCGATCCGGCTCGCCAGGTTCGCGCCCTCGGCGATGTCGTCGCTGCACGCGAGCTCGAGGGTGTCGTTGAGGCAGTCCGCGCGGAGCTGCATCACCGTGTCCGCGTCCCCGGTCACGTCGGTGTCGGTGTCGAGGATCACGTCGTAGAGCCCGGGCGGGAGGGTGAAGCTGTAGACGGCCTCGGTGGCCTCGCCCTGCGACGCCTCGATGCACGTGGGCGCGGCGAAGGCGCTCGGGCCGCCGGGGATCTCGCCCTCGACCGTGAACTGGCTGAAGGTCTCCTGCTCGATCAGGAACTCCTCGTTCAGGTCGATGACCGGGTTGCCGCTGTCCGGGTTGGTGCAGGTGTCCTCGGCCCCGGCGGAGGCGCCGCAGGTCCCGTCGCAGACGAGGGGCGGCGCGCAGAGCGCTGCCCCGCCGCACGCCTCGCCGAAGCCGACGAAGCTGCCCTCCTCGAGATCGATCAGGACGAGCTCGCTGATCGCGAAGGAGGAGTCGTAGACCCGTACCCCGAGCTGCGTCGTCCCCGAGTTCTCGATGATGTCGCCGAGCGGCGGGCCGTTGAAGGGCATCAGGATGTTCTGGGGGATGTCGATCGGGTCGTCGATCCCGCCGAGCGTCGAGGGGAGGTCGAGGTAGAGCGGAAAGCTGGAGGGCCCGTCGGCGGGCTGGCCGATCAGGGTCCGCAGCGCTCCGCCGTCCTCGTCCACGGTGAGGATCTGCAACGCCGGGGGAAGGCCGTCGTAGAGGGGGACGATCCCGTCCGGGTTCCGGAAGTCCACGATCAGACCCCTGAGGTTGCTCTCGGGGTCCTGCCCCTCGAGGACGATCGTCAGGGTGTTGTCGAGCACGAGCGCCTGCCCGCCGGTGACCTGGGGTCGGCTGTTGGCCCGGGCGCTGACGTCCAGCCGGACCTCGCCGCGGTCGGGGCCCGCGGGCGAGTCGCTGAAGCCGGTGACCACGAAGAAGAGGGTCTCCCCCCCCGTCGCGAGGACCGCGCCCTCGCTCCGCGGGTCGATCGCGGTGCCGGCGGCGGAGTTCTCGAAGCACGTGGGCTCGGGGAACCGCACGTTGCTCGGCACGGCCTCGCACTCGGTGCGCACCTGCACCACCGTGTCGAAGGACCCGTCGGTGCCGCTGTTGGCCGTGGTGAAGGACACCTCGACGTCGCCGGTCCCCGGCACTGCGTACGCCACGACGGTCTGCGGGGCCCAGAGCGTCTGGGGGTCGACGTTGCCGCACGCGAGGCCGAGGTCGCGCGGCCGCAGCCCGTCGACCTCGGTGTCGACGGTGACGCTCACCGTCTCGTCGAGGATACCCTCCAGCGTGACGGGCGCCGAGCAGGCGAACGGCGTCTCGACGACGCCTCCCCCGTCGTCGTCGGGCACCCCCCCGTCCCCGGTCGGGTTGCCGCCGCTGCCGCAGCCGGAGGCGACGATCAGGGGCATGTAAGCGGCGAGTGAGATCAGTCCATGGACAAGCGGGCGGAGATTGAGCATCGTCACTCCTCTGTGCGGGGCGGTCGCCGTTGACGCCGGCCCGCAGAAAGCATATTCGAGCCTTCGCGAAGGTTACCAGTGACACAACGACGCCCTTACCTGCAACTGCCTTATCTTGGCCTGCTCTCGCTTCTCGGTTCCGTGCTCGTCGCCTGTGGTGGCAACGGCGGCACGATGGGCGATGGCGGGCTCGTCCCCGGCGGCCCCTCGACGCTGTTCGGCCCGTGCACCGAGGATGCCCAGTGCCCGGGGGTCGGCGCGGTCTGCCGGACCGCCGCCGAGGACGGCTACCCCGGCGGCTACTGCACCGTGCCGTGCCAGGACCGCACGCCGTGCGAGGTGCGGAACCAGGAGTTTGTGACTTATCACAACTGCGTGGCGCTCGACCCCGACGACGAGCAGGCGTACTGCGAGCGCCGCTGCATCTCGGGCCAGGAGTGCCAGCGGACCCCCGGCCAGGCGTACAGCTGCCTGGGGGCGGCGCTCGGGCCCCTGCTCGGCGGCTACTGCGTGCCGGTGTGCACCAGCGACGCCGACTGCGGCAACGGGACGTTCTGCAACCCCTTCAGCGGCGAGTGCCAGAGCGAGCCCTACGCCGCGGGCAGCCTCGGGGAGGCGGGCAGCGCTTGCTCGAGCGATGACCAGTGCGCCAGCGGCCAGTGCGTGCTCGAGGTCGACAACCCCGCGTTCCAGGGGGGCTATTGCTTGGGCTACTGCATCCTGCCGGCCGGGTACAACACCAACAACCTGTTCGCCGGTGACGTGTTCCCGCGGGGGAGCTGCCCCGACGAGCGGGCGATCTGCTTCCCGGCCAACATCGGTCGCGCGCAGGAGAACAACCTCGGCTTCTGCCTGGCCGAGTGTGAGTCGAACGCCGAGTGCCGCGACGGCTACGCCTGCCAGCAGCAGTTCCAGCTCCGGCAGGGCGGAGAGGTCTTCACGTTCGAGAACGGACGCTGCTGGCCGATGTAAGGGCAGCCGGGGGGCGCCTCGAGCCAGCGGTACCCGAACAACCCGAAACACTGCGCGCCGACCTGGGTCAAGAGCGGCGTTTCCCAGCGGAGGATAGATACAATGATGATGCGAACGATGGGCCCCGCCCTCCTTGCGCTCGGGCTCCTCGGCCTCAGCGCGTGCGGCGAGTCCGACCCGATGAACATGCCCGAGGACGACGCCGGCCCGGTCATCGAGCCTGCCTGCAGCCCCCCGGAGCCGCCCTACGGGGTCCAGCTCGGAAACAACGTGCGCCCCTTCACGCTCAACGACTGCAATAACGTCGAGTGGGAGATGTACGGCGAGCAGGAGGGCTTCTGCGATGCGAGCTTCACGCTGATCATCATGGCGGCGGGGTGGTGCGTTCCCTGCCAGCGGGAGGCCGAAGAGATCGGCCGGGGCGTGCTGGACTCCTACAAGGACCAGGGCGTCCGCGTGATCACGGCGATGATCCAGTCGGAGGACAGGCGCGCGCCCACGGAGGCCGACTGCGATGGCTGGGTCAACGAGTACAACCTCCTCGGCGAGACCGTGCTGTATGACCCGCAGCAGGAGATCGTGAACAACTTCGCCGAGACGAGCCTGCCGGGCAACGCGATCGTCGACAGCCGGGGCCGCCTCGTCCACGAGGAGCACGGCTTCAGCACCGCCCTCGGGACGATCCGGGGAACCCTCGACGATCTCCTCGCCGACCTCGAGGAGTAAGGTTTGAGGAGCGCCCGCCGCTGGCTGTCTGCGGTGATCTGCCTGGCGGGCCTGCTTACCCCCGAAGAGGCGGCGGCCGAGGATCTGGAGCTGGAGCTCCCGGTCTTCGGCCGCACCGCGTTCTCCATGACCAGCACGACGCTCCTGCGCTACCGGGGCGCGAACTACGACCCCAACCCCCACGACGACGACTTCTTCAGCATCTACCAGCGGCTGAACCTCGCGTTGCAGGGGGAGCAGCTCCGTGCGGAGCTGCGGATCGACGCGTTCGTCCCCTTCACCGAGACCGTGTTCGGGCCCTACCCGTGCGAGGTGATCGGGTCGTCGGCCTGCTACCTCGACTGGGACGTCCGGCCCGAGCGCTTCGTGCTGCGTTGGGAGCCCGGGGAGTGGACGGTCGAGCTCGGGGACAGCCAGACCGTGCTCGGGCGCGGGGTCGCGCTGTCGGTCCGGAAGGTCGAGCTGCTCGGTGTGGACAACGCCCTGCGGGGCGGGCACATCCGCTACCAGGGGCGCACCTTCTTCGCCCAGTTCCACGGCGGCCTCGCGACCCCGCAGAACCAGGACCCGCTCGACCTCAGCATCATCGAGGATCCGCTCGACGTGGTGGTGGCGGGCCGCGTCGGCGTGAACCTGCCCGGCTCGGTCCCCCTCGCGACCGGGATCCAGGCGGTCCGCGTGATGTTCGAGGACGATAGCGTGGTGACCGGCCGCGCCGTCGACGTGGCGGGCTGGACCCTCGAGGCCCCCGCCCTCGCCCAGGGGAAGATCGCGCTCTACGGGGAGGCGAACATGATGCGCCGAACCGAGTCGCTGTTCGACGACGACAGCGAGAGCTTCGGGCGCGGCATCTACGCGAGCGCCCAGCTCCAGCTCGAGAAGGTCACCCTCCTCCTCGAGTGGAAGGACTACCAGAACTTCCTCGTCGCCCCGACCGTGCTGGAGGGGGACCCCTGGCGCATCTACAACGCGGCGCCGAACGTCGAGTACGACGGCCCCCAGCGCCTGCGGGCGATCGGCAACCAGCGGGGCGGCGGGGCGCGCCTCGACTACGCGTTCCTGCCCGGCCCCTGGGCCTTCAGCGTCAACGCGGTCGTGTACGGCCTCAACGAGGACCCCGAGCCGACGTCGGACCCCTTCAACGGGGTGCTCGTGACCCACGGGTGGACCTCGCTGACGCGGCGCCAGGAGTACGGCGACGACGTCAACTGGGGCCTGACCATGGACCTCGGGAGCCGCTTCGAGATCCTGCTGCACGACGAGGGCTCGCTCCAGGCCGGCGCCCTCGACCGCTGGATGCTCCACGGGCAGGCCGAGGTCGCGATCGGGAGCGGCGACCACTCGGTGGACGTGGTGGTCGACCATCGCCACGAGCGCGAGCGACGCTTCACCGGGGAGGCGAGGGACTTCCAGATCGGCGGGGTCGGGGTGACCTACTCCTACGGCATCCCGCTGGCGCTCACCCTCGGCCTCCGCTGGACCGACTTCCAGCCCGGGATCGTCGAGCAGCGCGAGGAGAAGGGCTACAACCTCTTCGGCGGCGAGTTCTACCCGTTCCTCGAGGCCCGCTGGACCTTCAAGCCGGGTACCTTCGTCAGCGCGTTCGTCGGCCAGACCCCCGGCGGGCAGCTCTGCTCGGGTGGCGTCTGCCGCGACGTGCCTACCTATGAAGGCTTTCGGCTCCAGTTCGTCGGACGCCTGTGACCCCGCCACCGGGAGCTACCGCATGCATCGATCCCTCGCCCGTCTCTCCTTCGCCGCCGCCCTGGCCCTCGCGCTGGCGGTGAGCCCGCTCGTCCTGCCGTCCTCGGACGCGCCCCTGGCCCCGACCACGGCGCTGGCCCGGGTGGGGGGCCGGCCGCCGCCCTTCACGCTCCCGGCGGCCACCGGCGGGCCCACCTCCCAGCCGTTCCGGATGGCCGAGCACCTGGGCCGCAACCCGGTCGTCATCCTCTTCTGGGCCACCTGGTGCAGCCCCTGCCGGCAGGAGCTGCCCTTCTACCAGTCGCTCTACCGGCGCTACGAGGCCCAGGGGCTGAAGATCGTGGCGATCAGCCTCGACAACCAGTCGACGATCATGCAGGCGGGCCCGGCGGCGCGGCGCCTCGGCGTGACCTTCGACGTCGTGACGGACCTCGATACCCGGGTCACGACGCAGCTCAACCCCCGGCGGAGCGCGCCCTTCAGCATCTGGGTCAACCGGCAGGGGCGCATCACGTGGGAGCGGGAGGGCTTCGCCCCGTCCGAGCAAGGCGCGATCGCGCGCGGCGTCGCCGAGCTCGTCGGCGGCTGACCGGGTGGGGCCCCGGTCAGCGGGGTCCGGGCGGCAGCAGCCTGCTAATCGGCCGGGTTCGGGGAGCCCCGCGGAGCATGCCCGTGGCCGGCGTGGTCCCGGTGGCTCTGCAGCACGTGGAGGAGGCCTACGGCCTCCCGCACCAGCTCGAGCGCAGCGCCCATGACCGCGACGACGGAGGTGCCGACCAGCACGGTCGCGATCCACCACGACACGGTCGGCCAGTGCGAGACCATCCCGACGGCGAGGGCGCAGAGGGAGAGCAGGGCGACGCTGAGGTAGAGCAGCACCAGGGCGTTCCGGAAATGCGCGGCCCGCGCCAGGATCTGCTCGAGGGGGGCCGTCTCGCCCTGCTCCACGAGCCGGTGCACCTCGGCGTGGAGCTGTCCGTAGCGGGCCGAGGTGCTCACGGTGAGAAGGGCGACGCCGGGCAAGAGCAGGAGCGGCTGGAGCCAGAGGGGGACCATCGGTTCCACGGGCGGGGTTCTCCTTGATTCAGTGGGGGTTCAGCGGGATGAGCTTCATGGCGCGGGATGAGCTCGATCAGCGGCGTGGGCGGCCGCGAGGGTGACGGCGGCAGCGCCATGGTGCACCCGGGGCCCGACGCCGTCCCACGCGAGGTCGGATCAGATCCTCTCGCGCCCTCGGCCGTCTCCCTCCCAGCCCCCAGCGACGGGGCGGCTGGAGGAGACGATGACGAAGCAACTCGCGACGTGGGCGCTCGCCCTCGCGGTGTCCGGCTGCGGCGCAGGCCCGGTCCGAGCCCAGACCCCGGGCGTATCCGTGCGAACCGAGGGGGCAGGCTGGCTCTCCGGCTCGCCGCTCCAGACCCAGGTGCTCCTGGGGCAGGACGGCGAGACCTACGTCGGCGTCTGGATCGAGGTGCCCGACGTGCGGCGCACCTCGGCGCGGCCCCCGATGGCCGTGTCCCTGGTCGTCGACACCTCCGGGAGCATGGCCGGCCCCAAGATCGAGCACGCCCGCCTCGCTGCGGCCGGCCTGCTCGAGAGCCTGCGGGACGGTGACCTGGTCAGCGTCTACGGCTTCAACAACGCGGTCACGCAGTACGCCCCGCCGACCGTCGTCAGCAGCCACACCCGCGCCTCGCTCATGCAGCGGGTCCAGAGCCTCTACGCGAACGGCGGCACCTTCCTCTACGGCGGGCTCCATCAGGCCGTGATGCGCATGGGGGAGGCGCCGGCCAGCCATCCGCTCCGGCGCGTGTTCCTGATCAGCGACGGTCGCGCGAACGTCGGGCCCTCGGACCCGGGCAGCCTCGGGCAGCTCGCGGCCTCGGCCACGGAGTGGGGGACGCAGGTGACCGCGATCGGCGTGGGCACCGACTACGACCAGAGCACGCTGTCGGCGATGGCCGTCCGGAGCTCCGGGCGCCTCTATCACCTCGGCCGGCCCGAGGCGATGGCCCAGATCCTCGACCGGGAGCTGAACCTCCTCGCGAGCTCCGCGGCCGTGAACGCCGAGCTCGAGATCCGTCCGGCGCCGGGGGTCGTGATCCTGAGCAACCACACCACGGGCGCATCGCTCGACAACGGCGTCGTGCGCCTGCCCCTCGGCGCCCTGTTCGGCGGCCAGCGGCGCGAGATCCTCCTTCGCGTCCGGGTGCCGGCGCGGCGGCCGGGCGCCCTGCCCGTCGTGATCGCTCAGCTCGTCTATCAGGAGCCGGACGGGGAGAGGCGCCGCGAGCAGGAGACGACCATCCAGGTCCGCGTCACGCGGAGCCCGGCGGCCGCGGCGCGGAGCGAGGAGCCCCGCGTGGCCTCGATGGTCGCCAACGCTCAGGCGACGGAGGCCCAGCTGCGCGCGGCCCAGCACCTGCGCGATGGACGCGCCCAGGACGCGGCGAGGGAGCTCGCTCAGGCCGAGCAGGTCCTGACGCGGCAGGCCGAGGCGGCCCCGGCGTCGCCGTCGGCCGACGCGCTCCGGGGCCGAGCCGCCCAGATCGCAGGTCAGCGGCGCCGCGCCCAGACCGCCACCAGCGCCGCGGCGGCGCGGGAGGAGTCCTACGACGTCGCCGACCAGGCCTTCGAGGCCGAGGGGTACTGAGCTCCGCTCGCCGATCCATACCCGAGCGCGTCGCGCTCGGGCATGGATCGGCGCTCGACCCGCTCAGGACGCAGGAGCCGATCGGCCTAGCGGCCCGTGCCCAGGAAGAGGAGCGCGGCGACGGCGGCCGCGCCCAGGCCGCCGACCAGCACCGTGACCGCGACGACGGCGGCGAGCATCCACCAGCCGGTGGGGACGGCTCTCTGGCCTCCGCGCCGACGCGGCGCCCCCGCCCGCCCCGGCTCGCGAGCGGCGCTGGCGCTCCCGCTCCGGCCACGGGCGGGCGGTCGTGAGCTGCCCGCCGCGCCGGTCGGCGCGCGGGATGCGTCGCCGCGCGAACGGGCCGATCGCGCCCGGCCTCCCCGGTCGGATCGCTTCACCGGCTCGGGACCGGCGCCCGGCACGCTCGGGGCTCCCGCTGGGGGACGGTCCGCGCCCCCGCCCCGCTGTGCCACGTCGGCGGGGGCGGCCTCGGTCGGGTCGGCGTCGCCGTGGCCACGCTGGGCCCGCTCGACCAGGAAGGCCCGGATCGGGCTGGCCGACAGCGGCCCGGTGCGCTCCCCCGCGGCCGACGGCTCCGCGTCGTCAGCGTGGGTCCACGTCACGTGCCGCAGGGCTCGGGCGAAGGCCGCGGCGGAGGCGAAGCGCCGGTCCGGGTCCTTCGCCATGGCCGTCGCGACGACCCGGGCCAGGTCGTCGCTGACGTCGGGGGCGAAGGTCCGGAGCGGCACCGGCTCCTCCTCGAGGATCTCCCGGATCAGGTCTCCCTGCCCCGCCGCGAGGAACGGCGGACGCCCCGCGAGCATGCCGTAGAGCAGCACCCCGGCGGCGTAGACGTCGCTCCGTCCGTCCACGGGCTGGCCCCGGAGCTGCTCCGGCGCGGCGTAGCGCGGCGTGCCGACCATGTCCCCCTGGGCCGTCAGGCGGCTGAAGCCCTTGCTCTCCTTCAGCTTGGCGACCCCGAAGTCGAGGAGCTTCACCACCACCGCGCCGTCGTCGTCCCGTGCGAGGAAGACGTTTGAAGGCTTCAGGTCCCGGTGGACGATGTCCGCCGCATGGGCCTCCTCGAGACCCTCGAGCAAGGGCAGGATGATCCCCGGCGCCTCGGCCGGCGGGACCCGGCCCTCCTGCAGGCGCTCGAGCAGGGACCGCCCCTCGAGATGCTCCATCACCAGGTAGGGCGGGTCCGCGTCGTCGCCCGGATGGAAGTCGTGGATCACGATCGTGTGCGGCGTGTCGAGGCTGGCCGCGGCGATCGCCTCGCGCCGGAACCGCTCGAGGTAGAGAGGCTCCTTGGCCAGGATCGGCGAGAGCACCTTGACGGCGACCCGCCGGCCCAGCTCCGGGTGGGTCGCCGCGAACACCCGCCCCATCCCCCCCTCGCCGATCAGGCGACCGAGCTCGTAGCGGCCGGAGAGGAGGGAGCCGGTGCCGACCTCGGGGGCCTCGGGGACGCTGCTCACCCGGCCATGCTCCGCCACGGGGAGACCGAGATCAAACGCCCTCGAGCCCCTCAAGGATGCCTCCGGGCGCCGTACTTCATCAGCGTCCATGTCCCCCCCCCGGGCCCGCCCGCGCCTCTCCCATCGGCGCGGGCGGGCCCACTCTTTTCTGGCTCTCCTGACCGGTTCGTGGGGCAGGGTCGAGCCGGTGGAGGGGGGCAGAGGCCGCCGAGGCGCCGGGGAGCCCGACCCCGTGGATTCTCGTCGGCCCGAGCCGCCGGGCGCCTCCTGCCCCGCAGCGGGGTGTAGCTCCTACACTCCAGGCGTGGAGCGCGGCAGGCTCGGTGGCACGGCCGCACCGCCGCGAGGTCTGCCGGCCAGGAGGGCGAGATGGGCTATCACGAGGTCTTCGAGCGGTCGATCCACGACCCGGACGCGTTCTGGGGCGAGGCGGCCGAGGCGCTCCGCTGGTCCCGGCGGTGGGACACGGTGCTCGATCGGCAAGCCGCTCCTTCGCCCCGCTGGTTCGTGGGCGGCCGCCTCAACACCGCCGAGAACGCCCTCGACCGTCACGTCGACGAGGGCTACGGCGACCAGATCGCGCTGATCCACGACAGCGCGATGACCGGCACCGTCCGCACGTTCACGTACCGCGAGCTCACGGATGCAGTGGCCCGCTTCGCCGGCGCGCTGGCGCGGCTCGGCGTCACGCGCGGCGACCGCGTCGTGATCTACCTCCCGATGGTGCCGGAGGCGCCGATCGCGATGCTCGCGTGTGCCCGCCTCGGCGCGGTCCACAGCGTGGTGTTCGGCGGCTTCGCATCCCACGAGCTGGCGACCCGCCTCGACGACGCGAAGCCCAAGGTGGTGGTCAGCGCGTCCTCTGGCCTCGAGCCGGGGCGCACGGTGCCCTACAAGCCGCTCCTCGACCGGGCGATCGAGCTCGCCCAACACCCACCCGAGCGGTGCGTGATCCTCCAGCGCCCCGAGGGGATGGCGGACCTGAGGCCGGGCCGCGACCTCAGCTGGGCCGAGGCCGTCGACGGGGCCGAGCCCCACCCGCCGGTAGCCGTCGACGCGACCGATCCCCTCTACATCCTCTACACGCGCGGCACGACGGGCACGCCCAAGGGCGTGGTCCGGGACCACGGCGGCCACGCCGTGGCGCTGCAGTGGTCGATGACGAACGTCTACGGTGCGGGCCCGGGCGACGTCTACTGGGCGGCGTCGGACGTCGGCTGGGTCGTTGGCCACAGCTACATCGTCTACGGGCCGCTCCTCGCCCGCTGCACGACGGTGCTCTACGAGGGCAAGCCGGTGGGGACCCCGGACGCGGGGGCCTGCTGGCGGGGCGTGCGGGACCACGGCGTCAACGTGATGTTCACCGCGCCGACGGCGCTCCGCGCGATCAAGGGCAGCGATCCGCAGGGCACGGCGATCGGGCGCTACGACCTGTCGAGCCTCCGCACGCTGTTCCTGGCTGGCGAGCGGTGCGACCCGGACTCCCTGCGCTGGGCCCACGGCAAGCTGGGGGTGCCCGTGATCGATCACTGGTGGCAGACGGAGACCGGCTGGCCGATCGCGTCCAACCCGATGGGCATCGAGGAGATGCCCGTGAAGCCGGGGTCCGCCACGAAGCCCGTCCCGGGCTGGAACCTCCACGTGGTGGACGACCGGGGCCTTCAGCTCGGCGCCAACGCGATCGGGAACCTGGTGGTCCAGCTCCCCCTCCCGCCGGGTGCGCTCACCACCCTGTGGAACGCGGACGAGCGCTTCACCGAGAGCTACCTGTCGCGCTTCGACGGCTACTACACGACTGCCGACGCGGGCTACGTGGACGACGACGGCTACGTGTACGTGATGGCCCGCACCGACGACGTGATCAACGTCGCGGGCCACCGCCTCTCCACGGGCGCGATCGAGGAGGTCCTCGCCTCTCACCCCGACGTCGCGGAGTGCGCGGTGATCGGCGTCCGCGACGACACCAAGGGGCAGCTCCCGTGGGGCCTTCTCGTCCTCAACCAGGGCTGCGCCCGGGACACGGCGAGCGTGGTCCGGGAGACGGTCGCGGCGGTCCGGGACCGCATCGGCCCGGTGGCCGCGTTCAAGCACGCCGTGGTGGTCGAGCGCCTTCCGAAGACGCGGTCCGGCAAGATCCTCCGCGGCACCATGCGTCGGATCGCCGACGGGCAGCCGTGGTCGATGCCCGCGACGATCGAGGACCCGCGCGTTCTGGACGAGGTGGCCCGGGTGATCGGCGGCCTCCGCTAGTGCTAGGGCGCGTCGGGGCCCCGTCGGCCGTCACGGTTCACGAGGCGCGGGAGGTCGACGACCTCGTCGGCTCCCGGGGAGGCGTCGGCCGGGGCCTCCGGGGGCGGCGTCGACGCCGAGGGCGGCTCGTCCCGCCCCTCGCCAGGCTCGACCGGCAGCGTCGTGCGCCGTCCCTCGCGCCGGGCGCGGTAGTCCGCGAGCGATATGACCTTCCCCATCGGCTTCCTCCTCCGGCAGGCTGCCGGCTCACCCGCAGTCCCTGCGAGCACCGTGCCACGGATGGAATGGTGCACTGAAGGTGGAATCGATGCGGCTTCGCACAGCGCCTGTCTCGGCGTGCGACGTCCGCCGGCTCATCGGTGTCCCGGATCGAGACGGGGCGAACACGGCGCCCCGCGGCGCCGGCGCGCGCCCGGGGCTACCTTCGGCCCCATGCGCCGCGTCCTGACCCTGCGCGATGGCCGCGAGGCCGTCCTTCGGGACGCGGAGCCGGCCGACGCGGAGGGGCTGGTGCGGCTCGATCAGGCTCTCGCGGAGGACGGTCGCGGCATGGTCCTGACCGTGGACCAGGTCCGCAGCCCCGTCGAGCAGCGAGCGGAGGTGGAGCGCATCCGGCGCGAGGCCACCCTCGGGAGCGCGACGCGTCTCGCGGTGGCCGCGATCGGCGACCGCATCGTCGGCTCGGCCACGCTCCGGCAGCTCCGGCCCACCCTGTGCCGCCACGTCGGGGTCGTCAGCCTGGGCGTCCATCCGAGGTTCCAGCGGGCCGGGGTCGGGCGGGCGTTGATGCGGGCGCTGATCGCCCACGCTCGCCAGGCCGGCCTCGAGCGCTTGGAGCTCTACGTGCGCAGCGACAATCGGCGCGCCCGGGCGCTCTACGCGAGCCTCGGGTTCGCCGAGGAGGGCGTCCGGCGTCGCTTCGTGCGCCGCGCGGACGGCAGCTACGCGGACGACCTCATCATGGCGGCGTTCCTCGATTCGCGTGGGGATGCTCACGCATCGCGGTGAACGCCGCCGGCCCTCCCGGGGCCTTGCCGACAAAGGCGCTCGCCGCGACATCGCGCCCCGGACCGGGCCGGGTTGTGCGGGTGCCTCCCGCCCCCTAAGGTCTGCCCCGGCCGAGCGGCCAGAATCTCCCGCTCGCGCGCTGGCGGGATGCCGCGCTCCCCACTTGACCTTCCGCCGCTGGTGCGGACCCACGTACCTCGACCATGAATGACCTGACGACAACCGAGCGCCCGGCGGACGCCTCGCCGCTGCCGCGCCTCGGCTACCGGCGAGCGCTGGTGCTGGGCTACGGCTCCTGGATCCTCGGCGGCCTCGGCCTGGCCTTCCTCGAGGGGACCTACGTCGTCCTGACGTCCCACGGCCGTGTGTCCTGGGGCCTGCTGTTCGCCGCCGGCTTGATGTACGCGCTGAGCGGGTTCCTGTGGGGGCTCCTGGCCGGGCCGGCCGCCCTCGGCGTGACCCGCCTCCTGCGCCTCGACGTCCGCCGGGAGGACCTGTTCTTCGGAGCCCTCGGGGGCGTGCTGGTCACGGGCGGAGCCTTCGCGGTCGCGACCTACCGCATCCGCCGGGACCTCTACGCGGAGCAGCTCGCGTGGGCGAGCGTCGAGGGCGTCCTGGTCGCCGGCGGCTGCCTCCTGTTCGCCGTGCTGGCCGGTGCCTCGACCTTCGTCGTCTTCCGCCGCTGGTACGTCGGGCGCCGAGGGCGCTTCCTCGACCGCTGGTGGGGCGCGCCGGTCTTCGCCTGGGTCACGCTGCTGACCCTCTGGTCCGTCGTCCAGCTCGCCGGGCAGCCGGCGGAGGCCGCGCGGGGTCGGCACGACCACCCCGCGCCGCCGAACGCGCCGAACGTCCTCTTCGTCGTGGTGGACACGCTGCGGGCGGACCGGCTACCGGCCTGGGGGTACGAGCACTCCTCCACGCCGCACCTCGACCGCTTCGGCGAGGACGCGGTGCGCTTCGAGAACGCCTTCGCGAACGCGTCCTGGACCCGTCCCAGCTTCACGACGCTCCTGACGGGACGCTTCGCGTCGAGCCACGGCGTGATGCTCAAGACGGACGCCCTGGCGGACGAGCTGACCACGCTGCCCGAGGTCCTCAGCGAGAACGGCTACGCCACGGCCGGGATCGTCGCCAACTACAACGTCAGCGACTACTTCAACTTCGACCAGGGCTTCGATCACTACCACTACCATCGCCCCGACTTCGTGATCGGCAGCGGCGATGACGGGGTGAGCGGCGTCCGCCTCGGGACCGAGCAGATCGGGGCGGTGCTCGCCACCGACGTCTTCCCGGTGATCGAGATGCTGATGATGCGGGCCTACCGAGAGACCTTCCAGGTCTTCCGGACGGCGAGCGACACCGTCCTGCACGGCACCGTCTACCACGATGCGCCGCGCATGAACGAGGACGTGCTCGGGTGGCTGGCGGAGGCTCCGGCCGACCCGTTCTTCCTCCTCATCGGCTACATGGACCCCCACGACCCGTTCTACGAGCACCCTTACACCGGCTTCGCGTACTCCCGCTCCGCCCACCCCGAGCCCACGACGGCGGACATCCCGACGATGGAGCGTCTGTACGCGGGCGAGATCACGTTCTGGGACGAGCACTTCGGCGTCCTGATGGACGAGCTGCGTCGCCGCGGTCTCTACGACGACATGCTGATCGTCGTGGTGTCCGACCACGGCGAGGAGTTCGGCGAGCACGGCGGGTTCTGGCACGGCACCTCGCTCTACGACGAGCAGGTCCACGTGCCCCTCTACGTCAAGCTCCCGGGCAACCGGCAGGCGGGCACCGCGGTGCGCCACTGGGTCCAGCTCGCCGACGTGATGCCGACCGTGCTCGACGAGCTCGGCCTCGACGCCCCCGAGGGCGTCCAGGGCGGGTCCCTCTGGGAAGGGACCGACCGCGTCTTCGCCGAGGAGGACCACGAGGGTCACGTGCTGTCCTCGCTCCGCGAGGTGCGGGACATGGAGGAGCGCAAGGTGATCACGGCCGGCGGAGGCAACGAGCGGGGCCTGCCCCCGGTCGAGCTCTTCCGGGTCGACGAGGACCCCGGCGAGCAGCGCAACCTCGCGGGCGAGGAGCCCGAGCTGGTCGGCGAGCAGCTCGGGCGCCTGGAGGCGGTCCGCGACGAGGCGCAGGAGGGCGCCGTCACGGCGCGGCCGGTGGCGCTCGATCCGTCGTCGGTCGAGCGGCTCTGCGAGCTCGGCTACCTCGAAGGCCCGCGCTGCGACCGCTGACCCGGCGGCTGACCGCCGGCGAGCGAAGCCCGTCCGGCGCGGCTCGCGCCGCGGACGCTGCGCACGGCTTGGCGCTTGACGCCGGCCGGCGCTTCGCCGACAGGGTGAGAGCTCATGCACCGCTATGCCGTGACGGTCCGCTGGACCGGGAACCGAGGCGAGGGCACGTCCGCCTACCGCGCCTACGGGCGTGAGCACGTCGTCCAGATCGCGGGCAAGGAGGATCTGCTCGGCTCGAGCGATCCGGTGTACCGGGGCGACGCGAGCCTCCACAACCCGGAGGATCTCTTCGTCGCGGCGCTCTCGAGCTGCCACATGCTCTGGTTCCTCCACCTCGCGTGCCGGGCCCGGATGTGCGTGGTCGGCTACACGGACGAGGCCCTCGGCGAGCTGAGGGTCCACGAGGACGGCGGCGGGAGCTTCGCCCGGGTGCGCCTCCGCCCGCGGGTGACCGTGCGCGGCGCCGCGGACGAGGAGGCGCTGCGCGCGCTCCACGACGAGGCCCACGCGAAGTGCTTCATCAGCCAGTCCGTGAAGTGTCCGGTCGAGATCGTGCCGAGCCTGATCGTGGCCGAGGGCTAGTCACCTGGAACAGCAGCGAGTGGTCAATCCCGGCGAGCCCCGAGGACGCTACGCTTCGGGGCAAGCGTGGCCACTGCGTCGCTCCCCGTCGGCTTCGGCTGCATGCGCCTCAGCACGGACCCGGACCGGGACCGGGAGCGGGCCCTCCGGACGATCCACGCCGCCCTCGAGGGCGGGGCGACCCTCCTCGACACCGCCGACGCGTACGGCCTCGACGAGGCGGACCGAGGCCACAACGAGCGCCTGATCGCCGAGGCGCTCCGGACGTGGGCGGGCCCGGGGTCCCGGGTGACGGTGGCGACGAAGGGCGGGCTGACCCGCCCCGGCGGGCGGTGGGTGCCGGACGGGCGCGCGAAGCACCTCCGCGCGGCGTGCGAGGCCAGCCTCCGGGCCCTCGGGCGGGACCGCCTGGACCTGTACCAGCTCCACGCGCCCGACCCGCGGACGCCCCTCGCCACCAGCGTGCGCGCGCTCCACCGACTCCGGGAGGAGGGCCTCGTCGACCGGATCGGCCTGTGCAACGTCTCGCTCCGCCAGCTCCGCGAGGCCCGCCGGCTGGCGCCGATCGACGCCGTGCAGGTCGCGCTGTCGCCGCTGGACGGCAGCACGCTGCGCACCGGCGTTCCCGAGGCCTGCCTGCACGGTGAGCCCCCGACCCGGCTGCTCGGCCACGGCCCCCTCGGCGGTCCGCGCCGCGCCCGGAGAGCCCTCCGCGACCCCGTGCTCGTGGAGCTGGCGTCGGCCCGCGGGGTCAGCCCGGCCCGCCTCCTGCTCGCCTGGTGGCGGGACCTCGGGGCGGTCCCGCTCCCGGGCGCGACGCGGGCCGAGAGCGCGGCCGACGCGGTGGCGGCGGGGGCGCTCCGCCTCCCGGCGGAGGAGCGCTCCGCCCTCGACGCGCGCATCGCCGGAGCCCGCGGGCTGCGTCGCCCCCGCGCGCAGCAGCGGCCCGCCGCGGGCCTGACGCGGGGCGAGGTCGTCCTGATCGTCGGGCTCCCCGGCGCGGGCAAGAGCACGCGGGCGCGCTCGGAGCTCCGCCCCGGGGGCGTGCGCCTCAACCGCGACGAGGCCGGCTGCACGCTCCGGACCCTCCACCGGCGCCTCGACGCGAAGCTCGCCGGCGGCGCGCCGCAGGCGGTCCTCGACAACACCTACGGGACGCGCGCGCAGCGGAGCGAGGTCATCGAGATCGCCTGGGCCCATCGGCGCTCCGTCCGATGCGTCTGGATGGACACCCCGATCGAGCAGGCGCAGGTCAACGCGGTCCTCCGTATGCTCGAGCGCGCCGGGCGCCTCCTCGAGCCGGGGGAGCTCCGCCGCGGGAGCCCCGATCTCTTCGGGCCCCGCGTGCAGTTCCGCCACCGCGACGCCTTCGAGCCGCCGGAGCCGGACGAGGGCTTCGACGGGATCGCGCGAGTCCCCTTCGTGCGGCCCCCCTGGCCAGGCGAGCGCGCGGCGGTGGTGTTCAGCGTGGAGGCCCTCGCGGCCTCCGCCGAGGCAGCGCGTGACGGCCTGGCCGACGAGCGTGTCGAGCGCCTGCTGGAGCACGCCGGCGACCGCCCGCTCTTCGCCACGGCCTGGCGACCGGGCCAGGCTCCGGAGGACGACGCCGCCCTCGAGGCCGGGCTCCGCCACCGGCTCCGGCGCCCCGCCCTCCGTCTGCTGACGTGCCGCCACCCGGCCGGGCCGCCGGTCTGCTGGTGTCGCAAGCCCCTGCCGGGGCTCGCCGTCCGCCTGCTGCTCGAGGAGGGCATCGACCCGGCCCGCTCCCTCTGGGTCGGGACCGGCGCTGCCGACCGCCGGCTGGCGGCGGTCCTCGGCTTCCGCTTCGTCGAGCCGTCCGTGTAGAGTCCCGCCACGATGGACTCGACGGTGCGCCGCGCGCTTCTTGGCTCCGCCCGTGCCGGCTAGCCCCGAGGGGCCGCGGTGCCCGGTGGCGGTCACGCTGATCGGTCGCGTCGGGACGCCGATCGGCGCCGAGGACCAGGACCGGGTCGAGGGCGTGCTGGGCGACCTCGGCCTCGTCGTCCGGTCGCGGCGGCCCCTGCGCGTGGACGGGGCCGCGCGGGAGGTCATCGCGGAGCCCCCAGCGGGGCGACGCTGCCCGGAGGTGCGGGAGGCCGTCCTCGACGTCGTCGGCGACCGGCTCGACGTCGCGGTCCAGCCCGATACGCCGGCCCGCCGGACGCCCGGCTACGTGTTCTTCGACATGGACTCCACGCTCGTCGAGGCCGAGGTGATCGACGAGCTCGCGCGCCTGCACGGGGTGTACGCGGAGGTGGCGGAGGTCACGGCGCGGGCGATGGCGGGCGAGCTCGACTACGAGGCGAGCCTCCGCGCGCGGGTCGCCGTCCTCGCCGGCCTCGCGTGGTCGCGCGTCGAGGCGATGGTCGACGCCCTGCCCGTCACGGCCGGGGCTGCCGAGCTGGTGGCCACGCTGCGCGCGATCGGGGCGAGAACCGCCGTCCTGAGCGGCGGCTTTCAGGTGGCCGCGGAGCCGCTCCGGCGCCGCCTCGGGCTGGACCGCGCCTTCGCGAACCGCCTGGAGGTCGCGGAGGGCCGGCTCACCGGGAGGGTCCTCGCCCCCGTGGTCACGCCGGCGCGGAAGGCCGAGCTGCTCGCCGAGCTGGCCGCCGAGGCGGGGACGCCCCTGGCGCGAACGGTCGCCGTGGGCGACGGGGCCAACGACCTGCTCATGCTCGGCAGGGCGGGCCTGGGCGTCGCGTTCCACGCGAAGCCGGCGGTGGGCGCGCGGGCGGACGCGTCGATCCGCCGGGGTCCCCTCGACCTGCTGCTGCACCTGTTCGGCTACACCGACACCGAAGGGGCCCGTCTTCGCGGAGCCTGAGGGGCGCCACCCGCGCCCCCGTGGAGCGCGACATGCTCCGCGCCGGGCCGGAAACGTGGCGACCTTCTCCTCGCGCGGGTCCTGCATGCGCGGCGAGGCGCATGCGCAGCTCCTCCTCCGATCGACCGGGAGATCCAGCGCCGTCGGCCCTCGGCGGGGCCTGGCTGGCCGTCGGCCTGCTCTGTGCCGCGGTGCTCGTCAGCGCGCTGCTCGCGGGGTGCACCGGCGACCTGGGCCCGGATGCGCCGAGCCGTCCCGGCGCGTTCTATCGGTTCTCGCCGGTTCCGGCGCTCGCTCGCCGCATGACGGCCGACGAGTACGTCCACACCCTCGACGATGTCCTCGGTGTTCGCCTGAGCGAGGACGACCGCCGACGCTTCCCGCAGGACCTCCCCCTCGGCGGCTTCGTGAACACCGCGCAGGGCCAGGCGACCCTCCCGGACCACGTGCTCGCGCTCAACGCGCTCGCCGGGCGGGTCGTCGAGGAGCTCGACCTGGATGCCTTCCTGACAACCCACGCCGCGTGCCTGGACGCGACGGAGGCCTGCGCGGAGGGGTTCGTGCGGAGCGCCGGCGCGCTCCTGTTCCGGCGTCCGCTGGACGACCGCGAGACGGAGTCCTTCGTCTCGCTCCTGACCTTCGCGCTCGACGAGGGCGCGACCTTCGCCCGCGCGAGCGAGGCGGTGCTCGAGGCGATGCTCCAGTCGCCGCAGTTCATCTACCTGATGGTCGACGAGCGCCCCGGAGGCCCGCGGGTGCGCGACCTCGACGGCTACGAGCTCGCGTCCCGGCTGGCGTTCTTCCTCTGGTCGTCGGCGCCCGACGAGGAGCTGCTGCGCGCGGCGGAGGCGGGTGAGCTCGACAGCGCGGACGGCCTCGCGGCGCAGGCGCAGCGCCTGCTGGCCGACGAGGCGCGGGCCCGGCGCTCGACGGCGCGCTTCATCTTCGACTGGGCGCGCCTGTCCGTCCTGCCGGACGGCGACGGGCTCCGGGAGGAGCTCCAGGAAAGCGCGGTCGCCTTCTACCAGGCGCACCTCTGGGAGGACCGGGCCCCCTTGCTCGCGCTCTTCACCAGCCAGAAGGCGGTGCTGACGCCCACCCTCGCGGAGGCCTACGGGGTTCGGCCGCTCGGCGACGGGCTGGAGACCTACGACCTGAGCGAGCTCCCGAGCCGCCTCGGGCTCCTCACCCAGCCGGGGATCATCGCCGGCATGACCAACGCGGACGGCGGCGCGATCGTGGCGCGCGGCCTCTTCCAGCTCGCCCAGCTCTACTGCTCGCCCACGCCGAGCCCGCCGGCGGAGCTCGACACGATCATCGAGGAGTTCGTGGCGGAGCTGCCCGAGGACGCGTCGGACCGCTTCATCGCCGAGACGAGGCTCGAGCGGCCGGACTGCGGCTACTGCCACAGCGGCTTCGACCCGGTCGCCTACGGCTTCGAGGCCTTCGACTTCCGCGGCGCCTACCGCACCCAGGACGAGCGTGGCAACCCCGTCACGACGGACGGGTGGGTGCCCGCGGCCCTGTCGTCGAACGGGCTGGAGCAGCCCTACGGGACCCTCGAGGAGTACGCCGCGACCCTCGTGGACAACCCCCAGGTCCAGGCGTGCTTCGTGAAGCGGCACCTCGAGTACGCCCTCGGCACGCAGCTCGCCGACGCGCAGCGAGGCGCGGTGGAGGAGCTGGCGGCCTACCTCGTGCAGACCGATGCCGACTACCCGACCCTCGTGGACGCGATCGTGAGGCACGACGTGTTTCGGCGAGTGGCCCTGGAGGACCAGCCGTGAGCGGACGTGCAGCCCGAAGCGCCCGACGGACCCTCGGCCGGCGAGCCTGGCTCCGTGGAGCGGGCGGCGTCGCGATCGCCCTGCCGTTCCTGCAGGAGCTCGGCCACCCGAAGGCACAGAGCGAAGGGCCGACGTGTCCTCCGCGGCTGGTCACCCTGTTCTTCGGCCTCGGCCTGGATCCGGCCTGGCAGGGGGACTTCGACACCGCCCTCGCGCCGCTCCGGCCCTTCCGGGACAAGATGGCGACCTTCAGCGTCGACCTCGTGCGGGGAGGAGGCGGCGCCCACTGCAACACCGCGTCGGTGGTGTTCGTCGGCGAGGAGCCGCGGTCGGTCAGCGTCTCCGGCGGGCCCTCCCTCGACCAGTGGGTGCGCCAGGAGCTCGATCCGAGCGGGGCGACGCTGGCGAGCGGCCTCTGGTGGCGCCGCGGCGCCTGCGCCGGGCAGGCCCTGCGGGTCTACCAGGCCGACGGTTCGGCGCGGTCACCGATCAAGCGGCCGAGCGAGGTCTTCGACCGGCTCTTCGGCACGGTCGTGCCGCCGCCCGACGATCCGCCCGACCCGCCGGACGACCCGATGGACCCGCCCACCGATCCGATGGACCCGCCCCCGGTCGACCCCGAGGTGCGGCGGGAGGCGCGGATCCGCCGCAGCATCCTGGACACGGTGATGGACCAGTACCGGCACTACACCGGCGATCGGTCGCCCCTCGGCCGCGAGTCCAGGCTGAAGATCGAGCAGCACCTCGCGTCGATCCGGGAGATCGAGCGGCAGCTCGCGCCTGCCGACGAGCTGCGCGACCGGGTGGAGCCGTCCGACGACCCCGCGAACCTCGGCGGTGACCCGACGTCCCCTGCGACGTGCGCGACCATCCCCGACGAGCCGACGGATCCGGAGCTGCGGAACGGCGGTACGGTCTACGACTACGACGAGTACACCTACGGCACCGGCAGTGGCGCCCCGGTGCTCGACTACCGGGACGTCCAGGAGGTGTTCCGGCTCCACGCCGATCTCTGGGCGGTGGCGCTCCGCTGCGACCTGGTTCGCTTCGGCAACCTGATGTTCGAGAGCGCGGGCGGCCACACCAACCTTGACGGCACCTACTCCGCCCTCGGGCGAAGCACCAGCTTCCCGGGCTCATCGCAGCACGACGCCTACTTCCACGGCGGCGATCGACAGACCGCCCAGCTCTACCAGCACTTCGCGATGAGCAACCTCGCCTACTTCCTCGACCTGCTCGATGACCGTGACTTCCCGGAGGCCGACGGGCGGACCGTCCTCGAGAATGTCCCCGTGGTGATCGGCACCGAGTACGGGTGGAACCACAGCGCCAACGACGCCTTCACCGCGGTCGTCGGAGGCACGGACCGCTACCGCTCCGGCATCTTCACGGGCGAGGACCTGCAGGCGATCGACGTCTACAACGCGATCCTCGAGGGCTTCGCGATCGACGCCCGGATCGGCAGCCGGACGGGCGTCGCGTCGAAGGGCGACGCGGGGCGGCTCCTCCTGCGCTGACCGTCGTTCGACCCGCCGAGCCCGGGTCCGCGTTCGTCCGCGATGCTCGCCCGCGCCCGGCGTCAGCGCGGGCGCGTCGGCGAGCGGGCGCGTTCCACTGGCCACGTCGGGGTCCGGTGACGCCGCGTGGTCTCCGCCGCCGAGGCGCGCCGTCGAAGCTACCGGCGCGCGCTCAGGAGAATGGCGAGCCCGCAGGCCAGGGCCACCCCCACCCCCAGCAGGTACCGGGGATCCGTCGGGGGGAGCCCACGGTACGAGGCCTCGATCGTCAGGACGGCGGCGGTCAGGAGGCCGGCTGCCAGGAGCGGGACGAGGGTGCGGTTTCGCTGGCCGGGTTTCTCGGGCACGCACAACGCTAGGTCCAATCGTCCCTCGGCCAAGGGGCCCTCGTGCGCGCTTTGTGGGCTCACGTTGGAAACCTCACGAGGTCGCTTTCCTCGCATTGGTTTCGCCCGAGCGTCGCTCCCAATCTGGGGGGCAAGGGAAACAACACCATGAACATGCCTGAGCTCACCATGGGCCAGTTCGAGCTGGTCTACGCCTTTCTATCACTCACGATCGCAGCCATGGGTGCCTCCGCGGTCTTCTTCTTCCTCGGACGTAGCAACGTGGGAGAGAAGTACCGTCCGGCGGTGCTGATGTCCGGCCTCGTGGTCGGCATCGCTTGCTACCACTACGTCCGGATCTTTCTCAGTTGGAATGAGGCATACACCCTCGCCAACGGGGTCTACGTCGCGAGCGGCGTGCCCTTCCTCGACTCCTACCGCTACGCCGACTGGCTCCTCACGGTGCCGCTGCTCGTCGCCGAGCTGGTGGCCGTGCTGGCCCTTCCGAAGGGTCAGTCGCGCAGCCTGATCGCGCGGCTCGCCATCGCGTCGGTCCTGATGATCGCGACCGGCTACCCGGGCGAGATCGCCGAGGACGCGTGGACCAAGCACGTGTGGGGCTGGGTCAGCTCCGTGCCCTTCCTCTACATCGTCTACGCGCTGTGGGCGGAGCTCGGCAAGGCCGTCGAGCGCCAGACGCCGGAGGTCCAGAGCCTCTTCCGCAACATCCGCTACCTGCTCCTGGCGACGTGGGGCGTGTACCCGATCGCCTACCTGGTCAGCGCCCTCGGCCTCGGGGGCGGCGCCACGGCGGAGGTCGCGCTCCAGATCGGCTACAGCGTGGCCGACATCACCGCGAAGGCTGGCTTCGGTCTGATGATCTATGCCATCGCGCGGGCGAAGACCGAGGCGGACCAGCGCGTCACCGACGCGACGGTGGCCGGTCGGCCCACCCTCGAGCCGGCGACGGCCTGAGCATGGAGGGGACGCTCGACCGCGCGCCGACGGTCGGTCGGGCGCCCACCCCGAGGCGGTCGCGGGGGGCCCGGCACGCCCCGGGCGAGGGGGCCCCCCAGCGGCGCG
>JBHJHB010000015.1:0-43911 GCA_050331215.1 Sandaracinaceae bacterium | reverse complement strand
GTACTCGGGCGTCGGTAATCCTTTCGTCACGCGCGCCCCCACCCCCGCCCTGCGCCGTCGGGGCTACGGGGCCCGCGCTATCATGCCGGGCTTTCCCGGCTGCGACCCCGCCCCCCTGGACGCGGAGGCCCTGGCCCGCTCGAGCGGCGACCTCGCGCTCGCGCGGGCCGCCGGCCTGCCGCGCTTCCGCGCCCCCGTCGCCCCCTACGCCGCGCTGCGCGCCGGCGAGGGCGGCCTGCGCTTCGACGACCTCGCGCAGGCCACCCGACGTGCCATGGACCCCGCCGACATCGCGCTGATCGAGGGCGCGGGCGGGATCCTCGTCCCGCTGACCCGACAGCACGACATCCTCGACCTGGCCCGGGCACTCGGGGCCCCCCTCCTCCTGGTCGCCGCAGACCGCCTCGGCGTCCTGTCCGCTTCGCTCACCGCCGCCGCGGCCGCCGCGACCCGCGGCTGGCCCGCGCGGGGCCTGGTCCTCGTCGACCATGGGGACACGGATCCCAGCAAGGCCCTGAACGCAGCTATCCTATCGGAACGACTGACCTTTTCGGTTCTCACGGTCCCCCCATGTCCCGACGATGACGCGCGCCTCTCGGCCGCCGTGGAGACGAGCGGCCTCGTCGACCTCGCGCTCGCGTTGCTGAGCCCACCCCCCGAGGGCCCCTCCCCCCCCTGATCTCTTGCCCCGGGCCCGCCCCTGGCTATACTCCGCGCCTCCTTCGCCCGGGGCTGTAGCTCAGTTGGGAGAGCGCTAGAATCGCACTCTAGAGGTCAGGGGTTCGATTCCCCTCAGCTCCACACCAGCCTCCGCGGGGGGCGACGGCCACCCGCCGTGGCCCCCCGCCCGCGACGCGAAACGTGCCTCTCGGGCCCCGTTGCGATGGCCGCCACCTCGGCGGTCGACCTCGTGCCCCGGAGGCCGCCTCGTCGTCCTTTTCCCGTTGGGCCTTCGGGGTCGGTACCACCGGCCTGGCCCCCTACCGCCGGGCCTCCCCAAGCCAGCCGAACGGGTGGGGCACCTTCGGGGTCGGGTCCCGCATCCCGCTCGAAGCTGCCGCCGGGGTTCACCCCACGGCAGGCGGACGGACCGTCGTACCCTACCGCTAGGCTACCCTAGCCGCGCCCCATGCCCGAGCCCCCGTCGGACGAGAACGCCTCCACGGAGGAACCCTCCGTCGCCACGACGGAGCTGTCCCTCCAGGACCTCGAGGCGTTCGACCTGCCGACGAGCGAGCTCCCCATCGTGGAGACCGCCGACGCCTCGCCCGGTCGCCGTCCGCCACCCCGGCCGGCGCGCACCACGCAGCTCGGGCTCGCCGCGCCCGGGCTCGACGAGGACCTGACCGCCGACGACACCCTGGCCGACGTCCTCGCGCCGAGCGTCGACGACGACCACCGCCTCCTCGCCCTCCTCGAGGGCCAGCTCCAGGCCGACCCCGACGCCCCGCGCGCGACCCGCCTCCACGTCGCGATCGCGCGCCTCTTCGAGCTCGGGGTGGGGGACCTCCGGCGGGCGGCGGAGCACTACCAGGCCGCGCTGCAGCGGGCGCCCGACAACAAGGCGGCGATCCGCGGGGCGCGGCGCGTCTACACGGCCCTGAAACGCCACCCGGCCCTGCCCGCGCTCTTCGACGCGGAGGTCCAGCTCACCGGCGACCCTGCCGCCCGGGCGCGCCTCCTCTACGCGAAGGGACGGGTCCTCGAGGAGCACCTGAAGCAGGCGCCGGTGGCCCTCGCCGCCTACGAGGAGGCCCTCGAGCTCGACCCGGGCAACCTCACCCTGCTCAAGGCGGTCGAGCGGACGCAGCGGCGCGATCAGCGCTGGGACGCCCTCGCCGAGACCTACGGTGCCCTGGCGCGCGCGGTCGAGGACCCGGGCCTGCGCGCCGCGTGGCTCGCGATGCGGGCCCGGCTGACGCGCCTCTACCTCGACGACCCGGACCGCGCCGTGGCCGACTACCGGGCGGCCCTGAACGCCGACCCCGATGCGTCCGAGGCCCTCAGCGCCCTCAAGCACCTCCTCGTCGACGAGCGCCGCTGGAGCGAGCTCCTCGAGGTGATCCGTCGCGAGCACGATCGCACCGCCGACGGGGCCACCCGGGCCGAGCTGGTCCTGACGATCGCGCGCCTCGAGGAGCGCGGCCACGGCGACTTCCACGGCGCCCTCGAGACGCTGGAGGAGGGCGCCCGCGCCTTCCCCCACGAGCCGGCCTTCCGCCGCGAGATCCGCCGCCTCGCGGAGCTGCTGGCCCGGCCCCGGCAAGCGGCCGAGGCCCTGGTCCAGATGGCCGAGGACGCCCCCGCCGGGCCCGTCCGGGCCGAGCTCTGCTACCGCCTCGGCGCGCTGCACGAGCACCGCCTCCGCCGCCCCGACCAGGCCAGGGCCTGGTACGAAGCGGCCCTCGACGCGCTGCCGAGCCACCGCGGCGCGACGGCCGCGTTGGTCGCGCTCTTCGAGCGCCAGAAGAACGACGAGGCCCTCGTGGACGCTCTTCGGCGCCGGGCGGCCGCGCTGAGCGACCCCCGGGAGCGAGCCGCGCTCCACCACCGCGCCGGCTTCCTCCTCGAGCACCGCCTGGAGCGCCCCGACGAGGCAGCGCTCGCCTACGGCCTCGCGGTCTCCTTTCGCCCGGACCACCTCGAGGCCTTCGATGACCTCTGCCGGCTGCACACCGCCGCGGGCCGCTGGCGCGAGCTCGCGGAGCTCCTCGAGCGCGCCGCGGACCGCGACCTCGAGCCGGCGCTCGCGGTCGCGTGGCTGTTCCGCCTCGGCGCGGTGCAGGAGGACCGGCTCGACGATCTGCCGGCCGCCCTCGCCACCTACGAACGCATCCTCGAGCGTGACCCGGAGAGCCTCGCCGCCCTCCAGGCGGTGCGGCGCGTCGCCATCCGGCTGCAGCGCTACCCGAGGGCGATCAGCGCGCTTCGCCGCGAGGCCGACCTCACCCACGACCTCACCCGGCGACACGGGCTGCTCCACCAGGCGGCGGAGCTCGTCCACGACCGGCTGGCCGACCCCTCGGAGGCGGTGCGGGCGCTCACCGCGATCCTCGGCGAGGACCCCGAGCACCTCCCCTCCCTCGAGAGCCTCGCGCGCATCCACCAGGGGAGGGGAGCCTGGGACGACCTCGCCGACGCCTGGGGCCGGACGCTGCCGCTGCTGCCATCCGTCGGCGAGCGCGTGCGCCTCCTGCAGCGGATCGGCGACCTGGCGGAGACCCACCGCGCGGATCGCGACGACGCGGTCGAGGCCTACAAGCGCGCCCTCGACCTCGCCCCGGACGACGGGCCGTGCCGTGACGCGCTGGAGCGTCTGCTTCGCCGCTGGGGCCCCGACGAGGCGCTCGCCGAGAGCCTCGAGGCCCGCCTGCAGCGCGCGACCGAGGCGAGCGCGCGGGCCCGCCTCGGCACCGCCCTCGGCCAGCTCTACGAGGAGAGCCTCCGGGACACCGGCCGGGCGCTTCGCGCGGACGACATCGCGCTCGCGTCCCGTCCGACGCACCGCCCGGCCCTCGACGCGCGGGCCCGCATCCTGCGCCGCGAGGCCCGCTGGAAGGACCTGGTGGAGGCCCTCCGGGAGGAGGCGGAGGCGCTGTCCGACGACCCCCTCCACGCCAACCTGGCCGCGCTCGAGCAAGCGCAGGTCCTCAGCGACCATCAGGGCGCCGTCGCCATCGCGCTCGACGCGCTCCGGCCGGTGTTCGCCCGTCGTCCGGACCACCCGGGCGCGCTCCTGACCGTGGAGGCGGTCTACGCGCGCGCCCGCGACCGGGACGGCCTCGCCGCGACGTACGAGAAGCTCGCCTCGGTCACGACCGACCCCGCCGCCCAGCGCGCCGCGCTGCACGAGCTGGCGCGCGTCCAGCGGATGGCGGGCCGGGACGACGATGCGCCGACCTACCGCCGGCTCCTGGCCCTCGCCCCGGAGGACCCCCTCGCCCTCGAGGCCCTGAGCGACCGGGCGGAGCGCGACGGCGACCACGCCACGCTGCTGGCGATGCAGGCCCGGCTCGCCGCCCTCGCCAACGACCCCGGCCTGGCCGCGTTCCATCAGGCCCGGGTCGGGGAGCTGGTCCTCGCCGAGGGCGATGCGGCCGGGGCGATCGCCGCCTTCCGGGCCGCCCTCGCGCTCGACCCGCAGAGCGTCGCCGCGACCCGCGGGCTCACGAGGGCCGCCCGGTCGGCCCGCAGCCCCTCCGCGATGCGCGCCGCCGCCCGCTTCGAGCACGAGGTGATCGGCGACACGGCCACCGCGGTCGCGCTGTCCCTCGAGGCGGCCAGCCTCCACGTCGAGCGCGACGAGCCGGACGAGGCGGCGGAGGACTACTCCCGGGCCCTCGAGATCGACCCCGACACCGAGGAGGCGAGCCGGGGCCTGGTCGACCTGCTGCCACCCCTCGGACGCCTGGGGGACCTGCTGGACCGGCTCCATCGGGCCGCGCTGAGCACGGCCGACCCCGAGCGCGCAGCGGCTCTCCACCTCCAGCTCTCGGCCCTGCACGCGGAGGCCCGGGGGGACCTGCCGGCCGCTCTCGCGGCGGTGGACCGCGCCCTCGGCGCCCGCCCGGACGGGCTCGACGCCAGGGCCCGCCGTGCGGAGCTGCTCGAGCGGCACGAGCAGTGGACCGAGGCCGCCGAGGAGCTCGACCGTCTACTCCCCCAGCTGCAGGGCGACGCGCTGATCGACGCACAGCTCCGCCTCGCCCGCCTCGCGGAGCATCGCCTCGACGACCCGGACCGCGCCCTCCGGAGCCTGCGGGTGGTCATCCGGCGCGACGAGCGCCACCCCGAGGCCCTCGCGTCCCTGGTCCGCCTCGAGCGCCGCCGGGGACGGGACCTCGAAGCCCTGCGGCTCGCCGAGCGGCTCCTCGCCGTCGTCGAGCACGACGCGGAGCGCCGGGCCGCCACGCTGCTGGAGCTCGGCGCGCTGCGCCTCGCCCAGGGGGACGTGGCGGAGGCGGCGGAGGCCGCCCTCGCCGTGATCCGCCAGCGCGGCCCCGAGGACCGGGCGGCGTCCCTGTACCGCGGACTCGCCGAGCGGGAGATCCCCGCAGCTCCCAGGGACGCCTACGGGGCAGCCCTCGAGGCCTTCCTCGAGCGGACGAACGCCGCCGCGGCGGCCCGGTCCGCCACCTACCGGGAGCTCGCGCGGGTGCGCGACGAGGTCGACCAGCGGCCGGACCTCGCGCTCGGCATCCTGCGGGGCGCGACCGCGATCCTGCCCGCCGACGTGACCCTCGGCCTCGCCCTGGCCGACCAGCTCCGCCGGCTGGGCAACGGCGAGCGCGCCCTCGACGAGGCGCGCCGGCTGCTCGGCCACACCGTGCGCGAGCCCCGGGTGTGGCGGACGCTCGCCGACCTGCTCCGCGCTCAGGGCATCGCCGACGGGAGCGCGACGGTCTGCGATGCGCTGGTCGCCCTCGGTGAGGCGACGCCCGACGAGCGCAAGCTGGCGAAGCGCCGCGAGCGCCGCCCCGCCGCCGCGCCGCCCGAGATCCTGGCCACCGGCGGGCTCCAGCAGCTCGCGCCCGACCGGCCGCTCGCGGCGACCGCGGCGCCGCTGACCGCCGCGCTCCACGAGGTCTTCGCGAAGCTCCACGGCCTGGATCACGAGCGTCACGGTCTGAGCCGGCGCGAGCGCCTCCGCCCCGGGGACGCCCACCGCACCCGGGCCTTCGCGGACCGCGTCGCCGCCATCGTCGCGGCCGGCGACTTCGACCTGTTCATCACCGATGACGACGGCCCTGCCCGGGCTGCGATCGCGAGCCCGCCGGCGCTGCTGCTGCCCCGCCGCTGGGAGCGCGAGACCCGCGCCGCCCTCGCGTTCCAGCTCGCCCGGCCGCTCACGCTGATCGCCCAGGGCCTGCACCCCCTCGACGTGCTTGGCCCGGGGGAGCTCGAAGCGGTCCTGGCGGGGGCGGCCCGCCACCAGGACCCCACCTTCGCGTGGCGCGGCCACGGGGCCGACGCGCTCGAGGGCCAGGCCCGCCGGGTGTCCCGGGCCCTGCCGTGGCTCCACCGTGGCCGCCTCGCGGACGCCGCGGGCACCTTCAGCGCCCAGCCGACCGACGACCTCGAGGGCTGGGTCGCGTCCGTGCAGCGCCTCGCGCGCCGCGCAGCCCTCCTGGTGGCGGACGACCTGGCGGCCGCCCTCGGGCTGCTCGACGAGCCGCTCGGGCCGGACAATGCGGCCACCGATCTCCTGCGCTTCTGGGTGAGCGACGCCGCGCTGCGCTTCCGCCAGGCCGTGGCCCAGCACGTCTAGCCCAGTCATCTGTCTCAGCGATTCGTGGCCAAGTCGTTCACTGCTGTTCCAGGTGACTAGCCGTCCACGAGGCGGTCGAGCTCACGCCGCCGGATCCGCCCGACCAGGTCGGCCTTGAGCTCCGCGAAGGGCATCGTCCGCTGCTCCCGGGAGCCGTAGCGGCGCAACGTCACGGTCCCCGCCTCGGCCTCCGCCTCGCCCACGACCACCACGTTCGGGATCTTCCGGGTGACCGCGGTGCGGATCTTCTTGCCCATCGTCTCCGAGCTCGGGTCGACCTCGGCCCGGATCATCTCCCCGCGCAGCTCCGCCACCAGCCCGTCGGCGTACTCGCGGTAGGCATCGCTCACGGTCAGCACGCGCACCTGCACGGGCGCGAGCCAGGTCGGGAACGCCCCGCCGTAGTGCTCGATCAGGAAGGCCACGAAGCGCTCGTGGGTGCCCGCGGGGGCGCGGTGGATGCAGTAGGGGTGGTGCTCCGCGTTGTCGGCGCCGCGGTAAACGAGGCCGAGGCGCGGCGGCTGCGCGAAGTCGAGCTGGTTCGTGCTCGCCGTCTCCTCGCGGCCGGTCACGGTCCGGAACTGGACGTCGATCTTCGGGCCGTAGAACGCCGCTTCGCCCTTGCCCACCTTGAACGGCAGTCCGCTGTCGACCATCGCGCGGCGGACGATCTCCTGGGTCCGGGCCCACGCCTCCGGGTTGTCGACGTACTTCTGCTTGCCCTTGGGGTCCTCGGGGTCCCAGGTCGACAGGCGCATGTAGTAGTCGCTGAGCCCCAGGAGATCGTACAGCTCTCGGTGGAGGTTCATCACGGCGAGGAACTCCCCGTGAATCTGCTCCTCTGCGCAGTAGATGTGGGCGTCGTTCATGCACATCCCGCGCACGCGCAGCAGCCCACTCAAAGCCCCCGAGTCCTCGTACCGGTACACCTGCCCGTACTCGGCAAAGCGGAGCGGGAGGTCGCGGTAGCTGCGGGGGCGCGCTGCGAATACCCGGTGATGATGCGGACAGTTCATCGGCCGGAGGGCGTAGGTCTCGCGGACCTCCTCGACCTGACCGTCGTCGGTCTCCCGCGTCTCCTTCAGCTCCATGAACGGATACATCCCGTCTGCGTAGTACGGAAGGTGGCCGCTCATATGGTACAGCTCGACCCGGGCGAGCTGGGGGGTCGCGATGCGCTGGTAGCCGCCCTTGAACTCCAGCTCCTTCATCAGCCTCTCGATCTCCTCGCGGATGACGGTGCCGTCCGGGAGCCAGAGGGGCAGGCCCTTGCCGATGACGTCGTCGATCACGTAGAGGTCCAGCTCCTTGCCGAGCTTCTTGTGATCGCTCTCCAGGGCCTTCTTGTAGGCCTTGACGTGGCGCTCGAGCTCCTCCTTCGTCTTGAACGCCCAGGCGTAGACCCGCGTCATCATCACGTTGTCGGAGTTGCCGCGCCAGTAGGCGCCCGCGATGGAGCGGAGCTTGAAGGCGCCCTTGGGCAGCTGCCTCGTGTTCTTGACGTGGGGCCCTTCGCACATGTCGAGGAAGGGGCCGTTCCGGTAGAAGCCGAGGCTCTTCACGCCCTTCTTGTCGAATAGCTCCTCCGCGTATTCCCGTTTGTATGGCTCGCCCATCTCCTCGAGACGTGCAAGGCTCTCCTCGCGGCCGAGCTCCTCCTGCTCGAACTCTTGTCCGGCCTTGATGATCCGCTTCATCCGCTTCTCGAGCTCCGGGAAGTCCTCCTCCGTCAAGGGCTCGCTCAGGATGAAGTCGTAGTAGAACCCATCCGCGATGGGCGGGCCGAAGCCGAGGGTCGTGCCGGGCCGCATCTCCAGCACGGCCTGCGCCAGGACGTGGGACAGGCTGTGGCGGATCCGGTGGAGCTCGAGATCCTCCTTGCGCTCCTCGGCGCCATCCTGCGTGGGCTCGTGATCGCCCTTCGGGTCGACCGCTCGGGGTTCTGCCTCTGCCATCACCGCTCCGTGGCTCCGGAGTATGCCCCTCGGCGCGCCCACGTCGAGGCTCGCCCCGGGGGCCCTCACCACCGGCCTCGGTGCGGCCTCCTCGCCGCGCCCGTCGCGTGCCCACCGGCCACCCCGTGCCCTATCCTCGTGCCCTGATGAGCGAGCGCCCCATGATCTTCAACCCGGGGCCGGCCGCCCTGCCCGTCGAGGCCCTCCAGCGTACCGCCCGGGAGATGGTCGACCTCGCGGGCACGGGCGTCGGGCTGCCCGAGCACAGCCACCGCGGCCCCGTCTACGGCGAGGTGCACGAGGAGGCGATCGCTCTGCTGCGCGAGCTGCTCTCCATCCCGGACAGCCACGAGGTGCTCCTGCTGCAGGGCGGCGCGCGGCAGCAGTTCGCGATGGTCCCGATGAACCTCCTGCCGCCGGGCAGGAGCGCGGACTACCTCCTCACGGGTCACTGGTCCGTCCAGGCCCAGGAGGAGGCCGCGCTCGTCGGCGACGTGCGCACCGCGGTCGACGTGCAGGAGGACGACGGGGCCTTCCGCCGGATCCCGCGGCAGGCCGAGCTCGAGCTCGACCCGATGGCCGCCTACGTCCACCTCACGACCAACAACACGCTCTACGGCACCCAGTGGCCGGAGCCGCCCGACACGGGAACGGTCCCGATCGTGGCGGACATGACCAGCGACCTCCTCGGGGCGCCGCTCGACGTCTCCGCCTTCGGCCTGATCTACGCCGCGGCCCAGAAGAACCTGGGGGGCGCCGGCGTCACCGTGGTGATCGTCCGACGAGACCTGATCGAGGAGCCGCCGCCCCTCCCGAAGGTCTTCCGCTACCTGACCCACGCATCGAAGGGCTCGCTCTATGCGACGCCCCCGACGGTCCCGATCGCGCTGATGCGCAACACCCTGCGCGTGCTGGCGGCGCGCGGCGGGCTGGCCGCCCTCGGGGCCGAGAGCGCAGCGAAGGCGGCGCGGCTCTACGGCGCCCTCGAGGCCCACCCCGACCTGTACCTCCTGAGCGCGGAGCCCGGCTCCCGGTCGCGCATGAACGTGGTCTTTCGCCTGCCGACCCCGGAGCTCGAGCAGCGGTTCCTGGCCGCCGCGGAGGCCCGCCGGATGCTCGGCCTCAAGGGCCACCGGGTGGTCGGCGGGCTGCGCGCGCGCCTCTACCACGGGGTCGCGCCCGCGTGGGTCGAGGCGCTCGCGGCGTTCTGCGACGACTTCGCGCGCGACCCGGGCTAGCCGGCCTCGCCCCGAGCGGCGCTCGGTGAGCCCTCGGACGCCCCCAGGGACCGGGCCGCCAGCCGCCGGACCCGCGGCAACCCGAGGAGGGTCAGCGCCCGGCGGGTCGCCGGATCGATCGCGCCGAGCACCTGCAGGGCGTCGCCCGGATCGCCGAGCGCGTCGAGGGCCACGGCCTTGAGCACGCGGGCCTCGAGCCGGACGTCCCGGTCCGCGACCGCCTCCCGGAGCGCCACGGCGCCCTCCAGCGCCTCCTCCGCGCGGCCCTCCTCCACGGCCAGGAAGCCCCGGAGGAGGCGGAAGCGCGGCTCCAGCTCCGGGCTCGGCGTCACGGCGTCGAGCGCCTCGCGCGCCCGCTCCAACCGACCGCCGCCCAGCGCGACCAGCGCGCGGGCGTGGAAGGTCCGCTCCGCCTCGGCCGCGGGCAGGGTGGACGCGTCCGTCTCGTCCAGCACGGCGAGAGCTTCCTCGGTCGCCCCGTCGGCGTCGAGCAGCTCCGCCAGCGCCCGCCCGACCCGCGCCCGCTCGACGGGCGCCCCTCGCCCCTCGAGAGCCACCCACTCGGCGCGGAGCTCCGGGACGCGGACGGCCCGGACCTCGGAGTCGAGCAAGGCCTGCGCGAAGCGCTCCGCCTCGCGCGCCGCCTGCCGCTCGCCCCGACGCCGCCGCAGCGACCACGACAGGTAGACCAAAGCGATCAGCCCCGCGCCGAGCAGCAGGGTCCAGCCGAGGCCTCTCGGCGCCAGCACGCGGTAGGCGAGGGCCGCGACCAGCGCGATCGTTCCGGCGCGGAGCACACGCGGCAGCATCCGGGGAGGGACGTTAGCCAACCCGCAGCCGCGTGCACGTCCTCGTTTCGCTCCCGCCCCCGGCTTCCCCCCGGGCCCCTCCAGCGCTACGCCTCCCCCCTGGAGGCGCCGGTGGATCAACGGTTCGAGCTCGTCAGCGACCTGAGCCCCAAGGGGGACCAGCCCGCCGCGATCAGGGCCCTCAACCAGGGGCTCGCGGCCGGCGACCCGCACCAGGTGCTGCTCGGCATCACGGGGAGCGGTAAGACGTTCACGATCGCGAACGTCATCCAGGAGACCCAGCGCCCCACGCTGATCATCGCCCCCAACAAGACCCTCGCCGCCCAGCTCTACGGCGAGATGAAGGACCTGTTTCCGAACAACGCCGTCGAGTACTTCGTCAGCTACTACGACTACTACCAGCCCGAGGCTTACGTCCCGACGAGCGACACCTACATCGAGAAGGACGCGATCATCAATGACCGCATCGACCGCATGCGGCACGCGGCGACGCGAGCGCTCCTCAGCCGCCGGGACGTGATCATCGTCGCGAGCGTCTCCTGCATCTACGGCATCGGCAGCCGCGAGAGCTACCAGCAGATGCTCGTCACGGTGAAGCGGGGCGAGGAGTTCCGGCGCGACAAGCTGCTGAGGCGCCTCGTCGACCTCCAGTACGAGCGCAACGACGTCGACTTCCACCGCGGCACGTTCCGCGTCCGGGGCGACGTCGTGGAGATTTTCCCCGTCGACAGCGAGGACCGGGCGGTCCGCATGGAGTTCTGGGGTGACGAGGTCGACCGGATCAGCGAGGTCGATCCGCTACGAGGGCGAGTGCTCCGGGATCTACCCGCCTACGCGATCTACCCGGGCTCCCACTACGTCACGCCAGCCGAGATCCGGGAGCGCGCGATGGGGACCATCCGGGAGGAGCTGACCGAGCGTCTCCAGGTGCTCCTCGACGAGAACAGGATCCTCGAGCGCCAGCGCCTCGAGCAGCGCACCCTGTACGACCTCGAGATGCTCGAGTCGATGGGCTTCTGCCACGGCATCGAGAACTACTCGCGCCACTTCTCCCAGAGGCAGCCCGGGGAGCCGCCCCCCGTCCTCGTCGACTACTTCCCGGACGACTACCTCCTGATCCTGGACGAATCGCACCAGACCGTGCCCCAGCTGGGCGCGATGTACCGCGGCGACCAGGCGCGCAAGAAGATCCTCGTCGAGCACGGGTTCCGCCTGCCGAGCGCGATGGACATCCGTCCGCTGAAGTTCGAGGAGTTCTGGGAGCGGGTGGGCCAGGTGATCCACGTCTCCGCGACGCCGGGCGACTGGGAGGTCGAGCAGGCCGAGGGCGTCGTGGTCGAGCAGGTGATCCGCCCGACCGGCCTGCGGGACCCCGAGGTCCACGTCCGCCCGGTCGCCCACCAGGTCGACGACCTGCTCGGCGAGATCCGCACGCGGGTCGCCCGGCACGAGCGCGTCCTCGTGACGACGCTGACCAAGCGGATGGCCGAGGATCTGACCGAGTACTACGCCGAGCTCGGGGTGAAGGTCCGCTACCTCCACAGCGACGTGGACACCCTCGAGCGCATCGAGATCATCCGGGACCTGCGGCGCGGGGAGTTCGACGTGCTCGTCGGCATCAACCTCCTGCGGGAGGGCCTCGACCTGCCCGAGGTCTCCCTCGTGGCGATCCTCGACGCCGACAAGGAGGGCTTCCTCCGCTCGCCACGCTCCCTGATCCAGACGATCGGCCGGGCGGCGCGGAACGCCGGCGGCGAGGTGATGATGTACGCGGACCACATCACGGCCGCGATGGACCTCGCGATCACCGAGACGCGACGCCGCCGGGAGCTCCAGGGCCGCTACAACGAGGAGCACGGCATCACCCCGACCACCGTCAAGAAGGCGCTGTTCCAGATGGACGCCGCGAGCGGAGGCTCCGACTGGTCCACGGTGCCCAAGAGCCCCGAGGTCGCGCCCGACGTCTCCACCGAGGACCTGCCGGCCCGCATCGAGGAGCTTCGGAGTGAGATGCTCCTGGCCGCGGAGAAGCTCGAGTTCGAGCGGGCGGCCGAGCTCCGGGATCAGCTCCGCCTCCTCGAGGACCGGCTGCTCGAGGGGAGCGCGCGCCCGCGTCCGGGCAAGGGGGGCAAGGCCCGGGGGGGCCGCCGGGCCCGAGCGCGCGCGTGAAGGATGGAGAGCCCTGGGCTACCCTCCGCCCGCGATGCGAGCCCTCCCCGCCCTGTCGTTCTTCCTTGCCGTGACCCTGGCCGGCTGCGCCACGGTCGCCCCCTACGAACGCGAGAACCTCGCGAGCCCCGCGATGGACGCGGAGCTCGAGGAGGGCGAGGCGGACTTCCGCGCCCACGTCTTCGACTCCCGGGAAGGGGCGACCGGGGGGCATGGCAGCACGGGCGGCGGCTGCGGCTGCAACTGAGCCCCTGAGCCCTCGATGAGGCCCCTCCGTCGAGGCCGGGCCCCGATCTGGGGCCTGCTCGCCATCGCGCTCCTGTCGGCGCCCCCGACCGCGCGCGCCGACGAGGCGAGCGGTGCGTGGAGCGGCGTGCTCGAGCTCCGCACGCACTACTACTGGGAGACGTCGACCCGGGTGGTGGCGCCGGAGGTGCGCGCCCGCCTCGAGTCGCCCGAAGGCGTGCGGATCGACGCGAGCTACCTCGTCGACGCGATCACCAGCGCGAGCATCGCGGCCGGCGCCCAGGAGGACATCCGCTTCACGGAGATCCGGAACCAGGGGTCCCTCGGCATCAGCCGGGAGCTGCATCTCACCGACGGCTACCTCACCCTGGGGTTCAACGGTCGGATCAGCCACGAGCCCGACTACCTCGCGGCGGGCGTCACGGCCTTCGGCGCGCTCGCGCTCAACCAGCGCGCCACGGTGCTGAGGGCGAGCTTCACCTACATCCACGACCAGGTCGGCGCCGTGCTGCGGGGTGGGGAGCCGCGCGTCGACCCCTCGAGCGGCCGGGACCTGAGCGACCGCGGCCGGCAGGGCACCCTGGAGGGCTTCACGGCCGCCTTGACCTGGGACCAGACGCTGACCCGGAACGCCACGCTGGTCGCCGGCTACCAGCTGGTCGCGAACCGGGGGTTCCTCCAGAACCCGTACCGCCGCGTCCCCGTGGCCGGCGCGCTCCAGCCCGAGAACCACCCCGAGCGGCGCCTCCGGCACACCGCCTTCGCCCGCCTCGCCTACTTCGTGGAGGCGACCCGGAGCGCGATCCACCTCCTCGGGCGCGTCTACGTCGACGACTGGGACATCCTGGCCGCGAGCCCGGAGGTCCTGCTCTACCAGATGCTCGGCCCCTCCGTCGTGCTCCGCGGCCGCTACCGCTTCTACGCGCAGACCGGGACGTTCTTCGCGCCCCCCGAGGACGGCTACGTCGGCTCCGAGACCTTCGTGACCGCCGACGGGAAGATGGTCCCGCAGCTGAGCCACCTCGTCGGCGTGCAGGTGAAGCTCGGGCTCTCCTTCCTGGCGGAGACCCCCCTCGGGTTCCTGGAGGAGGCCTGGCTCGACATCGCCTTCGACCTGTGGTTCCGCCAGTACGGCGTGGAGAACGTCGGCTGGGGGCGGGACGCGGTCATCGCCCAGGCTGCGCTCCGCGTGCCGTTCTAGGCTCCGGCGAGCCCACGAGGTGCGCGAGCTCCGGTGGCAGCGGAGCGCGGACCGTCACCCGCGCCTCGCTGACGGGATGGGTGAAGCGGAGCTCGCTCGCGTGCAGGAAGTGGCGCTCGAGCCCCTCTCCCGGCTCCCCCCCGTAGAGCCAGTCGCCGAGGAGCGGATAGCCGACCGACGCGAGGTGCGCCCGGACCTGGTGCCGCGTGGCCACCGCCGCCCGAACCTCCAGGAGCGTCCGCTCGCCGATGCTCCGCACGACGCGGACGTAGGTCGCCGCCAGGCGGGCCCGCGGCGAAGCGCGCACCGACACGTGGACGCGCCGGGGGTCGGCCGGGTGGGGCGCGATCGGGACGTCGATCACGTCCGGCCCCTCGTACGGCCCGCTCACGAGGGCGAGGTAGCGCTTGTCCATCCCGCCGGAGCGGAGCTGATGGCGCAGCGCCTCGAAGGCGGGCCGATCCCGGGCCGCGACCAGCACGCCGGACGTTCCGTTGTCCAGCCGATGGAGCAGCCCGGCCTCCCGGAGGGCGTAGCCCACCCCGACCATCTCCGGGTACCGCGCCACCAGCGCGTTGGCGAGCGTCGCCCTCTCATCCGGCCGCAGGGGATGGCTCGGCTGACCCCCGGGCTTGTCGACGACCACGACGTGGGGGTCCTCGTGGCGGACCGCGAGGCCGAGCTCCGGCGCGGGGCGGGGCACGAAGTCCTTCGGCGGGGGCAGGCGGGCGAGCTCGATCGAGTCCCCCGCCGCGAGCCGCGCGCCCTTGCGGACCCGGCGCCCGTTCACGCGCACCGCGCCGTCCTGGATCATCCGGCGCGCGCGGGCCCGGCTCATCCCGTCCACCCGACGCACGAGGAGGTGGTCGAGGCGGCTCCCCGCCTCGACCTCCGCCACCTGCAACGTCACGTTCACCGAGGGTCGCTCCGCCCCCTGGGGGGCGATCAGCCTACCCCAAGTCGACCGGCCAAGCTCGGGCCCCGGCCGGCGACACGGCCCGACCTCGAGGCGGGGTCGACCGAGCTCCGGTACGCTCGTACACCTCGACCGATGCGCGTCGGCGAGCCGGCCAGCACCCGTCCGCCGACCGCCAGGCTCCGGCGCGCCGCCGCCACCGTCGCCCTCGGCGGGGTCCTCGCGGCGCTCGGTGGGTGCCAGATCGCGGTGCGACGCTCCGCCGAGCGCGCCCAGGACAGCCTCGAGTCGATCGCGGCGGAGATCGGGGTGGCCCTGCTGCTCGGCCAGGACGCGCGAGCCACGGACGACCCGGCCGACGCGGCGCGAGCCGCCACCGAGAGCCTCGCGCGGGCGGAGCCCCCGGGCTGCGCCGCTGGCGAGGCCCACGGCCCGCGTGTCACGACCTCCCTCGAACGCTGCCTCGTCCCCGGCTTTCCGGCGGAGCTGTCCGGCGACGTCGTCGGCCTCTTCGTCGCGTCCCCCGCCGGCACGGTTCTCGACCTCGGCGCGGACGGCCTGGCCTACGGTCAGGGGGAGGTGTCCTTCGAGACGCGGGTCCACGTCCCGCCGACCGGCTCCACCGTGCCCGTCCTGCGGGTGGACGGCCTCGCGACCGGGGTCGGGCCGCGCCGCCACGCCTTCCGCCGCTCCGGCGGGAGCCGCGTGGTGGGGGGCGGCGAGCGCTGCGCCCTGACCGACGGCGAGTGGCGCGTGTCGACCGGGGACACGACCTGGACCCTCGGCCTCGACGGCGTCACGAGCTGCCGCGGGGCCTGCTACGACGCACCCGCCCCGGCGACCTTCGACGGGCCCCGGGGCGGCGTCCGCCTCCTGTTCGACGGGAGCCGCGACGTGCGCTTCGCGGACGTGCGCACGGGCGCGGTCGAAGGGTCCTTCGCCGCGACCTGCCCCTCACTCGAAGAATGAGCGGAGCTTCTCGAGGAAGGTCTTCTGCTGCGGGTGGACCTCCTCGCCCATCTCCTCCGCGAGCTGCGCGATCAGCTGCCGCTGCTTGCGGTTGATGCTGCCGGGGACCTCGACGAGCACCTTGACCAGCTCGTCGCCCTTGCCGTAGCCACCGAGGGCCTCGAGGCCCTTGCCCCGGAGGCGGAAGGTCTTGCCCGACTGGGTCCCGGGCGGCACCCGCATCTTGACCTTGCCCTGGAGCGTCGGGACCTCGATCTGCGCCCCGAGCACGGCCTGAGGGAAGCTGATCGGGACGCTGACCCGCACGTCCGACCCGTCCCGCGAGAAGAAGGGGTGCGGCTGGACCTTCACCGTCACATGGAGGTCGCCGGCGCCTCCCCGCCCCTGCTCGCCGCCGCCCCGCACCGTGCGCACCGAGCCGTCCTGCACGCCGGGGGGCACCTTCACCTCGACCGTCTCCGTCGTCGGCCGGACCCCTCGCCCGGTGCAGTCCGCGCACGGGGTCGTGATCATCTTGCCGCTGCCGCCGCAGCTCGAGCACGGCCGGGACACGCTGAAGAACCCCCGCTGATAGCGCTGCTCACCGCGGCCACCGCAGGCCGTGCAGCGGCGCACCTCGGTCCCCGGCGCCGCGCCCTGGCCATCGCAGGTGGCGCAGGACACGTTCCGCGTGACGTCCAGGCTCTTGGTGGCGCCGAGGGCCGCCTCCTCGAACGTCACGTCGAGCTCGACCTCGATGTCGCCGCCGACCCGGCTCCGGCGCGACCGGCCGCCGCCCAGGAGATCGTTGAACAGGGTCTCGAGGATCTCGCTGACGGAGCTGAAGTCGACCCGCTCCTGGCCGCCGTCCCGGGCCCGCTTGAACGCCGCGTGGCCCATCCGGTCGTAGCGCTTGCGCTTGTCCTCGTCGCTGAGCACCGCGAAGGCCTCGCTGGCCTCCTTGAACATCTGCTCCGCGCGGGGGTCCCCCGGGTTGCGGTCCGGGTGGTAGGCCATGGCGAGGCGCCGGAACGCGCGCTTGATGTCCTCCGCGGTGGCGGACCGGTCCACGCCCAGGACCTGGTAATAGTCGGCCTTCGGCGCCATGCGGCCGAAGCTAGCAGCCCACCGGCGCCCTGGCCCCACCAACCGATCGCCGTTGCCCGGGGTCGCCCCCTCGCCCTACACCGTGCCTGGCCCGTCATGCTCGACCTCCCCCGCGCGGTGGCCGCCGTTCGCGCCGCCGATCCGATGCCCGTCGAGGGCCGGCTCCGGTCGCTGCGGGGCCTGAGCCTGCGCGCCGTCTTGCGCGGCGTCCGCGTGGGCGACGAGGTCGAGGTGCGCCGCGAGGGCCGCCGTCCGCTGCGAGCCGAGGTGGTCGGCTTCGGCGAGGGCGAGGTCCTGCTCCTTCCCTTCGACCGCCTCGACGGCATCGGCCCGGACGACCCGGTGGTGCCGCGGGGTCACCCGCCGACGGTCCGCGTGGGCGAGGGCTGCCTCGGTCGCGTGCTGGACGGCCTCGGCCTCCCCCTCGACGGCGGCCCGCTCCCCCCGGGCGAGGACCGCCCCCTGCACGCGCCGCCACCGGCCCCCCTCGAGCGGCCCGGGCCGGCGCGCCCCTTGGCGACCGGGGTCCGCGCGATCGACGGCCTCGTCACCCTCGCGGAGGGGCAGCGGGTGGGCGTGTTCGCGGGGTCCGGCGTCGGCAAGACCCATCTGCTCGGGCGCATCGCGCGGCACGGGGACGCCGACGTGGTCGTGGTCGCGCTGATCGGCGAGCGGGGTCGGGAGCTCCGGGAGCTCCTCGACCACCACCTCGACGCCAGCGCGCGGGCGCGCACCGTCGTGGTGTGCGCGACCAGCGATCAGCCAGCCCTCACCAGGCTGCGGAGCGCGTCGGTCGCCACCGCCCTCGCGGAGGGGTTCCGGGACCAGGGCGCCCGGGTGCTGCTCGTGATGGACAGCCTGACGCGCTTGGTGCGGGCCGGCCGGGAGGTCGGCCTCGCCGCCGGGGAGCCGCCGAGCCGCCGGGGCTTCCCCCCGAGCGCCTTCGCGCGCCTGCCTCCGCTGCTCGAGCGCGCTGGACCGGCGCCGACGGGCTCGATCACGGCGCTCTACAGCGTCTTGGTCGAGGGGGGCGACCTGGACGAGCCGGTCGCGGACGAGGTGCGGGGCCTGGTCGACGGGCACCTGGTGCTCGACCGGGACCTCGCCGAGCGCGGCCGCTGGCCGGCCGTCGACGTCGTGCGGAGCCTCTCGCGCTGGATGCCCCAGGTGACCTCGAACACCCACCGGGCGGCGGCGCAGCGGCTGCGCTCGCTCGTCGCGACCTACGAAGCGAAGCGGGACCTCGTGACCCTCGGCGCCTACGATGCCGGGCGCGATCCGCGCCTCGACGACGCCCTCGCCCACCTCGACGCGATCGAGGCCTTCCTCCGCCAACCCGGGACCGAACCTTGCCCCTATCCCCACACCGTCGAACAGCTCCAGCGCGCCGTGGGCGGGACGCCGACGTCCTGATCGTCGGCGCCGGCTGCGCCGGCCTCAGCCTCGCGTGGCACCTCGTGGAGCGCGGCCTGACCGGGCGTCGCGTGCTGCTGGTCGACCCGCGCGAGGGCTACGGGAGCGACCGCACGTGGTGTGGATGGAGCGTCGTCGCGCACCCGTTCGACGCCGACGTCAGCCACCGGTGGCGCCGGTGGCGCGTCCGGGCGCCGACCGGGAGCTGGATCCTCCGGCAGGCGCCGGGGCTGCACTACCACCGCCTGCCGTCGGACGCCTTCTACCGGCGGGTGCTCGCGCGGCTCGAGCCCCACCCCGACGTCGAGCTCCGCCTCGGGGTCGGGGTGAGCCAGGTCCGCCCCGGGCTCGACCACGTCGAGGTGGAGACCTCGGCCGGCGTCCTGCGCGCCGACCTGGTCTTCGACTCGCGCCCGCCCGACCTGCCTCCGGAGGCCGAGGCGGGGGAGCGCGTCACGCTGCTCCAGCACTTCGAGGGCTGGACCGTGAGGACGGAACGCGACGCCTTCGACCCGAGCACGGTCACGTTGATGGACTTCGCGATGCCGCAGGACCGCGGCATCCACTTCCTCTACGTCCTGCCCTTCGGACCGCGGCACGCGCTGGTCGAGCCGACCTGGTTCGGCACCGACCGCCTCGCCCCCGAGGACTACCGGGGCGCGCTGGTCGACGCGGTCGAGGGGCGCCTCGGCATCCGGGGCTACACCGTGGTCGACCGGGAGGCGGGCTCGATCCCGATGACGACCCGCAGCTTCGACCGCCAGCCCCACCCGCGGCTCGTCCGGATCGGGCTGGCCGGCGGGCTCGCGAAGCCGTCGACGGGTTACGCCTTCCAGCGGATCCAGTCCGACAGCGCGACCCTCGCGGAGCGCCTGCTCGCCGGAGGCCTTCCGAGCGCGCCCGAGCCGCGCCCGCGGCGGGCCGCGTTCCAGGACCGGGTGTTCCTCAGCTACCTCGCCCGCGCTCCCCGCCAGGCCCCGGACGCCCTCGTCGACCTGTTCCGCTACGTCCCGCCGACCACGCTCGCGCGGTTCCTCAGCGACATCGCAACCTTGCCCGAGGTCCTGCGGGTCATGCGGCACATGCCGCCGGTGGCCCTGACCCTCGAGACCCTCCGGTCCGTCCCCATCTGGCTCCGGCCCCGGGTTGCCCTTGCGTGACTCCCGCGCGCAGCCCGGACGCCTCGCCCGGCTTGACCGTCCGTCGGACGGGCCCAAACATCCTTCACGGAACTTTGAAAGTTCCGAAAGCCCTCCCGCCGGCTCGAGAGCGGGCCCTCCCATGCCGACCGCCGCCACCGCACCGTCGGACCCGCCGGTCCTGCTCACCCGACTCCGGTCGCTGGTGCGGGGCCGCGACCTCGGTTCCCTCGCCGAGCGCCTCGCCGACCTCGCCGACCTGGTGGGCGTCGACATGGTGCGCTTCGAGGCCGACCTGCCGTCCCTGCGCCCCGAGGGGACGGCGGTGGAGCGGGCCAGCCTCCACCTGGTCGACCAGGGAGGCAAGAGGCTACGCCCGATCTGCGTCGCCCTCGCGACCCGCCTCGGCACGGGCTTCGACGAGCGCGGGCTCGACCTCGCGATCGCCGTGGAGCTCGTCCATGCCGCGACGCTTCTCCACGACGACGTGGTCGACCTCGGCGAGACACGCCGCGGCGCGCCCGCCGCGCGGATGATCTTCGGCAACGCCGTCTCGATCTTCGCCGGCGACTGGCTCCTGATCGACGCGCTGCGCAGGGTCCGGCGGGCGGGGGTCGACGGGACGCTCGACCGCCTCCTCGCCGTGATCGAGGAGATGATCTTCGCCGAGTCCCTGCAGCTCGAGCGGCGCGGCCGCCTCGACACGACGATCGACGACTGGTTCGAGGTCGTCGAGGGCAAGACCGCCGCGCTGTTCCGCTGGGCGATGTTCGCCGGCGCGAAGGCCGGCGGCCTCGACGCCGACGCGTGCGCGAGCCTGGAGCGGTACGGCAACCACCTCGGCGTCGCGTTCCAGGCCACCGACGACCTGCTCGACCTCACGGGGGACCCGGAGGCGACCGGCAAGGCGCTCTTCGCGGACCTGGGCGAGGGCAAGCTGACCTACCCGCTGATCCACGCGCTGCGCCGGAGCCCGGAGCTCGAGCCGGAGCTCCGGGCGATCATCGACGGCGCCACCCCTCCGGAGCGCTACGGCCGCGTGCTGTCCCTCGTCGAGCAGGCCGGGAGCTTCGAGCGGGTGCGCGACCTCGCCCTCGAGCACGCCGAGCGCGCCCGCCTCGCCCTGACCGACCTCCCCCCGTCCCGGGCACGCCAGGCCCTCGAGACGGTCGCCGCGGCCGTCGTCCACCGGCCCGCCTGAGGTGCACGCATGAGCTCGCCGATGCCCCCCGCCCAGGACGCGCCGCCGACCGCCGCCGACCGCGGTCCGACCGGACGCGACGAAGATCCCGCGCTACGCGACCCCGCGGCGGACCCCGCAGCGGACGAGACCGGCCCGCGGGGCGGCTCCGGTGCGATGTTCGATGGCATCGCCGGGCGCTACGACCTGCTGAACCGGATCATCTCCCTCGGGATCGATCAACGCTGGCGCCGCCTTGCCGTGGAGGCGCTCGCCCTCCCGCGGGAAGGCACGCGGCCGCCTCGGGTCCTCGACCTGGCGACGGGCACGGCGGACCTCGCGGTCGAGATCGCGCGGCAGCACCCGCACGCGGAGGTCGTCGGGCTCGACCCGTCGACCGAGATGCTGGCCCGGGGCCGCGTCAAGGTCGATCGCGCCGGGCTCGACCCGCGGGTCCGCCTCGAGGTCGGCGACGCCGAGCGGCTGCCCTACCCGGACGATGCCTTCGACGGGGTCGCGATCGCCTTCGGCATCCGCAACGTGCCGGACCGGGAGCGAGCGCTTCGCGAGATGGCGCGCGTGACCCGGCCCGGCGGGCGCGTCGCCATCCTGGAGCTCGCCGAGCCCCGGGGCGGGCTGCTGGGCTCGGCGGCGCGCTTCCACGTCCACCACGTCGTGCCCACGCTGGGCGCGATCCTCAGCGGGTCCTGGGAGTACCGCTACCTGCAGCGGTCGATCGCAGCGTTCCCGCCGGCGGAGGCCTTCGCCGAGCTCATGGGCACGGCTGGTCTGGACGTCCTCGACGTGCGCCCGCTGACCTTCGGGGTCTGCACGCTCTACGTGGGCACGCCCGCGGGCGGGGAGCGCGCGCGATGACCGCCCCCGCGCCGCTGACGCGGCGGCGCGCCCTGGACCTCCGCGAGGCCCGGGCCTTCGTCCTCGGAGGCCTCGCGCGGGCCCGGGCGGAGCGCGCGGTGCTGCATCTGCGGATGCCCGCCCCTCCGGCCCCCGTCGACCTGCCGCTGCGCGCGCTCCGCAAGGCGCCGGGGGTCCGCTGGCGTTCCGAGGCGGGCCACGACCTCGTCGGCCACGGCGCCGGGGTGATGCTGAGAGCAGCAGGCGAGGCGCGCTTCGAGGACCTCGGGCGCGCGTCGGACGCGCTGTTCGCCGCCATCCTGCGCGTGACCCACGCGGACGTCGACGCTCGGGCGCCCCGCGTCTTCGGCGGCTTCGCGTTCCGCGCGGGCGGCGCGGACCGGGAGCCCTGGGCGGCGTTCGGCGACGGAGCGCTGCTCCTGCCCCGCTGGTCCTACGAGGTGCGACCCGGCGCCGGCGTGCTCACCCTCGGCGTCGACTGCCGGGACGGCTGGGCGGGGAGGGACGAGACCGTCGCTGCGGAGCTGAGCGCTCTCTGGGCCGCGCTCGAGGCGCCGGCGTGCTACCCCGTCGGCCGACCACGCCTGGTCCGCGTCGAGCACGCCGACCGGGCTCGCTACGACCGCGCGGTCGGCGTGCTGACGCGCGCGATCGCGGCCGGCGAGCTCGCCAAGGCAGTCTACAGCCGGCGCGCCCGGGTCCGCGCAGCCCACGACCTCGAGCCCTGGCAGGTGCTCGAGGACCTGGCCGCGGCCTACCCCCAGACCACCGCCTTCGGCCTTCGGCTCGGCGCCTCGACCTTCCTCGGCGCCACCCCGGAGCGCCTGTTTCGCAAGCGCGGGCGCACGGTGGAGGCCGACGCCCTCGCCGGCTCCGTTCGGCCGGACGCGGACGACGCGGACGCGCGGCTCCTCGGGAGCGACAAGGACCGCCGCGAGCACCGCTTCGTCGTCGACCACCTCCGCGCCCGCCTCACGCCGCTCGCGCAGGCGCTCGAGGTGCCGGCCGCGCCCTCGATCCGACGGCTGCCCAACGTCCTGCACCTCCACACGGCGGTCCGGGGGCGGCTCCGGCCCGGCGTGTCGCCCGCCGAGGTCACCGCGGCCCTTCATCCGACCCCGGCCGTGGGGGGCACGCCGACGGAGCGAGCGGTGCCGTGGATCGCCGAGCACGAGGCGAGCCCCCGCGGCTGGTACGCCGGGCCGGTCGGCTGGTGGGATGCGGACGGCAACGCCGAGATGCGGGTCGCGCTCCGCTGCGGCGTGGTCCGCGGGGCGACGGCGTGGCTCTACGCGGGCGGCGGCATCGTCGCTGGCTCGGAGGCGCGCGCAGAGTGGGAGGAGTCGGCGCTCAAGCTGCGGCCTCTCCTGGCCGCCCTCGGCGGGTCCGCAGCCGACGGCGAGGCGGCGGGCCGCGGAGCGCGGGGCGTAGGGTGAGCGCCGAGGAGCCGCCCGCGCGTCTCCTCACCGCCTGGGCCGATGTCTTGCTCGGCAGCCTCGCCGAGGCCGGCGTCCGGCACGCGGTGATCAGCCCCGGGTCCCGCTCTACGCCCTTCGCCCTCGCTGCCCATCGCTGCCCGGATCTCCGCTGCCACGCGGTGATCGACGAGCGAGCCGCCGCCTTCCTCGCCCTGGGCATGGGCCGGGCGAGCGGGCGACCGGCGCTCCTGCTCTGCACCAGCGGCACGGCGCCTGCCCACTACCTGCCGGCGGTCGTCGAGGCCAGCGCGGACGCGGTCCCGGTGCTCGTGCTCAGCGCGGACCGGCCGCCGGAGCTCCAGCACGCCGGGGCTCCGCAGACCATCGATCAAACGCGGCTCTACGGCGACTTCGCCCGCCTCTCGATCGACCTCGGGCTCCCCGACCCGACCCCGCGCGCGCTCCGGGGTCTCCGCCGCCGGGCCGCCCAGGCCGTCGCCCGCGCGCTCGGACCCCGGCCGGGACCGGTGCACCTGAACGCGCCAGCTCGCAAGCCGCTCGAGCCGGTCGAGGCCCACGACGACGCCGGCAGGCAGCTCGACGCCCGGCTTCGCGCGCTGGCCGCCGAGCCCGCCCCGACCTTCCGCCACGCGCCCGCCCCCGCCGCGGACGTGGGCCTGATCGCCGCGCTCTTCCGCGAGGCGGAGCGACCGGCGCTGGTCGCAGGGCCTCTGCCGCCGCCCGCCGCGTCGCTCCGCAAGCCGGTCCAGACCCTCCACCGCCTCGGGGTCGCCCTCTTCGCCGAGGGCACGAGCCAGCTGCGCTTCGCGCCCCGGGCCGACGGCCCCCTCGGCGACGCCTTCGACCACGTGCTGCGCGACCCCGGGGCCCCGGCCCCCGACGTGGTCCTCGAGATCGGCAGGGCGCCGACCTCCGGGGCGTACGCGGCGTGGCTCGAGGGTCGGGCGGGGCCGACCCCGCCGCGGCACCGCGTCGTGCTCGCCGCGACCGACGAGGTCGACCCCACCCACCGCGCCACGGACGTGCTGATCGGCAGCGTCGAGGCGACCCTGACCGCCCTCGCGGCCACGCTCCCCGGCCCCGTCGGTCGTCCGGGCTGGAGCGAGGCGCTGCGGCGCGCGGAGCTCGCCGTCTGGGACCGCGTCGACCGCGCCCTCGAGGCGGAGGGGTGGTGCGAGGGGGCGGCGGTGCGGACCGCGGTGCGGTCCCTTCCGGGCGATGCGCTCCTCGCGGTGGGCAACAGCCTCCCGGTCCGCCACCTCGACCGCTTCGTGCGCGGGGGTGGCGTGCCGCTGCGGGTCTACAGCCAGCGCGGAGCCAACGGCATCGACGGCTGGCTCGCCCAGACGGCCGGAGCGTTGCTGGCGACCGGGGGCCCCGGCCTGCTGGTCCTCGGCGACGTCGCCTTCCACCACGACCTGACGTCCCTCCAGCTCGTCCGGGACGTGGCCGCGCCCTTCCCGATCCTGGTGCTCGACAACGGCGGGGGGCGCATCTTCGAGCAGCTCCCCCTCGCCGAGGCCGGCCTCAGCGAGGAGGCCTGGGCGCTGTTCCGAACGCCCCCGCGAACGTCCCTCGCCCCGCTGGCCGAAGGCTTCGGCGTCCCCTACACGGCGGCCGACGACCTCTCGGCGCTGAGCGCCGCGCTCCGCGAGGCGCTCCGCACCCCGGGGCCGAGCCTGGTCCACGCGCGCTTCGCCACCCCTCCGGCGGCCCTCGAGCGCCGCCTGCGCGACCTCGGGGCGTGAGCATGCTGGTGCTCCTCCACGGCTTCACGGGGTCGCCAGCCACGTGGGATCGGGTCCTCGCCGCCCACGGGCTGACCTCCGCCCTGCCCTCCGCCCTGCCCTCCGCCCTGCGTCCCTGGTTGCCGGGGCACGGGCCCGAGCCCGACCCGGTCGGCCCGTGGGAGGACACCGTTAGGCGCCTCGACGCATCGATCGCGAGGAGCGGCGCCCGCGGGGCCCACCTGGTGGGCTACAGCCTCGGTGGCCGCCTGGCCTGGGGGCTGCTGCGCCTCGCGCCCGCCTGGCTCGCGCGCGCAACCCTGATCGGCGCCCACCCCGGCCTCCCCGACCTGGATCGACCCGCCCGGCGCGAGGCCGACCGCCGCCACGCCGAGGTCCTGCGGACGGACGGCCTCGGCGCGTTCGTCGACCGCTGGGAGGCGCTCCCGATCTGGGCGTCGCAGGCACGCCTCGCGCGCCAGGCTCGCGTCGACCAGCGCCGGGAACGGATGCGCCACCGCCCCGCAGCGCTCGCGGACGTGCTGACACACCTCGGCCTCGCCGAGATGCCCGATCACCGACCGGCCCTCCCCGCCATCCGTACGCCGGTGACCCTGCTGGTCGGCGCCGAGGACGAGCGGCATCGGGAGCTGGCGGGGGCCGCCGCGCGCCGCCTCCCGGCCTGCCGCCTCGAGACGATCCCCGGCGTCGGGCACAATCCGGTTCTCGAGGCCCCCGAGGCCGTCGCCGAGGCCCTCCGGAGGCCGCCGCCCACGCGGCGGGAGGTACGATGAACGTCCGAGCCTGGCTTCTGGCGTCCCGACCGAAGACTCTGACGGCGGCCCTCGTGCCCGTGGCGGTCGGCTCCGCCGTCGCCTTCGCGCTCGGCGCTTTCCGCCTCGGCCCTGCGCTCGCCGCGGCCTTCGGCGCCCTGTGGATCCAGGTCGGGACGAACTTCGCCAACGACGTGTTCGACCACGAGAAGGGCGCGGACACGCAGGACCGGCTCGGCCCCACGCGAGCGGTGGCGAGCGGTCTCCTCGACCCGGAGGCCATGCGGCGGGGCATGGTGGTGGCGTTCGGCCTCGCCACGCTGGCCGGCCTGTACCTGACCTGGGTCGCGGGCTGGCCGGTGGTGGCGATCGGCGTCGCGAGCATCGCGAGCGGAATCGCCTACACCGGCGGCCCCTTTCCCCTCGGCTACCACGGGCTCGGCGACCTGTTCGTGCTGCTGTTCTTCGGCCTCGTGGCGGTGTGCGGCACGACCTACGTGCAGACGCTCAGCGTTCCGCCCCTGGCTGCCTGGTGCGCCCTGCCGGTCGGGGCGCTCGCGACGGCGGTCCTCGTCGTCAACAACGTCCGCGACCGGGCAACGGATGCGCAGGCCGGCAAGCGGACCCTGGCGGTGCGCCTGGGTCGCCGCGTCGCCGTGGCCGAGTACGCCCTGCTCGTGGCGGTCGCCTACCTGGTCCCCGCCACGCTCGCCATGCGCCGGGGACCCTGGCTCCTGCTGCCCCTCCTGACCCTCCCGTGGGCCGCGCTCCTGCTCCGGCAGCTGATCCGCCGCGAGGGCCGGCCGCTGAACGCGACGCTCGCCTCGACCGCCCAGCTCCTGCTCGTGCACGGCACGCTATTCGCCCTCGGCCTCGCCCTCGCCCACGCGAGCTGACGACGGGGCCCCTTCGGCGTAGGCTGCGGCGCCGTGCGGACTCGCCTGACCACCGTCCACGCTCCGATCCCGGGCACGGCCAACGCCGTCGAGCGCTGGACCAGCCGGACGGTGGTCCGCATCGAGCTCTTCGGGCCGCGCGGGCTCGGCCTCGGGGAGGCGGCGCCCCTGCCGGGGGTCAGCCCGGACCGGTTCCGGGACGTGCGGCGCGACCTCGAGGCCTACCGGTGGCCCGACGACGTGCGGAGCGTGGAGGACATCCGCGCGGCGACCCGGGGGGTCCGGAGCCCGTCGGCCCGCTTCGGGATCGAGACCGCGCTCCTCGACTACCTGAGCCGCAGCCAGGACCTACCGATCTGCGCCCTGCTCGCCGCCTACGTCCCGCCTCGCCTCGCTCTCGCCCAGGCGCTGTGGGTCGAGACGGACGACGCGCTGCGGCTCGCCCTCGCCGAGGCGATCGCCAAGGGCGTCAAGTGCGTGAAGCTCAAGGTCGGGCGGGCCGGGCGGGCTGCCGACGAGATCCGGTGGCTCGAGACGGTCCGCAAGCGCGCGCCCAACGAGCTGGAGCTGCGCCTCGACGCCAACCGCGCGCTGCCGCCGGCCGAGGCGGAGGCCCTCCTCCATGCCTACGTGCCCTTCGGCCCGTCGTTCCTCGAGGAGCCCGTGCCCTTCGAGGACCTCCTGGAGCTCAAGTCGCCGATCCCGATCGCCCTCGACGAGTCACTGGCCGGCGACGGTGGGTCGCAGCGCCTCGAGCGCGCCCTCGAGGCCGAGGCGGTCGACGTGCTCGTGCTCAAGCCGACGCTCCTCGGAGGGATCCTCGCCTGCCTCGACCTCGCCGACAGCGCGCGCCGGGCCAACCTCCGCTGCGTGGTCAGCCATCTCCTGGAGGGCCCGATCTCGCGGGCCGCATCGGCGCACCTCGCCCTGGCCGTCGGCGGCCTCGCCGCGGGGCTCGGCCAGCACCCCGCGCTGTCGCCGCTGGCGGATGGCATCCGGGTGCCCTTCGTGGGCGCAGCCTGGATCAAGGCGCCCTCGTACCCCGGGCTCGGGCTCGGCATCTCCTGGTGAGCGCCTCGCTCCGGGTGACGGCGGCGGGGCGGGAGGCCCCGACGCAGCCCGCCCTGATCACCGACGCGCGGGCCTGGTCCTATGCGGAGCTGGCCGCCGAGGTCGCGCGGCGCGCCGGGGAGCTGCGCGGCTGCCTCGAGGCGCGGCGGGGCGACCGCGCGGCGCTGGTCGCCCACGCGCGCGTCTCGTCCCTCGTCGACCTCTACGCGCTGCTCGAGATGGAGATGTGCGCGGTGCTGCTGCATCCGCGCTGGACCGCGCCGGAGCGGGCCCGGGTCCGGGACGCCGTGCTCCCGCGCGTCGTCCTCGACGACGACGAGCGCGTCTTCCCGCCCCGGGTCCGGGCCGCGCGGTCCGCGGTGGTGGTCTACACGTCGGGGAGCACCGGCCGCCCGAAGGGCATCGCGCTGTCGCGCAGGGCGCTGGTCGCCGCCGCGCGCGCTCACGCCGCCCACCTCGGGTGGCGCGACGATGACCGCTGGCTGCTCGCCCTCCCGCCGGCCCACGTCGGCGGGCTGTCGATCGTCACCCGGTGCCTCGCCGCCCGACGGGCCGTGGTCCTCGCGCCGGCAGCGTTCGACCCCGCCGGCCTCGCCGAGGCGCTCCAGCGTCACCGCGTCACGCTCCTCTCGGTGGTGCCGACCATGCTGCGGCGCCTGCTCGACGCCGGCGTCGCGCCGCCGCGCTCCCTGCGGGCAGCGCTCGTCGGCGGCGCGCCGCTCAGCCCCGCCCTCCTCGCGGCGGGGCGCGCCGCCGGGTGGCCGCTGCTACCGACCTACGGCCTCTCGGAGGCGGCCGCCCAGGTGTGCACCCAGCACCCGGACGAGCCCCGCGCCGACGGGGTCGGACCTCCCCTGCCGGGCGTGCGCGTCCGCGTCCGGGACGGCGAGATCGAGGTCGGCGGGCCGACGCTCCTCGACGGATACCTGCCAGTGGCACCGGCGACGTTCACGCCGTGGCGGGGAGGCTTTCTGGCCACCGGCGACCTCGGGTGGCTCGACGAGGAAGGCCACCTCCACGTGCGGGGGCGCGCGGACGACCGGCTGATCTCGGGTGGCGAGAACGTGGACCCGGTGGAGGTGGAGCACGCCCTGGAGGCGCTGCCCCAGGTGCGCGCGGCGCTGGTGTTCGCGCTCCCCGACGAGGTGTGGGGGGAGCGGGTCGCGGCGGAGGTCGTCGCCACCGACCCCGCCTCGCCCCCCGACCTCGCGGCGATCCGCGCGGCCCTGGGGGGCGTCCTCGCCGCCTACAAGCACCCGCGAGCGCTGTTCGTCACCGAGGCCCTGTCCCTCTCGTCCAGCGGCAAGAAGGACCGCCGCGCGGCGCGGGAGCGAGGCCGCTGAGCCGTCCGGGTGGCTCGGGGCCGCGCCAGGGAGCCCGGCGACCTGGCCCCCATCAACGGCTGACGAAGCGCCGCATCTCCTCGGCCCGCGCCCCATGCGGGAACAGGTCGAGGTAGCGGCGCGCCTGCTCCTTCGCCCGCCGGGTGAGGTTGTCGTTGCGCCGGTAGGCCTGGATCAGCAGCAGCAGCTCCCACTCGTTGGTCGTCTGGGGCTGAATGACGCGGATCACGCACTGCATGTCGCCCGCCATGTAGCACTCCCGAGCCCGGACCAGATCGGGGGTGGCGCGGGACGCTCGCACCCGCGCGGCCGGCCGCTCCTCGGGGGCCTCGCCCCCGTGCGCGCCGGTCGCCTCCCCGGCCGACTCCTGCGTCGACGGCGGGGCCTCCCCCTCGCCCGACGCCGCCTCGCCCTCGGCGGGGTCGGGGGCCTCGGCGAGCTCCGGCTCGGTGGCCTCCGACGCCGTCGGGATCACCGGCGCGACCTCGCCGGGGTCCGCCGCCTCGGCGGGCGGCTCCTCGGGGGAGGGCGGCGCCGCCGCCGCCGGAGCTCCTCCGCCTCGCGTGAGGAGCGAGGCCCCGAAGGCGCCGGTCACGCCGAGGAGGATGCCGAGGGAGGCGAGCAGCAGGTAGAACAGCGCCCGCGAGGGTCGCTTGGGAGGCACCGGCGAGGGGGCGACCTCGGTCGCGAGCGGCGTCGCCCGCGCGGGCGATGGGACGAGGACGATCGGCGGCTCGTCAGCGGCCTCCTCCAGGTCCGCCGCCTCCCGGTCGGCCACGGCGCCGAAGCGCGAGCTCGGCGGGGTGGGCGCCTTCGGCACCGTCTCGTCGAGCGTCAGGTGGGCGAGCACGAGCCGCAGCTCGGTCAGCATCGCGCCCGCGTCCTGGGGGCGCGACTCCGGGTCCTTCGCCAGGCAGTCGTCGATGAAGTCCGCGAGCGGCTCGGGCACGTGGGGCGCCACGGACGCCACCGGGGGGTGGGGGTCCTTGATCGCGTTCGCCATGATCGCGGTCGGGGTCTCTCCGAGGAACGGGTGCCGCCCGCTGACCAGCTCGTAGAGCATCACCGCGATCGACCAGACGTCCCCCGGGGAGCGCACCTTGCGCGCGCTCATGGCCTGCTCGGGGCTCATGTACTCCGGGGTGCCGAAGGTGATTCCGGTCTGCGTCGGGCCCGACTTCGCGACCACCCGCGCGAGGCCGAAGTCGAGGAGCTTCACCCGCTCCCGGCCCTCTTCGTCCACGGCGAGGAAGATGTTGTCGGGCTTCAGATCGCGGTGGACGAAGCCCTTGGCGTGCGCCTTGGCCAGCGGCTCCAGCATGCCCACCACGTGGGCGACGGCGGTCGCCATCCCCGGCCAGGAGCGCCGCAGCCGGTCGCCGAGGCTCTCGCCGTGGAGCAGCTCCATCGCCATGAAGAAGCCGCCGTCGTCGTCGACCCCGGCGTCGTACACCTGGACGATCCCGGGGTGGTCGATCTCCGCGGCTGCGCTCACCTCCCGGCGGAACCGTTCGACGCCCTCCCGCCCGCGACACAGGTACGGGTGGACGACCTTCACGGCCAGCCGCTTCTTGCTGAGCACGTGCTCGGCCACGTAGACGGAGCCCATCCCACCCTCCGCGATCAGTGACCGGAGGCGGTATCGACCGGCGACGACGCTGCGTTCCTCCGGTCCGAGGCCAGCGGGCGGGGCGCTCGCTAGCGGCTGCTCGTCGACCGAGCGGCTCATCGCGCGCGCATCATAGCGCCGTCGAGCAGCTCAAGGCGACTCACGGACATCACGCGGGCCGAGATCGCCCGTCGCGCAGGTCGGATCGGACGGTTCGGGCCTGGCCGGACGTGTTCATCGACCCAACGCTGGCCGAGCCGGGCTACGCTCGGGCCGCCCCCGCCGCCGGAACCACCATGCCGCGACGCTTCGTCACCTTCGGCCGCTCGCCGGCCCTCGACGCCCCGGATGAGCAACCGCTCTACGGAGACCGCCCGGACTGGGCCCAAGCCAACCCGGCCCGGATCGAGGCGGCGCTGGCGCACGCCCTGTCGCGGCCCGGAGGCGGGTGGGCCGTGCTCGACGCCTCGCGCCGGATCCGCCCTGCGCCCCGTCTCTTCCGGGTGAATGGGCTCGACCTCGCGGTGTGGCGGCGCCCCGATGGCACGGTCGGGGCGGTGCCGGACGCCTGCCCTCACATGGGCGCGTCGCTGTGCAAGGGCAGCGTGGACGCCGCGGGCCGCCTGGTGTGTCCCTGGCATGGGCTGTCCCTCGGCGACCGCCGGCGGGGGCGCTGGACGCCCTTCCCGGCCCACGACGATGGCGTCCTGACGTGGGTCCGGCTGCCCGCCCTCCTCGCGCCGGGGGAGGCGCCCACCGACCGGCCGGTGCTCGCGCCGCGTCCGGCGACCTTCCTCGATGGGGTGATCCGCACGGAGGCCCGCTGTGAGCCCCGGGACGTGATCGCCAATCGCCTGGACCCCTGGCACGGCGTGCACTTCCATCCTCACTCGTTCCTCCGCCTGGCGGTGATCGCGGAGGACGACGCCCAGATCACGGTCCGGGTCGTGTACCGCGTCGCGCCCTTCGTCGGGATGGAGGTCGATGCGCGGTTCCACTGCCCGGACCCGCGCACGATCGTGATGACCATCGTGGCCGGGGAGGGCGTCGGATCGGTCGTGGAGACCCACGCCACGCCGATCGACGACGGGCGCACGGCGATGATCGAGGCGACCCTCGCGACGAGCAGCAGGGCAGCGTTCGCGTGGGTCCGGCCGATCCGCGCGCTGGTCCGACCCTTCATCGAGGCGCGGGCGGCGCGCCTCTGGGTGGACGACGTCGAGTACGCCGAGCGTATGTACGCGCTGCGGCGGCAGGCCCCCGTCGTGCGGGGGCAGCCCCGCCTCCGGGTCGTGCCCGGGTCGTCCTAGCGGGCTGGCTCGAGACCGGCCGGCTCAGCCCGCGAGGGCAGCCATCACGCCGCGCAGCGGGACGGAGTAGAGGGTCTCGCCCCGCACGTCCCACCGGTCGAGGAGGTGGTTCGCGGCGAGCATCCCGCTCGACGCCGCACGCTCCATCAGGGCGGTCGGGAAGGGGAGCTTCACGAAGTCCCCCGCCAGGACGACGTTGCCGTAGGGCGTACGCACCGACGGCCGCTCGGCGTGGCTCCCCGGCTCGAAGCTCGGGCAGTCCTGACGCACGAGCCAGCTCTGGTGGAGGATCCGCGCCCCGGCGAGCTCGGGGTAGAGCGTCTCGAGCGCCCCGTGGAGCTGGCTCCGGAGCTCCTCCTCGTCGCGCCCGGGCCAGGCGTAGGCGTGAAGCTCGACCACCGAGCCTCCCGTCGCTTCGGCCCAGCGCCGGCTCTCGCCCTCGAAGCGCTCGTAGAGGCTGATGTTGTCGAGGTGCCCGAAGCCGGTGGTCCCGACGAAGGCGTGCCGCTGCGGCTCGGCCGCGCGGTCCAGGAACAACCGCCACACCGCGAAGGGGAGCGTGACCCCGAGTCGGCCGACCGCGTCCACGAATGCCGGGTCGCGTCGGAGGCCGGGCGAGGCGTCAGTCAGGGCCTGGAGCGCGGGGACAGTGACCGCCAGCACCACGCCGTCCGTGTCCACCGCCGCGTCTCCCTCCACCGCGAGGCGCCAGCCGCCGCCGTCCGTCCGGTCGAGGTGGGTCACGGTCGCGCCCGTGCGCACCTCCGCGCCTCGCTGCTCGAGGTAGCGCTCCATGGGGGCCCAGAGCGCGCTCCGGAACGGCTCGTTCATCACGTCGAACACGAGCCCCTCCGGGTTCCCCAGGAAGTAGAAGTGGAACATCATCAGCATCTCCGCCGCGCTCAGCCCCTCCTCGGGGTTGAAGAAGGAGTGGCTGAAGACGTCGAAGAACATCTGACGGGCGCTGGGCGGGAAGCCGAGCCCGTCCAGGTAGCTCCGGGCGTCCCGCCCGTCGTGGTCGCGGTAGGTGCGCTTCGGGTCGAAGCTCATCATCTGCCGCGCCTCCCCGGAGTCGACGCTGCGCAGATCGGCCAGCCGGAAGAGCTCCGTCCGCCGGAGCATGGCGATCAGGTTGAGCGGCGGCGTCCGGGGCAGCCCCCGGAACGACTGCTCGAGCCCGTTCGGTCCGAGGATGGGGTAGTCCTCGAGGGGGGTGAGGCAGCGGAGCTCCGGGTCGACCCGCGCGATCAGGTTCCGGAGGTTGTAGTACTGCCGGAAGAAGCCGTGGAACCCGCGCTCCATCTCGTAGGGGGAGCCGTCGGGGAACCGCTCGGTCCAGGCGCCGAGGCGCCCACCGAGGAAGGGCTCCTTCTCGAGGACGGTCACCCGCACGCCGCGCTCGGCGAGCACGCAGGCCGCCGCCATGCCCGCGAGCCCGCCGCCGACGACCGCCACACGAGGATCGCCGTCGGCCTGCGCGCGCGTCCCGCGCGTGCAGCCCCGCACGCGCCGTCGGCGAGGACCCACCGGCAGCCAGCGCGTCACGTAGCCTCCGGGCGCTTGCCGACGAAGCTGTGGACGATGCCGCGCTGCCAGCCGTCCATCGGGCCGGTCCAGACGTCGACGAAGCCGGCCTCCCGGAGCCGGGCCTCGAACCGCTGCACGCCGTCGAAGGCGACGACGCTCCGGTGGAGGTAGCGGTAGAGCTCCGTCTCCCCCGTGAGCAACCCCCCGGGGACGATCACACCGAGGCACACCGACGTCCAGATCGCGCGCCGGAGCGGATCGTCCGCCACGGAGTACTCGTGGAAGACCGCGCGCCCGCCGGGCCGGAGCAGCGCCAGGAGGTTCGAGAGCGCCCGATCCGGGTCCGGGAGGTTCCGGATCCCGTAGGCCATCAGGAGGCCGTCGAAGGGCCCCTCGACGCCGCTGGCCGCCGGGTCCGTCGCATCGCCGGCGACGAAGCGTACGCCCGAGAGCGCCGCCTTGCGTCGCGCGCGCGCGAGCATCCCCTCCGAGGCATCCAGCCCGGTCACGCGCGCGTCGGGGTAGCACGCGAGGATCGCCTCGGTGCTCGAGCCCGTCCCGCAGCACAGGTCGAGCACCCGCGGGGCGTCGCCGAGAGCCAGGCGTCCGGCGCTCGCGCGCAGGTGCCGGTGGTAGCCCGGGTTCAGGCCCGTCAACAGGTCGTAGGTGCCCGCCACCCGGTCGAACCGACGGGGGACCCGGCGCTTGACGGCGGTCAGCTCCATCGCGACTCCCACTGGGCTGGCCGACCCGCGCGGCGCCCCGCGTCGACCTTGCCCGCTCCCGACGCCTCGTGTACCGCCCGGATCAGGAACTCCGCCTCCTCGAGGCCGGGCGCCTCGGCTGGCCACGACGGTCCTCGACCCTCGGCGGGCGTCGTGAGCCGCTGGAGGGACGTCGTGACCCGATGCATCGACCACGGGCGCCAGCGGGCCGGGATCGAGGCGGCGAGGAGCACCGCCTTGCGCGCCGGCGTCGTGAACGCCCTCGAGGAGACGCTGTCGTGCCCCTTGTCGCGGATCGAGCGACCGATGTCCGCGTAGATCAGCCGCGCGGCGCGGATCGCGGTGCGGCAGTCGGCCGGCAGCGCCGCGACGCCCCCATCGGCCCGCCGGTAGAGCACGTCGGCCACCGCGAGGAGGCGGCACACCGCGACCCCGACCCCGGGGCGGTAGGCGGGGTCGGCCCGCAGCGCCTCCGCCGACAGGCCCTCCTCGCGCAGCCATGTCTCCGGCAGGTAGACCCGGCCGTGGCGAGCGTCCTCGCCCACGTCCCGGGCGATGTTGGTGAGCTGCATCGCCACCCCCATCGCCGCCGCTCGCCGCAGGGTCGCGACCTCCCGGCGCCCCATCAGCAGGGTCATGACCACCCCGACGCTGCCCGCCACCCGCGCGCTGTAGGCGAGCACGGAGGACAGGTCGGGGTAGGGCCGCGCCTCGGCGTCCCAGCCGTACCCCTCGAGCAGCGCGTCGAGCAGCGGCCGCGGGATCGCGTGGGCGGCGGCGACCCAGGCCATGCCGCGGTCGGCGGGGTGCGGGTCCGGCGTCCCGTCGTAGAGCCGATCGAGCCGGTCGCGCAGCTCCGCGAGCGACCGCGCGGGGTCGGCGCTCCGGTCGACGGCGTCGTCCGACACCCGGCAGAAGGCGTAGAACGCCGCCACCGGGTCCCGCAGCCGCGGTGGCAGTAGCCGCGCCGCGGTCGCGAAGCTCTTCGACCCCTCCCCGAGGATCGCGCGGCACTCCGCGGCGAGCACCGGGTCCATGCGCGCCGACGGCCGCCGTCGTGGGACGCGCTCAGCGAACGAGGTGAGCATCGGGGACGACCGTGTCTAGCACCCGGGCCGAGGAGAGCACGCCCGGCATGCCCGCGCCCGGGTGCGTCCCCGCGCCGACGATGTAGAGCCCCTCCACGTCCTCGCTCCGGTTGTGAGGACGGAAGTACGCGCTCTGCTGGAGCACGGGCTCGAAGCTGAACGCCGCGCCCTTGAAGGCGAGGTAGTCCTCGAGGAAGCCGCGCGGATGGAGCACGCGGGACGTCACGACCCGCTCGGGCAGCCCAGGCAGGATGGTCTCGGCCAGGAGCTTCTCGATCGAGCGGCGGTAGGGCTCGGCCTGGCTCGCCCAGTCCACGCCCGAGCCCAGGTGCGGGACGGGCGAGAGCACGTAGAACGCGTCGCATCCCTCTGGCGCCATCGAGGGGTCGGTGGCCGTCGGGCGATGCAGGTACAGGCTGAAGTCCTCCGCGAGGACCTTGCGCTGGAAGATGTCCTTGAGGAGCCCGTGGTAGCGCGGCCCGAGGAGGATCGTGTGGTGGGCGACGTCCTCGTAGCGGCCCCGCGTGCCGAAGTACCAGACGAAGAGCCCCATGCTCATGCGGCTCCGCTCGACCCGGCGGTCGGTCCACACGCGCCGGTGCTCCGGGCGGACCAGGTGGCGGTAGGTCCACGCCGCGTCCGCGTTGCTGACGACCACGTCCGAGGGCAGGTGCTCCCCGGAACGCAGCCGGACGCCCGTGGCGCGTCCCCGCTCGACGGTGATCTCCTCGACGTCGGCGTTCAGGCGCACCGCGCCGCCGAGGTGCTCGATCAGCCCGACCAGGCCGCGGACGATCTCGCCGGTCCCCCCCATCGCGAACCAGACGCCCCACTTCCGCTCGAGGAAGGCGATCAGCGTGTAGATCGACGAGCAGGAGTACGGGTTTCCGCCCACCAGCAGCGGGTGGAAGCTCAGCACCTGGCGCAGCCGCTCGTCCCGGACGTGCTTGGCGACCAACCCGTATACGGTGCGGTAGCTCTCCAGCCGCATCATCGAGGGGACGATGCGGGCCATGTCCCACGGCGTGTCGAAGGGGACGTGGGCCAGCTCGTCGAAGCCGACCTTGAAGATTCGCTCGCTCTGGGCGAGGAAGCGGCGGTAGCCGTCGACGTCGCTCGGTCGGAGCTGGCGGATCTGCGCCTCCATGGCGGCGGCGTCGCCCGTGTAGTCGAACACCTCCCCGTCATCGAAGCGGATCCGGTAGAAGGGGCTGACCTCGACGAGCTTGACGTCGTCCTCGAGGCGCCGGCCCGCGAGGCTCCAGAGCTCCTCGAGCAGGAACGGCGCCGTGATCACCGTCGGCCCCGCGTCGAAGACGAAGCCGTCGTCCCGGAAGACCCGGGCCCGGCCGCCGGGACGGTCGAGGCGGTCGACGACCGTCACGCGGTAGCCGCGGGCCCCGAGCCGCACCGCAGCGCCGAGGCCACCGAGACCGGCGCCCACGACGACTGCGTGCGGGGACTCCGGGGTGACGGGCACCGGCCCCTCGTCGGTGCGGAGCCGATGCGTGGGGCGCAGGACCGAGGCCAGGCTCGCGTCGAGCGCCTGGCGCCACGCCGGCGCGCGGAAGCCCTGAGCACCATCGAACAGGTTGGGGATCAACGACATCGAGCGGTCTCCACGGGTCGATCGGGCCCGGCTCGGGCGGCCGGGTGGCGGAGGATTAGGAGCGTTCGGAGGACCCGGCCACCGCCCCCTCCCGGGCCCCGGGCACCCAGCGCCTCGCGTCGAACAGCGTCCGGGGTCCCCACAGCACGAGAAGGGCGGGCAGCACGAGGATCTCGGCGGCGAGCGCGCTCCCGATCGCCACGATCGAGAGCTCCGCGAACCATCGCACGGGAACGAAGCTGGCGAACAGCAGCGCGACGAACCCGAGGAGCAACGTACACGCGCCCACCAAGACCGCGCGCCCCGTCCCGCGCACCGCCCGCACGACGGCGGAGGTGCGGCGCCGGCCCATCGCGATCTCCTCCCGATAGCGGACCAGGAGGTGGATCGTGCCGTCCACGCAGAGGCCGAGGCTCACCGTGAACACGATCGCGGTGGCCGCGTGCAGCGGGATCCCGCGCCACGCCATGTAGGCGATGGTGACGGCGAGGGGCAGGACGTTCGGCAGGACGCTGAGCAGGCCGAGGCGGATGCTCCGCAGCACCAGGCCGAGCATCACGAAGATGACGACGACGGCGAGCGCGAAGCTCGTGGTGAGGTCCCCCACCAGGGTGGCGAGGCCCCGGGACGTCCGCGCCGCTTCACCGCTGATGACGGTGTCGTAGGGGAGCACCTCGAGCTCCCCCTCCAGGCGCTCGAGCAGCGTGTGGATCCGCCCCTCGCCGGCGTCCCGCAGGCTGACCTGGAGGCGAGCCCGGCTGCCGTCCTCGCTGACGTGCTGGGCCCAGAGCTCGGGCGCCTTGCGCTGGGCCAGCTCCGCGAGCGCCCCGGCGCGGTCGCCGGTCGCGAGGGCGCTCGCGCCCGCTTCGCGGTCCGCGGCGACCTGCGCGTAGAGCGCTCGGAGCAGCTCCACGGGGCCGTCCACGCCGAGGACGATCGCGTTGTCGGCGAGCCGCGTCTCGACCCGCTCGAGGGCCCGCAGACCCGCGCCACGGTCGAAGGAGCCCGGCGGGCCTTCCATGCCCACGTCCACGCGCCGGATGCCATCGAGGGACGTCTCGAGGAGGGCGACGGTCTGCCGGCTCGGTGAGCCGCGATCGATCTGGTCGATGAGGGCGCTGTCGACCTCCACCTGCCGCCCGTACGCCACCGACCCGAGGAGCAGCCCCAGCGAGACCAGGACGGCGGCCACCGGCCGCCTCGCGACGGCCGCGGCGAGGCGCGACAGCGCGCGGTCGACGGCGCCGGTGCCGCCGTGCGCCCGCGTCCGGACTTGGAGGCCCGGGAGGGCCGCCGGCAGGAACAGCACCGTGACCACGTAGGCGAGCATCACCCCGGCGGCCGCGAGGAACCCGAAGCGACGGAGCACCTCGGTGTGGCTGACCATCAGGCTGCCGAAGCCGACCGCGGTGGTCGCCGACGTCAGGAAGCAGGCGTTGGCCATGGCCCGCATGCAGCGCCGGGTCGCCGCCTCGCGGTCCCCGTCCCGGTCGAGCTCCTCCCGGTGGCGGACGAGGAGGTGGACGGCATCGCCGAGGCCGATCGTGATCAGGAGCGCCGGGACGACGTTGTTGAGGAGGTTGATCGGCTCGCCGAGCCACCCCATCGCGCCCACGACCATCCCCGCGGTCATCCCCGCGGCGCCGAGGGGCAGGGCGACGCCGGCGAACGTCCGGAACGACAGGAGCAGCATCGCGAGGCTCCCGAGGAGCGCCAGGCTGATCAGCCACACCTGGTCCTCGAGCAGCGCGTCCACCATCGACGCGCGCACCTCCGGCAGCCCGCCGAGCCGGGCCGTGACCCCCGGGGGCAGGTCCTGCGCCGCGAGCCAGCCTCGCGTCGCGCGCACCTTCGCCTCGAGCGCGTCGTCCTCGATGTCGGGGGCCGGGTGGACGGCGAGGACCGCGAGGCGCCGGTCCGGGCTCACGAGGCGGCCCGACAGCCGCGGCACCCGCTCCACCGCCTCCCGCAGGGCAGCCGCCTCGGCGTCGGTGACCTCGTCCCCCTCGACCAGCGGGCCCGTGGTCGTGGGCGCTCCTCCCCGCTGGGACACCGAGAGGAGCCCCAGCGGGAAGCGCTGCGGGTCGGTGGCGACCAGCCGCCCGAGGAGCTCCTCGTCCTCGCTCTCGGGGCTCTCCTCCAGGTCCGGGCCGTCGCCCAGGTCGTCGAGGTCCTCGAGCGTCTCCCCCTGGCCCTGATCCGGCTGGGGCGTGGAGCGCGGCAGAGGGATCGTGGTCAGCCCATCGACCTCGGCCACCCAGTCCTGCGCCTCGAGCCCGCGGCCCAGGGCATGGAGCGCGCCGAGCACCGGCCTCTCCAGCACGTCGTCGGCCTGCAGCAGCACGAGGAGCGGTTCCCCGCGGTCCGGGAAGCCCCCGAGGATCGTCCGGGCGCGCTCGCGCTGATCGGCCACCGGCGGCACCAGCTCTTCGGGTGCGAAGACCGCCCTCAGCCGCGGGATGCCCGCCACGAGCCCGAGGGTGAGCGTCCCGAGGACCAGCAGCACCGCCCGGCGGTGGTGGAGGGCCAGCTCGAGGAGCCCCCCCATCAGGTGCCCTCGATCCGTCCGGCCCGGACCCGGTGCTGGGCACCGCGCCCGGCGAACAGCTCCGGATGGGTCGTGGTGAGGAACACCTGGCCGCCGCGCTCGTCCAGCACGTCGAAGAAGCGCTGGGTCTTGCTCCGGTCGAGCTCGCTCGAGACGTCGTCCAGCAGCAGCACCGGCACCCGCCCCACCCGCTCGGTCAGAACGTCCAGCTCGGACACTTTGAGAGATAGGACCATCAGTCGGTGCTGCCCCTGGGAGGCGTGATGCCGCGCACCGCGCCGGGCCGACCCCACCGTTAGGGCCAAGTCGTCCGCGTGGGGGCCTGGGCCCGTGAACCCTCGCGCTCGGTCCCGACGGAAGCTCGCCGTGAGCGCAGCCTGCAAAGCCTCCTCGACCGGCTCGACCTTCGGCCGGTAGGCGACCTGGAGCGGCAGCTGCTCCTCCGTCACGCGCGCGAACAGGGCCTCGGCGCGGGGGGCGAGCGCGGCCGCCAGCGCGCCGCGGGCCTGGCCCACCGCCGCGCCCTCCCGGGCCAGGACCACGTCGTAGGCCGCCACCATGTCGAGGTTGGGCCGCTCCGCCTTCAGGAGGCGGTTCCGGCTCCGCAGCGCTTTGGTGTAGGCCGCCAGGCTGGCCGGATAGGATCCGTCGACCTGCTCGAGGATCCGGTCGAGGAAGGCACGTCGGCCCTCGGGAGCGCCGCTCGCCAGGGCGAGGTCGCCCGGATGGAACAGCACCATCGGCACCCGGAGCAGCCAGTCCGCGGTCGTGCGAGGGCGCTTGCCGTCGAGCGCCACCCGCCTCGGCCTCGCGCGATCGAGCTCGACCCGCGCCTCCCGCGGCTCGACGCCGCCGCGGAACCACGCCACGAGGCGGGCCCGGTCGGCGCCGTGGGCGATCAGGTCGTCCTTGCGCGAGCCGCGGAAGCTGCGCAGGCAGCCGAGGTAGTACACCCCCTCGAGGAGGTTCGACTTCCCCTCGCCGTTACCTCCCCCGAGGACGTTGAAGCGGGCCGCGGGCCGGAGATCCAGGTCTCGCAGGTTGCGAAACCCGGTCAGCGCGAGGCGCTCGACCCGGAACGCGACCGCCGAGGTCACCGACGCTCAGATCCGCATCGGCATCACGACGCCGACGAAGTCGGTCTGGTCGCCGACGGGTCGCACCACCCCGGGGTCGAGCTCGCCGGACAGCTCGAGGGCGACCTCGTCGTCCGGCAGGGCCCCGAGCACGTCCAGGAGGTACCGCGCGTTGAAGCCGATCGTGACCGCTTCGCCGGCGTAGTCGACCTCCATCTCCTCGCTTCCCTCGCCGACATCGGGGTTCTCGCTGACGATGCGGAGCGTGCCCTCGTCGACGGTGAGCCGCACCCCGCCGCCCTTCTCGTTGCTCACGAGGCTGATCCGCCGCAGCGCCTCGACCAGGCGGGCGCGCAACGCCACCACGCGCCGCTGCTGCTGCTGGGGGATCACCTTGCCGTAGGGAGGGAACTGCTCGTCCGCGAGCTTCACGCTCAAGAGCACGTGCTCGCGCCGGAAGAACGCGTTGCCGCCCGCGGTGCACACCCCGACGGTCAGCGGCTCCTGGTCGTCCTTGCCGCGCTCGCTCCGGGCATCCTCGATCAACCGCTTCAGCTCGCCGATGCCCTTGTTCGGCACGAGCATGCTGAAGTCGAGGTTCGTCCCCTCCTCGACGAGGGCCTCGGCCTTGCTCAAGCGGTGGCCGTCGGTCGTCACCATCCGCACCGTGCGGCCCTCGCCCTGGAAGAACGCACCCGCCAGGTGGGGTCGTGTCTCGTCCGTCGACATCGAGTACTGCGTCAACGAGACCAGGCTGCCGAGCATCTCGGCGTCGAGGTCGACGAACTCCTCCCGTCCGGGGCTCGGCAGGGGCGGGAAGTCGTCCCCCGGCATCCCCGGCAGCCGGTACTTCACGCGGCCGCACCGGATCTCCGCGGCGTGGTTCGCCCCGACGGTCCAGGTGACCTCGCCTTCGGGCAGCGCGCGGACGATGTCGAACAGGGTACGGGCACTGACCGCGACCGAGCCGCCGGTCGACACCTCGGCCGGCGCGGTGGCCGTCACGCCCAGGTACAGGTCGGTGGCCGCGAGCCTCAGCGTGGCCTTGTCGTCGGTCGTCAGCAGGATGTTGCTGAGGAGCGGCATGGAGCTCTTCCGGTCGGCCACGGAATGCGTGCGGGCAAGCCCACGCAGGAACTCCCGCTTCGGGATCGTCAGCTCCATGGTTGGGTTCCTCCGGTTCGGATCGGAAGAATCCCCAGCGAGAACCACCTGAGTGTCTGGATCATGATCCGATCTCTTTAATTACTCGTCGTCGTCTTAACGGCTGTGGATTGGGGATCGATCGCGCCAGGCAACCGGGATCATGGATGGAACGACCGAGCGGAGCCTCGGGATGAGCCTCGGGACGAGCTGGGGACCATCTTGTCCCCAGCGCGCCCCCATGGTTGTCCCAGCGATGATCCACGATCGATCCCCAGTCGCGCCGACCTGGCCGCGTGCTCGGCGAGGGCCCCGCTCGGCGGTCGGCAGAGCCGCGGAACCCTAGCGCGGTGCGAGGGTGGTCCGCCACGCCACCCGCCGCGCCATCGGTCTCGTGACCGGGCGCCGAAGCGACTGGCGCGCGCGCGGAGCAAGGCTGTCCCCGTGGGCGGGCGCGCGGCGACCTCCGTGCCGAGGTCCCGTGGGGGCTCCGGTCCGTGTGCTCCGGCCGGCGTGGGCGCTCCGCCCGGGTGCTGCGGCCCGCGTGGCGCCCGTCGATCATCCGGCGGCCACGGCGAGCCGAGCGCGAGCACGCCTCAGACCGTGTGGAGGCCGACCTTCCGCTCGATCGCCACGATCGCATCGCGGACCTGGTCGTCCTCTTCCAGGAGCCGCCCGATCTTCTTCACCGCGCTCATGACCGTCGTGTGGTCCTTGCCCCCGAAGCGGTCGCCCAGCTCCGGGTAGCTGAGCTTCAGGCGCTGGCGGCAGACGTACATCGCCACCATCCGGGGGAAGCTGACCGCGCGGTGGCGCCGGTGGGACTTCAGGTCGCTCAGGCGGATGTTGAAGTAGTCGCAGGCCGCCCGCTGGACGTCCTCGACCGTCGCCTGCTTCTCGACGGGCGGTCCGTGGGCGCCGAGAGTGCCGCGCGCGAACTCGAGGTCGATCGGCTTGTGGGTCAGCTCCGCCTTCACCGCGAGGCGCAGGAGGGTCCCCTCGAGCTCCCGCACGTTGCTCTGGACGTGCTGCGCGATCAACAGCGCGACGTCGTCGCTCAGCACGATGCGCTCCTGCTCGGCCTTCTTCTTGAGGATCGCGATCCTCGTATCCAGCTCCGGAGGCTGGATGTCGGCCACGAGCCCCCACTGGAACCGGCTGATCAGCCGCTCCTCCATCTCCTTGATCTGCTGAGGATAGACGTCGGAGGTGACGACGATCTGCCGGTCAGCGTGATACAGGGAGTTGAACGTGTGGAAGAACTCTTCCTGGGTCTGCTCGCGGCCTGCCAGGAACTGGATGTCGTCGATGCACAAGACGTCACAGCTCGTTCGGTACCGGTTGCGGAACTCGTTGATGCGATGGTTCTGCAGCGCCCAGATGAACTCGTTGGTGAAGCGCTCGGCGCTGAGGAACAGAACGCGTGCGTTGCGCCGGTCCTGGCGGACGCGATGGCCGATCGCGTTCACGAGGTGGGTCTTGCCGAGACCGACGCCGCCGTAGATGAACAGCGGGTTGTACCGGGTTCCGGGGCTCGACGCGGCGGCCACGCTCGCCGCGTGGGCGAGCTGGTTGGAAGGCCCCACGATGAAGTTGTCGAAGCGGTACTTCGGGTTGAGGTTGCTCTCGACGGCCGCCGCGCTCCCGGCCCCGACCGTCACGCCGTTGGGCGGCGTACCGTTCGCGCCGTGCCCTTCGAGCAACGGGTCACTGGCCTGCGGCGCGTCCAGGGGCTGCTGGGCCTCCGCGTCCATCTGCTTCTGCAGACCCTCGTCGATCTGCCAGTCGACACTCAGGCCATCCTGACCCGATTCCTCCCGAAGAGAGTCGAGAATCAGGTCGAGATAATGACTACTGATCCAGTCAGCATAAAAGCGATTCGGGATCCGCAAGACCACGACACCGTCGTCGATGGTGTCGAGCTGCACCGGCTCGAGCCAGGTCCGATAGTTCTCCTCGGAGAGGCGGGACCGGAGTGAGCGGAGGGCGGATTCCCACAGGTCAGCCATGGCAGAGTTTCCGTGCAATTCTGCGTACTTATCCCTTCGATCCACAGCCTATCCACAGCCGTGGTCGGTCCTTGGGCTCGCTTGGGGAAGGTCGCGGTCTGGGGCGCGGGTTCGACTGGTCGATTCAGGTTCGATTCGTCGACAGCGCCGGCGGCGTAACAACGACCGAGCCCGGCGGCTCCCGAAGCGGAAAGACGACGCTAGCAAACGGGTGTGGGCAAGTCTATCCCTCGGTCTCGATCATTTTCTAACGTGCCGAAATCATGGACAGAAGATTCTAGCGTGGGAGGACCGTTCCCGGCTGGGTGATCCGACCCCCGCTGCAACTATCCGGAAACCCGGCCGAAATCGAGGCCGGAGGGCGAGCGACCCCGCGTCGGCCTCCGAGCGGCGTGCTCCCCTCACGCCCCGGGGGGTTCGCGCCGGAGGCACACGGTGACGTCATGCCGCGCGGCGGGCTCCCCGCACGGTGGCGCGGAGGCGCGGAGGCGCGGAGGCGCGGAGGCACTACGAGGCGACGTGGCGGAGCGAGGCGAGGAGGCGGAGCGAGGCG
>JBHJHB010000014.1:0-154558 GCA_050331215.1 Sandaracinaceae bacterium | reverse complement strand
CCCGGCGGCGCTCCCCTCGACGCGGTCGCTCCGCAGGGCCGGCGCCCCGCCGAAGACGTAGCTGCCCCCCCCTTACCCGCCCGCGCCGGAGCGGACGGCGTAGCCCCGGCGGATCGCGAAGCCGTCGAGGATGGCCGCCGGGCCCACGCCGCTCGCGATGACGACGTGCTGGATGTTGTCGGTCGCCGCCGCGCCGCCGATCTCCCCGCTCAGGACGGTGCCGTTCGTGGCGGGATCGGGGTCCCGCTCCGCGACGCTCGCCTCGGTCCCGTCGAAGCCCCCGTAGATCGCGACCCCCGGACGCAGCGCGAAGGCATCGGTCCGCTCGTCGCCGGGGACGTAGGTGCCCTCGGCCACCCAGACCTCGTCCCCCGCCGCCGCCGCGGCCAGGGCGTCCTGGAGGTCGACGAAGGCGTCCGCCCAGCTCGTGCCGTCGTCCGCGCCCGTCGCGTCGACGTCGACGTGGAGTGTCGCCGGGGTCGGCGCGGCTCCGGCCGCCTCGTAGGCGCCGAGGTCGGCCGTCGCCCCGAGGACCCTCGGGTCGCCTCCGAGGTCGAGGCCGACGTCCTCGTCGGTGTCCCCATCGCCATCGAGGTCCCCCAGGTCCGGCAGGGCCTCACGGCGCTGTCCATCCTGGTCGATGTCGCCGAGGTCGGCGAGCACCCCCCGGTCGATCGCGGGGGACCCCGGGGCCAACCGCAAGCCGTCGTCCGCCGTGCCCCACTCGCCGTCGGGCCCCTCCGGGTCCGAGGGATCGACGAACATCGGGTCGACGTCGAGGTTGCCGCCTCCGTCGTGGCCGCGGTCGGCCGGGTTCCCGTCCCAGGGGCTCCCCCCCGACGCCTCGAGGATCGAGCGCGTGGATGACGCGCGGTTGCCCTGGAAAGCGACGCTCCCCGACGAAGCGGTGTTGCCCCAGATGATCGAGTTGTAGACCCGGCCGGGGCCCTCGGCGTTGTTCATGTAGAGGGCACCGCCGCTTCCGGCCCGGGCCTCGTTGCCGAAGATCGTCACGTGGTCGACCCGGAGCGGACGGCGGGCGGACATCGCCCCCCCGCGGTCGGCCACGTTGCGCACGATCAGCGCGTACTGGACGGTGACCTCGGTCACCCCGCCGCTGCTCGCGAACAGCGCACCCCCGAGCCTCCCGCCGTCGTTGTCCGCGAAGACCGCGTGGCTCACGCGGACGTCTCCGTTGCGCGAGTAGAGCCCGCCCGCGAGCACCTCGGCGACGTTGCCAAGGAAGCGGACCCGGGTGAGGGTCGCCCCCTGCGCGTCGATGCCGATGCCCCCGCCGTTGCCGTTGCCCCCGCCGCCCTGGGCGACCCGGTTGCGCTGGAACGTCGTGTCCCGGACCTCGGCGCTCATCTGTGGACCCAGCACGTACATGCCACCGCCGGCGCTCCCCCCGCGGTTGGCGATGAAGGACGCGCCGGACACGTGGACCTCACCGGCGCCGGACACGTAGAGCCCCCCTCCCTGCTGACGGGCCTCGTTGTGGATGAACGTCGCCCGCTCGAACCGCGGGGAGCCGCCGAGGCTCGCCGCGCCGCCCCCCGCGCCGAACGTCGAGATCGCGTGGTTGTCGACGAAGATGATGTCCTCGAGGTGAGGCGACCCGTCCTCGTTCAGGAGCCCCGCCCCGAGAAGGGTCCCGGTGGCGGCGTTGCCCCGGGTGATCGTGACCCCCGCGATGCGCGTGGTCGGGTCCGCCCCGTCGAGGCGGACGACGTGGTAGCTGTTGTCGTCGAGGTTGGCGTCGCCGATCGCGTCGCCGTCCTCGTCCACGTCGTCTCGGGCGAGGTCCCCGCTCAGCGTCACCGTGTTCCGGCCGGGCGACCGGTCGCAGGCGCGACCCTCGTCGCCCTGGAAGCCGCCGAGGAGCGCCACGCCGGAGGGGATCTGGAAGGAGAGCTCCCGCTCCGCGTTCGTCACGGCCTCCGGGTCGGCGGGGACGACCGGCGTGTACCGCCCCTCCGCCACCCAGACCTCCTGCCCCTCGGTCGCGCCGTCGAGCGCAGCGCGCAGGTCGGCGAGGGCCGTGGACCAGCTCGCCCCGTCGCCGCCGGCGGGGGCGCGGCCGTCGACGAACACGACCGTCCCCGGCTCCGGTTCGGGGCCGCACGGCGGCGGGCCGAGATCCGGCCCGGCGTCGAGCCCGCCGTCGGGGAGCGCCTGGCCCATATCGCGGCCTGCGTCCGGGGCGCGCCCGAGGTCGGGCGCCAGGCCCAGGTCCGTGGGCAGCGGCCCCTCGTCCATCGGCCGGAGCGGCCTCGTGCCGCAGGCCGCCAGGGCGGCGACCCAGAGCAGGACCAGCCATCGCCGTCGATGCTCTACCCCCATGTTCGTCCCCCTCATGCTCGCCTCCAGAGGTAGCCTACGCGGGCTCGGCCGGATGTTCCCTCCTCCCGTCGCCAGCCGCGCGACCCCGCCTCGCAGCGTTGGAGCTGAACACGCGATCAGGTAAGCTCCACGGCGTGCCTCTCCCGAAGCAGGTCGACAACCCCCCCAACCCCTACGAGTCCTGGTCGCTCGCGTGGGACACGCCGCCGCCCGAGGCCACGCTCCAGGTCTTCGAGGAGCGCACGAAGAGCGTCGTCTCCGAGAACGACAGCCCGGACATCGGCTTCCGCTTCAGCGTCAACCCGTACCGGGGCTGCGGTCACGGCTGCGCCTACTGCTACGCCCGCCCGACGCACCAGTACTGGGGGTTCGGGGCCGGGACCGACTTCGAGCGGAAGATCATCGTCAAGGTCGACGCCCCCGAACGGCTGGCGGCGGAGCTGCGGCGGCCGAAGCTGCGGGGCGCGCCGATCGTCTTCAGCGGCAACACCGACTGCTACCAGCCGCTCGAGGCGTCCTACCGGCTCACCCGGGGGTGCCTCGAGGCGTGCCGCCGAGCCGGCAACCCCGTGGGCGTGATCACCAAGGGCGCGGTCATCCGCCGGGACATCGATGTGCTCGCGGCCCTCGAGGCCGAGGTCGGGGCCCGGGTCACGATCAGCATCGCCTTCGCGGACGACGCGACCGGCCGGGCCTTCGACCCGCACGCCAGCCCGATCGGCGCCCGCTTCGAGACCGTGCGCCGCCTCGCCGAGGCCGGCGTGCGCGTCGGGGTGTCGCTCGCGCCGATCATCCCGGGCGTCAACGACAGCATGGTCCCGGCGATCCTCGAGCGGGCTCGGGCCGCGGGGGCTCGGCACGCCTTCATGACGATGCTGCGCCTCGCCCGGGAGGTGCGCCCCGTCTTCGAAGCGCGGCTCCGCGCCGCCCTGCCGGACCGGGCCGACAAGGTCTTGAGCGCGGTCCGGGAGGTGCGCGGGGGCGCGATGAACGACAGCCGCTTCGGCCACCGGATGCGGGGCGAGGGGGAGCGGTGGCGCGTGATCGAGCAGCTCTTCGAGACCCACCGGCGCCGCCTCGGGTTCGAGGAGCTGTCGGTCGCGGACGATCTCGGACCCCGGCCCGAGGCGGCCGGGGCGGGTCGGCGGCAGCTCTCGATCGTGTACTGACGGGCCGTGTTGCCCACCTCCGCGTGAGCTTACGCACCAATCGCTGCCGTTTCGTCTGGAACGGAATAGCCGACCCGGACAACTTGTCGTGGAGGGTGACACGATGTCTTCCGCTGACACCATGACCCACGGCGAGACGCCTGGTGCCGAGCGCTCCGGCCGCGATCGCCCCGAGGACGAGCCGACCAGCCCGATCAGCGTCCTCGTCGTCGACGACGAGCCGTCGAACCTCCTCTCCCTCGAGCGCATCTTCGCCCGCGAGGGCATGCGGGTGCTCACCGCGGGCGGTGGCCGCGAGGCCCTCGACCGGTGCCGGCAGCACCGCGTCCACGTGGTGCTGACCGATCTGATGATGCCCGGCATGAGCGGGCTCGACCTGATCCGGGCGCTGCACACCGTCGCGCCGGACGCCGAGGTCGTGGTGATGACCGCCTACGGGACGATCGAGACGGCGGTCGAGGCGATGCGCGGAGGCGCCTACGACTTCGTGGAGAAGCCCCTCAAGCGGATGCACATCGTCAAGACGGTGCGCAAGGCCGCCGAGCGGCAGGCGCTGATGGCCGAGAACCGGACCCTCAAGCAGGAGCTCCGGGCCCTCAAGAAGCGGCCGATCGTGGGGAGCTCGGACGCCCTGCGGCGGGCCCTGGAGGTGGCTTACCAGGCCGCCCCCTCGAGCGCGAACGTGCTGATCCTGGGCGAGAGCGGGACCGGCAAGGAGCTCATGGCTCGATCGATCCACGAGCGCAGCGGCCGGGACGGCGCCTTCGTCGGGGTGAACCTCGCCGCGCTGCCAGAGACGATCGTCGAGTCCGAGCTCTTCGGCCACGAGAAGGGGGCGTTCACCGGCGCGAGCACGCGCCGCGACGGACGCATCGCCCAGGCCGACGGCGGGACGCTGTTCCTCGACGAGATCGGGGAGCTGTCGCCCGCGGTGCAGGTGAAGCTCCTGCGGGTGCTCCAGGAGGGGGAGTACGAGCCGGTCGGCGGCCGGACCCGCGTCGCGGACTTCCGCCTGATCGCCGCCACCAACAAGGACCTCGAGGCGCGGATCCGCGAGGGCACGTTCCGCGAGGACCTCTACTACCGGCTCAACGTGATCGCGATCACGTGCCCCCGCCTCGCCGACCGCCGGGACGACATCCCGCTCCTCGTCGACCACTTCCTCGACATCTACTGCCGCAAGAACGGCAAGGCGCGGATGAAGGTCGACGCCGAGGCCCTCGAGCGGCTGACCGGCTACGAGTGGCCCGGCAACGTGCGGGAGCTCGAGAACGTGATCGAGCGCGCCGTCGTCCTCGGACGCTCGGACACGCTGATGCCCCACGACCTGCCGCCGAGCCTCAGCCGGGCGGAGCGCCGCTCGTCGGACCTGACGTTCAGCATCGGCACCCCGCTCGAGGAGATCGAGCGGCGGGTGATCCGCGTCACCCTCGACCACACGCAGGGGGACAAGCAGCTCGCCGCGCAGCTCCTCGGGATCAGCGCCCGCACCATCTACCGGAAGCTCGACTGACAGCCTGTCATCGGGGGCCCATCGCGCCCCTCGCCGATTGCCAGTCTGTCGAGTCCGCCGACCCTCCCGATCCTCCCGATCGCCCTGGTTTTCGTGGGTCTGGCTAGCCTTCGGCGTCTCGAGGCGCTAGGCACGGCCGTTGCTGCTCCAGGCGAACGAGCCCCCTTCGGTGACCCCATGGCCCAGAGCCCCCGCCAGCGACGTCTGCTGACCCTGATCGTGCTGAGCACCCTGTCGATCACGGCGGTGCTCTCCGCCCAGGGGGTGAGCCAGCTCGCCGCCGCCGCCCTCCTGCCGCTCGACGCGAGCGCCCTGACGCCGTCGGCCCCCCGCGACGTGCAGCCCACCCCCCGGCGCCGCGTGGACGCCGAGCCGATGCTCCGGCGCAACATCTTCGACCACGGGCTCGGCGACCTCCTGGCGGAGCCGGAGCCGGAACAGCGTCCCGACGAGCCCGAGGTGGTGGTCGAGGAGTGGACGTGCGGCACCCGGCCGCCGCCCGAGGCCTGCACGGGAAGCATGCGCCTCGTCGGGACCTTCGTCCGGGTGCGGCGGCCCGACGACAGCTTCGCGACGATCACCGACTCGACGGGGACGGCCTACCTCTACCTCAGCGGGATGGAGGTGGACCAGCGCGAGGTGGTCTGCATCGAGCGGAACCTGGTCGTCCTGAAGCCCGAGGACAGCACCCACTGCTCCCTCCAGATGTTCACGAGCCAGCCGCCGGTCGCGACCGCTCGCACCTCCGAGCCCCGGATCGAGCGCACGCGGCGCCCCCGGGTCAGCACGGGGGGCCTGAGCGACGAGGAGCTCGACGCGGGGATCCAGCAGATCAGCGAGCGCGAGTTCTCCGTCCAGCGCTCCCTCGTCGACCGGCTCCTCGCGGACCAGGCGGCCCTGATGCGCACCGCGCGGGTGATCCCCCACGAGGAGGATGGCCAGGTCGTCGGGGTCAAGCTCTACGGGATCCGCCGCTCGAGCCTGCTCGGCCGGCTCGGCGTCCAGAACGGCGACCTGCTGAGCACGATCAACGGCTATGACATGGCCTCGCCCGACAGCGCCCTCGAAGCCTACGCCCGCCTGCGGGACGCCGAGCGGATCACCCTGAACGTGGTCCGGCGAGGCTCGCCCCTCACCATCGACTACTCCATCCGCTGACCGGCCCCCTCGGAGACCCCCGTGAGGCTACGAACCGCCCTTCCCCTCCTGCTCGGCTCCGCCAGCGTCATGCTGTGCGGGCGCGGCATCGGGCTCGCCCAGCCGCCGGAGCGCCCGCAGGTGCGGGTGCCCCAGGCGACGCCGGCCCCGAGCGCGCCGGCCGGCAAGCTGCGGCCTTTCCGGACCGGCGTGGAGGACTCCTCGGGCCGCCGCACCCCGCCGGGCGCCCTCGTCGACTTCACCCTCGAGGACGCGGACCTGCCGGACCTCGTGCGGCTGATCAGCCAGGTCACGGGCAAGCGCTTCATCCTCCCGGGCAAGGCCCGCTCGATCAAAGCGACGGTCGCGTCGACCCGCCCCGTGACGGCGGCCGAGGCCTACCGGGCGTTCCTGTCGATCCTCGAGCTCAACGGCATGACGATCGTGCCGGTCGGCCGCTACCTCAAGATCATCGAGACCGCGGGCAGCGAGAACCAGCCCCTGCCGGTGGTGGTCGACGGTGAGGCGATGCCCGCCGACGACCGCTACCTGACGCGGCTCCACCGGGTGGAGAACGTCTCGGCGGAGGACGTCGCCACGCTGCTGGGGCGCTTCAAGTCCCGCGAGGGCAACGTCACGGCCTACGCCCCGACCAACACGATCATCCTGACCGACACGGGCCGGAACATCCGCCGGATGCTCCGGATCCTCCAGGAGATCGACGTCCCGCGGACCGGCGAGCAGATCTGGATCGAGCCGATCCACTACGCGAACGCCGAGGAGCTCTCGTCGCGGCTCTCCGAGATCTTCCCGAGCGCCGGCGGCGGCGGTGGGGGGGGGAGCGCCGCCGCCCAGCCGTCGAACCGCGCGCGGGCCGCCCAGCAGCGGGCCGCCGCCCGGCGCCGCGCGGCGAGCAAGGCGGGGGGGGACAACCAGCCGGCGACCGTCGGCTCCCGAGCCGGCGAGAGCCGGATCACGAACATCATCCCCGACGAGCGGACCAACTCCCTGATCCTCGTGGCGACCGAGCGCGCCTACCTCCGGATCCTCGAGGTGGTGAGGGCGCTGGACGTCCCGGTGGAGGGGGAGGGCAGCGTCCACGTCCACCGCCTGCAGTACGCGGACGCCGAGCTGATGGCCCAGACGCTCCAGAGCCTGATCGGCGGAGGCGGCCCGGCCGCGGGCAGCCGGCGGACCAAGGCCCCGACGAAGGCGGCCGCCACGGCCGGCGGCGCTGGCTCCTTCGAGGGCGACATCACCGTCCAGGCCCACAAGTCGACCAACTCGCTGCTGATCACGTCGAGCTTCCACGACTACGCGAGCCTGCGGGGGGTGCTCCGGCAGCTCGACGTGGCGCCGCGCCAGGTGTTCCTCGAAGCGGTGATCATGGAGCTGAGCGTCAGCCGGAACACCGAGCTCGGCCTCGCCTACCACGGGGGCGTGCCCGTCCCGTCCACCGACGAGGGCGACAGCGTCACCCTGTTCGGCTTCGAGGCGGCGCGGACCGCCACGCCACCGAGCGCCGAGGCCCTCGCGCCCCTCGCGACCGGGCGCGCCGTCGGCGTGAGGGGCCCGCTCCTCGAGCAGGCCTCCCAGCTGTTCGGCGTGTCGCTGCCGAGCTTCGGCGTGCTGCTGCAGGCCCTCGCCACCAGCGGGGACGTCGACGTGCTCTCCACGCCTCACCTGATCGCGATGGACAACGTCGAGGCGGAGATCACGGTCGGCCAGAACGTCCCGCTCCAGACCTCGGGCCTGTTCGGCGTGGGCCAGAACGCGGCGGCGCTCGGCGGCGCCGCTTCTCAGCTCCAGCAGGGGCAGGCCGCCGGCCTGGCGGGCATCGCAGGCCTGGGCGGCTTCGGCGGGGGCAACGTCCAGCGGCAGGACGTGGGCACCACGATCCGGGTCACCCCGCACATCAACGACGCGGGCGAGATCCGGATGGAGCTCGAGATGGAGGACTCGGAGGCCGGGGAGCCCCAGGGCAACCTCGGCGTGGTCCCGATCAGCCAGCGGATCGCGAAGACCCAGGTGCTCACGCGGGACCAGCAGACCGTCGTGATCGGCGGCCTGATGCGGGACCGGGTCGCCAACCAGGAGACGAAGATCCCGATCCTCGGAGACATCCCCCTGCTCGGGGTGCTGTTCCGGACCCAGTCCACCAGCAGCCAGAAGCGCAACCTGCTGCTCTTCCTCACGCCGTACATCATCCGATCTCCCGAGGACATGCGGTCCGTGTACGAGCGGCGCTTGCGGGAGCGCCAGGACTTCATCGACCGCTACTTCGTCTTCAGCGACCGGAGCTACCGGACCGCGATCGACTACACCCGGACCCGCGGGCTGCTCAGCGAGATCCTGAACACCCTCGAGGAGCTCGAGGAGGAGGAGCGGCTCGCCGAGGAGCTCCGGGCCCAGCCCCCGCCCGAGCACGTGCCGCGGCCGCCGATCGGGGCGTCCCCGATCGACGACGCGGCCTCCGAGGGCGGGGACGCGGTGATCATCTCACCGGAGGACGACGAGGAGATCGCGACCGAGAGCCCGGCAGAGCCGGACCTCGCGGTCGACGAGCAGGAGTAAGGGAGCCGGCGGATGGAGCAGCAACGGTACGTCGGGGACATCCTGGTCCGCCGCGGTGCGGTCGAGCCGAGCCGGCTCGAGGAGCTCCTGCGGACCGCGGAGGAGCGCCACGCCCGCCTCCTCGACGTCCTCCTGTCGATGCGGGAGACCGACGAGGCGAAGGTGATCGAGGCCCTCGCGGAGGAGGTCGGGATGCCCTTCGTGGAGCGCATCGACCCGGACGCGGTCCCGACGGAGCTGATCGATCGGGTGCCGATCACCTTCGCGCGGCCGCAGGGGGTGCTCCCGCTGTCCACGGACGGCGAGCGGATCCGGGTCGCCGTGGCCAACCCCCTCGACCCCGCGCCCCTCGACGACCTGAGGGCCCTCCTCGGCAAGCCGGTGGATCCCGTGGCCTGCCCGTCGGAGGCGATCGAGGACGCGATCAACCAGGTCTACCAGCGCAAGGAGGTGGCCGGCCTCGGCGACGACCACGGCGAGGAGGAGGACGAGCTCCAGGACCTGATCGACGCGACCGACGAGGCGCCGGTCATCGCCTGGGTCAACAACCTCTTCTACAACGCATCGGTCGCGGGCGCGTCGGACATCCACATCGAGCCGACGGACAAGGAGGTGGTCGTCCGCAACCGGATCGACGGCAAGCTCTATCCGGTCAAGAGCGCGCCGAGGAGCGCGCTGGCGTCGATCGTCAGCCGCGTGAAGATCGAGGCGGGCCTCAACATCGCCGAGAAGCGCCTGCCCCAGGACGGCCGCATCACGAAGAAGATCCAGGGCCGGCTCGTCGACGTCCGCGTCTCGAGCATCCCGACCGCCCGCGGTGAGCGGATCGTGATGCGCCTGCTCGACAAGGAGAAGGTGGTCCTCGACCTGACGGACCTCGGCTTCGAGGGTGGCCGCCTCGAGACGCTCGAGCACCTGATCCACCGACCGAACGGGATCCTGCTGGTCACCGGCCCCACCGGCAGCGGCAAGACCACGACGCTGTATGCCTGCCTGTCCCGCATCAACGCGCCCGAGCGGAACATCCTGACCGCCGAGGACCCGGTCGAGTACGAGCTGCCCGGGATCGGCCAGCTCCAGACCCACACCAAGATCGGCCTCACCTTCGCGTCGGCGCTCCGGAGCTTCCTCCGCCAGGACCCGGACGTGATCATGGTCGGCGAGATCCGCGACCACGAGACCGCGGAGATCGCGATCCACGCATCGCTGACCGGCCACCTCGTGCTGTCGACGCTGCACACGAACGACGCGTCGGGCGCGGTCACGCGCCTCGTGGAGATGGGCGTTCAGCCCTTCCTGATCAGCTCCAGCGTGCTCGGCGTGATCGCCCAGCGCCTGGTCCGGCGGCTGTGCCTCGCCTGCCGGGAGCCGTACGAGCCCAGCATCCAGGACCTGCGCTCCCTCGGGCTCGACCCCTCGCGCATGGCCGCGCTGAGCGGGCCCGGGGTCCAGCCGTTTCGGGGCGTCACCCACGGCAACGGCGCCGACCCCCTCCCCGAGGCGGACGAGCCTTCCCTCGCCCCGTCGGCGGCGCCCACGGAGAGCGGAAACATCGGCACCGCGACCGCGGCCGAGCTCCGGAGCCTGCTGTTCGACGGACACCAGGTGATGTACCGCCCGGTGGGCTGCGACCGATGCGCCCAGACCGGCTACAAGGGACGGATCGCGATCAGCGAGATCCTGATCCTCGACGAGCCGGTGCGCCGGGACATCCTCAACCAGGCGGACGCCGCGACGATCCAGCGCACCGCGACCCAGCGCGGGATGCGGACCCTCCGCGAGGACGGCGCGCGCCTCGTGCTCGCGGGCGTCACGAGCCTCGAGGAGGTGCTGGCGGCCACCCAGGCGGGCGAGGTGGAGGGCTAGGCGCGTGGCCGTCTACGAGTGGCGCGGGGTCACCACCGCGGGCCGGGAGCGCAAGGGGACCCTCGACGCCGAGAACCCCAAGGCGCTGAGGTCGAGCCTCCGGCGCGAGGGGGTGCTGGTCACCCACGTCCTCGAGGAGGCGGCGGCGCGCGAGAAGGGCGCGCGGGAGGTCGACCTCGGGCGGCTCTTCCGTCGCGTCAGCCAGCTCGACGTCGCCCTCGCCACCCGCCAGATGGCCACCCTCCTCAAGAGCGGCGTGCCGCTCGTCGAGGCGATGAGCGCCCTGATCGACCAGCTCGAGAAGCCCGAGCTCAAGAAGGCCTTCACGCAGACCCGGGACCGGGTCAACGAGGGCTCGAGCCTCGCCGACGCGCTGCGACAGCACCCCACCATATTCAAGCCGCTCTACGTCAACATGGTCGAGGCGGGGGAGGCGTCCGGCACCCTGGAGGCGGTGCTCGGCCGCCTCGCCGACTTCCTCCAGGGCCAGGCCAAGCTGCGGGCCAAGGTCAACAGCGCCCTCGCCTACCCCGCCTTCATGCTGGTGATCGGCATCGCCACCGTCTCCCTGATGATGGTGGTCGTGGTGCCGAAGGTGACCTCGATCTTCGAGGACTTCGAGCAGGCCCTGCCCTGGTACACGCAGCTCCTCGTCTTCGTGAGCAGCGTGGTCAGCAACTACTGGTGGCTGATCCTCGCCCTCGCGATCGGGGGCTACTACGCCTTCCATCGCTGGCGCGCGACCGAGGCGGGGCGCAAGCGCTGGGACAAGCTCGTGCTCGACACGCCGCTGCTCGGCCGGCTCACGCTGATGGTGGCGGTGAGCCGCTTCAGCCGGACGCTCGCCACCCTCCTCGCGAGCGGGGTGCCGCTGCTCCGGGCGATGGAGATCACCGGGAACGTGCTCGGCAACAGCGAGCTGGTCCGGGTGATCGAGGACGCGAGGGCGAAGGTCCGGGAGGGCGCGAGCATCGCCGCGCCCCTCAAGGAGAGCGGACGCCTGCCGCCGATCGTGACCCACATGATCGCCGTCGGGGAGCGCTCCGGGCAGCTCGAGGAGATGCTCGAGAACGTCGCCGAGAGCTACGACATGCAGGTCGAGTCCCAGGTGCAGACGCTGACCTCGCTCCTCGAGCCGGCGATGATCGTGCTGCTCGGGGGCCTCACCGGAGGCATCGCCTTCGCCATCCTCATGCCGCTGATGCGGATCAGCCAGTTCGTGTCGGGGTGAGGGGCGGCCGTGGCGAAGAGCAAGTTCAAGAGCGGCCGCAGCCTCGCCCTGCCCTGGGAGCGGCGCGGGACGTGGCGGCGGGAGCTCTTCGCGGGTCGCCGCTGGCGGGGGCTCCTCGTCCTCGGGCTGGTGGCCCTCGGGACCTTCGGCGTGTTCCGCTCGGCGCAGCACCGCGATCGGATGCGGAGCACCCGCGCGACGCTGGTCGAGGTGCAGCGGGCGATCGACGCGTTCCGGGCGGACTTCGGCCGGTGCCCCCAGAGCCTGCGGGAGCTCGTGTTCCCGCCGCGAGGGAGCCGCCGCTACCTGCGGGAGCTCCCCGCCGACGGGTGGGGCCACGCGCTCTACGCCGAGTGTCCGGGTCGCTACGACCCCGCCGCGGCCGACGTCGTCAGCGCCGGCCCGAGCGGCAACTTCATCGTGGATGACAACCTGTATTGAGACATGGGCGGGCATCCGCTGCCGCCCCCAGACGTTGAGAGGACGACATGAGCCAGCACACCGAGAGGAGCGCACGACCGGCGCGGTCCGGACGACGCTTTGCCCCCCTTCCGAGGCTGAAGAGGCTCCGGCGCCGGGCCGGCCTCACCCTGGTCGAGATCATGATCGTGGTGATCATCGTGGCGCTGATGGCGACCGGCGCCGCGGTCGTGCTGCTGCCGCAGATCCAGCGGTCCCGCGAGCAGCAGACCAAGATCGACATCCAGGCGATCCGCGGCGCGGCGGTGCTCTACTACATGCAGGAAGGCCGCTGCCCCGTGACGGTGGAGGAGATGACGGAGGGCGAGGACCCCTACCTCGACCCGCGCAAGCGCACCACCGACGCCTGGGACAACGAGTTCGACATCAGCTGTGAGGGCAGCGACGTCATCGTCACCTCCCCGGGCGAGAACGGGGAGTTCGGCGACGACGACGACATCGCCGAGTAGCGCGTGCGCCGCCCTCCGCCCACCCCGCCCACCTCGGGGCGCCCGCGCCGGCGCCGGGCCGGGCTCACGCTGATCGAGATCCTGATCGTGATCGCGATCGTCGCGGTCGCCGCCACCGGCGTCAGCTACGGCCTCGCCGCGGTCGACCGGACGCACCTGAAGAGCGCGTGCATGACCGTCGCCGCCGCTGCCCGGTTCGCGTACAACCGCTCCGTGGCGCAGGGTACGACGGTGCGCCTCTCGTTCGACCTCGACGAGGACCGGATGGTGTTCGAGGAGGCCCACGGCCGCATCACCCTCGCCCGGGCCGGCAGCCGCCGCTACGACAACGCGGTCGAGTCGGGCGGCGAGGCGGCGGGCGTCGACCCCTGGGCGGCCGCCCAGGCGCGCCTCGAGGAGACGCTCCAGCCGTCCTTCGGGAGCTCGCCCTTCAGCCCGATCCCGGGCCGGCGCTACCAGGCCCGGCAGCTCGCGCGCGGCGCGCAGATCTCCCGCCTCGAGGTCCCGCACGAGCCGGAGCCGCGCACCGCGGGGCGCGGCGCGATCCACTTCTTCCCCACCGGGCGGACCGAGCACGCGGTGCTCTGGATCACCGACAGCTCGGACCGCATCTTCAGCGTCGAGCTCCACCCCCTGACCGGACGGACCCGGGTCTACAACTACGCCTACGAGCCGGAGCAGCTCCTCGACGATCCGAGCGGCGAGGACCGATCGGAGGTGCGCGATTGACCGGTGATCCGCGAGCGCCCGCTGCCGGACGGGACCGGCTCCGGGGGGGCTTCACGCTCCTCGAGGTCATGGTGGCGGTGGCGATCCTGTCGCTGGCGATGGTCGCGATCTTCTCGAGCCAGGGGGGCGCCGTGCGGACGGGCGTCCGGGCCCGTGCGCTCACGACCGCCACGTTCCTCGCGCGCTGCAAGATGCTCGAGATCGAGGAGCAGGTCGCGAACGAGGGGCTCCCCGCGATCAGCGACCGCGGGGAGGACGGCTGCTGCGAGGACGGGGAGATGGACGGCTACCGCTGCGAGTGGGCCATCGAGCAGGTGATCCTGCCCGACGCCCTCGGCGGCGAGGAGGAGGGGGACGGGCTGCTCGACGCCCTCGGCGGCGACGAGGGGCAAGGGGACGAGCTCTCGCCCCCGCCCGCCGGGCCGGACGCGACGGTGCAGGATGCCCTCAGCGGGGCCGGCAGCGCCGACATGCTCGGGAGCCTCGCCCTCCAGTACGCGTTCCCGGTGCTCAAGCCGGCGATCGAGTCCCAGGTCCGGCGCGCCACGGTCACCGTCCTGTGGACGGAAGGGGAGTCGGAGCAGAGCTTCGACGTCGTGCAGTTCCTCGTGAACGACCAGGGCATCGACACCGAGGGGCTGGTCGGCCCGAACGCCGCCCAGACGCCCGGGCAGCCGCAAGGCGGCCAGGGCCTCACCATCTCGACCGGGGTCCAGCGCGCGACGGGGAGGGAGCGATGAGCCGGGCCGGCCGGCCGCGCCGCGGCGGCATGACGCTGATCGAGGTCATGGTCGCGATCACGATCTTCGCGATCGTCGCCACCATCGTGTTCGGGGGCTTCGACCAGACGATGCGCAACAAGGCGCGCATGGAGGCCCAGACCGACCGGGCCCACGTGATCCGCATGGCCCTCGAGCGGATGGTGCGCGAGATCGGGAGCGCCTACGTCAGCATCCACGTCCACCGCAACCCGTCGTTCCGAACGATGAGCACGTGCTTCATCGGCGGGAGCACCGCCCGGGGCGACCGCCTGGACTTCACGAGCTTCTCCCACCGGCGTCTCTACCGGGACGCCCACGAGTCCGACCAGAACGAGCTCTCCTACTTCCTGACCAACCACCCGGAGATCGTCGGCCAGCGCGTGCTCGCCCGCCGGGAGCAGAGGCGGGTCGACGACGACCCGCAGTCCGGGGGATCCGTGCAGATCCTGATCGAGGACGTCCTCGATCTCGAGTTCGAGTACCTCGACCCGCTCAACGGCGAGTGGCTGGACTCGTGGGACGCGACGATGGACGCGGGTCAGCAGCCGAACCGCCTCCCGACCCAGGTGAAGATCCGCGTGACCGTCCCCGCCTGGAGCGGACGGGGCGAGGAGGTGTACGCGACCCGGGCGCAGCCGATGATCACCTGGGCCCTCAACCACGCGGTCTACGCCGGGCAATGAGCAGCACACCGAGCCGCGCCACCCGCTGGGTGCTCGCCCCAAGCGACGACTCGTCGGTCCGCGTCCGCCGGCCCGTGTCCCGCCTCCGGGCGGACCACCGGCCGCCCCGCCGGCGGCAGCGGGGCCTCGCCCTGGTGCTCGCGCTGACCGCCGTCGCGATCCTCACGGTCGTGCTGAGCGACATGCACGAGAGCACCGCCGCCGCCTACTCGCTGGCCACGACCCAGCGGGACCGGCTCAAGGCGGAGTACCTCGCCCGAAGCGGCCTCAACCTCACGCGCCTCCTGATCGCGAACCGACAGCCCATCACGGAGGTGGTCTCGCCGATCTATGCCCTGCTCAGCGGCGGCCGCTCGCCGGGCAACCTCAGCGTGTGGACCTTCGCCAACGAGGTGCTCCAGCCCTTCTGCGCCTACGAGCAGGCGGAGGCGGTGGGGCTCGGCGCGGGCATCGACCTGAGGGGCGCCGAGGGCCTCGACGACACCGGCGGCACCTGCGACATCCTCGCCTTCAGCGAGAACAGCCGGATCAACGTCAACAAGCCGCTGCGGAGCGACAACGCGGCGCGCAACGTCGCGATGCAGTTCTACGGCCTGATCGGCGGCTACCAGCAGTCGAGCCCCTACGACCCCCTGTTCGAGCAGCGGGACGCGGACGGCCTGATCACGGGCCGCCAGGACATGGTGAGCGCCCTGATCGACTGGTGGGACGACGACTTCACGCGCACCGACTTCGATCCGGGCGCCCTGACGGTGACGAGCTCGGGCGCCGAGGACGATCCCTACGCGCGCTTCGACGACCCCTACGAGATCAAGAACGCGCCCTTCGACTCCCTCGAGGAGCTGCGGATGGTCCGGGGCGTCGGCGACGACTTCTGGGCCACCTTCGTCGAGTCGGATCCGCTGGATCCCCGGTCGCGCGCGATCACGGTCTACGGCTCGGGCCGCATCAACCCGAACGAGGCCGCGCCCCAGGTGCTCTACGCCCAGACCTGCGCGGTGATCCCCCAGACCACGCTGTGCCAGAACCCCGAGGAGGCCGCGAAGTTCGTGCAGCTGCTCCTCACCGTCCGGAGCCTCGCGCCGGTCCCCTGGTTCCTGAGCGCCGACGAGTTCATCGCGTTCCTGCGGGGTGGCGAGGGCCGCGGCAACCAGCAGCTGAACCTCTACAACGTGCTCCGCACGTTGCTCGGCGAGGGCCACCCGCTGCTCTTCACCCCGGTCGACGCGCCCGACCAGGAGATCGGCCGGCTCCACGAGATCCTCGTGTTCGACGCACAGATCATCTACGTGGAGGTCACGGGCCGCGTCGGCCAGGGCTGCGCGGCCGAGGACGCGGGCCGCTGCACGCGCGTCAAGCTCCAGAGCGTGCTCAACTTCCACTCCGGACGCGGCGGATGGACCCCGCCCCCGCCCAACCCGGGCGCCATGCCGCGCCTCGGGATCTTCCACCACTTCCGGATCGATTGACCCGGCCCGATCCCATGCTGAACCGACGCATCGACCTCAACCACACCGCGGTCTGGAGGGCTCGCTGACATGCCCACCATCCTCGGCCTCGACCTGCGGCCCCACGTCGTCCGCGGCGTGGTCCTCCGGACGGCGCTCCGCCGGAGCCAGGTGACCCACTACCTCGAGGTCCCGGTCACGGAAGACGTGTCGCCGGACGCCGACGGGGCCGGCGACGACCCGGAAGAGAGCGGGGCCACCGCGCGCGAGGACGCGATCCGGCGCCTGCTCGCGCAGCTCCCCCAGCCGCCGGAGCGCGTCTACGTCGCCGTCCCGGGTCACGAGGTGTCCCTCCGCCGGATCAGCCTCCCGCAGAAGGTGGCCAAGAAGGCGCCGGAGCTCCTGCCCCTCGAGCTGGACGACATGGTCCCGTTCGACATGGACGAGTCGGTCTTCCACTACCAGCCGATCGACACCGTCGCGGGCCAGGCCCACCTGCTCGCCGCGGTCAGCCCGAGGGGCCAGGTCCGGCAGCTGCTCAGCGAGCTGGCCCGCGTGGGCGTCGACCCGAGGGAGGTGGGCGTCGCGCCGGTCGCCCTCGACGGCCTCACCGGGCTCTCGCCCGACCTCGCCTCGGGCGGGCCCCACGTGCTGGTCGACGTCGGGCAGGAGGGGACCGACCTCGGCATCCTCACGAGGGGCACGTGCCGCTTCGCCCGCACGCTCTCCGTGGGCCTCCGGGAGCTGGACGGTGGGCAGACCGAGCGCTTCGCCCGGGAGGTCCGGCAGACCCTGGCGGCCTACCGCGCGGACGGGGGCGAGGCGCCGCTGAGCTACCACCTCGGGGGCGAGCTGGCCGCGCGGGACGACGCTGCGAGCTGGCTCCGGGAGATCCTCGACGTGCCCGCCGAGCTCCCCGTGACGCCGATCGATCTGCCCGCCGGCGTGCCGGCCGACCACGCGGAGCGGCCGCTCTTCATGCGCGCGGCCGCGCTCGCGGGCCGGGGGCTCGGGCGCGGCAAGCACCTCGACCTGCGGCAGGGGGACTTCGCCGCCGTGCGGGCGGTGACCGCGCTCCGCCAGCACCTGCCGCTGCTCGCGGCCTGCGCCGCGGCGGTGCTCGTCGCCTTCATGTTCTCGACCTACGCGCGCTACTCCGTCCTGAGCGCCCGCCACGAGCAGCTCGTCGGCGAGCTCCGCGCCGCCACCCGAGCCCACCTCGGTCGGCAGCTCACCTCGCCCTCGCGCACGCTGGAGGCGATCGCCCGAGGCGTCCGCGGGGCGGACCCGATGCCCGCCTACGACGCCTACGACGCCCTCGAGGCGATCAGCGCGACGATCCCCGCGGACATCCAGCACGACGTGCGGCAGCTGGAGATCGACCTCGGCGACGGGGAGGAGTCGGGGCGCTTCAGCATCCGGGGCACGGTCGACCGGATCGAGGAGATCGATCGCATCGTGCGGGCACTCGAGGAGCATCGCCTCGTCCGGAGCGAGGGCGGCCGGGAGACGCGCCTCCAGTGCTTCCGCGAGCTCGAGCTCGGCGGCGCGGCCCGGACGGCGGGCGAGCGGCGCTCCTACCGGGTCGAGGGAGACCTGCTCTGCGGGCCGGAGGGCGAGCGGCAGGACGAGGACGACCGGTCGAGCCGCCGCCGCTCGGGCCAGGGGAGGCGGCGATGATCGACCGGCTGAGGGCGGCCTGGGACAACCTGTCGGACCGCGAGCGGGTCGGGATCGGCGCGATCGGCGGCGTGGCGCTCGTCCTCCTGATCTTCCTCCCGGTCTCGATGCTCCAGCGGACGATCGCGTCCCTCGAGCGCGAGAACGCGGAGATCACCGAGGCGCTGCGGCGCATCGAGAGCGGGCGGGAGCGACTGGCCGCCCAGCGCGCGGAGCAGGCCGCGGCCGAGGCGCGCTACGCGACGCGAGCGCCCTCCCTCGGAGCCTTCCTCGAGGCGCAGGCCAGCGACTTCGAAGGCGTCAGCATCAGCGATCTGCAGCCGGAGCCCGACCGGGAGGACGGCTCCTTCGCCATCCGCCATACCCGCGCGCGCATGCAGAACGCCAACCTCAAGGACGCGCTCCTGATGCTCACGGAGATCAAGAACAGCCGCTACCCGGTCGCCATCGAGCGCATCCACATCGACCACGGCCGGGCCGGAGACCAGTTCAACTTCCAGATCGGCGTCCTCGCCTACGACGCGCCGGAGGACGACGCGCCGGACGCCGGCGTGCCGGCCGACGAGGCGGACGACGACGAAGACGGCCCCCGCCGCGCCGGCCCCCCGGCCCCCCGCCGATGAGACCGTTGTCCCCCCGGCTCCGCAACCTCCTCCGCCTGGGCTGCCTGTACCCGGCCTTCTTCGTCCTGTTCTTCGTGGTCGGGGTCTACTGGACGTTCCCCTACGGCCACCTGAAGGAGTTCCTGATCCAGGAGGTGACGCGGAGCGGCCAGGTCCGCCTGGTGATCGAGAGCCTCAGCCCGTCCTGGGTGACCGGCGTCACGGCGCGCGGGGTGGAGGTCACGATGGACGACGGGTCCATCGAGGGCCCGATCGCACCCCTCGTCATTCCGCGCGCCACGGCGCGCCTGTCGCTGCTCAGCCTCCTGACCGGATGGACCGACGTGGGCTACGACGTCGAGCTGAGCGGCGGGGGCCGCGCGGTGGGGCGCTACGCCCAGTCGGACACCGGGGTGATCGTCGAGGCCGACCTCGAGCAGGTCGACCTCCGGCGCCTGCCCCCCCTCCGGACGGCCACCGGCATCCCCTTCACGGGTCGCCTCGAGGGCACCGTCGACCTCTCGATCGGCGAGGAGCCAGAGAACACGGAGGGGACGGCCGACCTCTCGATCCTCGGCCTCTCGGTCTTCGACGGTCAAACGCCCCTCAAGATCCCGGGGATGGCCGGCGCCGGCCTCACCCTCGAGCCGATGCGCCTCGGCACGCTGGAGCTCCAGCTCGCCGCCGAGGAGGGCATCGCCACGATCGACCGACTCCAGGCCGATGGCCCGGATGCCGGCCTCGTGGGCGAGGGCGCGCTCCGGCTCCTTCGGCCCCCGACGCGGTCGACCATCGACGCCTTCATCGAGGTCGAGTTCAAGGACGAGTACCGCACCTCGAGCGACCGCATGACCGGGCTGTTCGCCGTGCTCGAGGCGAACCCGGCGGTGCGGCCCGCGAGGACGCCGGACGGGCACTTCCGGTGGCGCATCCAGGGCTCCCTGGGCGGGAGCCTCCGCACCCAGCCGGCCGGGAATCGCTAAGCTCGCTGGAGAGCCGGCTTCGGCGCCTCGCCGGCGGGCGCGACGCGCTGCGGTCAGACCGGCGGGAAGGGGCGACCCATCGGGGCGAGCCGCGCAGGGCGCAGGAGCATCACGAGCTCGTCGTACTCCACGAACAGCACCGCCTCGATCCCGATCGTGCCGTCGGCGCGGTGGCGGGTGAGCGCGTAGGTGGCCTCCGGCGCGTCGGCCGCCGCCGTGACCGGGCGCGCCGCCCGCCACGAGGGGCCCACGAAAGTGCGGCGGCGAAGGATGCTCTCCAGGCCCCGGTCGTCGATCAGCCGAGTGCCCACCGTGACCTGCGCGGCGTCGAGATCGTTGAGGACCTCCACCGGGTCGTAGGGCCCCCCGACCCAGACCTCGGCGTCGTAGGGCAGGCCCCCGTCGAGGAGGGCCTGCGCGCTCGAACGCTCCTCGACCTCGAGGAGAACCCGTCCCGGCCCCTCCCGCCGCTGCTCACCGAGGACCACGACCCCGTCCCGCAGGCACTCGAGGGCGAGCTCCTCGTCCCCGTCGGCGAAGATGTCGATCACCTCCATGCCGATGTCGTCCGGGAGGAGGAGGTAGACGTCCTCGTCGGACAGGTGGACCGGCGGCTCCAGGGGGACCGCCGGCGCCCCCCCGAGCGTCCCGGCGACCGCCTCGCCGTCGGCGAACACCACCGAGAGCGGCGCGCCGCGCACCGCGCGCGCGAGGCGACGAGCCGCCGCGTCCTCGCCGCCCACCTCCAGGCCGTGATCGACCCCGCCCGTCATGCCGTGCCTCCCCGTGGTCATCGCGCCTGGAAGGTAGGAGGGGGCCGCCCGGGGGACCACGAATGGCGCGCTGGCTCCGCCCTTCGTCTCCGGGAAAGCGAATGATTTCGTGGGGAGCCTTGGCCCAGAACGGCGGGCGCCCGCCTCGGGAGGCGATCCGTCGGCGGGTCCCCGGCCGCCGCGGTGGGCCCGTCGCCCGACCCGTGCGGTGGCAGAACCGGCGCTTTACGCGCGTATCCTTCGGGGCCATGCTTGCCCCCCCGAAGCGCCGATGGTGGACGTGAACGAGAACGAGGACCCGGAGGAGGAGACCGCGGAGGACGACCTCGAGGAGGCCGACGCCATCGAGGCGGAGCTGGTCGACGACGGGGAGGCGGCCGACGCCGTGGCGGTCGCGCCGCTGCCCCCGACGAAGGGGGGCCAGGGCACCTCCGTCGCGCGAACCGATCCGCTCCAGGCGTACATGCGCGATGTCCAGCGCTACCCCCTGCTCAGCCGCGACGACGAGCACGCCCTGGCGGTGCGCTACCACGAGGACGACGACCTCGAGGCGGCGGCGCTGCTCGTGACGTCCAACCTGCGGCTGGTCGTGAAGATCGCCTACGACTACCGCCGGGCCTACAAGAACCTCCTCGACCTGATCCAGGAGGGGAACATCGGCTTGATGCAAGCCGTGAAGAAGTACGATCCCTACAAGGGCGTCAAGCTTTCGAGCTACGCCGCCTGGTGGATCCGGGCCTACATCCTCCGCTTCATTCTCAACAATCATCGCCTCGTCAAGCTGGGGACCACCCAGGCCCAGCGGAAGCTCTTCTTCAACCTCAAGAAGGAGAAGGCGAAGCTCTCGGCGATGGGGATCGAGCCCACCGCGGATGTGATCGCCAAGCGCCTCGACGTCCCCGAGAAGGACGTGACGCAGATGGAGCGGCGTCTGTCGGCCGGGGAGATGAGCCTCGACGCCCCGGTCGGGCAGGCCGACGGGCGACCCACCGCGCGGATCGATCTGCTGCCGTCGAGCGACCGGAGCATCGACGACGCCCTGGCCGAGGACGAGCGGACCCGGCTCCTGTCGGCGAAGATCCACGAGTACGGCGCGACCCTGGAGGGGAAGGAGGCCGTGATCTTCAGCGACCGCCTCGTCGCCGAGGACCCGCGCACGTTGCAGGAGCTCGGCGACGAGTTCGGGGTGAGCCGCGAGCGCGTCCGCCAGATCGAAAAGCGCCTCCAGGGCAAGCTCCGGAAGTACCTCGAGCGCGAGGTCGGCGAGGCCGTGCTCGGTTGACCGGTCGCCTCTCGGTCGTCGCGACGCCGATCGGGAACCTCGAGGACATCACGCTGCGGGCGATCCGAGTCCTGCAGGACGTCAGCGTGATCCTGGCCGAGGACACCCGCCGGACCCGGATCCTCCTGTCACACTACGGGATCGCGACGCCGCTGCGCGCCTTCCACGCCCTGAGCCCGGACCGGGACGTGGAGCGCTGGGTCGCGCGGATGGTGGAGGGCGAGCACCTGGCGCTCGTCAGCGACGCCGGGACGCCCCTGGTGAGCGACCCGGGCGCGAGGCTCGTGCGCGCGGCGGCGGCCGCCGGCATCCCCGTCACGCCGCTGCCCGGGCCGAGCGCCGTGGTGGCCGCGATGATCGTCAGCGGCCTCGACTGCGGGAGCTTCCGCTTCGTTGGGTTCCTGCCGCGCAGCGGCGCCCGTCGGCGGCGGGCGCTCGAGGGCATCGCCCAGGCCGCGGGCTCCACCGTGCTCTTCGAGGCGCCCTCGCGCCTCGCCAGCACGCTCCGGGACCTCGCCGCCGCCTGCGGACCGGAGCGCCCCGCGGCCGTGTGCCGCGAGCTCACCAAGGTCCACGAGGAGGTACGGCGCGGCACGCTCCCGGAGCTGGCCGACGCCTTCGACATCGAGGTCAAGGGCGAGGTCACGCTGGTGGTCGAGGGCCGGCGAGGGACGCCCCCGGCCGAGGAGGTCGACCTCCGGACCCACGCCGCGACGCTCCTGGCCGAGGGCCAGAGCACCCGGGAGGCCGCGACGTCGCTGGCCGAGGCGTTCGGCGTCAGCCGCCGGGAGGCCTACCGGGCGGCGCTGGCCGCGGCCGCTTCGGACCCTGCTAGAACAGGCCGCTCGCCCTCACCGCGAGGTCGAAGCGAACCTGGTCGTTCACGCGGAAGCGCTGACCCGGAAGGTCGAGGACCGGACGATGGTGCGGATCGATGATGCCCCGGGGGCAGCCCGCGCGGCGGGCGTCGCCGTTCGGGATCCCTCGGACGCCGACGTTGCAGGCCATCGCCTGGGTGATCAGGTAGGGCGTGGTGTAGGCGACGCGGCCGCCGAGCTGGAAGCGCACGAAGCGGGCGGCTCGCAGCTCCAGCATCAGGGACCCTCCGATCTCCCCCCGTGAGCCGACGTCGGTCAGGCCGATGAACGGCACGGTGGCCACGTCGGGGTCGATGTTCGGGTCCCCCTCGGCCACCGGGTTGCTCAGGTAGTGGTTGTCGCTCGTCCCCAGCGCGTCGAACAGAGGCGTGTAGTCGCGCCCCTCGGAGAGGAACGCGCCCTCCAGGCGCAGGTCGATCGCGAAGCGCTGTGCGTCGCTGCGGTCCTCCCAGGGGATCACGGCGAGGCCCCCCGTGAAGCGGCCGAGCACCGGCGGACGCCGCTGCCCGTAGCCCTCGAGGCCCGGCACGGGGGTGAAGGACCGCCGCGCCGCCCCGGGCCACTCCATCTGGAACACGAAGCCCGCGAAGGGCTCGACGTAGTCGTGCCGGAAGCTCGCCCGCGTCTCGAGGCGGAGCGCGTTGACGCCCCGGCTCATGCCGCCGTTCTCGGTGCTCGTGAACGACCAGTCGCCGCCCTCGTCGATCGCCCACCGACGGCACGCGGTCGTGCCGCTCTCGGTCGTGCACGGCCGAAGGGGCGCCCCGAGGTTGAAGCGACCCTCGACCCGGACGACCCAGGTCGGCAGCCAGGGCCGGCGAGCCTGGTTGAGGATCGACCAGGCCAGCCCGAGGGCGACGTGGTCCACGCCGGAGCGGGTCGGCGAGTCGAAGGGCACGCTGAACAGGGGCGGGGGCTCGTAGTCCGGCGGGTCCGTGGGCAGGGTGTCGTCGGCCTGGAGGCGTTCGACGGGGTCGACGCCGTCGACCCTCCCCAGGCGGCGGTCGTCGCTCAGGATCAGCGGCAGGTTCGCGAACAGCGCGAGGTCCCGGAACAGCCCGACCTCCACGCCCAGCAGCAGGCGGGTCTGGACGTGGCGCGCGTTGGCGATGTCGACGAAGCTCCGCGAGGTCCGACCATCCGCGCTGGGCTCCTCGCGCTCGATGCGGCTCAGGGTCCAGGTCTGGAGGAAGCCGACGTGGACGTTGACGTCAATCGGGTCATCGCCGTCGGCGGCGTCGGGCACATCCACGTAGGAGTGGGGCTCGCGGAGCAGCCGGGGCCCCCGCTCGTCCTGGCCCGCCGCCGGGCCGGGCGTCGCCAGCGCGAGGGTGAGGGCCGCGAGGAGGCACCACGCGCCTTGCCCGGCGCGCCGCACGGGCGACGCGGCGCCTCCGAACCGGGGACCCATCGGGGCCGGAAGGTACACGCGCCGGGCGGCGGGGCGCCAGTGGGCGGCCCGGCGCTCCCCCGATCGGCAGCCGGCGCTCAGAACCCGAGGAGCCCGGCCACCCGGTCGGTTCGCCGCGCCACCGGATCGTCCACGGGGGGGGCGCCGAGCGCCTCGAGGTGAGCAAGGCGAGCGCACACGCGCTCCCAGCGCACGCGCACCACCTGGCGCAGGCGGTAGAGGGCCCGCGAGTGATCGACGAGGCGCTCCTGGAGCTCCTGCGCGTCCTCCGCGCGGGCGCGGACGGCGGCCCGATGCTGGGCGGTCAGCTCCCGGCCGCGGCCGGTCTCCGCCTCGAGCCACCGGAGCGCCTGGTCGAGGCGCTCGACCTGCCGGTCGAGGGTCCTCCGAAGCGCGTCGGGTTCGGGGGGCGGGGTGACCGAGGCGAGGAGCGGCCAGGTCTCGAGCGCGCCCACGAGACGCACCGGCCCAGCGACCGGCGGCTGCACCTCGCCGGTGATGGTGACGGCCCGACCGGCCGTGAGCCTGGCGGTCCGGAGGCGACGGCGACGGTCGACCTCGCCGCTCTGCGCCTCCGCGGCCCCCGACAGCACCGCGAGCCAGGCCGACCCCGCGGGGAAGGCGGCGAGGAACGCCTCGCCGGACGCCGGGATCTCGACCGTCACGGCGGCGGTGGCCACCCGCAGGGGCGGTCGCGGCGAGCTGCCGGCGGGCGGCTGCGTCAGATGGGCTCCGCCCGAGAGCAGCAGAAGCTGCGCTCCGCCCTCGACCTGGATCCGAGCCCGAGCCTCGCCCTCCAGCACGACCCTCGCCCCGTGGAGGAAGGCGAGGGAGGCGGACCCTCCGTCCGGCACCTCCACGACGGTCCCGGCGTCGAGCTCCTGACCCGGCTCGGCGGCCGCCCCGTCGACGGTGACGGTGCCCTCCGCCGACGCGAGGCGGGCCGGCGCCGGGTCGGGCATCGCGTGGTGGGCCTCGTCCGCGGCGGCGGGCTCGTCGACCTCGGCCGAGGGCGCCGGGGGCGCGGGCCGTTCCTCGGCCCCGCCGGAGCACGCCGACAGGAGGAGCGCGAGGAGGACGGCGGGCGTGGGCCGGGACGGCCCGCCGCCCGGCACGCGACCGCTCACTCGGGCTCGGACGCGAGGAGCAGCGCGTCGGTGAGGTCGACCTCCTCCAGGACCTTCTCCCGCGCCTCGCCCAGCTCGCGATTCGTGGTGCGCAGGCGCTCGGTCAGCACGCCGAGGAAGCTCCACAGGAGCTTGACGGCGATCGCGTGGTCCTTGCGGATGATGTCGAAGAAGTCCCGCCGGCGGATCGACAGCAGCTTGCTCGGGGCGTCGGCGCTGACGTTGGCGCTCCGGGGCGCCTTGTCGACGAGGGCCATCTCCCCGAAGTGCTGGCCGGGGCCGAGGTGGGTCAGCAGCGCGTCGCCGGAGTGCACGCGCACCTGGCCGCTCAGGACGATGAACAGCTCGTCGCCCTCGTCGCCCTCCTGGACGACCGGGTCGTCGGGCTCGAACGTCTTCACCTGCGTGATGTTCAGGAGCCGGACGAGCTCCTGGTAGGTGAGGTGCCGGAAGAGCGGCATCTTGTGGAGGACCTCGAGCTTGAGGTTCACCTCCTTGGCCAGGCGGTCGACGCCGCTGTCGGCGTCCGGGACCTTGACGACGACGGCGGTGATGGTGTCCTTGCCGCCCCTCTCGTTGGCCAGGTCGATCAGGCGGTCGGCGAGGTCGTCCTCGGGGGTGTTGGCGAAGAGGTTGGCGAGCTCCGCCTCCTCCAGGTAACCGCACAGACCGTCCGAGCATAGGAGGAAGCGGTCTCCCTTCAGGACGTCGAAGTCGAGGGTGTCGACCTCGACGCTCTCGTACACCCCCACGGCGCGCGTCACGGCGTTCTTGTACTGGAGCTTCTCGATCTGCTGTCGGCTGAGGCGCCCCCGGCGCAGGAGCTCGTTGATCAGGGAATGGTCCTCGGTGAGCTGATGCACCGCCCCCTGACGGTAGAGGTAGACCCGGGAGTCACCGACGTGGGCGAGGAAGCCGCGGGAGCCGACCAGGAGCAGCGCGTCGAGCGTGGTGCCCATCCCGCGCTTGCCCTCGTCCTTCTGGGCCTCCCCGAACACGGCGCTGCAGGCCTGCTGGACGGCCGACTCGAGGAGCCGAAGGAGGTCGGTCCGCCCCGTGCCGCCGTGGCCCGCCTCGAACTGGTGGAGCGCGTCCCGCTCCCGGGCGAGCACGTCGCGGACGGTCCGGGCGGCCATCTCGCTCGCCACCTCCCCCGCCGCGTGGCCCCCCATCCCGTCCGCCACCACGAACAGGTTGAGCTTCTTGTCGACGAGGTAGTTGTCCTCGTTGTGGTCCCGGACTCGACCGACGTCGGTCTTGTGCCAGAACGAGATGCTCGGCGCCGCCGACATGCCGCCTCAGCTTTACTCTCTCCGCGGCCGACCCGTCAACGCGCCGGCTGGGCCCCCCGCCGCGCGTTGAAGGCCCCACGGCCGGCCCCTATGGTCGGCCACGCCCTTCCTTGGAGCTACCGATGCGTTCAGCCCTGGCCTTCCTCGCCCTCCTCGCCGCCGCGTGCGGCTCCTCGCCCGCCGGGACCGATGGCGGGCTGACGATCGCCCTCGACGAGGGGCGGACCGCCGCCCCCGATGCGGGCCCGGACGGAGGAGCGGCGGAGCCCAACACGGTGGGCGAGCCGTGCGCGACCACCCTCGATTGCAGCGCCGGGGAGACGTGCTTCGACGAGTTCCCCGGCGGCTTCTGCAGCGAGTTCTGCGACCTCGGCGACCCGATGGACTGCCCGGCGGGGACGAGCTGCGTGCTGCTCGACGCGCAAGTCGGCACCGCCCTCTGCTTCCCGGGGTGCGACCCCGGCGCGGCGGAATCGACGTGCCGCGGCGGCTACGGCTGCGCCGAGCAGGCGCCCGAGCCCTTCTGCTTCTTCGGCTGCGAGGTGGACGGGGACTGCGGCCCGGGGGAGGTGTGCGATCCGACGGGCGGGTCCTTCGGGGCGGGCGACTGCGCGCCGGCTGGCGCGCGGGTCGGCGACGCCTGCACCAACTCGGGTGCGTGCCCATCGGGCACCTTCTGCTTCCGCGAGCGCTTCAGCGGCTTCCCGGGCGGCCTGTGCTCGAGCTTCGGCTGCGAGGTCGGCGACGACGACGGCTGCCCGGAGGGCGGGGTCTGCATCGACACCGGCTTCGGCCCGATCTGCCTGGCCGCCTGCGAGGACAGCGGCGACTGCCGGTCGGCCTACCGCTGCGTCGAGGACGACGGAGGCCGCCGCTCCTGCCAGCCCGCCTTCGACGAGGACGCCTTCGGCCAGGTCTGCTCGGCGGGCCGGGGCGGATGCGTGGGCGGCGCGTGCCTCTCGGAGAGCGCGTCGGGCTACCCCGACAGCTACTGCGTGGCCCTCGGCTGCGATCCCGACGCAGCCGCGCCGGACAACGGCTGCCCCCTCGACGGAGCCTGCGTCGAGGCGGACAGCGGCACGACCTTCTGCCTCGACGGCTGCGCGAGCGCCGAGGACTGCCGGAGCGGGTACGCATGTGGCCCTGCGGATCCGGCCCGCCCCGACGCCGACCTCGCCTGCGTCCCCGGCTGCACCGGCGACGACGACTGCACCAACGGAGGCTTCGTCTGCAACCGCGGCACCGGCCTCTGCCGGCCGCCCTTCGCGAGCGCCGATCTCGGTGAGCCGTGCCAGGGCGAGGACCCGGATTGCGTCGGCGGGTCGTGCCTCAGCGAGCCCATCTCGGGCTGGCCCGCCGGGACCTGCACCTTCCCGGGGTGTCGGCTCGCCGGAGAGGGCCCGGCCGCGACCTGTCCCGGCGGGAGCGTGTGCGTGGACGACCGGCGCGGCGACCCGGACCTCGGGGTCTGCGTCGACGGCTGCGCGACCGGCGACGACTGCCGACCAGGCTACGGGTGCAGCGACGAGGGCGCGTGCGTCCCCGCGTGCGCGGGCGACGACGACTGCGGCCCCGGGCGGGCCTGCGAGGCCGCCACCGGCCTCTTCCGCTGACCGCGGGCGTCAGGCCGCCCGGCGGCGCCGGCGGCGCAGGACGAGGAGCGCGCCGGCGGCCAGGGCCACGGCCGCACCCAGCGGCTCCCCGCCTCCCGTCCCCGGCGCCCCCTCGGCGCAGAGCGGCTCGAAGAAGTTCCCCTGGACCGGGTTCGTGCAGTCCCGCTCGTTCATCGGCTCGGGGATGCGCGCCACCCGGGTGAGGCCGTCCACCGCGACCACCTGGACGCAAATCGGCTGGTTCGCCTGGCTCGGGGGGAGGACGAACGCCATCGGGATCCGACCGGACGTCACGAACTGACGGACCCGATCCCGCAGGACGGGCTCCTCGATGCCCTGGCCGCGGGTCTGGAAGAGCAGGTACTCGATGCTGCCCGCCGGACCGTCGTCGGTCGCCGCCTCGAAGAAGACGCTGATCCGGAAGCCGCCCTGGGGCGCATCGCAGCGCATCGGGGTACGGGTCGAGGTCAGGTCCCGGATGAAGTCGTCCGGAAAGATCGGCGGCGTCAGGTCGAGGCTGGTCCCCGTCTCGAACGCGAACGGCAGGTCCGCGAAGCCGAGGCCGCTCGCGACGCCGGAGTAGACCCGCGTGGGGTCGAGCTCCTGGCGGGGGACGAACACCAGCTCGTCGCCGATGATCTGCGCGCTACCGCCCAGCGGGCTGCCGCCCTCCGCCTGGCAGTCGATGTCGCCGATCAGGAGGAGGCCCTCGGGGCAGGCCCACACCTCGATCAGGTCGAGGGGGTCGCGGCCGGCGCCGGGGCCCTCCACGAAGAACCCCTCCGTGTAGCGGACCCGGACCGGGGCGTTCAGCGTCACGCCGGTCGCGCCGTTCGACGGCGTGGTCTCGAGCGGCTCGGGGTTCGGGGGGCCGGGGCACGTCCCCGCGTCCTGAGCCCCGCTGGCGCTGGGCGCCGCGAGCAGGGCGAGCACGAGGACGCCGGCCAGGGGCCGGAGCCCGCGCGTCCCGCCCACTGCATGCAAGCTGGGCACGGCGCCAGGATAGCAACGTGACCAGGAGCCGCCCCCGAGGGACGTGCTATCCCGGCGACGTGACCGACGCGTTCCTCGACGGTCTCGCCCTCGCCGCGGTCGCCCTGGGGGACCGCGACGGTTCCCTCGCCGCGCCCGGCCTCGCGAACGCCCTCCGGGGGGCGCTCGAGGCGCGCCTGGCGGCGCTGACGGCGCTGGACCGGCCTGGGCGGGAGGTGCGGCTCCGCGCCTGGAGCCAGGGGCTGCTGCCGCCCGTGCGGACGGAGCCGGAGCCGGCGCCGCGGGTGGCCAGGCTCATCGCGCACGTGGCTCCCAGCGGGCTCGGGCGGCGCTGGCGGCGGGCCGGGGCCGGCGCTCGACCGGGCTACCGACCCCCGCCCGGGCTGCTCAGGACGCTCCGCATCCTCCACGCCGCGCCCGGGAGCGCGGATGGCTAGGGTGCTCCGCGCGGAGGAGGCCCGCGCAGCCGAGGCCCGCGTGGTGCGGCGCGCGGCGCTCGCCGCCCGGACCGACGCGGACGCGATCCGGGCCGACGCGGAGGCCGAAGCGGAGGCGATCCTGGCCGCGGCGCGCGCGGACGCCGAACGGCTCCGCCGAGAGGCGAGCGCCCGGGGCGCGCGGGAGGGCCGCGATCGGGTCGCGGCCAAGATGATCGCGCTCGGGGAGGCCCGCGCCCGGTGCCTCGACGAGGCGGTGGCCGTGGCCGAGCCCCTGGCCGTCGCGATCGCGGCGGCGGTCATCCGGTCGGCCTACCGGGCGGACCCGAGCCTCGTCCGCCACGCGGTCGAGGACGCCCTCGACCGGCTGGCCGGGGCGGGGGAGGTCGTCCTGCGGGTCCACCCGGCGGACGTGCCCATCGTGGAGCCGCTCGGGGCCGAGCGCGGCGTCCGCGTCGAGCCCGACCCCACCCTCGGCCGCGGCGACTGCGTGGTCGAGAGCGACGTCGGGGGCATCGACGGCCGGGTCGAGGCACGGCTCGGTCGCGTGACGGCGGCGCTGCGGGACGCCCTCGAGCCCGAGGCAGGAGCGTCGCGATGACCGACGACGCGGTGGGCTCGACGACCGCCCCGGTCGCGGCCGAGGACCCGGGACGCTCCTTCACCGCGGAGTGGCTCCGGCCCCTCGTCATGTTCCTGCTGACCGGGCTGTCGACCCTGGCGGTGGGCGCGCTGATGGAGGGCGTCCCGGTCGAGGCCCTCCTGACCCGGCGGGTCCTGGCCGGCTGGGTCTTCGCCGCCCCCCTGATGGCGATCCTCCTCGCCCACGAGATGGGCCACTACGTGGCGGGCCGCCTCCACGGGGTCGACGTCTCGCCGCCTTACTTCATCCCCTTCCCCTGGCCGCCGCTCGGGACGCTCGGCGCGGTGATCCGGATCCGGGCGCCGATCGAGCGGCGACGCGCGCTCCTCGACGTCGGAGCCGCCGGTCCGCTCGCCGGGATGGTGGTCGCGCTGCCGGTCCTCGTCGTCGGGCTCGCCACCAGCCCGGTCGGCGAGCTGCCGGACGAGGGCGTCCTCATGGAGGGGCGGGGCCTGCTCTACCTCGGGGTGCTCTACGCGTTGAAGGGCGCGATCCCCGCCGGCCAGGATGTCTACCTGAACGGGACGGCCTTCGCGGGATGGGCGGGCCTCCTCATCACGCAGATCAACCTGATCCCGGTCGGGCAGCTCGACGGCGGGCACGTCGCCTACGCGCTCTTCGGCGAGCGCCAGGACCGCTACAGCCGGTGGGTCCACGCCACCCTCCCGGTCCTCGGCGTGGTGGTCGGGCTCTACTTCGCAGCGCTCGCGCTCCAGAGCGGCGGCGACACCGAGGACGTCGTCAGCGGGCTGCTGGCCGGTGCCAACTGGGTGGTCTGGGCAGGCTTCCTGTGGCTCCTGAACGCGATGGCCGGCCCGAAGCACCCCCCGACGTCCGACGAGCCCCTGGGCCTCGGCCGGCGCGTCGTCGGCTGGGGAACGCTGCTGCTCTTCGCGCTGCTGTTCATGCCCGCCTGGATGAGGGCGCTCTAGGCTCGAGCCGAGGCGAGGCCCGGGCGCCGGCCTGTGGCGGACGGCAGCGGCTCAGAGCCGTCGAACGCGGCGACGGTCCGAGCGAGGAGGGGCCCGAGGGGCTGCTCGCCGAGCGGGATCGCGCGCAGGACCCGACGGCCCGCCGCGCGAGCCACGACGGCGGGGAACGCCTGCGCGAGGCGCGCCTCGGCCTCGCTCCTGGCGCGCGTCACCAGGAGGAGCACCGGCGTCCGACGCAGCGAGCCGAGGGCGGGCACCGTCCCGAGCCCGATGTCGAAGCGGAGGAGCCCGTCCGGGCGGTCGTCCATCCAGACCCGCATCCGCACTGCCTCCACCCGATCCCGCACGTCCCGGTAGAGGGCGAGGTGGAGGCGCAGCCCGGCGGGGAGCGGCCGGTGACCCCGCGCGAGCCGGATGAGGGAGCGCATCGCCTCGGCCGGCGACGGCGGGAGCGCCGCGCGGGTTCCCGTCAGGAACAGGGGGAGGGGCAGGAGAGAGAGCGCCCACGCCGCCCAGGGGTCGAAGGGGACGGGCGCGCCCAGCGCCGGGAGCCAGACGGGCGCGCTCGACACGGCGGCCAGCGTGACGAGCCCGGCCGGCTGGCTCCCGTCGAGGGGGTCGAGGCGCGCCCTCGCGCGGTCGCGGCGCGCGGCCCTCCGATCGTCGGCAGTGACGGGATGCCAGGCGCCGAGCCAGCTCTCGCCGCTCCCCGCGGACGGCCGGAAGGCGCCCGTCCACATGGCGAGACCGAACAGCGCGATCGCCCACCTCGGATCGTGCGCGCCCAGCACGACCCCGGCGACCAGCGCCACGGCGGCGACGGCCGTCCGGGTCGCGTAGCCCCCGGGGACCCATGGCCGGGGGGCCGCGCCGGCGGCCGCAGCGGCCCACCCGGCGCTCAGCTCCTTGAGGCTCAGCAGCACGGCCAGGACGAAGGCGACCAGCGCCAGCGCCACCGGTGGCGTCGCCGCGCCGACCGGGGCGCGCTCCGGGCGAGAGGCGAGCGCCGAGGCGGCGGCGGGCGCCGGGTCCGCGCCGTCCGCGGTCTCGCCCCGGGGCGCGGGGACGTCGGCTTCGACCGTCCAGGGCACCGTCCGCGGGAGGTGGGCCCGCCGCCACGCGAGGTAGGTGCGTCCTCCCTCGGTCCAGCGCCGGCGCTCGACCGCCGTGGGCAGGGAGGGGTCAGCGAGCGCGGAGCCCGCGACGAAGCGGCTGCCCTCCGGGAGATCGAGGACCACCTCCACGCCGTCGAGGCCGGAGCGCCAGCCCGGAAGCGTCCACGCGACGCGGTGCCGGTCCGGCTGGCCGGGGCGGGACGCCGGCGGCAGGCGGACGCGGTAACCAAAGCCGAGGGCCACCCGCCCGCGCCGGGGGGACCGGCCCGGGAACGCGACCAGCACGCGTCCGCCCCGCCGGACCTGCAGGCGAGGCGCGTAGGTGCCGCCGTCGGCATCGACGGCCCAGGGCGGCACCTCGTCGGCCAGGATCAGGTCCGGCCCGAGCCCGGCGATCTCCAGCCCCTCGAGCCACCCGCGAGCGACCCGGACCTCGACCTCGAGCCGCACGAAGGCCTCGCCGCCATCCACCCGGACGTGGGCGCGGGCGCTTCGCACGGCCGCCTCCGTCCAGGCCCGGGCCACGCCCGGGTGGCCCACGGAGACGGCGAGCACCGGGAGGGCCGCGAGGAGCGAGGCGAGGAGGCGCCGAGACACCGCTCGACGCTACCGGGCCGGGCGCCCGTCACCGAAGTTTCCGACGGCCCGCGGGCGGACCCCCCCGGGGGTGGTGGTGGACACGGGGGCTATCGGCCCGACCCCCGCCGCGGTTGCGGATCGCGGCGGAGCGGCCCCCCGGCGGGGCGCGACGGTTGCTCCGGAGCCGGCGTCGCGGCCACCCTCCCGTCAGCTCTGGAGGCGCAGCTCGAGGGGACGCTTGATCTGGTGGACGTCCTTGACCGCCCGGGCCACCTCGTCCTCGTCGAAGCTGAGGTCGTCCACCTCCGCTTCCAGGACGCTGTCGTACAGCCAGGTGCTGGCCTCCGCGTCCCGGGCGCACTCCGCGGCGCTGTGCCCGAGGTGGGTGAGGCTCGGGAGCTGGTCGATCGCCTTGTCGAGCACGCGGATCAGATCACCGAGGTAGGCCCGGATGGCCTCCATCTGCTCGGGCAGCGGTGACAGCAGCTCCGGCGCGTGGTCCCGGTGCGCAGCCATCGCGTCGGGATGGCGCTCGCCCAGCCGCTCGAGGACCATCCGGAGCACGATCACGTCGTCGACGTAGGCCAGCAGCCCCCGCTGACCCGGGATCACGTTCTGGGCCGACAGCACGTTGAGCACGGCGCCCGCCGCGAGCGTACGCGCCTCGTCGGGGAGGTCCGGATCCTCGACGACCCGCAGCATGGCCTTGAGATCCTCGGGCAGGGAGAGGATCGCCTCCCGCACCACGTCCTGGAAGTTGCCCGCGCTCATCAGGGAAAGGGGAGGCGCCGTTCGGTGAGTGCCTCGCGACGGGAGTTTGACAAGAACGGGGCGCTGCGATCAATCCCCCCGGTGCTTTCGCCCTCCCGACGGCACCCGGATCAGCGGCGCGGGGTGAGCTCCCGCCCCGCCGGGCACGCGACCTCGACACCCGTCGGGCCGTCGTCGGTGCGGAGGATCTTGAACTCCACCCGCCGGTTCTTGGCCCAGGCCTCCTCGTTGTGCCGTGGGTCGACCGGGCAGCGCTCGCCGTAGCCGGCGCTGCGGAGCCGGTCGCGCTCGACGCCACGGCCGACGAGGGCCTCCACCACCGCCGCCGCACGGTCGCGCGTGAGGCGGATGTTGTACTCGTCGCTCGACCGCTCGTCGGCGTGCCCCTGGACCTCGACGAGGGCGATCTGGGGGTTGCCGCGGAACGTGGCCGCGATCTCGTCGAGCAGGCTGAAGGACTCGGGCCGGATCTCGGCGCTGTCGGTCTCGAACTGGATGACGTCGTAGATGACGACCAGGTTCCCCTCGACGTTGACCCGCCCGATGTCGGGGCAGCCGTCCTCGTCGTCGGTGCCGTTGTAGTTCTCGGGCTCGTCGGGGCAGGCGTCGTCGACGTCGAGGATCCGGTCGGCGTCGTTGTCGACGTCCGGGCAGCCGTCCAGGTCCTCGAAGTTGTCCCGGTCCTCCGGGTCGTTCGGGCACAGGTCGTCCGTGTCGAGGATCCCGTCCTGGTCGTTGTCCGGGTCGGGGCAGCCGTCCTCGTCCTCGAAGCCGTCGAGGTCCTCCGGGTCGTCCGGGCACTCATCGACGTTGTCCAGGATCCCGTCGCCGTCCCGGTCGCCCTCGTTGCCCTCCGGGCACCCGTCGTCGTCGGTGTCCTGGTCCCGGTCCTCCGGGATCATCATGCACTCGTCGTCGACGTCGAGGATGCCGTCCCGGTCGTTGTCCGGGTCGGGGCAGCCGTCCTCGTCGGCGAAGCCGTCGAAGTCCTCCGGCTCCTCCGGGCACTGGTCGATGTCGTCGCGGAGGCCGTCGCCGTCGCGGTCGCCGATCGACGGCTCGAAGATGAAGCCCACGACGGCCCGGATGTCGGCCGCGGTGGCCCCGGAGGTCGGGATCGCGCCCCCGCCGGCCAGCACGAGGTAGCTGTTGCGGTCGACGAAGATCTTGAAGCCGAGCAGCGCCTCGAGGTTCACGAAGCCCTCGGCCCCGAAGTTCCCGCCGTCGAGGCCGCTCATGATCGTGTTGCCGTAGATCTCGGCCGTCAGATCGACCGGCGCGCCCCCGAGGCGAAGGCTCGCCCCCAGGCCGTAGGTGATCTGATCGTCGTACACGAAGTTCGAGCCGGTCTCGTCCACGACGGCATCGGACGCGTTGCCACCGCTCGGCTGGGACCGACCGCCGACCGGAAAGGGCGTGCCCCCGCCGAACACCCACCGGTAGCCGATGTCGAGGTTCAGGCGAAGGAGCCGGTTGGGCCGCCACTCGCCGACCAGGTGCGGCCAGAACACGAAGTCGGGGTCGCCAGCGAAGCTCCGCGGCGCGCCGGTCGGCAGCTCCACCTGGACGATGCCCGCGAGGCCGAACCCGTTGTTCCGCTCGGTCCTCAGCAGCCGGATCTTCCCGTGGATCGTGAAGTTGCCGAGGCTCTGGTTGTCGAGGCCGCTCGTGCGGTCGCCGAAGTTGAAGACCCCCTCGGGGCCGTTGTCGTTCGAGGGGACGCTGACGTCGGCGCCGCTCCCGATCACCACCGGGAGCTGGACCCCCAGGACCAGCAGGTTCACCAGCCCGAGGTTGAAGTGGAGCGTGCCCGTGAGCTGGGTATCGACGATCCTCCCGCAAAGGAAGTCGCCTCGCCCCGCGCAGAAGTCCGCGTTCTCCGCCGACACGGTGTCGTCATTGACGAAGCCGGTGTAGGGAGCCATCCCGAAGCCACCGTCGAGGATCAAGCCGAAGCTGAAGTCGAGGTGCCCCAGGATGTCGGTGCCGTTCACCGACAGGTGACCCTTCGAGTCGACAGCCGGACGGAACAGGTGCAAGTCCATTCCGCCGTTGCTGAGCCGTCCGGCGACCTGAGCCTGGGCCGGCGAGGCTGCGCTCATCGCGAGGAGCAGCGCGGCGGCGGTCAGGCCAAGGGCGGTGGCCGGACGGCCGACCCGAGATCGGAGCATCGGTAAGCCTCCTCCAGGCACGTTCTGTGCTCGGACGTCATTCGCCTCGATTCGTGGGCGCGGGTGACACGCTGGGCACGAGGCGCGAGGGGGGCATTATCCCCTGCCGACGTTTCTGTCAACGTGCCGACACAGAGTCAGGAGTCCCGAGGGGCCCCGATCCTTGGGTCACCGATAGCGGTCGATGATCTGCCGGTACTGTCGCGCCCGGGAGCTGTTCGGGTAGCGGTCCACATAGCGGCGCATCACCTCGACGGCCCGCGTCATCTGGCTGTTCGCCCGGTAGGCCTCGATGAGGAGGTCGAGCTCGTAGGCGCTCTGGGCGCTGCCGTCCAGGATCGCGATCACGCAGCTGTTGTCCCCGCGGGCGCTGCAATCGCGGACGCGCGCGAGGCGGGCCGCGGCGACCTGCTCGGGTGGCTCGTCGGCCGGCGGCGGGTCGCTGGCGGCCACCGGCTCCCGCCGCCGGGACCCCTGCGCGCGCTCGGACGATGCCCCCGCGACCGCTGCCACGCGCCGCAGGAGGTCCTCGGCCTCCCCGGGCTGGAACTGCGTCGCGTCCGGCATCGCGCGAACGCTGCGGGCCAGGCTCCGGGTCTCCTCGGGGGCATCGTCCACGGCCTCGCGAGCGCGGTCGAGGAGCCCGCGCGCGTAGCGCTCCGCGATCCGGCGGGCCCCCTCGAGGTCGAGGTAGGGGCTGTCGTCGGGCAGCTCGTGCAGGGTCTCGTAGGCCTCCCGGAGCTCGTCGTTCTCGAAGGCGTCGAGGGCCCGCCGGTAGACGCCTTCCTCGATCTCGAGCGCCTCCGCCTCTCGCTGGCAGGCCTGGGCCTCCAGGTCGTCGGGCACGAGCAGCAGCGCCTCGTTCGCGCGCGCGAGCGCCTGGGCCGGCCGCTGCTGGTCGACGGCGGCGCGGCAGCCGGCCAGCGCGGAGCGGAACAGCTCGGCCGCGACCCGCTCCGAGGCGACGTCCCGGACCGGGTCGGCGCGCGCCGGCGCGGGAAGCGGGTCCGGGTCCGGGCGCGCCGGCGCCACGCCGTCGGTGGCGACCGACGCGGAGGGCACGACCGCCGGCCTCGGCTCCGAGGCGCTCGGCGTGGCGATCACCTCCGCGCCTCCGCCGCCGATGCCGAACGCCGCCACCATGGCGGCTCCGGTCGCCACCAGCGCCAGGATCGCGAGGGCGAGGAGCATCGGCACCCGGCGGCGGCGGTCCGGTCGGCTCGCCGCGTCGAGCTGGATCGTCCGGGCGATGTCGAAGCGATAGGGCTCGCCCGCCTCGACGAAGCGGAAGCGCACCTGGCCGAGCTCGATCACGTCGCCCGAGGAGAGCACCGCGTTCTCCACGTCCTCCTGGTTCACGCGGACGCCGTTGGCGCTGCCCAGGTCGATCAGGCGCAGCCGCCCGTCCCCCTCCCGGTGCACCTCGGCGTGCTCACGGCTGATCGAACGGTGGTTGACCCAGACGTCGAGGTCCTCCGCGCGGCCGATCCGGACGAGGTCCTGGGTCAGGGCGAACTCCGCACCCGGTGCGGGCGGGGTCAGCATGACCAGGCGGGCCGGCGGCGCGGCCGCCTCCGCGGGGCCGCCGGCGGGCGTCTGCGCGAGCTCGTCCGCGGGCATCTCCGCCACGTCGACGTGCAGCGCGAGCTGGTAGTCGCCGATCTCGATGCGGTCGCCGGCGTTGAGCGGGTGCTCGTCGACGACGCGCTGCCCGTTCACCCTCACGCCGTTGTAGGAGTGGAGGTCCTCGACGACGAAGGCGCCGTTCCGCCGGAACAGCCGGGCGTGGGCCCGCGACACGTTCCGCTCGGTGAGGCGGATCGTGTTTCCCTCTCTGCGCCCGATCGAGATCTCCTCCCGGACGAGGGGAACCACCGTCTGCTTCCCTTCGTCGTCCGAAATGACGAGCTTCAACATCCCGGCGCGACCTCGCGGGCGAGGGCCAGGCGAGGATGGTCTCCTCGCCCCGGGAGTGTCAAACCGCTCGCGGTTCGGGCCGTTGCGGTCATCGGCGATGCCCTCATGGTAACGCACCTCGCCGACGGGACATCGTTCGACGCCCCCGACGGGCCGTGCCAACCTGCCGGCATGCGCCCGCGCCGCGCGCCGCCCGCCGTCACGGCCACTGCCCTGGGCGCCGTCGCGATCGTCTCCGGTCTCGGGTGCGAGCGACTCGGGGTCGTCCCCCGGCTGGACGGCGCCCCCTTCGCACGGAGGGACGCCGGCGCGCTCGACCTCGCGGGGCTCGACCGGGACGAGGGGGCATTCGTGCGGCCGCCCACGCCCCGCCTGCCGCCGGTCGACCGCGAGGTGACCCTGCCCTTCGACGGGCCGGTGGTCACCGAAGAGCTGGAGGTGGAGAGCGACGTCGGCACCCTCGACGTCTTCTTCAGCATCGACACCACCGGGAGCTTCGGGGGCGAGATCGACGAGCTCCAGGCCGAGCTCCGCGGGCGGATCGTGCCGGAGCTGCGCAGCCGGGTCGCGGACGTCGCGTTCGGGGTGGGCCGCTTCGAGGACTTCGGCGTCGCGCCCTTCGGCGCCGAGGGCGACGCGCCCTTCCGCCTGCTCACGCCGATCACGTCCGACGAGGCGGCCGTCAGCTCCGCCGTGGCCTCCCTCGACCGCCCGCTCGGCGACGGGGGCGACGTGGAGGAGGCCGGCGCCGAGGCGCTCTACCAGATCGCGACGGGCGAGGGCTTCGACCCCTTCGTCGAGCCCTACGACGGCGAGGCGGCACGCGGCGGCGGCACCGAGGGAGGGGTCGGGTTCCGGCCGGACGCCCTGCGCGTGGTCGTCCACGTGACGGACGCCCCGTCGCACCGGCCGGCGGCCTACGCGGCGGGCGGCATCGAGGGGACGCGCGGCTGGCCGGAGACGATCGAGGCCCTGAGCGCCGTGCGGGCCCACACCGTGGGCATCGCGAGCGGCGCGCCGGCGCGCCCGGACCTCGAGCGGGTCGCGGTCGGGACCGGGGCCTGGACCGAGCCGGAGGACGGGGCGTGCCCCACCGGCGTCGACGGGGCCGAGCGGCCCCCGCAGGACGGCCGCTGCCCGCTCGTCTTCGACGTGCGCGACGACGGGAGCGGCCTCGCGAGCGCGGTGGTGGACGGAATCACGGGGTTCCTGGACACCGTGCGCTACGCGGAGGTGTACGGGGAGAGCGACGACGGGCTCGGCTTCGTGCAGGCGATCGAAGCGGTCGAGGCGACGGGGCCGGTCGGGATCGAGCGCGCCGACCGACGCCCCGCCGAGGACGGCATCCTCGACACGTTCGTCGACGCGCCGCCCGGCGTGACCCTGCGCTTCCGCGCGGTGCTCCGGAACACGAGGATCCCGCCGGCCGACTACGACCAGATCTTCCGGATCACGGTGCGCGTGGTCGGCGACGGCATCACCCTGGCGACCCGCACGCTGCGGGTGGTCGTGCCCTTCGGCCGGCTCGACGCGGGAACGGGGCAGGTGGACGGCGGCTGATCCCGGGGTGCCCGCGAGCCGCGGACCGAGGACACTAGCCGTAACCCCTCGATTGGACTAAGCGTGCTGCTCCTCGTGGAGCCGCTCGCCTTCGACGACGTCCACCACACGCTCTGGATGTGGGTGGTGGTCCCCCTCGGCCTGCTCGCCGCAGCCGTCCTCACGGTCCGACTGCGGCTGCCGCAGCTCCTCGAGCTCCCGGCCGCGGTCCGGGGGTTGCGCGAGAGCGATCCGAGCGCGGACGGGGTGCTGCCCCCGGCAGCCGCCTCGCTCCTCACCGTCACCCTGACCTACGGGGCGGCGGCCGCCGTCGGTGCCGCGACCGCGGTCAGCCTCGGCGGCGCCGGGGCGATCGCCTGGGTGTGGGTCTTCGTCATCGTCATCGCGCCGCTGCGCATGGGCGAGGTGCTCCTGGCGAGGACGAGCCCCCCGGGGGAGGCGGGCGCGGAGACCGGGACGCTCGCCCACCGGCTCCTCGAGGACCCCTACAACGGCCTTCGGGTGCTCGGGACTCTGCTCCTGCTGCTCGTGCCCGCCGTGGGCTTCGCCTACTACGGAGGGGTTCATGGCGCCGCCGTGGCGGGCCTCGCGGAGCAGCTCCTGCCGACCAGCGCCATGCCGGTCGGCCTGGCGGTCGCGCTGGCGGCGGCGGGGCTGGCGATCGCGCCCCCCCGTCGGGTCGGCGCCGTCCTGGGCTGGACGGCGCTGCTCGCGGTGCTGCTGCTTCTCGCCCTCGGCGTGCGGGCCGGCCTCCAGGAGCCGGGGCGCTTCCTCGGCGCGGCGCCCAGAGCGCTCGGCGACCTGCTGGAGGGGGCGGCCGAGGCCCGCCACTTCACGGGGGCCCAGGCGGGCGAGGTCGCGGCCGCCGCCTTCGCGGCGCTGCTCCCGCCGCTGGTCGCGGCCACCGGAACGGTGAGCGCGCTCCACGGCGCCGCCCAGGCGCGGACGACCCGCCGCCAGGCGGCGACCGCGGTCCTCGGCCCGGTGGCCTACGGCGTGCTCACCACGGTGATCGGCCTCTCCCTGGTCGCGACCGGGGCCTTCACGGTCCGGATGGAGGTCCGCCGCCCGATCACGGAGCTCACGGTGATCGCCCCCGGCATGGCGTTCGACACCGCGAGCCAGCGCCTGGAGGAGGAGCGCGGGTTCAGCGGCCCGATGCGGGTGCTGGACGGCGGGTTGGGGGTCGTCCCCCTCGAGCTGGCGACGGAGCGCGGCATGGTCACCGACGCCCGCTTCGAGCTGGACGACGAGCCGGCGGACGTGCTGTTCCAGCTCTCCGCAGGGAAGGTGGTCGACTACCAACGTCCGGAGGGGGAGTTCCGTGCGCTCGCGCGGCAGCCCCTCGAGGACGCGGCGCACGTCGAGGTCATCGGGGAGATGCTCCCGACCGGGAGCCTGCTGTTCCTGGCGTCGATGAGCCACGGGGGCGGCGACGTCGCGGGGCGCCTGGCGCTGGCGAGCCTGCTGGTCCTCGCCACGCTCGGAGCAGCGGCCTGGGGTTGGGCGATCCGCTGGACCCTCGAGGCCCGCCTAACGCCGGCGATCGCGCGCCTGGGGGCGCTCGTCCCGGCCGCGGGCCTCGCCCTGGCCGTCGGCGTGGGCGACCCCGTCCTCGGCGCGGCGGGTGGGCTCCTCGCCGGCGCCGTCGCGACCGTGGTGTCCCTGGCCCTGATCGTGCGGTCCGCGCCGCTCGCCCGCCTGGCCCGCTCCCCCAAGGGCTGACGGCCGCGCCGGGAGGGGTCAGGACGGCCCGAGCGCGGAGGTCGGGTCGAGGCGGCGCACCACCTCCGGCAGCTCCTCGAACCAGCCGCGGCCTCCGAGCACCGCGACGCGCAGCCGCGCGAAGGCCCCGTAGGGCCCGGGGGCGAAGCGGAGCACGAGCACCGGCGGCGCCCCGGGCAGCTTGTCGAGGCGCCGGAGCAGGCGCTCTCCCCCCGGAGTGGCGACGATCTGGTCGAGCACGAGGACCGACGGGCGCAGGCTGAAGCAGGCGAGGTAGGCGAGGTCGTAGTCCTGCGTGTGCTGGACATCGAAGCCGGCGGCCTCGAGGGCGTCCGCGATCCGCTCCGCCACCGGGAGGTCGTCGTCGACGACCAGCACGAGGTGGCGGCAGCTCTCGGGGGTGGGATCCGAGGGCCGTGTCATCCGCTCATCGCCCAGGGTCGGCGGGACCATCACCTGTCCCCGACAACGGACCCCCCGCGACTCCGTGAACCCGGGGGCTGGCCCCCCCGCGGTGCCTGGGCCCACGGTCGACGCGGGCCGGCCTGAGTGGTAATCAAGCGCGCCCCGTACGGCCGCGGGGCCAGCGAGAGGAACGGGAGCCGATGAGCGAGCGCACCCTCGGGGTGATCGGAGGCAGCGGCCTCTACGACATGGAGGGCCTGGTCGACGTCCGGGAGCACGACGTCGAGACCACGTTCGGCCGGCCCTCGGACGTGGTGATCGAGGGGCGCCTCGGCGAGACCCGCCTCCTGTTCCTGCCACGCCATGGCCGTGGGCATCGCTTCGCCCCCCACGAGGTGAACTATCGCGCCAACGTCCTGGCGTTGAAAGGCCTCGGAGCCGAACAGATCGTCAGCATCTCGGCCGTCGGCTCGATGAAGGAGACGATCCACCCGGGGGACGTGGTGCTGGTGGACCAGTTCATCGACCGCACCCGGCATCGCCCGAACACCTACTTCGAGGGCGTCGGGGTGGTCGCCCACGTGGAGCTCGCCGAGCCGGTCGACGCCACGCTCCAGGAGGCCCTCTACCGGGCGGCGGTGAGCGCCGGCGCGCGCGCCCACCGCGGCGGCACCTACGTGTGCATCGAGGGGCCCCAGTTCTCGACCCGCGCGGAGTCGAACCTCTTCCGGAGCTGGGGGATCGACGTGATCGGGATGACCAACCTCCCGGAGGCCCGCCTGGCCCGCGAGGCGGAGCTCCCCTACGCCACCCTCGCCCTCGTCACCGACTACGACTGCTGGCACCAGACCGAGGCGTCGGTGTCCGTCGAGTCGGTCCTGGCGGTTCTCCGCCGCAACGTCGCCATGGCCCAGACCATCCTCAAGGACCTGGCCAAGGCCCCCCCCGACCCGTCGACGAGCCCGGCGACCCGTGCCCTCAACCACGCCGTGCTCACCCCGCCCGACCGCATCGGAGCCGAGGCGCGGATCAAGCTGGCGCCGCTGATCGGACGCCTCCTGGCGAGCGCGTGAGCCCCGAAGCCCTGGAGCCATTGCCATGTCCCCCTTCCTCGTCGTGGGCTCCGTCGCCCGCGACACGATCCACAACCACCTCGGCACCCATGAAATGGTGCTCGGGGGGTCCGCCACCTTCGCCTCCCTGGCGGGGGCGTTCTTCGCCCAGCCGCGCCTCGTGGGCGTCGTCGGGCGGGACTTCCCCGAGACGGAGATCGAGCTCCTGCGGACCCGGGGTGTCGACGTGCGGGGGCTGCAGACCGTCGACGGACGGACCTTCCACTGGGAGGGCCGCTACAGCCCGGACCTGACGAGCCGGGAGACCGTCAAGACGGAGCTCAACTGCTTCGCCGACTTCGAGCCGGTGATCCCCGAGTCCTATCGCGACACGCCCTACGTGATGCTCGGGAACATCCACCCGACCCTGCAGGTGAAGGTGGTCGAGCAGATGCGGTCCCCGCGCCTCGTCATCGCGGACACGATGAACTTCTGGATCGACGGGACCCCGGAGGAGCTCCGGGAGATGCTCGGCCGGATCGATCTGCTGGTGATCAACGAGGAGGAGGCGCGCCAGCTGAGCGGGCTGCACCACATCCGGCCGGTCGCCCACCGGCTGCTCCAGATGGGCCCGCGCCTCGTGATCATCAAGCGGGGCGAGTACGGCGCGCTCCTGTTCACGCCGAACGACGCCTTCAGCGCGCCCGCCTTCCCGCTCGACGAGGTGCTCGACCCGACGGGAGCCGGCGACAGCTTCGCGGGCGGCCTGCTCGGCTACCTCGCCCGCGAGGACCGAACCGACATCGCCACCCTGCGCCGGGCGGTGATCTACGGCTCCGCGGTCGCCTCCTTCTGCGTGGAGGGGGTGAGCGTCGAGCGCCTGATCGAGGCGGACGTCCGCCAGGTCGAGGAGCGGTTCCGGGAGTTCGCGCGCCTTGCCCACTTCGCGACCGAAGAGGAGCTGACGACGTGAGCCCGCGCGGGCGAGGCCCTGGACGCCTCTGAATGACAAGGAAACGTTGCGCCGAGGGGGGCCCGAACCCACGGTTCGGCTGGTGACGTATGCCCCCACCAGCAGGCCGCAGCGGCGGAAGGACGGCACCGGGATCGCCACGATGGGTGGCCGGACGGCAGCCGCCCGGAGGATGCCCGGAGCCGCCCTGCGCGGCCCGCGCCCGTCAGCGCTCGTCGCGCCGGTCGGCTCCGGCCGCCGACCGCTCCGCGAAGGCCTGCGCCTTCTCGCGGTAGAGGTCGACCAGCTGGGCCTCGAGGCTGCGCACCATGCGGACGATCTCATCCGGATCGGCCGTTCCCAGCTCCCGATGGAGGAGCTCCCGGTCCCGGTAGAGGCTCACGAGCTGGGCCTCGACACCGTCGACCGGGTCGGTGGGCGGCCCGAACGCGCCGTCGAGCTCGTCCTTCGGCCCCGCGTCCGATGAGGACATCAGATTCAGCGTAGCACCATGGCACAGCGACGAAAGGACAACCGGGAGGACCTCCTCACCACCAGCGAGGCCGCCGAGGCCCTCGGGGTCAGCCCCACCAGCATCAAGCGGTGGGCCGACGCCGGACGGCTGCCTGCGCTCAAGACGGCGGGCGGTCATCGCCGCTACCGCCTCGTCGACGTGGCGGAGTTCCTCCGCTCGGAGGACGGGGCCGACGCCGAGCCCATGGACGCCGAGGAGGTCGAGCCCCGCCCCGAGCGCGCGGACGCCGCATGGGCCGGGGCTGCGCGGGGCGGGGATGCGCGGGGCGAGGATGCGCGGCGCAGAGACGCGCGAGGCGACGCCGAGCCGCGCTTCCGGCGCCGGCCGCTCCCGACCACGGGGGGCACCGCCAGCGACCTCGCGGCGCGGGCGCTCGCCCGGCGGCTCCCGCGGATGTCGCGGGCCGAGATCGACGCCCTTCCGGTGGGCGTGATCCAGCTCTCGGACGACGGGCGGGTGCTCCTCTACAGCGCGACGGAGTCACGCTTCAGCGGCATCGCCCGCGCCGCGGCGGAGAGCACGCACTTCTTCGGCGAGCTCGCCCCCTGCTGCAACAACCGCCTCGTGCACGGCCGGTTCAAGGATGGGGTCGCCTCCGGCGAGCTCGACGTGACGCTGGACTACACCTTCGTCTACCGGATGAAGCCGACCAACGTGCGACTCCACCTGTACCGCGACCCTCAGACCCAGACGAACTGGCTGACGGTCACGCCGATCTGACCGAAGGCCCCGGCCGTCAGCCGGACGCACCCTCGACCGTCTGGAGGCCGCCCGGCGCGTCCCCTGGCTCCCTGGCGGGCGGCCGCCCACGGCTCTGGCCGAAGCGGTCATGGCCCCAGCACTGGACGAGCCCCCGCGGCGTGATGACGCAGGCGTGCCGCTCGCCGGCCTCGATGGACACCGCCGTCACGCCCGGCACGCCGGTCGGCGCGGGCCGCCGCTCGCCGTCGGGCGTGCAGCCCCAGCACAGGACGCGCCCGCGCGCGGCCAGCGCGCAGGTAAAGCGTCCGCCCGCCCTGACCGCGACCGCGTCCTCGACGCCCTCGATCGCCGCCGGGGCGTCGCCTCCGGTCGAGGTCGCGCCGCGGCTCTGCCCGCACGCGTTCGCGCCCCAGCACGCGACGGCGCCGTCGGCCTCGAGCGCGCATCCGTGCAGGCGGCTGCCCGAGCCGAGGGTGACCGCGATGGCGTCGCCGATCCCCGGCACGTCGACGACCGTGAGCTCGTCCTGCTGGGGTGGCGGGCGCGGGGTGGAGCCGGCGCCGGCGGCCAGGATCCGTCCCGCCGCTCGACCCCAGCAGCGAACACGGCCGTCCTCCACGACGCAGCTCTCGTGCCGGCCGATCGCGAGGTCGCTCGCCCCGCGGATTCCGGCGACGGGGACGGCCCGGGACCGCGCCTGCGCCGTGCCGTCGCCGAGCTGCCCCTCCCGGTTCCGACCCCAGCAAAGGACGCGCCCCTCCTCGGTCCGCGCGCAGGCGTGGTGGGCGCCCACCGCGACCTCCACGGCGCGCTCGACCCCGTCGACGCGGCCCGGCGCCTGGCGGCCGACGAGGGGACCCCGCCCGAGCCGGCCGTCGGCGGCGAGGCCCCAGCAGTGCACGGCGCCGTCGACCCGCACCGCGCAGGTGACCTCGGACGCCGCCGACAGCCCGCGCACGCCCCCCACCGGGACGTCGACGGGCCCGCTCGCCGACGCGGGCGTCGCCAGGCCGAGCTGCCGGTCGCGGTTGTCGCCCCAGCAGCGGACCCGTCCCGCCTCGCCGACGATCACGCACGTGTGGCCGCGCCCCAGGGCGAGGCGATGCTCCGCCGGCCGCTCGGCGGGGTCGGCCGCAGCCGCCGGGGGCGGGTCGGGCTCGGCGGCCCCGCAGCCATCGCAACCGGAGGCGAGCGCCGCCACGAGCACGGTCGTCAGAACCGGCGCCAGCACCGACGCGAGCGGGGCGGCGAAGGGCAGCGCGGCCGTCCGCCGCCGCCGCACCACCACGAACGGGGCGCGCGAGAGGACGAGGCGCGCCGCGATTCCGCTTCTCATCCGCCTCCGCCCAGGAGCGCGGCGGCCTTGTCCCGCACCTCCCCGAACGCGTCGTAGAGCACGAGGACCAGGATCGCGGGCACCACGAACCGCAGGATCCCGCGCCAGGCGAAGACCCAGGAGGCCCTCGGGGCCCCGGCCCGGACCTCCCCCTCCGGGTCCTTCATCACCCAGCCGACCAGGACCGCCAGGAGGAGCCCGCCGATCACGAGGAGCAGGTTGCCGGCCACGGCGTCCATGAAGTCCAGGTACGCCCCCGAGTACGCGGCGGGCGTGCCGACCAGGGCGATCAGCAGCGCGGCGCTCCACGCCACGCGGCGGCGTGGCCAGCCGAGGGCGTCCACCCCGGACGACACGACCACCTCGAGGAGCGAGATCGTCGACGTCAGGGCGCCCACCGCGAGGGCCACGAAGAACAGGCACCCGAGGACCCGCCCGAGCACCCCGAGGGTCTGGAACGCCCGGGGCAGCGTGATGAACAGGGTCCCGAGGCCGCCCGTGGCCTCGCCCTGCAGGTCGAAGGCGAACAGCAGGGGAAACACCAGCAGCCCGGCCAAGAACGCGATGCCGAAGTCGGCGAGGCTGATGATCAGGGCCTGGGCGGGCAGGTTGTCGTCCCGGGACAGGTAGCTCGCGTAGGTCAGGATCGCCCCCATGCCCAGGCTGAGGCTGAAGAAGGCCTGACCCGCGGCCTTGGCCAGGGTCCCGAGGTCGACCACCTTCCGGACGTCGACGTTCAGGTAGTAGGCGTAGCCCGCCATGGCCCCGTCGAGGGTCGACGCATAGATGGCGAGGCCGCTCACCAGGAAGGCGAGGACGGGCATGAGGACGAGGGACGCCCGCTCGATCCCGCCCTTGATGCCCTGCGCCACGATCACCGCCGTGAGCGCCATGAAGGCAAGGTGCCACGCGAGGGCTCCGTTCCCGAAGGCGAGGGCTCCGAAGTGGCCGGCCGGGTCCTGCGGGGGACCGAACGCGGCGATCTCGACGGCGTAGCGGGCCGTCCAGCCCGCCACGACGCTGTAGTAGCCCAGGATGATCGCCCCCGCGGCGATGAAGACGAACCCGAGGGCGCCCCAGCCCCGGCCCCCGAAGTGGCGCAGCGCCTGGATCGGGCTCTTGCCCGCGCCCCGGCCCACGGTCAGCTCGGCGAGCATGATCGGCACCCCGATCAGGGCCGTCATCACCAGGTAGAGCAGGACGAAGGCCGCGCCGCCCGCCTCGGACGTCTGGTACGGGAACCGCCACATGTTCCCGAGCCCGACCGCGGAGCCCACCGCCGCGAGGGTGAAGCCGAGGCGGCTGGACCACTGCTCGCGGGGCTTGGCGTCGGCGGAGACCATGGCCGCGCACTCTATCGGCGCGGGCCTGGGCGGGGAAGGCGCGTCGGCCCGCCGGACCGGCCGAGCCGATGCCCGGGAAACCCCGAGCCGACTAGAGCACGTCCGGCGACCCGTCGTCGACGGCCGCCCGGAGCAACGACTCGCGTCGCAGGTAACGCAGCGCCGAGCGATGGGTCGCTTCGGGAACGACGGGAGGTGCGACCCCCGCGTCGAGGGCCTCCGCCCAGCGGGCGGCGCACAGGCACCACCGGTCGCCGTCCCGGAGGCCGGGGAAGCCGTAGCGGGGCAGCGGCGTGACCAGGTCGTTGCCCTGCTCGCGGCTGTGCGCCAGGAACGCGTCGGTCACCTGGGCGCAGACCACGTGGATGCCCCGGTCCTCCGGCCCGGTCTCGCAGCGCCCGGTCCGGAAGTAGCCGGTCCGCGGCTCGAGGGAGCAGGTGGCCAGGGGCTCACCGAGCACGTTGAGGTCGCCCGCCGCCGGCTCCTCGTCGCCGGGACCCGGACAGAGGCCGGGCCCGAGGCCGAGGCAGGCGGACGGCGCGCTGCTCTCGCTTCCCGAGGGCGCGCCGGCCTCGGTCACGCGGGCCTCGGCGGTCGGCGTGCGCGGGGCGCTCGCGTCGCTGGCTCCGGAGCAGCCGACGAGGGCCGCGAACGCGAACGCCACCCCGAGGCGCTCGAGGCGCCCCGCGGGCCGGGTTTCGCCCGGGAGGGCATGGAGGGTAGCCAGCGATCTCATGGGTTCCGGGCCAGGCTAGGGTCGGGCGCAGGCCGGGCAAGCTCGCCGCCGCCTGCATACCCTGGGGCCTTGCGCCGTAAGCCCGGTCGGTGGGACCGAAGGCGTCGTCAGCGTGCTGCGCGCCCGTGCGCGCACGCCGTGAGGGGGCGGCCCCGCTGGCCCGCCGAGCCCGGGCACGCCATAGGACTTGCGTGGCGCTCTCCCCTGCGGCTCGCGGCGGCGCTCGAGCGGCCGGGCTCGGGTGGACCATGCTCGCAGCTCTCGGCCGGCCCCGCGGCTCGACGTGCGGCGCGGCCCTGGTCCTGGGGCTCGTCACGCTCGCATGCGGTCGCGTCGGCTTCGAGCAGCTTCCGCTGCGAGACCTCGGGCCGCGCGACGATCTCGGCCCGGTGGACCCGGGCGTCCCGCCGCCCCGCGCCCTCGCGCCGGTCGCGGGCAGCCGACGCAGCGCGGGCCGCCCGACGTTCCGGTGGCAGCCCGCGCCGGAGGCCGAGGGGGTCCGCCTCGAGCTGTGCCGCGCCCCGGCCTGCGCCCAGGTCGAGATCTCCCTCGATCTCCAGGGCACGACCCACACCCTGGCTCAGCCCCTCGCCCCGGGCCTCTGGTTCTGGCGCCTCACGTCGCGCCGGGACGGTCGGCGGGGCGAGCGGACCTCCACGCCCCGGGTCCTGGCCGTCGGCGCGGGCCCGGCCCCCGGCGGATCCCTCGCTCCGGTCCTCGACCTGGACGCCGACGGCTGCGCCGATCTGGCCGTGGCCTCCGTCGGTCGGTCGACCGAGCCCGGTCGGGTGGCGATCTACCGGGGCTCCGCCGACGGCCTCAAGCGGGAGCCGACCTGGGTCCTCGAGGGCTCCCGTCCGACCTTCGGCACCGCCGTCGCCGCCGTCGGCGACGTGGACGGCGACGGCTTGACCGACCTCGCGGTCGGGGAGCCCTCGTCCGACCCGGAGGCCCCGGGCATCGTGGTCGTCTACCTCGGCGGCGCGGACGGCCCGGCTGCGGAGGGCGACCACCGGCTCGAGGCGCCGGACGACCAGCCCCGGTTCGGCGAGACGCTGGCCGCGGCCCTCGACGTCGACCGGGACGGCCGGGGCGACCTGATCGTCGGCGCTCCCCCCGCGGGAGCCGCCTACCTCTTCCTCGGCCGAACGGACAGCGCCCCCGTGTTCGGCGGGCGCCTCGAGGGAGCGGAGGCGTTCGGCCGAGCGCTCGCCTCCCTCGGGGACGTGGACGACGACGGCTTCGCCGACGTCGCGGTGGCGAGCGGCGAGCGCGACGGCGCGGTGCACATCCACCACGGGAGCCCCGAGGGCCTGGAGCGCGACGCGCGGCAGGTGCTCGAGGGCGGCGCGGAGACCCAGGGCTCCTTCGGGGCGGCGCTCGCCTCGGCGGGCGACCTCGACGGCGACGGCGCCGCCGACCTCGCGGTCGCCGCGGAGGGCTTCGCGGCCGAGACCGGTCGGGTGCTGCTCTTCCGGGCCACCCCCGAGGGCTTCGAGCGCTGGCCGGACCTCGTCCTCTCGGGCCCGGACGGCCCGGGGGGCCGCTTCGGCAGCGCGCTGGCGGCCGGCAACGTCGACGGCGACCCCGCGACCGACCTCCTGATCGGGGCGGCCGGCGCCCTCGACGGCGACGGCGCCGTCCACCTCTTCCGTGGCGCGATGCCCGAGGGCCCGATGACCCGCTTCGGCGGACCGGACGGCGCGGCCTTCGGCCGCAGCGTCCAGCTCCGCGACATCGACCGGGACGGCGACGAGGACGCCGCGGCCGGGGCCCCCGGCGCCGACCTGGTCCGCCTCTACCGCGCTCGGGAGGACGGCCTGGTCACGGACGGAGAGGTCACCGGGGACGACCCTGGCGGCCTTCGGGAGTTCGGCCGAGCCCTCGACTGAGGGCTCGGCCGAGGCGTCGCGTCATCTGCCGGGCCTGGGACTCGAACCCAGAAGAGGTTTCCCCCGAGCGATTTTAAGTCGCCTGCGTCTGCCATTCCGCCAGCCCGGCTTTTCGTTGTCTTCCTGGGATGTTAGGGCACTCCCGTCTGCCTGTCGCCTCCCCTCTCGGACGATTCCCGGACGCCATCCAGCTCCGGGATGGCTTTGATCAGCGGCTCAAGCGTACCGAGGTCTGTCTCCACAGCATCTGCGAGGTGGGTACGCTCCGGCGAGCGAGAGGCCGGCGCTTGCCTCTCCGCGGCCCACAGCGGCCGCGGAGGCCAACGAGGCGGCCGCCATCGCCGCCTACCTGAACGGGCCCGGCGGGCGCTGCTCGGCCGCGCGGCCCACCTCGAGGGCGACATGGCGACCGGTGACGACGCGTCTCGGTGGGCGTCACCAGGTGGGGGCTGAGTTTCCGAGAATGGACATGATGGTGACTCACGAGGGCGATCGGAGAGGGCGTTCATGCCGACTACGCTCTCGGGGCGCTGCGATCTCGGGCTCGGCCCGTCCCCGCCCCCCGCAACCGAATCGCCTTCGAGCAGCCAAGACCGCACGGCGACGCGTGTGGAACCTCGTCGCGGCGTCGCGCTCGACCGTGGCACGTCGCGGGCCATGCGCATCGTCCGCCGTCTCGCTCTCCTCGTCCTCCCGCTCGCCCTCGCCGCCTGCGCCTCCTCGGCGACCGGCGGCACCGCCTCGTCCGGCCCGGCCGGCGAATCTGGCGCCGAGACGCCCGAGAGCGCCTTCGTCTGTGGCCTCGATGCCTGCGCCGAAGCCTCGAGCTTCGACGGCGCGTGGCTCTGCCAGACCGAGTCCGAGAGCCGCCTGGTCGTGGAGCGGGGCGCCGTGCGCTTCTACCGGCCCGGCGACGACGAGCCCTACGGACACGGCTGCATGACCTGCGAAGGGCTCTGGGAGGCGAGCGCGGTCGACGGAACCTGGGTGAACGTGAACGGGCGCCTCGGAGAAGGCGGCGGGCTCGCCTGGGAGTGGTGCACCGGCGTGTCCCTGGAGGAATGCCGCGAGCGCGGCGGGCGAGCCTCCGGCGTGTTCGACTGCGCTCGCCAGTAGCCGGGCGCGCGCGTCCGCCGTCGGTTTGCAATCGGGGACACTCGACGGCGCTCGAACGCGCGACTCGGCGTCAAGACTCCTCGAATGCGTGCAGCAATCCTCGTCGTCGTTCCTTGATTCGGGCGCCGATGGGCTCGCCGGGACTGCCACTCACTCCTACGGCGCGAGGTCCGTGGCCAGGAACCCGACCCCGTCGTCGTCGGTCGGGTGGAGCAGGACCTCGCTCGAGATCAGCGTGCCATCCTCGGCGAACACGGTGCGCACCCAGCTCACGCCGGCGCCGAAGACGGCGTCGTCTTGCGGGTCGTCGACGGCGGAGCTCCAGAGCAGCAACGCGTTCTGCCCGCCGGCGAGGGCCGGCGTGGCCCAGACGAGCTCGGCGTCGCCGTCCTAGAGCGCGAGCCACCCGGTGTCGTCCTGCCCGCCGGGGAGGACCTGCGGACCCGAGCTGCTGGAGTAGGTCGCGTTCGCGGTGGACGCGATCTGCGCCGCCACCAGGACCTGCCCGTCGGCCCGCGGGTAGGTGAACGACGCCCCGTCGGAGGCCGTGTTGCCCGCGGCGGCCTCGGCGAGCCCGACGGCGAGGTCGTCGGCCGCGTAGGTGCCCCAGATCGCGCGGTAGCCCACCGGCCCCGGGCGATGTCCGTGGCCGAGCCGTTGCTGACGCCGCCGGCGGCGCCGTACCGCCCGCCGACCTCGTCGTACGCCATCGAGGCGGCGGGGAGCGACCAGCCCTGACATCAAAGGGGTCCCCAGCGCCCGGTACTATAACTCTCCATCTCGACCCCTCCGGTCCGTGTCTGCGCCACCATCACCCGCGTTCAGGGACGCCCTCCAGGGCCTGAGCGCAGAAGGCCGGCGTCTCCGCGCCGCCTCGGCCGGACGTCAGTCCAGATCGGCGACCTCGGCCCACAGGGCGTCGAGATCGAGCACCAGACCGGGGCATCCGGGCACGGCGTGCTGCCCGGCGGAGGCGGCGAGGGCGATACGGTAGAGCCCATCCTCGCCGCGCTCGAGCACCTCCACCGTCGACGCCTCCGGGTCGACGAGCCAGTAGAACCGGACCCCGAACGCCGCGTAGTCTGCGAGCTTCTCGACGCGGTCGCGCCGACGGTCCCTGGCGGTCGAGGAGACCACCTCGACCACTAGGTCCGGAGGGGTCGTCACGAGCCCCCGGGCCGGCAGCCTGGCGCGCTCGAAATACACGGTGAGGTCGGGCTTTCGGCCCCGGTCCTTCGCGACGCCGAACTTCACCTCCGACGTCGCGATCCGCCCCCGGCCGTCGAGCCAGCGCCCCAATACGAGGAGCAGCGCCGCGCAGAGCGCGTCGTGCAGATACCCCACCTCTTCCTCTCCCACGAGGACCCCATCGACCAACTCCCCCGGCACGTCCTCGGGAAGCGTGGCCCACTCCTCGAGGGTCAACGTCGCGGTCGCCGGAACGGGCTCGGCCATGGCCTCACCATAGTCGTTCAGCGGAGTGCTTCGAGCGCCGCGTCGACGCGCGTCTTCTCGTCCTCCGGACACTCCCGCCAGTGGCGGTTCTCCACCGCTCCCCAGAGGGCGTAGTACATCAGGCGGGTCACCTGCCGGTGGCCCGCCTTGAGGGTGAGGAAGAGGGCGAGTCGGTCGGCGGCGGCGAGGTCCGCGTAGGTCTCGATGCCCTCTTCCCGAAGCCACCCTGCGGCGATGAGCACGCCGGCGGCCGCCCGCTGGGCGCCGTCGTCCTTGAGGATGGAGTCGAAGAGGCCCGAGGGCGCCTTCGGGGTCAGGTCGAGGGAGTCGTTGTCGAGGTCGTCCATGGTTCGACCTCCGACTGTCCGTGGAGGCAGCTCGCGAAGTGCATTCAGGAATCCGCTGGCGTCTCCCCCGGCTCCAGCGCGGTCCGCGGCAGGAAGAGCCGGCCCACCGGCAGCTCCACCGCCTCGAAAGGCGGGATGCGGGCCGAGGCGCTCTCGTCGTACGTGCCCTCGAGGACCCAGCGGCCGGCCTCGAGCGCGAAGGCCTCGAGGACCCGGGCCTCGACGTCGACGATCCAGTAGTGGGCGACGCCGTGGCGGGCGTAGAGGTCCCGTTTGGCGCCCCGGTCGCGTGCCGTCGTGCTCGGGGAGAGGATCTCGCAGACCCAGTCGGGCGGGATCTCGATCGGCCGTTGGTCGCCCGGGTCGGGGAGCCGCTCACGCCGCCAGCCCGATAGGTCCGGCCGGAGGATGTCGTGCGGCCCGAAGCGGATGTCGACCTCGATGAAGATCCACCAGCCGCCGGGGCCGCCGTGTCCGTCGTCGTCGTCGAAGGGGCCGCCGAGGAACCGCGAGAGCGAGCGCTGCGGGCGCGAGTGTCGCGGCAGGGGCGACGGGGTCGTGACGATCTCGCCGGCCAGGACCTCGGCCTTCACGTCCTCGTCGAGGGCGAGCAGGTCCTCGTAAGTCGCGAGGCGGTGCGCGGCGTCCACGACATTCACTCTAGCACCGGGGTCGGCGCCCGTGAGGGGCGCGGCCACGTCGTGGCAATAACCTCGATCCCGGCGTCAGCGTAGCGTTTGCCCAACGCCTCGAGGTCGGCCCCTCATGGGCAGTCGCTCCTTGGCCATCCACACCCTCCTTGTCGTCGAGAAGGGAGATGGCCGGGGGCGGCGCCCACCGTCACGGTCGCATCGGTGATCCACGCGGCCCGAAGGGGCCGCGCCGAGCGGGGACCAAAGGCGTGTTCACGTCCGTAGAACGGGCGTCCACGCTCCCGTAGAGCCGGCGTTCACGATCCCGTAGAACGAGCGTTCACGATCGCGTAGCGCGCGCAAGTGCGCATTCCACGTGACGTGATCGCCCGATCTATGGCTTCGTGATCACGGGATCTACGCTCGTGATCGGAGCGAAGCGACGGCGGGCGTCGCCGTGGTTCAGTTCTTGTCCGTGGTGGCTTCCTTGCGTCGGGAGGGCCCCTTGAGCTTGACCTTGTACGCGTTGTGGACGAGTCGGTCCAGATGGCGTCGGCCAGAGTCGGGTCGCCGATCCACTCATGCCAGGAGGGGAGCGGGAGCTGGCTGGTCACGATGGTGGAGCGCTTGCCGTAGCGGTCCTCCAGGACCTCGAGGAGGTCGTGGCGCTGGGTCTCGTCGAGGTGCCCGAGGCCGAGGTCGTCGAGGATGAGGAGGTCCATCTTGGCCAGCTTCAGGAGCTTGCGGGCGTAGGAGCCCTCGGCCTTGGCGATGCGGAGCTCCTCGAAGAGACGAGGGACCCGGCGGTAGACGACCTTGAGGCCCAGCCGGCACGTCATCTGGCCGAGGGCGCAGGCGAGGTAGCTCTTGCCCACCCCGGTCGCGCCGGTGGCAGGGCGGTACGTGCCGTGGCGGCAGGCATCGCTCAGGGCGCGTGCATCGCGACGCTCCGTCTTGATGCGTCGGTTCCGCCGCGCGTACATCGGGGCGAAGTTCGGGTCGGCGACGAGCACCTCGAAGCCGAGCTGCTCGAGCAGCCGCGCCACCCACTCGCTCTCCGTGCTCGCCTCCAGCAGCACGCGTGCGCCGGCGTACTTCTCGAGCGCGCGTTGGAACCCCTCGAGGTCCGTCCGGGCGCGACGCTCGACGTACTTCTCCCGGTCCTCGTCGTAGATACACACCTGGCTTGCATTCTTGTGAAGGTCGATTCCAACGTAGTGCACGGCTGGCCCCTCTCTGCGGCACGGCGACCGCGTCTTGATCCACCGAGGATCTTGTCTCCGAACGGGGCCAGCCGTCCTTCATCCCATCTATCCCATGGGACGAGGCGCTCGACCGGACGCTTCGACCGCTCCGCAAGGCCGTCCGCGTCGCCGAGCGCCCGGTCGATGGCCGCCCCCGCGCGGCGTCGACTCCCTGTCGAGGGACATGTCGCCCTGCCGGAGCAGACCGCCGGCTGGGGGCGACGGCATGGGCGGCACTCCGTTCGGTCACATAATATCAGCCATTTAGGTAGCCAATATTGAAGCGGAGGGCGGAGTGGCTACGTAGTCATGCGACGGCTCGACGGGCCGGCTTCGCCGAGGGTCCGTCGACGCCGAGTCCTTGCAACAGGAGAGGAGTCGACAATGGCCAACACGCTCACCCGCCTCGCCCTCGCTCTGATTGCGACGGCGCTCGCCGGCTGCGGCGAGTCGGACCCCGCCTTCACCGTGAGCGGAGTCCACACCGTTTCCGCCGAGGAGAGCCCCTTCGCGGACTGCAGCGCTGACCTCGAGGAAGGTCTCGACTGGCACGAGGGCCACGTCCAGCCTTGGGTCGCCGTCGACCCGAACGACCCGCAGCGCATCGCCGTCGTCTACGCCCGCGATGTCTACGACGAGGGGGACCAGAACCAGGACAACCGGGGCGTGATCGTCGCGGTCAGCCGTGACGGCGGCGCGACCTGGGATTCCGCCGTGGTCCCCGGAATCACCCGCTGCGCCGGCGGAGACTGGCACCAAGTCCGCTACGGATGGGTCACCGCGGGTGCCAACGGCGACCTCTACGTGATGGCGGAGGCCACCATGGGCTGGGCAGGCTCGGCGAGTTCCGCGCCCACGGTCGCCCAACTGGTCAGCCGCTCCACCGATTGGGGCGAGACCTGGGGGACTCCGGTCGAGGTGGTGGTCGTAGACGAGGATGAACCGGGCTTGCCCAACTACGGTTCGCTCCTCGCGCACCCCACGGAGCCCTGCACCCTCTATGCGACCTACACGCGCTACCGCGGACTCGGTTCGAGCGGCCACGTCGAGCTCGCGCGCAGCACGGACTGCGGCGCGACCTGGGACGAGCCGCGAGCTGTCTCTGTCGATCAGAGCCCGAGCCCCTGGGCCGGGCAACTCCGCATCCTCGGGGACGGGACCCTCGTGATGCTCACGGAGCGGCCCCTCGGCGGGGCCAGCCGCGCCGCGCTCGTGCAGCGGTCTGAAGATGGAGGGTCGACCTGGTCCTCCCCCACGGAGATCGCGACGGCCTACCGGGAAGCGATCGAGATGCCGGACCCGTCTCAACCGACCACGGGCCTGCTGACCGGTCCCATCGACGTGGCGCACGACCCCAGGACCGACCGCCTCTACGGGGTATGGGAGGACCGCATGATGGGGGACCGCGTGGCCGGGGTGGCCTTTACCGAGTCGACGGACGGGGGCTTGACGTGGTCCACGCCGATTCGGATCGACGCCGTGCCGGAGCACAGTGACCCCCTCATGGAGCAGGCCTTCCTCCCGTCCGTGGCGGTCGCCTCCGACGGCACGGTGGGCGTGCTGTACCTGAGCTTCGAGAACGACGTCGCCGGCGATCCGTGGAGTCATGCCGACGCCTGGGTGACGACGTGCAGGCCCGACGGCCGCCGCTGCACGCGCCCGGCCGCCTGGAGTGAGAGCCCGTTGCGGCTCACGCCCGCCTCCTTCGACATGCGCACGGCCCCCTACTCGGACCCCGCCACGTATGGCTTCTACATCGCCTACCACCTCGGCCTCGAGGGCGTGGGCGACGGCTTCGCCGCGGCCCTCCCGATTCCCGACGAGTTCGGCGGCCAGGTTCAAGTGGTCACCGTCGCACCTGACTGAGTTCTGCGCACTTCGCGATCGCGAGTTCGGGCGCGCGAGCGTGAGGCCACCGAACCCGGGACCCCGGACCCCTAAGCTCCTTCTGGAGACAAGCGAAGAACGAGGCTTCTCGAGAGAAGCCGAAGACTCAATGCGCGGAGGCGAAGGTCGTCCCGTCCCTCCACAGAAGGCGACATCAACGGGGTCGCCAGCGCCCTGCAACTCTCCATCTCGACCCCTCCGGTCCGTGTCTTCGCCACCATCACCCGCGTTCAGGGACGCCCTCCAGGGCCTGAGCCAGAAGGCCGGCGAAGCGGCGTGACCGCCTCGAAGCGCTGTACCGCTACCTGCTCCGACCGCCGCTGAGCTACGACCGCCTCGAAGCGTTGCCGGATGGGCGCTACCGGCGAGCTGTCGACCGACTGCCTTCCGGGTCTGGCCTGCGACCCGGCCGGGGTCTGCGCCTCGCTCTGCCGGGTCTCCGACGGCTGCGGGCCCAGCCGCTGCCGAGCCCAGCCGGGATATCCGGACGACGTCGGCCTCTGCGCGCTCCCGTAGGCCAGCCGCCCGTCCATCAACGGCTCGCCTGGACGGAGAACGAATCGAAGCGGGATGTGGTCGGTGCCCCCGTCGTCGCTGGGCACGGCGAAGGCCAGCTCGCGACCCGCATGGCCGTCGAGCTCGACCGCCGACTCCGCGTGCAGGGTGGCGCCGTAGGCCAGGAGGCCGTCCCGGTATCGGTCGTACCAGGGTGTCGGCAGGCACATCGGCCGCGCGGTCGTTCACGTTCACGCTGCAGACGAAGGGCCCCGCCGACGCCGCCCAGAGGCGGACGGTCCCCAGCCCGTCGAGCGACCGCTCGGTGCGGGCCGGCGGTGCGGGGAGATCCAGCTCCACGGTGCCATCGGGTGAGGTCCAGGAGCGCCACTCGAGGCTCGCCTCCCAGGGGGCCCGGCCGGAGGGGTCGCGCGTCTGCTCCTCGGAGTTCGGTGTCGATGCGGGGGACGAGGGGCTCGAGGCCGAAGGCGCGCACTGACAAGCCGCGGCGAGGAGACAAGCGGCGACCCAGGCGAGCAATCCTGGCTTCATGGGTTGGCCCGCGGTAGCCCCTCGTCGCGCCGTCACTGCTCGGCCACCACCAACAGGGCTCGGCGGCTGGGGACGCCGAGCTCCCCCCGCTCTCGCACGTCGATCGGTGGGCCCAGCGGGAGGGTGTAGAGGCGGTCGCCCAGCTGCCAGGTCGGACCGTCGACCTGCGTGCTCACCGCGTGGATGTCCCACTCACGCGGCCTCTCCTCGGGGCAGCCCAGGCGACAGTACGGCCAGGCCATCCGCGCTTCGGTCACCAGAGACCCGACGGGTAACGGCATGGGGCGGCTGGGCGCCATCGACGAGAAGCCCTCGCGCAGCACGACCTCTCCCTCGGTCGGCTCGGTGAAGAGGGCCCCCGAACCGTCCAGGGCGAGGATGGTCTCCGGAGCGACCAGGACGGGCAGCCGGAAGGTTCTCTCCGACCCGTCGGGCCCCAGCCTGAGCGAACCACGGGAATCGCCGAGCGCGATGCTGCAGAGCTGATCGGCGCAGACCAGGCTCGTCCCGCTCGAGTCGTCGCCGGTGATGAGCTCGTCGTACGGCGCAAGGCCATGTTCGAGGGCTGTCCGCCAGAGGCCGGTCCGAAGATCGATCACCTGGAGTCCGAGGGTCTCGAACTCGAATCGGCCGAGCGGAGCGTAGATCGCGTAGTGGTCGTCATCGACGAACGCCCCGACGTTGAAAGCAGAGAACCCAGATGTACTCGAGTCGTTCTGCGCGATGTCCGACTCCTCGATCTGAACGGTTCCGTCATCCAGCCCCACGCTCACCAGGACCGCTCCGCTTCCGCCCGACCAGAACACCGCCCGCGTGCCGGTCGGGTTAACAGACAGCGCGCCACGCATCTGGTCCTCGAGGGGGAGCACCTCGTCAGCGAGAGTCGTTCTCGTCGGCGTTCCGCTCTCGAGCGGCACGCTCTCGACGAGGACGCGATAGCCGTCATCGGCCGCCTCGGCCTGCACGACGATGATGTCGCGGACGTCGTCCCGCTTCCGTACGGCATACGTTCCGGACACGCAGGTCCGGACGAGCGGCCGAACTTCGACGGGGACGAAGGTCGTCACCTCCTCCTCTGACTCGCCGCACCTGGGGAGGCAGACGCCGCCGAGACAGAGCTCGTCCCGTTCACAGGCGCCGACGTCACCGCAGGTCCCGGAGTCCGCCGCGCCGCCATCCGGCGCTCCGCCGTCGTCCATGCCCAAGTCCGGCCGACCGAGGTCTCTTGGTTCGGCGTCCATGGTGGGTGGCCCTGCGTCCGGACTTGGTCGGCTGCCGCAGGCGGGAAGCACACCAACAACGAACAACACGAGCCCCAACGAAATCCTCGACTCTGTCATCTCGCGCCAAGACTACCGCGAGCTCCGTGCGGGTCGTCGCCGCTGACTCGCTCGAGCCAGCAACCGCGCCGATCAGCTGTGCTGCTGTGGTACCACCAGCGACATGAAGCACACCTCGACACTCGCCCTCCTTGTATCCACTTGCCTGTCGACCACCGCCTGCGCGAACGAGGTCGGGGAGGACATGGAGCTCAACGCGGCCTTCGAGGTCGCCTGCACCGGCGGCTGGGCCGCGGCGGGCGTCGGCGCCCGCCAGTGGGCTGGCCAGATCCTCGAGCCACCGGCGACCCCGTTTGCGATTCGCTCGGCCCGCTACACCCTCTTGCCCGCCTTCGACGGCGCGCCTTTCTGTGACGTCGACGTCCCGCACCGCGTCTTCATCGGCGTGCTGGACGACGAGACCCCGCCGTCGGACTTCGCCGGTCTCCGGGAGCTCGACGGCGGGCCCCAGGTCACCGTGGACGGCCTCCCGGTCAGCCCCGACCTGGTCGTGGAGGAGGGGCAGCGGATCTTCCTCGCCGTCGAGATGGTGGCCGACGGCGCCAGCGAGTCGGATCCGGCCAACTGCCTCGAGGTCTGCGTGGCCGACGTGGCGGCCATCAACCGGTCCTTCATCTCGTCGCCCGACATGCCGCCCGTGAGTTGGGACCGCCTGATCGATGACGGCTTCGGGTCCAGCGCCTGGCGCTTCGACGTGTTCGGTGTCGTCGTCGAGTAGGCTGGGGGTCGTGATCGGCAGAGCCGTTGGCCACTCCCGAAGGCGGCAACCGATGCTCACGGCTCGAGTTGGGCTGTTGGCGCTGGCCATGTGCGCAAGCGGCTGCTCCGCGATCCTCAACTACGGCGAGCCGGAGGAGGGCGCGCTCTGCGCCGACGGCAGCGACAACGACGCGGACGGGCTCACCGACTGCGAGGAGCCGACCTGCGCCTTGACCGTCTTCTGCGACGAGGGTGGCGAGCTGGCCTGCGCCGACGGCGAAGACAACGACGGGGATGGCCTCACCGACTGCGCCGACGACGGATGCGACGGGCTGTGCCCGGAGCTCAGCGAGGCGGAGTGCGCGGACGGGCGAGACAACGACGGGGACGGCCTCGCCGATGCCGCCGACCCGCCATGCTGGGTGCACCCCGTCGACGTCGAGCTGACGCGCTGCTCGTCGCCCACGCCTCCGGTGGAGCTCCGTCTAGACCGTGCGGACGGCGTGCCGCTCGAGCGGGACGACGCGAGCCTCGTCAGCGCCACGCTCGAGCCCGAGGAGGTGCTGACGCTCGATTCGCCAACCGTGCTACGCCGCGGGACCACCCTCGAGCTCTTGATCCGACGAGAGCTGCCGGCCGAAGGCGAGATCTCGGGCGTCTACGTCGCGGTGGGGTCGCGCGAGCAGCTCCAGGGTCGCTTCACCGGATTGCGGCCGAGCGTCACCCGTGGGCTGGCCTTCGATCTCGTCACCCGCGACCCGACGCTCAGCGTGCAGGCCGGCTTCGGCATCCAGGACCTCCCCGGGGGCATCCCCGAGGACGCGGAGGATTGGTCACTGCGGCTCACCTTCGACGACGACGGGATCCGGGTGGAGACGAGCGCTCTGCCCGCGCAGCCGCCGGTCCCGCTTCCGTCCGGCCTGGTCTTCGACGAGACGCCCGTGATCGTCCAGGTCTCGCACGCGCTCGCGTTCCGCGACTTCAGCCCCTGGCGCGAGGTGCGCGTAGAGGACCTCCGCTTCAACGTCCCCGGCGGTGGCGACTGCGGTGAGCCGCCGGACGTGTTCCGCTGGACGATCCCGCGACTGCTCACGGCGGCGTGGGACGACGCCGGCGAACGGCTGTGCGTGATCAACTCTGCGGTGCGCGGCGAGGGCACCGACGAGGAGGAGGACGGCGAGACCGAGCTCGAGGCGTTCCGCTTCCGCGCGCCGATCGAGGGGCGCCGTCCGGAGACGACGGCGATTCTGCCGATGCCCTTCGCGACCTCGCCGTCCTTCACGGTCAGGCAGGGCAGCGGTAGCATCAATCCCTTCCCGCCCGGTGTGCCCTTCGCGGTGCGGCGCGCGGTCGTGGCCGCGGCGGCCGCCTACGACCGGCGCGGCAGGTGTTCCGCGTGCTGGTCGCCCGTCACCTCGGCGACCCGACCGTCCTGGAGTTCGAGTCGCCGGACTGCGCGACCTTCGAGGCGGTGGGCCAGATCGGGCTGCTCCCGAGCGTGCTGCCGGCGCGGCGACAGGTGGACGGCCTCGCCTACGCGATCGACGAAGGGCTCCGGACGGCGCACCGGTTGGCGGTGGCCACCGAGGGGGGCGTCGCGGTGCTGACGTCGGTCGACGGGGACCCGGACGAGTTCGTTCTCGAGCGCTCGGTGGAGCTCCCCGACGCCGAGGCGCCCGAGCTCGTTCCGTGGGACCATCCCGGCCGGGAGCTGCGCCAGCTCTTCCTCATCGAAGACCAGGTCGTCGCCCTCGGTGGGGTGCGGCTGGTCGACGCTGGCTCGTCCTTCCTCCCTCCGGGCCGCATCCAGCCCTTCTTCGTCGAACGGCCGGGGCCGGGCGGCCCGATCCTCCAGCCGTCGACCGTCGCGTTCCAGGAGCTCCGCGCCGTCCCGGTGCTGTTCCCGCGCTCGGCGCCGGCGGTCCGCCAGGAGCTCAGCCTGCCGATGCTCGCGTGCGGGCAGAACACCAACGAGCAGCTGAACCAGTTCCGCTTCTCCGTCCGCGACTGCCTCGCCGGCGAGCTGCGCGTCCGACGCCCCTAGGCCTAGAAGGTCCACTCGCCGAAGATCCACCGCTCGGCCCGCGGAAGGCCGGGCTCCGTGGCGCCGAGGTAGGGGGCAGGCTCGAAGGGGGGCGGCAACGCCGCGGCGCCCTGCCGTAGCTCGTCGGTCCCGAAGGGCGCGCTCGCGCGGACCTGGATCTGGTTCTCGGGTGCGTCGACGAGTGACCTCGCCGGTGAGCCCACGGGCGCCGGAGTGAGGCCGTCCTCCCCGGTGCCGGCGAGCAGCGCGCTCCGGACCATGACCGCACCGGCGAGGATGGCCGCCTCGGCCTCTTCGTCCGCGACCTCGAACGCGCCCCCGGGGAATCGCGCCGCGTAGAGGTTTCGTAACGAGAGCGCAGCGTCGGCCTGGAGGCGGACCCATCGACGGCGTGAACCCGTCGCCCAAGAGCGTCACGTTCGCGAGGGACGGTCCTTCCCCGAGGAAGCTGCCGTCTCCCTCCAACGCGTCGCCGCCGAGCCGGGAGATCTCCAGGTCGATGTGGAGAAACTGGCCGAACCCTCGCCAGCCGTCACGCCAGCTCAGACCGTCGTCCTGCGGACCGAAGACGATCACGTGGTCGAAGGTGGCGCGTCCGGGGTATAGGCAACATCAAGGGGTCCCCAGCGCGCGGTACTATAACTCTCCATCTCGACCCCTCCGGTCCGTGTCTGCTCCACCATCACCCGCGTTCAGGGACGCCCTCCAGGGCTGAGCCAGAAGGCCGGCGATGCGGCGTGACCGCCTCGAAGCGCTGTACCGCTATCTGCTCCGGCCGCCGCTGAGCTACGACCGCCTCGAAGCGTTGCCGGATGGCCGCTACCGCTTGCGCTTGAAGACCGCCTGGCCGGACGGCACGAGCCACCTGGTCCTGTCGGGGCATGAGCTCTTGAACCGCCTCGCCGCGCTCGTGCCCGCGCCGCGCAAGAACCAGCTCTCCTACCACGGCGTCCTCGCGGCTCGCTCCTCGTGGCGGAGCGCTGTCCTCCCCCAGGCGACCGGCCCCCCCGACGGCGCCCACGTCACCCCTGCCGCGTCGCAACCCCACCTGGGGCGAGCTCCTCCGTCGCGGCCTCGACATCGACGGCCTCGCCTGCCCGAAGGAGGGATGTGGAGGACGGCTCCGCTTCGTCGCCGTCATTCTCCTCCGGGACGTCATCGACCGCATCCTGGCCCACCTCGGACTGGCGCCCCGGGCTCCGCCCCGGCCCCCCAAGCGGCCCCCTGGCCAGCTCGCCCTGCCCGGGATGTGAGCCTGACGCGCCCTCGATGCATGCAGGGTGAGACGCACCGGTGCGTCCTGGACCTCGTGAAGGATGCGATCGAGGATTCGGACATGGCCTTCATGCCCCCCGGCCCTCTGCTCCGGCCCCGCGGAGAGTCTCTATAGTATGCCACCTCCACGGGGGCCCCGAACCCGGGTCGGGGCGAAGCTCTGGGGTCGCCTGGGCGAGGGGAGCCAGGGGGCCCAGGTCTAGCTCGGAGGCGCGTCGAGCGGGTCGACGATAGCGCTGAATCATGAGCGTCGACCGGTGGCCCGTCCGGTCGCTGACCCAGGTCTCCGAGCGTCGTCAGCGCCTCGCCCAGTCGCATCCGTACGTCGTACGGGTCCCTCCATCCCTCGGTCGTACGTCGTACGGATCCCTCCCGCCGGGGGCTTGGGTTCGGGCCGGGCGACTGGGCGGAGCAGGCCGGGCCGACCAGCTAGACTGTTCGTCGTGGGCGAGCCGGCCAGCCGACGCGCGACGTATCAGGACGTCCTCGACGCGCCTTCGCACCAGGTGGCGGAGGTGCTGGGCGGCGAGCTGCATTTGCATCCACGCCCGCGGCCCCGGCACGCCAAGGTCAGCTCCCGCCTCGGCGCGCGCCTCGACGGTTTCGACGACGATGGCGTCGATGGCCCTGGGGGTTGGCTGCTGCTCGACGAGCCGGAGGTCCACCTTGGCCCGCAGCCGGACATTCTCGTCCCGGACCTCGCCGGCTGGCGCCGCGAGCGCCTCGCGGAGGTTCCGGACGAGGCGTTCATCACCTCTCCGCCGGACTGGGTTTGCGAGGTCCTCTCGCCGTCCACCGAGCACATCGACCGCGCCGACAAGGTGCCGATCTATGCGCGCGAGGGCGTCAGCTGGATCTGGCTCCTCGCCCCCGACGTCCGGACCGTGGAGGTGGTCCGGCTGGAGGCCGGCGACGGCGCGTACCGGGTGCACGGGACGTGGCGCGGCGACGTCACGGTGAGGGTGGAGCCATTCGAGGCGGTGGAGATCCCGCTCCGGGCGTTGTGGCCGCGATCCCGCGGGTGAGTGTCGGGCACCTCTCCGCCACGTGCCCGAGGTTGAGCGTGACCTCGTCGAAGGTCCCGATGCCGGTGCGGCCCCGGAGCGACATCACGCCGCCTGGTCCCCGTCCACGTAGGCTCCCAGGCCTGCTCATCCTCGGCCAGGCCGAGGTCGAGGCGGCCGGAGCACCGGCGGCGACCCGAAGGATGCGGAGGTACGTGGGGCGAGTTGAACACGACGTGGGTGAGGTAGAGATCGTCGCCGCGCACGCCCGACAGGAACTGAAAGCCCAGCAGTGGCGTGCCCTCGACCGGGACGGCCCGAACCGGCTGGCCGTCGAAGAACAGCTCCGCCACGCGACCCACGCCGTCGGTGCTCACCCTGAGCCGATCCTCGGCCGGCCACAGCTAGAGCGGGATGCCCAGGCTGGAGAAGTCGCTCCAGAGCTCCGAGCCGAGCAGCCGGGACGTCCACTGGCCGTCGACGCGGCACAGCTCGTGGAAGTAGTAGCGCCGCTCTCCGCCCGGGCGAGACGAGGTCCTACGTGAGCACCACGACGTGGCCGTCGCCCAAGTAGTACGAGCTCGGCCGACACACGATGCCCTCGGCCCTCCGGGTAGCGCAGCGCCACCTGCGGCTGCCCGTCGAGCGTCGAGACGACGGTGTAGGGCGTCAAGCTGGACGAAGTGGGCCTGACCAGAGCCGTTCGAGAGGCGCTCGACCCAGCTCGCGCCATCGCGAAGCCCGCGGAGGCCGGAGTCGAAGGAGACATCGCTCCGTTGGAAGCCTGGAGCGAGGCATCCTTTTCGTCGTGCGTGCCCTACACCACGTTGGAATCGGCTTTCACAAGAATACAAGCCAGGTGTGCATCGACGAGGAGAATCGGGAGGCCAACGTCGAGCGGCGCGTCCGGACCGAGCTCGACGGCTTTCAGCGTACGCTGGGCAAGTTCGCGGGCGCCCGCGTCGAAGGTTTCGCCATGAGAAGCGTTTCTTCCGTACTGCTGCTCGTGAGTGCGGCTGCTGCCTCTTCCTGCACGTCTACGTTCACTCCCCACGATGCTCCGCCCGAGCCTCCGGGCGACAGTGACCCAGGCGCCCCCGATGCCGTCGGGCGAAGCCCCATTGCCGGTCTGGCCGGGTGCAAGGCAAGTTTCGCCCCCAACGACTGGACGCTCTTCGTCAGCGGTGCGCCCGACGGCGGAGGTCAGTGCATGGAGTTCTTGCTCGCCTTCCCGGTGCAGTCGCGGGAGGACTTCGTGGGTCTCTACGACGAGCCGCGCTTGACGCATGACGTGAGCCTGCCCGAGGACTGGTATGTCGCGTTCGCCAGCGTGTCCCCGTGGCCGTGCACGCCCGGGCAGCGGCTGGCCGAGGACCGGTCGGCGGCGAGCCTGTCGGGGGAGATCTCCTTCGAGGTCCGGAACCTCCTGGTGGTGCCCGGAGAGGCAATCCCCGTGGACATCCGGGGCGAGCTGGATGGCGTGACTGCCTTCATGCTCCGCGGCACGCTTCCCGAGCTCGACGGTAGGGCGTGGCCCTTCGGGCCCTGCCGGACGGAATAGCCCGAGACTCAGCGCCTCAGCGGAACGGGCCCGTCGTCGGCGCCGGCACTTCACCCGCTCGGCGGCGGCCGTAGCGGGTCATGGCGATGAGGCCCGCGAGCGGAGGCTTGGGAGTCGGGACGGCCCTCCACGCTCATCTGCAACCGAGTTGCAGCAGCAATCGCCTCGTGTCAGAGTCGACCGGTGGCGAGCACGGCAAGGATCGCGGCGAACGAGAAGCGAAAGCGCCTCGCGGCCAAGTACCGGGCGCAGCGGGCGGAGCTCAGGCGCATCCGGCTCGACCCGACCTCGAGCGAGGCCGAGCGCGCGGAGGCGCAGCGCAAGCTGTCCGCGCTTCCCCGGAACTCCAGCGCCACCCGCATCCGGAATCGCTGTTTCCTGACGGGACGGTCGCGCGGATACTACCGGAAGTTCGGGCTCTCACGGATCGCCCTTCGCCTGGAGGCCCTTGCGGGCAACCTCCCCGGTGTGACGAAGAGCAGCTGGTAGCGGCGCGTCGACGATGGAGAACGCTGGACTTCGCTCGCGACCCGAGGCTCAGCGCGCCTCGCTCGCCTTCGTGCTCTGTGAACCGCTCCGGAGTGTCTCGCCCCTGCGCGCACACGTTGCCCTCGAAGCGGGGACCTGCCCGCCCTCGCACGTAGCGCGCTGGTCGCTTCGCGTGCGGCGCTCGCTCGGGCGGGCCCTCGGGCCCCCTCGTCACGGCGCGTGGAGTCTCGAGACGTCCCCGACGGCGACCATCGTTCGGCTCGACGAGGGCTTCGCGTCGACCGCATACGAGCTGCTGCTCGACATCGCGATCGACGCGGGCCTCACGGTCTGGGACGCCGACGCCCACGAGCTGGTGCTTCCGTTCCCGGAGGAGCTCCCCGACGAGAGGCTCGCCGAGGCGTTGGCCTCGCTCTCTTCGTCGGGGGACGGCGCCTGGGTCGTCTGCGAGGGCGGCCCAGGTCTCTCCTATTACGTGCAGTTCTTCGCGCTCGGAGGCGGCCGCGCGCGGCTCGAGGCGGTCGCCGGTCGTCACATCCCGAGCGAGCACGCGCTGCCCTCCACCCTCTACGCCAACCTCGCCCTGCACGGACTCTCCCACGCGGCCGAGAGCTCGCCCAACCTCTCGTGCCTCGTCGACCTTTCCGGCCCCCGCGACCGACAGCGAGCGGCGGGTCGGGCGCGCCGCATCCTCGAGGACATCTATGGAGTTCTGCTCCAGCCTCCTACCCGGATGAGGCTCTTCCAGCCCGCATGAATCATCAGATATGCTGCGCAAGCAGCCTTCATGGAGATCACAATGGCACGAGTCTGCCAGGTCAAAGGGACGCGCCCGCGGACGGGGAACCGTGTCTCGCACTCGCACCGGAAGTCGAAGCGGAGGCTTCTCCCCAACCTTCAGGTCAAGCGGGTGTGGGACCCGGAGACGGGGCGCTTCGTGAAGCTGAAGCTGACCACACGCGCGCTCCGAGAGATCGACAAGCGGGGAGCCGCCGTCGTTCTGCGAGAGATGCGGGCACAGGGGAAGAAGGTCTGAGCCGGCGGCCGCGGCTCGTCGACTCAGACTTCAGCATCCACAGGGGTACACATCCAGCTTGAGGAGCAGGCGCCGAAGCCCTCGCTCCTCCACCTCGGGGGAGCGATGCACGGCGGCCGAGGGGATCGCGGCGGCGGGGCGCTCTCCCCTCCAGTCGTACCCCTTGAGCACCAGCACGTCGCCGCACGCGGCGTGCCGAAGCTTGGTCCAGTCGCGGTCGAGCACCAGGTCATTGGCCTGATCGATCGAGATGTCGCCACGGGCCAGGTGTTCCGGCCTCACATCGGCCCAGTCGACCCACTGAGTGCACGGGCCGGCGTAGGTGCAGAGGAGCCGCAACGGCATGTTGTCTGCGTGAAGCTTCCTGCACATGTTTCCTGTCACGACCTGCAGAGTCCCATGGACGTGCTTCCGTTCGACCAGCGCTCCGAAGCAGGCGGCGAGGTACGTGATGTCACGACGCAGGAATGACCTCAGCGGCCCCTCGGGCACGCCCGAAAGAAGCGCGTCGAAGCTCGAGCGCCGGGCCGCGACCAACTCGCAGTGCGTACGGAAACCGGGAGTCCGGTCCGCGAAATCAGCGCAGGCGCCGTAGACCCACGGGGGAAGGTCTCGCGCCCAGATCGCGAGGTCGAAGCGAGAGTCTCGAATCTGGCTCAGCCCCTCGATGCTCGACACCGTCACGGCCCGCGCGGGCGGCTTCAGGGTGGACGACCATGGGGCGAGGGGCGGGCTCGTGGCCATGAGGCGGGGCTCCCGATGCAGAAGGCCGTCGGAGCGTACTCAGATGCAATAGAGTTGCAACTGCTTTCCACGGAGCGGCTTCGACCGGCATCGCGCGGTCGAGAGCACGCCGGGTCACGCCGGCGCGTTGTCTTCGATTTCGAGCTCCGGGAACGGGTTCGGGAGCTCTGCCCAGGCTCTGCTCTCGGTGGCGGCGAGACGGTCGTCGAGGAGGCAGGCGTCGAGGCGGGCCCGTATCGACGCCTCGTCCATCTCCTGACCGATGAAGACGATCTGCTGCGCGCGATCCCCGAACCGCGGGTGCCAGTTCGGGAGCTCGTCCGGTCGCTCGCCTTCCGGGTGAACCCACCGGTCGCGCGGCACCGCCGCCCACCACATCCCGGCTGCCTTCACATCGCTGACGCCGCCGGCTTGAGCCCACTCGTAGGCGATGTGATGGTCGGCAGCGACCCAGAAGAAGCCCTTGGAGCGGAGCACACCGCGCCAGCTCTCGTCATCGTGGAGGAACGCCCAGAGCCGCTCGGCGTCGAAGGGCTTCGATGTGGTGTAGGTGAAGCTCGAGATCCCGTACTCCTCGGTCTCGGGGGTGTGCTCTCCCTGCAGCTCCCGTATCCACCCCGCCGAGCTAGCCGCCTTCTCGTAGTCGAACAGGCCCGTGTCGAGCACCGACTCGAGGGGGACCTCGCCCCGCGTCGTCATCAGGATCTTCGCGCCCGGGTTGAGCGCCTGGACGATCGCCTCGGCCTCGCCGGCCTGCTCGCGGCTCACGAGGTCGAGCTTGTTGAGCACGATGACGTCGGCGAACTCGATCTGGTCGATCAGCAGGTCGGTGACCGTGCGGTGGTCATCCTCACCGAGGGACTCGCCGCGATCCTGCAGCGACTCGGCGGCGTTGTAGTCGCGCAGGAAGCTCGCCGCGTCGACGACCGTGACCATGGTGTCGAGGCGCGAGACGTGGCTCAGGCTCACGCCGTCCTCGTCCTCGAAAGTGAAGGTCTGCGCGACGGGGATGGGCTCCGAGATCCCCGTGGACTCGATCAGGAGGTAATCGAAGCGTCCCTCCTGAGCGAGGCGGGAGACTTCGGCGAGCAGGTCGTCCCGGAGGGTGCAGCAGATACACCCGTTCGACATCTCGACCAGCTTCTCCTCCGTTCGGCTGAGCTCGGCGCCGCCGCGTTCGACGAGTGCGGCGTCGATGTTGACCTCGCTCATGTCGTTCACGATCACCGCGACGCGCCTTCCCTCCCGGTTGTTGAGCACCTGATTGAGGAGCGTGGTCTTCCCGGCTCCGAGGAAACCGGACAGGACAGTGACGGGGAGGCGTGCCTTGGCGGCGGAAGCAGCGTGTTCCATGGGACTCCGGGCTAGCCGTGCAGGGGCGGGCGTGACCTCGCGGAGGGTACGGGCCCGAGCCACATATGCAACTCGATTGCAAGTGTGTCCACCCCCTCCGTCGAGGTCGCGTACTCCGCCGCGCAGGCGGGTTGCTCTTGTCGAGGGCTTGGTCTAGGGCTTGTTGCAAATCGATTGCAAAAGCGCTCAAGCGTCCCCACCGACCGGGAGTCTTCGTTGGAAGAGCTCGATCTCCTCCGTCTGCGACCGTCCGTTTCCTCGTCCCCGGGTCTCCCGCTCGACCCACCCACGCACCGCCGTGGCCTCGTGGACCTTCGGCGACCCGGCGGCGTCGCGTGAGCCCGGTAGCCTCCGGCAGCCACTGCGAGCCGGTCGTCCGGGGCACGGAGCTGGCCGATCTGGCGCGGTTCTACGACCCGAGCGTCATGCTCGCTCTGGCCCCGCTGCCCCCGAGCGCAGGCGCACTGAGCCACGCCGCAACCCTGGTCGACGCAGGCCCGCGCCGTTCCTTGGTCCGAGTGGCCACCTCCGAGGGCGTTCCCGCGGCCCGACGCACAGGAAGCGGGCGAGTGGCGCGGGACCTTGAGCGGACAGAGCTCGGGACCCTCCATCTCGACCCCTCCTGTCCGTGTCTGCGCCACCATCACCCGCGTTCAGGGACGCCCTCCAGGGCCTCAGCCAGAAGGCCGGCGTACAGCTGCCGTCGAGGTCCAGCGTCACGCTGTTGCCCGACATGGCCGTGACTTCGCCGGTGATCGTGCCGGCCGTCAGGCTGTCCCACCCGCACGACCTGCACCTCCCCTGACACAGCCCGGCGCTCAGGGCCGCCGCAGGCTAGGGAACCGACTCCCCACCGTCAGAACTGCACGCGCAGGCTGGTGGGGGTCACGCGCAGCTTCACCGCGCCGAAGCTCCGGCTCCGCCGGTCCTCGATGGGGGTGAAGTCGTCGTCGTCGAGCTCGGTCCAGGCCGAGGTGACGAGCACGCTGAGCAGCGTGGTCACGAGCCAGCTGATGGCGAGCCCGGCTTCGGGCGGCGCGCCGTTCGACCACGCGCCGATGCCCGTCATCATGCCGAGGCCCCACCCCACGGGCAGGGCGCACATGACGCCGATGAAGCTGCCCGCGTCCGAGCGGGTCCCGAGCGCCGAGCCCACCGAGGCGCCGATCGGTGTGGCGAACAGGGCGCCGCCGAGGAGGCCGTACCCGATCGTCTCCGGCGACCACACCGTCACGAGCAGCCCGATGCCCGCGCCAACCCCGCTCGCGACCAGCGAGCCGAGCAGCGCATGGGCGAAGCGCTTCTCGAACGACCACCCGCGCCGGCTGGGTTGTCCGACCGCGAGCTCGTCATCGAACGCCTGCCGAGGCACGCGCACGCGGAGGCGGAGCTCGTCATCGGCGAAGGTGGTCGCGCCTTCGATCGACAGTGAGACCTCGTCGTCGCCGCGTCGGACGTGAAGGTCCGCGGCCACGGAGCGCTCCTCGTGCGGGGGCGGGACGACCGCGGCGTCGGGCGCGGGCTCGTCCGGTGAGTCGGGCTCGGACCTCTCGTCGCTTTCCGCGTCAACCGGGATGATCACCACGGGAGCGGGCTGCGCCTGCGCCGAGGGAGCCCCGGTCAAGCTGGCCAGCACGACCGCGGCGATCAGAAACGGGCGCATGAGTGAACCTCCCTCTCCGAGGAGAGGGCACCCGGACGGGCAGGGTCCGTTCAACCGCGGTGTGCGCTTTGTCGCTCCCCCGGTACCTCCGGGTACTCTCGCCCCGATGCTCGGCCTCCTCCGCCTGTGGTTTCTCCCGCTCCGGGCATGCCACGTCACCGGGCGAGCCCTCGCGGAGTCCACGCAGGAGACCTGGCATGACACACCGAACGCTGCGCGCCGTGTGCGCGGTGCTCTTGCTCCTTGTTAGGCGCGGACCCCGGGGGCTACGCCGACGGCAACGGGGACGGGTACGACGACGCGTTCACCGCCCTGCAGCCCGGCACCCCCGTGTGCTGGGACGTCGTGGTGAAGCCAACCGATCGCGTACGCCCCGCCGCGACGCGCCCGCTGGTGTTCGAAGCCCAGCTCACGGTCTTCGGCAACGGGTCACCCCTCGACCGACGTCGGGCGTTCTTCGTCGTGCCGAGCGAAGGCTCCCTGGACAACCCGGGCTGAACGGCGACCCGGGCGCGGCGGCCCCACGTGGCGCTGCGCCGCGCGCGGCTGGATCCGCCCGGACCCGGCCGACCTCGGGGCCGCGCTACGCCTCGGCCGGCCGCCCCAGCTCGCTCAGGTGCCGCGGCATCATCGGCCCCGGGCGCTCCTGGTCGACCGCCTTGATGCGGTTGCGCCCGTCGACGATCACCACCTTCGGCTGGTGGGCCCGGGCCTCGGCGTCCTCGAGCTCCCCGAAGGTCGCGAGGATCACCCGGTCGCCGGGCTCGTTGCCGTGGGCGGCCGCGCCGTTGATGCAGATCACGCCCGAGCCGGCCGGCCCGCGCAGCGTGTAGGTCACGAGCCGGGTCCCGCGCGTCACGTTCCACACGTGGACCTCTTCGTGCTCGATCATGCCGGCAGCCTCCATCAGGTCGGCGTCGATGGTCACGCTGCCCTCGTACTCGAGGTCGGCGTGGGTGATCACCGCCCGATGGATCTTCCCGAGGAACATCCGTCGCTTCATGTCTCTCTCGCTGTGTTCTGCGTTGCGTGGCGTCCCGCCGCTGGGTACGCCCGCCGCATCCAGTACGTTAACACCTTTACGAGACGACCGTCGTGAATTGTCGAGCGGGGGTAGATCTTTTCGAACGCCGGGCCGTCGGGGAGGGCATCCGAAGGAGGCCCCGTGACCCTGACGCCGCCGCTCCGAACGCTCGCCCTCGCCACCCTGACCCTCGCGCTCGCCCCTGTGGGGAGCGCGCCTGCCCAGGATCGGAGGGCCCCGGAGAGGACCTACGAGTTCACGGACGAAGTGGTCCCGGGCGATCGCGTCCAGCCGCTGGGCGAGGGGGTCATCCTGCGTTTACCCGGCGACAGGCGCTCGCTGGTCCGCTACCGGGTCCACTTCGTCCCCCAGCTGGTCGAGAGCGTCCGCGACCTGTAGGGCGGTTCGCGGTCCCGAGGGGCTGACGTTGGTGTCCGGGGCGAGGAGTCGGGTCCCGATGGATGGCTTGACGTGCGGCGCCTTCCTGCGCCTACTCAGGCCTCGCTGAGGAGGATGACGTGACCGAATGGGTAAGGAAGCTGGGTCTGGCCATGTGTGCGACGGGGTTCGTCCTCGGTCTCGCGGCCTGCAGCAACGGGGGAGCCACGGGGGAGATCTGCCGCAACGGGTGCGCCTTCCGAAACGATGGCGACTGCGACGACGGCGCGGCCGGCTCGGACTTCAGCCTGTGCGCGTACGGCAGCGATTGCGACGACTGCGGACCGCGACCGGCCGGCTCCGGCGAGGGCTGCACGAACACGTGCGCTAGCTCCGGCGACGGGGAGTGCGACGACGGCGGGCGGGACTCGCTGTTCGACATCTGCCCTCTCGGCACCGACTGCGACGACTGCGGTCCTCGCTAGGGCCGTCCAGCGCGGCGGCCCCCGAGGGCGCCGCGCCGCCGCAGCTCGTCGAGCGCTTGGCCGAGGCGGAGAAGCGCGCCGTTCTGGCGGACGCCGTACCAGAAGAGGTCCTTGCCGCTGACGACCGCGATCGCCCCGGTCCGGCTCGCCGGCGTGTCCCACCTGCCGAGCTCCTCGACGTGCTCCGGCCCGAACCGGTAGGGCTCGTCGGGGAGCAGGATCACCTCCGGCGCCGCCTCCTCGACCTCCTGCCGGGTGACGCGCGGGTAGCGCGTGTCGCGCTCTCCGGGGTCGCTCGCGGCTCGCTGCCCGAGGTCGGCGGCGAGCGGATAGCGACGCTGGCGCTCCGCGAACACGTTCACCGCGCCGACCAGGCGAAGCACGTCGTGGCCGTAGGTCCGCCGGTCGAGGGTCATCCACGGCTCGCGCCAGATCGGGACGAAGGCGCGCAGGGCCGGGGGCGGAGCGGCCTCGAGCGTAGCGACCTCGAGCCGCGCCCCTTCGATCAGCGCGATGACGTCGTCCCCGCGCGCCCCGAGGAGGACACCGAGGCGCTCGAGGTTGGCCACCCCCTCGGCCGCGGTCCGCGGGAAGCTCACGTGCACGCGTAGGCCTGCCTCGATCAGCTTCTCGATGTCCGCACGACGGTTCTCCTCCTGGTTGGCCAGCACGAGGTCGGGCCGCAGGTCGAGGACGGCCGCCCGGTCGACGTTCTTCGTGCCGCCCACGGTGGGCACGACCTCGATCGTCCCCGCGGGCTCCTCGCACCATTCGGTCCGGCCGACCAGGCGCTCCAGGCCCGCCAGCGCGACGACCGACTCCGTCTCGCTCGGGACGAGGGACACGACCCGCGCCGCCGGAGAGCCCGTCTCCAGCGCGCGTCCCAGGGCATCGACGACCGTCATGGCCGCAGCGTACGCAGGGGCGCGCCCGGACGCCGCCCCGGTCCGTCGCCAGCCCCGCGCGGCCGACTCCACCGTGCCCTTATCAAGCGCGATTCGTCCGGGGCTGGCGTCCCCGCCGCGCGCGAGTTATCCGAAGCATCCGTGGGGCGACTGCGGCCATGAGCACCCCCGGGGACAGCACCCTGTCGCAGCGCGTCGCGCTGTTCGGGCTGATGATCGGCCTCCTGAGCCTCGGCGGGTTCACGGTGCGGCTCGTCCTGCACGCGGTGCTCGGCAACCCCGGGACGGTGTGGAGCCTGGCCTGGGGCGCCCACCTCGTCGCCGCGCTGCTGCCGTTGACGCTGTGGACGATCCTGCGCAGCCGCCGCTGCACTCGCCGGCAGATCGAGGCGCTCGAGGTCGTGGCGCTCTGGGGGACGGCGCTCGCGTACCAGAAGGTCGGGAGCCACCTCGCGCCCGAGGCCCGACCCGACTACGCCGTGGTCCTCGCGATGAACGTGGTCTTCATCGCGCGCGCCGCCTACGTGCCCTCGACGGCGGGGCGGACGCTGTGGCTGACCGGCCTCGTCGGGCTGCCGATGGTGGTGCTGTTCTACCGGGACTTCTCCCTCCTGGCCGCGGCGGGGGTGATCCCGGGCCACGCGCCCGTCACGCGCACGCTGAACGCCGGGATCTGGTGGACGATCGTCACCATCCTCGCGACGCTGATCAGCGACACCATCTACGGCCTGCGCCGGGAGGTCTCCCGGGTCCGGCGGCTCGGCCAGTACACCCTCGAGGAGCGGATCGCGGAGGGCGGGATGGGCGAGGTGTACCGCGCCCGCCACGGCCTCTTGCGCCGGCCGACCGCGGTCAAGCTGATCCGGCGCGAGCGCGTCGGCGAGCAGGCGCTGAGCCGCTTCGAGCAGGAGGCCCGGCTGACCGCGTCCCTGACCCACCCCAACACCGTCACCATCTTCGACTACGGCCGCACCGAGGACGGGGTCTTCTACTACGCGATGGAGCTCCTCGAGGGCCCCGATCTGCAGACGGTGATCGACGCGACCGGGCCCCTCCACGTGGGGCGGGCCTGCCGGATCCTCGCCCAGGTCGCCAGCGCGCTGGCGGAGGCCCACGAGGCGGGGCTGATCCACCGGGACGTCAAGCCCGGCAACGTGCTCCTCGTGGAGCGGGGTGGGACCCCCGACGTGGCCAAGGTGGTCGACTTCGGCCTGGTGAAGGAGCTCGGAGGGGGGGCGACGGTCGCCGAGGAGGGCACGATCGTCGGCACCCCGCTCTACCTGAGCCCGGAGGCGATCGCCGACCGGGACGGGGTCGACGCGCGTAGCGATCTGTACGCGCTCGGCGCCCTCGCCTACGTCGTGCTGACCGGCCGCCCCGTCTTCCGCGGCGACACGGTCATGCACATCTACACCCAGCACCTCGAGAGCGCGCCCGAACCCCCGAGCGCACACCTCGACACCCCCCTCCCCCCGATCCTGGAGCGCCTGATCCTCGAGTGCCTGGAGAAGAGCCCGATCCACCGCCCCCAGAGCGCGCAGGAGGTCCGCGTCCGTCTGCTCGCCGCGGCCGAGGAGGCCCCGCCGTGGGACGAGCACGACGCGCAGGCGTGGTGGCGCAGGCACGGCCCGGAGCTGACGCGGCAGCGGGAGCGGGCCGACAGCCTGCCCCGGCCGATCACGGTCGCGCGGCGGGAGAGCCTGCGAGGGCCTTGACCAGCACCCGGGAGCGGCGACGGCGGTCGTAGGTCGCGCGGCGCCCCTCCGGGAGCCGCTCCACCGGCGCGGGCTCGTAGCCGCGCTCGTGGAAGAAGTGGGCGCTGTGCGTGGTCAGGACGAAGAGCGCGTCCAGGCCCCGGCGCCGCGCCAGGTCCTCCATGAACGCGAGGAGCGCGTCGCCGCGCCCGGTGTGGCGGTAGCGCGGATGCATCACGACGCAGTAGAGCTCGCCCATCCGGTCGGAGGGGAAGGCGTCGAGGGCCGCGCAGCCGATCACCAGCCCGTCGCGCTCCACGACCGTGAAGCGGTCGAGCTCCACCTCGAGCCGCTCCCGGCCTCGCCGCACGAGCACCCCCGCATCCTCGAGGGGCCGCAGCAGGCGTGCGAGGGCCGCGACGTCCTCGAGGCGGGCCGGACGCAGGTCCTCGTAGGTCTCCGAGGTCACCAGGGTGCCCGAGCCCTCCCGGCTGAAGAGCTCCGTGAGGAGCGCGCCGTCCTTGAGGCGCTCGACGATATGCGCGCGCGGCACCCCACCCCGGACGGCGGCCGCCGCCGCGCGGAGCAGCCATCGGACCTCGCGCCCGAGGTGCTCCCCCCCGTCCGCGAGGAGCTCGTCCACCTCGGGCGGCGACAGCGTGCTCAGGACGGCGCCGTCGACGTCCCGGGGCGCCTGCTCGGCCAGCGCCACCAGCTTCTCCGCGCCGAGGTCGACCGCCACGCGATGCGCGAGGTCCTGGGACTGGAGGTTGAAGGCCTCCCCCGTCGGCGACACGCCGACGGGGCTGATCAGGACGAGCGCCCCGTCGTCGAGCCGGCGCCGGATGCCGTCGACGTCGACGCGCCGCACCTCCCCCGTCATGCCGTAGTCGACGCCGTCCCGGACGCCGATCGGCTTGGCGGTGATGAAGTTGCCGGCGGCGACGCGGATGCGCGCGCCGGCCATCGGCGTGTGGGTCGCGCCGGTCGAGAGGTGGGCCTCGACGCGGGCCCGGAGCGCCCCGACCGCCTCGAGCACCAGGCGGAGCGCCTCCCGGTCGGTGATCCGCGTCTCGCCGACGAGCCGGGAGGGAAGGCCCCCCTCGGCCAAGCGCGCTTCGATCTGGGGTCTCGTCCCGTGGATCAGCACGACCCGCACCCCGAGGGCCCAGAGCAGCGCGACGTCATGGAGCAGCTGGGCCGCGGCCTCGCTCCCCGCCGCCTCCCCCGACATCAGGACCACGAAGGTCTTGCCGCGGTGCCGGTGGATGTAGGGGGCGGCCACCCGGAGCCCCTCGACGAAGGGAGAGGGCGGCTCCTCGCTCACCCCTCGGGCTCCACGCAGAACCTCCAGATCACGCCCCGGAGGAGCTCGACCGTCGGCCCGACCCGGTCGAGCTCGAGGTACTCGTCCGGCTGGTGCGCGACGGCGATGTCCCCTGGCCCGAGCACGACCGTCTCGATGCCGAGGTCGGTCAGGTACGGGGCCTCGGTCGCGAAGGACACGCCGCGGGCCGGCATCGACGTCATCGCCTCGAGCGCCTGCACCAGGCGCGCATCGGCCGGCGTCTCGAAGGGCGGGACCGGCGTGAAGAGCGGGCCGAGCTCGATCCCGAGGCCCCGGCCCGCCAGCCGCGTATCGAGCCGCCGCCGCACCTCGTCCCGGATCGCGCTCATGTCCATGCCCGGCAGGAGCCGCACGTCGTACTCCGCCCGGCAGCGGGCGCAGATCCGGTTGGGGTTGTCGCCGCCTTCGATGCGGCCGAGGTTCAGCGTGGCGTGAGGCGGGTCGAGGCGCGGCTCGCGCGACGAGGCGCTGACCTCCTCCATCACCTCCCGCAGGACGCCCAGAGCGTCGACCATCCCGTCGAGGGCGTTCACGCCGAGGGCGGGCTGGCTGGCGTGACCGCTCCTGCCCTCGAGGGCGAGGAACTCCATCGACGCGCCCTTGTGGAGGCGGACGGGGACGTTGTTGGTGGGCTCGCCGATCACGGCCCGGCGCGCCGGGATCCCGCCGTCCGCGACGAGGCCCCGGATGCCGTCCATGCCGCACTCTTCGTCCGCGGTCGCGAGGAGCCACACCGGCTCGGCGAGGGCGTCGGCGTCGAACGCGCGCGCTGCCTCGATCGCGAGGGCGAGGAAGGCCTTCATGTCCGTGGTGCCGAGGCCGTAGAGGCGCCCGTCGCGCTCCGTGGGGCGGAAGGGGTCGCTCGACCACCTGGCCTCGTCGAAGGGCACGGTGTCGGTGTGGCCGGACAGGACCAGGCCGCCCTCCGGGGGGCCCAGGCGGGCGACGAGGTTGGCCTTGCCCTCCCGGTGGGCCAGCTCCTGGATCCTCACGTCCCAGCCGTCGTCCTCCAGCCAGGACGCGAGCTCGTCGATCACGGCGCGGTTCGCCTGGTCGAAGGCCGGCGAGACGCTGCTGACGGAGGGGATCGCGATCAGCCGGTCGATCATCTCGCGCGCGGTCGGGGCGGGCATCCGTGTCGGTCTCGCGCGCCGGATGGTCGGCGTCAAGGTCGAAGGCGGAGGGTGCCACCGGGGCCCTTTGGGGCTACGACCGTCGCCTGATGCTCGCCCACCAGCGCCTCGGCGACCCGTCCGCCGCCCGGCTCGTCGTGCTCCTCCACGGGATCCTCGGCCGGGGCCAGAACTGGCGCTCCTTCGCCCAGGCGCTCGTGCGGGAGCGACCGGCCTGGGGCGCGGTGCTGGTCGATCTCAGGGCCCACGGCGGCTCGCGGGACGTCCCGCCGCCCGACGACCTCGACCGGGCCGCCGCCGACGTCGCCGAGCTCGTCGACCGCCTCGACCGGCCCGCCCCCGCCGTCCTCGGCCACAGCTTCGGCGGGAAGGTCGCCCTCGCGTACGCGGCGACGCGGCCCGTCGAGGCGCTGTTCGTCGTCGACGCCCTGCCGGGCGCCCGCCCCGACCGCCGGGGCTCCGAGGGCACGATGGCGGTCCTCGACACGCTCGACGCGCTGCCGGCCACCTTCCCGACCCGCCAGGCGTTCGTCGAGCACATCGTCGCCCGGGGCCACCGCGAGGTCCTCGGGCGCTGGCTCGCGATGAACCTGGACCCGGCCAACGGCGCCGGCTATCGCTTCGGCCTCGACGTAGGGCGGGTCCGGCGCCTCCTCGACGACTACTTCACCCGGGACCTCTGGTCGACGCTGCCGCCGTCGACCGGCCACGCCGATCTCGTGATCGCGGGGCTCTCCACCGTGTTCGGCGCCGACGAGAGGGCCGCGGCGGACCGCCACGCGGCCGCCTCGGGCGGCCGGCTCCGGGTCCACGTCCTCGAGGACGCCGACCACTGGGTGCACGTGGACGACCCCGAGGGTCTTCTGCGGATCGTGCTCGGCGGACTGGACGGCGTCCGATGACGCGCGAGGTCGACGTCGCCGTCCTCGGGTCCGGGCCGGCGGGGCTCGCCGCCGCCCGGGAGGCTGCGCGCGAGGGGCTCGCCGTCCTCGTGGCCGAGCCGGGCCCTCCCCGGGCCACCGCCCGGACCCAGCTCCCGGCCCGCCTCCTCGGCCACCTGGCCCGGGAGCGTGAGGGTGATGGCCTCCTCCCGGCGCCCGCGTGGCGACAGCTGGTGGCCGACGCCCGCGAGCGGGCGCGGCGCTGGGCCACGCGCCACGAGCTGCTCCTCGACGACCTCGGCGCGGAGCGGCTGGCCGGCGAAGCGCGCTTCACCGGGCCCCACGAGCTCGAGGCGGCCGGCGAGCGGGTGCGCTTCGCCCGAGCGGTGGTGGCGGTCGGAGCGGAGGCCCGCACGCTGCCCGGCGCGCCGCCCGATGGCCGACGCATCCTGCGCCCGGACGACGTGCTCGGCCTCGCCGAGGCCCCCTCGTCGGTGCTGATCGTCGGCGGGTCGGCCGCGGGGGCGGAGCTCGCCGAGGCCTTCCGGCGCCTCGGCGCCGAGGTCGCCTGGGTGATGGACGAGCTCGGCGTCCTGCCGAGCTTCGACCGGGAGCTCGCGGAGGCCTACGGCGACGTCGCGATGGAGCGCGGGGTACGCCTGATCCACCGCAAGGCGGTCGCGCGCGTCGACATCGACGCGTCGGGCCGGGCGAAGGTCGTCCTCGAGGGCGGTCACGACTACGCGGCCGAGGCGGCGGTGGTCGTGATCGGGGCGGACCCCCGGATCGAGGCGATCGCCCCCGGCGAGGCGGGGCTCCGGGTCGACGCGGCGGGCGCGCTGGCGGTCGACCGGGAGACCCGCACGTCGGTCGAGCACATCTTCGGCGCCGGCGAGTGCACCGGCTGGACGACCAACGTCGCGGGGGCCCAGGCGATGGGCCGGATCGCGGGCCGGCGAGCGGCGGGGGCGCCCGCCGGGGCCTTCGATCCGTCCCGCCTGGTGCAGGCTGCCTACACGCAGCCGGAGATCGCCCAGGTCGGGCTGACCCCCGAAGCAGCGGCAGGGCGGCCCGTCCTTCTCCACACCGTGCGCTACGACGAGAGCCAGGCGGGGCTCCTCGCCGGCGTGGGGGAGAGCGCGCAGGCGAAGGGGTTCCTGCGCCTCGTGATCGACCCGGACGACGACCGGATCCTCGGCGGGACGGCGTGCGGGCCCCACGCCGCGGAGCTCCTCACCCACGTGGCGATGGCGCTCCACCTCGAGGCGACCGCCGACCGGATGGCCGAGGTGTTCGCCCCGGTCCCGACGTTCGCGGACCTCATCTTCCGCGCGTTCCGCTGAGCCGCCTCAACCCCTCGGGTGGGCCGCCGTTGGGAGGTCTCGGTGGAGCGCACCGTCAGCGGCGAGAGCACGGGCCGCCTCAGCTTGGCCAAGGTCGCCCATCCCCTCGCAGAGCCGGGCGGGACGCAGGCGCCGCGGCTCGTCGTCCTCACGGGAGAGGACCAGGGGCGGCGGATCCCCCTCGAGGGCCCCGTGATCGTCGGGCGCTCGGACGAGTGCGCGATCCAGCTCGACGACGCCAAGGTCAGCCGCCGCCACGCCCGCTTCGAGCCCCTGAAGGACGGGAGCTGGCTCGTCGTGGACCTCGGGAGCCGGAACGGCACGTCGGTCAACGGCGAGCAGCTGATCGAGCCCCGGGTCCTGAGGGTCGGCGACCGGGTGCAGCTGTCCCACGACACGATGCTGCTGTTCACCCGCCAGGACCCCCTCGAGGACCTGCTGCTGCACCGCCAGCAGATGGAGGTGATCGGCCAGCTCGCCGCGGGCATCGCCCACGACTTCAACAACCTCCTCAACGTGGTGCTGGCGAGCATGAGCCACCTCGAGGGGCTGCCCCCCGCGACCCGCCTCGGGGACAAGGAGGTCCGGGAGTGCCACGCCGACGTCCAGGCGGCCGCGCACCGCGCCGCGGAGCTGACCGGGCGCCTCCTCGGGCTCGCCCGGCGACGCAAGCGCAAGCGCAAGCCCACCCAGAACAGCCAGCTGATCGACGTGAGCCGCCTGTGCCAGGACGTCCTCGAGCTCGTCGACCGGACCTTCGACCGGTCGATCCAGCTCGAGCACCACGTGGAGCCCAACCTGACGGTGTCCGGCGACTACGCCGCGCTCCACCAGGTGCTGATGAACCTCTGCATCAACGCCCGGGACGCGATGCGGGCGGGGGGCCGCCTCACCCTGCGGGGCAGCCTGGTCCCGGCCGCGCCGGACGGCACGAGCCCCAACCTCGCCCACGTCGTGGTGACGGTCGAGGACACGGGCGTCGGGATGGACAGCAAGACCGCGGCCCGGGTGTTCGAGCCCTTCTTCTCGACGAAGGAGAGCGGCGCCGGGAGCGGCCTCGGCCTCGCCACGGTGTACGAGGTGGTGACGAGCCACGGGGGAACGGTCGAGGTGGAGAGCGAGGTCGGGCGCGGATCGGTCTTCCGGGTGCGCTTGCCCGCCCGCGTGTCCCGGCCGCCCGTCGATGCCAGCCGGACGGCGGACCGACGCCGGGCGGTCAGCCACGCCAAGCTCCGGAAGCCGGAGTCGATGGTGCCGCCGCGGTCGGGCGTCGTGATGGTCGTGGACGACCATGAGCTCGTGCGGCGCAGCCTGGGGCGGCTGGTCAAGGCCGCGGGCCACGCGGTCATCTACGCGGGCGACGGGCAGGAGGCGATCGACCGCTACGTGGGCTTCGACCGCCGGCCCGACGTGGTGCTGCTCGACCTCGACATGCCGCGCCTCGCGGGCGAAGAGACGCTGAGCCTGCTGCTCCAGCTCGACGGGACGGCCCGGGTGATCCTCGTCAGCGGCTACCACGACGACCAGCGCCGGCACCGGTTGCTCGAGGCCGGGGCCACGGACTTCCTCCCGAAGCCGGTCGACCCGAAGGAGCTGCTCCACGCGATCGAGGGGGCCCTCGAGCAGGGCTGAGCCTCGGGCCGCCCGATCCGGGCTACGCTGGGGCCCATGGGCGCGGCCACCCATCCTCTCGCGTCCCGGATCCCGGAGGCGGCGACGGCCGACGGGCTCCTCGAGGCGTTCCTCGGCTACGCCGACGACCTCGGCCTCACGCTCTACGAGGCCCAGGAGGAGGCGATCCTCGAGCTCTTCGCCGGCCGGAGCGTGATCCTGAACACGCCGACCGGGAGCGGGAAGTCCCTCGTCGCCACGGCGCTCTGCTTCAAGGCGCTCGCCGAGCGCAAGCGTGCCTACTACACGGCCCCGATCAAGGCGCTCGTCAGCGAGAAGTTCTTCAGCATGGCGCGGACCTTCGGCCCGCAGAACGTGGGCATGATGACCGGGGACGCGAGCGTGAACCGCGAGGCCCCGATCGTGTGCTGCACGGCGGAGATCCTCGCGAACATCGCGCTCCGGGAGCAGCGCACGGCGCCCGTGGACTACGTCGTGATGGACGAGTTCCACTACTACGGGGACCCGGACCGGGGCTGGGCCTGGCAGGTGCCGCTCCTGACCCTGCCCCAGGCCCGGTTCCTGTTGATGAGCGCGACCCTCGGCAACACCGATCGGTTCCTCGAGGCGCTCGAGGCGCTGACCGGCGAGGAAGGGGCGCTCGTCCGGAGCGACCAGCGCCCCGTCCCCCTGGACTTCACGTACAAGGAGACGCCGCTGCACGAGACGATCGACGAGCTGCTCCAGGCGGAGAAGAGCCCGATCTACATCGTCCACTTCACGCAGCGCTCCGCCGCAGAGCAGGCCCAGGCCCTCATGAGCGTGGACTTCCTGACGAAGGACCAGAAGCACGCGATCAAGCAGGAGCTCGGGGGCTTCCGCTTCGACACGCCCTTCGGCAAGGACCTCGGCCGCTTCGTTCGGCACGGAGTCGGCGTGCACCACGCGGGGCTCCTCCCGCGCTACCGCCTGCTGGTCGAGCGCCTCGCCCAGAAGGGCCACCTCCGGATCATCTGCGGAACCGACACGCTGGGCGTGGGGGTCAACATCCCGATCCGCACCGTGCTGTTCACCCAGCTCTGCAAGTACGACGGACGCCGCACGGCCGTCCTCACGGTGCGCGACTTCAAGCAGATCGCGGGTCGGGCCGGGCGCCGGGGCTACGACGAGCAGGGGAGCGTGGTGGCCCAGGCTCCCGAGCACGTCATCGAGAACCTGCAGGTCCAGCGCAAGCTCGAGGGCGACCCCAAGAGGCTCCGCAAGGCGCGCTTCAAGAAGCCCCCCGACCGCGGCTACGCCCACTGGGACGAGGACACCTTCCGGCGCCTGATCGAGGGCGAGCCGGAGCGCCTCGAGTCGAGCTTTCAGGTCAACCACGGCCTCCTCCTCCAGGTGCTGGACCGCAAGGACGGGCAGGGCTGCCGGGCCCTGAAGGACCTGATCCGGCGGAGCCACGACCCGCCGCGGCTGAAGTACGCCCATGGCCGCACGGCGATCGCGCTCTTCCGCAGCCTGCTCGAGGCGAAGGTCCTCGAGATCATCCGGCAGGACGGCACGACCTACGTCGACGTCAACGCCGACCTGCAGGAGGACTTCAGCCTCAACCACGAGCTGTCCCTCTACGTGCTCGACGCGGTGGACAAGCTCGACCGGGACGACGAAGCCTACCCCTTCGACGTCCTCACCCTGGTCGAGGCGACGCTCGAGGACCCGAACGTCGTGCTCGCCCGGCAGCTCGACAAGCGCAAGGGCGACCGCCTCGCCGAGCTGAAGGCCGAAGGCGTGGAGTACGAGGAGCGGATGGCCGAGCTCGACACGATCGACATCGACAAGCCGCGCCACGAGCTGCTGCTCCAGACCTTCGAGGAGTTCCGGGCGAAGCACCCCTGGGTGGGGAGCGAGCTCCTGCGCCCGAAGAGCATCGCCCGGGAGATGGTGGAGCGGGCGATGAGCTTCCGCGACTACATCAAGGAGTACGGCCTCGCCCGGTCGGAGGGCGTGCTGCTGCGCTACCTGACCGACGCCTACAAGAGCCTGGTCCAGACCGTGCCCGAGGAGGCGAAGACCGACGAGGTGGTCGACGTCACGGACGAGCTCGGCGCGATCGTCAAGACCATCGACGCGAGCCTCCTCGAGGAGTGGGAGAAGCTGAAGGACCCGGCAAAGGTGGTGGAGGCCGCGGAGGAGACCGAGCGCGCCCCCAGCGACGTGACGACGGACCGGCGGGCGTTCACGGCGATGGTCCGCAACGCGATGGCCCACCTCGTCCGGGCGCTGGCCCTGGGCCGCTTCGAGGACGCGGCGGACGAGGTCCAGGCGCCCGAGGGCGAGCCGCGCTGGACGATGACGCGCCTCGAGGAGGCGATCGCGCCCTACTACGACGAGCACGAGGCGCTGCGCTTCGACCCGGGGGCGCGAAGCCCGAAGCACACGCTGGTCGAGGTCGGTGACGACGCCTGGGCGGTGCGCCAGGTGCTGGTCGACCCGGAGGAGGCGAACGACTGGTCGATCGAGGTTCGGATCGACCTCGAGCGAGCGGCCGAGGCGGGCCGCCCCGTCGTGGAGCTGATCCGGATCGGCCCGAGCTGAGGCGGCCGCCGAGGAGGTCGAGCGGGCTGCCAGGCCGCTCCGCGGCGCACTGCCGCTAGGCCGCTCCGCGGCGCACGACCGCTAGGCCGCTCCGCGGCGCACTACCGCTAGGCCGCTCCGCGGCGCACTGCCGCTAGGCCGCTCCGCGGCGCACTACCGCTATGCCGCTCCGCGGCGCACGACGGTCAGGATCGTGTAGGTGGCGACGAGGTCGTCCTCCTGGTCGAGCACGTCGACGTGCCACTCGACCACGCCCTGGGGCGGCTCCTCGCCCTTCGTCGCCCGCGGGGTCTTCCGCTTCACGGTCAGCTCGGCGCGGATCGTGTCGCCGGCCCGCACCGGCTTCGTGAAGCGCAGGCCCTCGAGGCCGTAGTTGGCGAGGACGGGGCCCTCCGCGGGGTGGACGAACAGGCCCGCCGCAGCGCTCAGGACGAAGTAGCCGTGGGCGACGCGGCCGCCGAAGAGCGGGCTCTTCCGGGCCGCCACCTCGTCCATGTGCGCGTAGAAGAAGTCGCCCGTGATCCCGGCGAACGCGACGATGTCGGCCTCGGTCACGGTGCGGCGGTGGGTGAAGAGCGTGTCGCCGACCGCGAGCTCGTCGTAGGTCCGGCGGAACGGATGCACCTCGACCTCGCGCTTCGGCGCGCCCGGCAGGTACGTGCCGGCCACGCGGGACAGCATCCCGGGGGTGCCCTGGAGCGCGGTGCGCTGGAGGTAGAGGTCGAGGGCGCGCAGGCCGCCGAGCTCCTCGCCGCCGCCGGCCCGACCCGGCCCGCCGTGGACGAGGTGGGGCAGGGGCGAGCCGTGGCCCGTCGACTCCTCTTCGCAATGCCGATTCAGCAGATGGAGCCGCCCGTGGTGGGCGCCGATCTCGCCGACCGCCGCCACGGCCAGCGAGGGATCGGCCGTCACGACCGTCCCGACGAGGCTGCCCCCGCCCCGCCGGATGATCGCCCCCGCCTCGGCGAGGTCGTCGTAGGGCATCAGGGTGCTGACCGGCCCGAAGGCCTCCACCTCGTGCGGCGCCTGCGCCTCGAGGGGCCGGTCGCACCGGAGCAGCGTGAGGGGCAGGAACGCCCCCGCCTCCGGGTCCGCCCCGAGGACCTCGGGGGGCTGGCCGCCCGCCACGACCTCGGCGCCCGACCGGAGCGCGGCGACCGCGGCCCGGACCTCGTCGCGCTGCTCGAGGCCGACCAGCGGGCCCATGCGCACGTCGCTGCGCCGCGGATCGCCGATCGGTACCTCGGCCAAGCGCGCCCGGAGCGCCTCGACCGCGGCGCCGAGGTGAGGCCGCGGGACCAGCGCCCGTCGGATCGCCGTGCACCGTTGGCCCGCCTTGATCCGCATCTCCTCGGCGACCTCCTTCACGAAGAGGTCGAACTCCGGCGTGCCGGGGGCCCCGTCGGGACCGAGGAGGCACACGTTGAGGCTATCGGCCTCGAGGTTGAAGCGGACGTTGCGCTCGAGCACCCGGGGGTGGCCGCGCAGCTGGCGACCGGTCGCGGCGCTCCCCGTGAACGTGACGACGTCCTGGCCGTCGAGGTGCGTGAACAGGTCGCCGACGGAGCCGCTGATCAGCTGGAGCGCGCCCTCCGGCAGCAGGCCCGAGCCGACCAGGACCGCGAACGCCTGCTCCGCGACGTAGCTGGTTACGCTCGCCGGCTTCACGATCGCCGGCATGCCGGCCAGCAGCGTTGGGGCGAGCTTCTCGAGCATGCCCCAGCAGGGGAAGTTGAACGCGTTGATGTGGACCGCGACGCCGCGCCGCGGCACCTTGACGTGCTGCCCGACGAACGTGCCGCGCCGGCTGGTGCGCTCGAGGTCGCCGTCGACGAGGACCGTGCCGCCCGGGAGCTCCCGCCGCCCCTTGCTGCTGTAGACGAACAGCGTGCCGATGCCGCCGTCGACGTCGACCCGGCTGTCCTCCCGGGTCGCCCCGGCGCGGGCGGACAGCTCGCCGAGCTCGTCCTTGGCGGCGTCGAGCGCCTTCGCGAGGCCCCGAAGCATCGCCGCCCGCTCGTGGAACGTCATCGCCCTCAAGCGCGGGCCACCCACGTCGCGCGCGAAGCGGGTCATCGCCCCGACGTCCAGCCCCTCGCTCGTGACCGCCGCGACCGGCGCGCCCGTCGCCGCGTCGCGCACCGTGCGGCCGGCCCCTCGCCCCTCGACCCACTCGCCTCGCGCGAAGCTGCGTACCTTCCTCATCCCGTCCCCTCCCGCGCCACGCCCTGGATGCCGCCGAGGAACAGGTCCGTGGCGAGGTCCGCGTAGGCCTGCGGCCCGACCGGCCCGTCCGGGTCGAACCAGGTGTAGGTGAAGTTGATCATCCCGAGCAGCGCCATCGTGAGCGCCCGACCCCGCGCCCGGTCCCGGACCGCGGCGGGGGCGAGGGCCGCGAGGATCGCCCCGAAGCGGTCGACCAGCCGCCGCTCCAGCCCGACGATCTCCCGCTGCTGCTCCTCGGGGAGGACCTGGAGGTCGTTCAACAGCACCACGTGCTTGTCGGCGGAGCGCACGTAGATGCCCATCAGGCTCCGCACGAGCGTGCGGAGCTGCTCGGCCGGGCTCCCCCCCTCGAGCTCGGCCTCGTCCGCGGCCCGCAGCAGCTCCAGCACGTGGGCCCGCAGAAGGTCGTAGAGAAGGGCCTCCTTCGAGGGGTAGTAGTGGTAGAGCCACGACTTCGACGCATCGCAGGCCCGGGCCAGGGCCTCGATCGTGGTCCGCGGGAACCCCTGCTCGGCGAAGAGGCGCGCCGCCTCCGTCAAGAGACGTTGACGCTTGTCCTCGTAGTCGGCGGCGCGCCTGCGAGCCACCCTAGCCTCGCCGGTCGAGGACGCGCTTGGCCTTGCCCAGCGACCGCTCGAGGCTCTCCGGGTCGAGGACGTGCACCTCGGCGCTCAGCCCGATCACGGCTCGGATCCGCTCGACGACGTGCCGGCAGAGCCCGTCCCGATCGACCGCGATCGCCTCGCGGGCCAGCTCCGTCTTCAGGACGAGGCGGTCGAGGGCCCCGTCCCGCGACACCTCGAGGACGTAGTGCGGCGCCAGCTCCGTGACCTCGAGCACCAGCTCCTCGAACTGGGTGGGGAAGCAGTTGACCCCCCGAACGATCAGCATGTCGTCCGTGCGTCCCGTGACCCGCTCCATCCGGCGGAACACCCGCATCGTGCCCGGCAGGAGCCGCGAGAGGTCCCGCGTGCGGTAGCGGACGATCGGGAACGCCTCCTTCGTCAGGCTGGTGAACACGAGCTCGCCGCGCACGCCCTCCTCCGCCGGCGCGAGCGTATCCGGGTCGATCACCTCCGGGTAGAAGTGATCCTCCCAGACGTGGGGCCCGTCCTTGGTCTCGACGAACTCGTTGGAGACCCCCGGCCCGATCACCTCCGACAGGCCGTAGATGTCCACGGCGTGCATGTCGAAGCGCTCCTCGATCGCCCGGCGCATCCCCTCGGTCCAGGGCTCGGCGCCGAAGATGCCGATGTTGAGGGACGTGGCGCGCGGGTCGATGCCCGCCCGCTCGAAGGCGTCGGCGAGGGCCAGCATGTAGCTGGGGGTGACCAGGATCACGCTCGGCGCGAAGTCCTGGATCAGCCGCACCTGGCGGGCGCTGTTGCCGCCCCCCATCGGGACGACCGTGCAGCCGAGGTGCTCGGCCCCGTAGTGGGCGCCAAGCCCTCCCGTGAAGAGGCCGTAGCCGTAGGCGACGTGGACGAGGTCCCCCGGCCTGGCGCCGGCCGCGCGCAGCGAGCGCGCCATGACCGACGCCCACGTCGTGATGTCCCGCTTGGTGTAGCCCACCACCGTCGGCCGGCCCGTCGTGCCGCTGGACGCGTGGACCCGCGCCACGCGCTCCCGCGGCACGGCGAACATCCCGAAGGGATAGTTCTCCCGGAGGTCCTCCTTCGTGGTGAAGGGGAAGCGGGCCAGGTCGTCGACGCGGCGCAGGTCCTCCGGCCGAACCCCCGCCGCGTCGAACGCCTTGCGGTAGTGCGGGACGTGGTCGTAGGCGTGGCGGAGCGTCAACTGCAGGCGCTCCACCTGCAGGGCCGTGAGCTCGTCCCGGCTGAGCCGCTCGACCGGCTCGACGCCCTTGTCCTCCGCGATCGGCCTCGGCACGGCCTCAGCGCCCCTGGAACTCCGGCCGGCGCTTGTCGAAGAAGGCCTTGAGCCCCTCGACGTAGTCAGCGGTCCGGCCGGCCGCGCGCTGGCAATCGCGCTCGAGGTCGAGCTGCTCGCTCAGGCCGTTCTCCAGGCTCGCGTTCAGCGCCCGCTTGATCAGGGCCAGCGCACGCGTCGGCATCTGGGCGAGGCGGCTCGCGAGGTTGGTCGCCTCCTCGAGGAGGGCCTCGTCCGGCACCACGCGCCAGATCATCCCCATCCGCTCCGCCTCCGCCGCCGACACGCTCTCGGCCAGCATCATGAGCCCGGCCGCCCGGGCCGGGCCGACCAGCCGCGGCAACAGGAAGGTGCCGCCGGAGTCGGGGACCAGGCCGATGCGCGTGAACACCTGAGCGAACTTCGCCCGCTCGCCGGCCACCACGATGTCGCACGCCAGCGCGATGTTGGCCCCGGCCCCCGCCGCCGCCCCGTTCACGGCGCAGACGATCGGCTTCTCGAGGGCTCGAAGCTGCCGGACCAGCGGGTTGTAGTAGGCCTCCACGGTCGCCCCGAGGTCCGGCTCGACGCCGGGCTCCGGGACGTCGACCTCGGCGAGGTCCTGACCCGCGCAGAACGCGTGCCCCGCCCCGGTGAGGAGCACCGCCCGAACCGTCTCGTCGTCGGACGCGAGCGCGAGGGCGGAGCGCAGCTCGCCGTGCATGGGCGCCGTCAACGCGTTGAGCCTCGTGGGGCGGTTCAGTGTGAGGATCAGGACCCCACCCGCCTTCTCGACGACGACCGCGCCTGCGCTCATGTCCCCGCTCCCCGCGAGCCGGAGCCCGACGCGGGCCCGGACCACGCTCGATCGACCGACCGGACGGTCGACGGTACGCGAGCCGCGCTCCGGCCCGCAAGGGCGGGCGGAGTCGATTGACCGACCGGACGGACAATTTATAGTGGTGCCGGGAGCCTCGATGGAACCGACGGCGAGCGACGGGCCCGACCTCCAGGCGCTGGAGGCGCGCTTCATGGCGCGCATCGACGCCGAGGAGAAGGTCGAGCCCAAGGACTGGATGCCGGACGGCTATCGCCGCACCCTGGTCCGCCAGATCTCCCAGCACGCGCACTCCGAGGTGGTGGGGATGCTCCCGGAGGGGAACTGGATCACGCGCGCGCCGTCCCTGCGCCGCAAGGTCGGGCTCCTGGCCAAGGTCCAGGACGAGGCCGGCCACGGGCTCTACCTGTACGCGGCGGCGGAGACGCGCGGCGCGGCCCGGGCCGACCTGGTCGACGACCTGCTCGCCGGCCGGGCGAAGTACTCGAGCATCTTCCACTACCCCACCCTCACGTGGGCGGACATCGGGGCGATCGGCTGGCTCGTGGACGGCGCCGCGATCATGAACCAGGTGCCGCTCTGCCGGTGCAGCTACGGCCCCTACGCGCGGGCGATGATCCGGATCTGCCGCGAGGAGAGCTTCCATCAGCGCCAGGGCTTCGAGATCATGATGACCCTCGCCGAGGGCACCCCCGAGCAGCGGCGCATGGCTCAGGACGCGCTGGACCGCTGGTGGTGGCCGGTGTTGATGATGTTCGGGCCGCCGGACGACCGCTCGACGCACTCGGCCCGGTCGATGGCCTGGAAGATCAAGCGGTTCAGCAACGACGAGCTACGCCAGCGCTTCGTGGACGCCACGGTGCCCCAGGCGGCGCGCCTCGGCCTCACGATCCCCGACCCCGACCTTCGCTGGAACGAGGCGCGGGGCCACTACGACACCGGCGAGATCGACTGGGACGAGCTCCGTCGGGTCCTCGCGGGCGACGGACCGGTGAGCCGCGAGCGCATGGCCGCGCGCCGCCGGGCGCACGAGGAGGGGGCCTGGGTGCGCGAGGCCGCCCTGGCCCACGCGGCGAAGGTGCGCGAGCGCGCCGAGGCCGCCGCCTCCGCGCGGGGGCCCCACGGGGACGCCGCCCGGACCGAGGCCCCGCGATGAGCGACCCCGACTGGCCCCTCTTCGAGGTGTTCGTGCGGCCCCGCCGGGGGCTCGCCCATCAGCACGTCGGGAGCCTCCACGCCCCCGACGCGCCGGTCGCGCTCCAGAACGCGCGCGACGTCTACACCCGCCGGATGGAGGGCGTGAGCCTCTGGGTGGTCCCGTCGGCCGCGATCACGGCGAGCGACCCCGAGGACCGGGACCCCTACTTCGCCCCCGCCGAGGACAAGGTCTACCGCCACCCGACCTTCTACGACGTCCCGGACGACGTGGAGGGCATCTGAGGGTGGCGCCGAGCCCCACCGACCCCGGCACGACCGCGGAGCGCCTCGCCCTCGCGGTGCGCCTCGGCGACGCGGCGCTGGTCCTCGCGCAGCGCCTCGCGGCGTGGACCGGGCACGGGCCGACCCTCGAGCAGGACATCGCGCTGACGAACCTCTCGCTCGATCTGTTCGGCCAGGCGCGCGGCCACCTCACCTACGCGGGACAGCTCGAGGGCCGGGGCCGCACCGAGGATGACCTCGCCTTCGGCCGCGACGTCCTCGACTTCCGCAACCCCCTCCTCGTCGAGCAGCCGAACGGCGACTTCGCCCACACGATGGTGCGCCAGCTCCTGTTCGACGCCTACCACCTGCCGCTCCTCGAGGGCCTGGCGCGCTCGCGCGACGCGCGGCTCTCCGCCCTCGCTCAGAAGGCCCAGAAGGAGGTCCGCTACCACCTCGAGCACAGCCGAGGCTGGGTGATCCGGCTCGGCGACGGCACCGACGAGAGCCACCGCCGAACCCAGACCGCCCTCGACGACCTCGTCCGGTTCACGCCGGACCTCGTCGCCGCCGACGACGCCGCCGTACGCCTCGCGGCGGCGAGCCTCGCGCCGGACCCCGAGATGGTGCGGGAGCGCTGGCAGGCGACGGTGGCGGAGACCCTGGCGCGGGCCGGGCTCCTCTGGCCCGAAACGGGGGCGGCGGCGGGCTCGCGCGGGCGCGCGGGCCAGCACACCGAGCACCTCGGCTATCTCCTCGCCGAGATGCAGTTCCTTCACCGCGCCTACCCGGGGGCCCGCTGGTGAGCCCCGCGGAGGCCCGCGGCTGGGCGCTGCTCCGGGAGGTGGTCGACCCGGAGCTCCCGTTCCTCAGTGTGGTCGATCTCGGGGTCGCGCGGCGGGTCGAGGTCCTGGACGGCCGGGTCGTGGTCGGGATCACGCCGACCTACAGCGGCTGCCCCGCCCTCGAGGTGATCGAGGCCGACGTGGCGGAGCGGCTTCGCCAGGCCGGCCTCGACCCCACCGTGGAGCGGGACCTCGCCCCCCCCTGGTCGAGCGACTGGATCAGCGCGGAGGGGCGACGGAAGCTGAAGGACCACGGCATGGCGCCGCCCGGCCCGGCGGGGGACCTCGTCGCGCTGCGCGTCCCCGTCCGATGCCCGCGCTGCGGCTCCCCGGACACCGAGGAGCTGAGCGCCTTCGGGTCGACCGCCTGCAAGGCCCTCCACCGCTGCCGGAGCTGCCGCGAGCCCTTCGACCTGGTCAAGGCGCACTGATGGGCGCCTTCCACCGCCTCCCGATCCGGGAGGTCCGGCCAGAGGCGGAGGAGGCCGTCCGGATCGAGCTGGCCGTGCCCCCGCACCTCCGGGACGCGTTCCGCTACGCGCCGGGCCAGCACCTCACCCTCCGGACGCGGTGGGAGGGCGAGGAGCTCCTGCGCTGCTACAGCGTCGCGAGCGGGGTGGACGAGGACGCGCTCCGGCTGGGCGTCAAGCGGGTGGCCGGGGGTCGGGTCAGCGGCTGGCTCCAGCAGCGTCGGGCGGGCGAGACCCTCGAGGTCCTGCCCCCCGCCGGCCGCTTCACCGTGGCCCTCGACCCGGCCGCGCGCCATCGCTACGTCGCCCTCGCCGCCGGGAGCGGCATCACGCCGGTGTTGAGCCTGTTCCGCTCGGTCCTGGCCTGCGAGCCCCGGAGCGCGTTCACGCTGCTCTACGGCAACCGCCGCCTGAGCTCGATCATGTTCCTGGAGGAGCTGGCGGCGCTGAAGGACCGCTACCTCGACCGGGCCCGGGTCCACCACGTGCTGAGCCGGGAGCGGAGGGGCGTGGAGCTGTTCAGCGGCCGCCTCGACCGCGACCTCTGCGCGCGCCTGCCCGCCCTCCTCGGACCCCTCGGCCGCGTCGACGCCTTCTTCGTGTGCGGCCCCGCGACCATGATCGAGGAGGTCACGGCCACGCTCGCCGAGCTCGGCGTGGATCCGGCTCGCGTCCGCGCCGAGCGGTTCCACAACCCGGGCCAGCGCGCGCCCGCCGCCGACGCGCCGCCCGACCCGCCGAGGCGGGAGGCGGCCCGGGTGCGCCTCCGGTGGCGGGGGGTCGAGCGCCTGGTCGAGCTGCCCGCGTCCGCCCCGAGCGTCCTGGAGGGCGTCCTCGCCGCGGGGGTGGACCTGCCCTTCAGCTGCAAGGCCGGCGTGTGCTGCACGTGCCGGGCCAGGTTGCTCGAGGGCGAAGTGCAGCTCCGCCGGAGCTTCAGCCTCGAGCCATGGGAGATCGAGGCGGGCTACATCCTGACGTGCCAGGCGCGGCCGAAGAGCGCGGAGCTCCTGCTCGACCTGGACACCACGTGAGCCCCGGGCAGCGGCTCGCCGCCATCCTGCAGCGGGGCGCGAAAAGGACACCTCCCTGGTTGCCGACAAGGTCTCGTGGACCGGGGAATGGCGGTACGCTGTCAGCGTGCCGAGCTACTGCACGCGCTGCGACTATGGCCCGCTGAAGGACACCGCGACGGAATGCCCGCGCTGCGGCCGGGGCGTCGGCGCGAAGGTGCACTTCTCCGATCTCCCCACCATCGAGTCCGCGCCGCCGCCGGCCGTGACCCAGGCCTCGGCCGCCGCCGCGAGCCCGCCCCCGGCCGCCGCGCCCGCCCCGGCGCCGCCCCCGGCCGCTCCCGTGCGGATCTCCGCCGCCGAGGAGGCGATGGCAGGCTCCCGGGAGCTGGGCGCGGCGCCGAGCGTCGACCCCGACTTCGTGCGCGCGGGCATCGCGGCCCTCGTGCTGATCGCCGTGCTGGTCGGCGCCTGGGTCGGCTTCGCGGCCCTGTTCGGGTTCGACCTCCTCCAGGTGGTCCCGGTCCGCCGCATCGTCATCCGGTTCCTCCTGGTCGGGAGCGCCGGGATCGGGATCGGCGTGGTGATCGGGGTCACGATCTCGGCGTCGGCCGGAGGCCGCGAGCAGAGCGCGATCCTCGGCATGCTCGCCGCGTTGACGGCCCTGGTCGTCGGGGTGGCTGGGAACGTGCTGGCCTATGACCGGGTCGTGGGCCGCCAGCGTGCCGAGATCATGGCCGAGGCGGACGACGAGGACTACGTGATCACCTTCGTGGCCGACGAGATCATGGCCGGGCGCTCGCGGAGCGTCGGCATCCGGTACGTGCCACCGGAAGGCCGGGACCGGCGGCGCGGCTACTACCCGGAGCACGTGTGGACCCTGGCCACCGAGCGCTTCCGGAGCCTCCCGGAGGAGGAGCGTCAGCAGCGCTTCGCCCAGCGTGAGGACCAGCTCGAGCAGGTCCTGGCCGCGAGCCTCCCCCCGGGGCCGTGGAACCCGGGGCGTGTGGTGTACGTCGTCCTGAGCATCGTGATCGCCGGCGCCGTGGCCGCGTCGAGGCGCCTGGCCGGCGCCGAGGTCTGAGCGCCCCCGAGCCCCGATGAACCTCGACGCCCTCCCCCGCCTCGCCCTCGGGCACCTCCCGACGCCGCTCGAGCCCCTCCCCCGCCTCGGCGCCGCGATCGGCGTGCCGCGGCTGCTCGTCAAGCGGGACGACTGCACGGGCCTGGCCACCGGAGGCAACAAGACGCGCAAGCTCGAGTACCTCCTCGCGGAGGCGCGCCATGAGGAGGCGGACACGATCATCACCGCCGGCGCGCTGCAGTCGAACCACGTCCGTCAGACCGTCGCGGCGTGCGCGCGGCTCGGGCTCGGGGCCGAGGTGGTCCTCGTCGACCGCGTGGACGGCGTGGACCGCGACTACCGCAGGAGCGGGAACCGCTTCCTCGACCACCTGCTGGGCGCTGTGGTGCACGAGGTGCCGGGCGACACGCCCGCCGACCAGGCGATGGCGGACGTGGCGGACGCAGTCCGGCGCCGCGGGGGCGCCCCCTACATCGTCCCGGTCGGGGGCTCGAACGCGCTCGGGGCCCTGGGCTACGTGCGCTGCGCCCTCGAGCTCCGACGCCAGGCGGAGGACCGAGGCGTGCGGATCGACCACCTGGTCACCGCGACCAGCTCGGGCGGAACGCAGGCTGGCCTCGTGGCCGGGCTCGCGGGATCGGAGGCGCGGGTCCACGGCATGACCGTCGATCGCCCTCGGGCCGAGCAGGAGAGCGTCGTGGACGCCCTCGTGGAGGGGATCGCCGAGCGGCTGGGCGCGAGCCTCCCGCTCGGGGCCGCCGACGTCCGGGTGGACGACGCCTACCTCGGCGAGGGCTACGGCATCCCGAGCCAGCCGATGGTGCAGGCGGTCGAGCTCGCAGCCCGCCTCGAGGGCCTTCTGGTCGACCCGGTCTACGGCGGCAAGGCGCTCGCTGGCCTGGTCGATCGCGCTCGCCAGGGCGCGTTCGACCCCGAGGAGAGCGTCGTGTTCCTCCACACCGGGGGCACCGCGAGCCTGTTCGCGTACCTCGGCGCCTTTGGCGGAGCGGCGCTCTCGCAGGTGACCTAGTCACCCGGAGCAGCAGTGAGTGGTCAATCCCGGCGAGCGATCGGCGCCGTCGAGGGCCGGCGGGATGCTGCCACGCATCGCTGAGACCGGTGACTAGGCGCCGTTCATCAGGCGGGTGAAGCGAGCGCTCAGGGCGGGGTCGGACGCGAGCTTGTCCCCCCACGCCTGGGCGACGGGGCCGTAGCTGGACATGTCGAGCCCGTACACCGCGAGGGCCTCGTTCGTGTCGCCCTCCTGCATGCGCTTCAGGATGCGGACGTAGTCGCTCAGCCGGGGGACCGGCTGGCCCGGGAAGACCTCGGGGTCCGGCTCGTCGGTCGCCGAGCTGGCCGGCTCGTCGGTCGCCGAGCTGGCCGGCTCGTCCTCCGGGGGCTCCGGCGCCGGAGCGGGCCGGGACGACGGTCGGGGCACCCGGAGGCCCTCGAGCCCGGCGAGCGCGGGTCGGGAGGAGCCGCCCGCGGCGGCGGGGGGAGCTGCGTCCTCCCTCCCGGTGGACGCGGTCGTGGACGCGGGGGTGGCGTGCCCCGAGGCGGCGGCGGTGGCTGGCGTGGCGGCCTCGGCCGGGTCGGGGGGCGCATGCGCCGGGCCCCGGGGCGTCTCCTCGCGGCTCTCATCGCCCTCGGCCGGGCGCTGGCCGTTGCCCGTCGCCATCGCAACGGCCGGATCCGGCGAGGGCTGGACCTCGCGCGCTGCCTCTGCCTGCTCCCGCTCGGGTGCGCCGCCGGCGGCGGCCGTCCCGCCGGCCGCGACGGCGCCGGCGGGCCGCGGGGCCTCCGGCCGGGGGGCGTCGTCGCCCGCGCCATCCGGCCGGTCGCTCGCCGCGCGCTGCACCGTCAGGAACCGGTCGTGGAGCTCCGGGCTCGTCCGGAGCGCCTCCTCCCAGAGGTCGATCGCGGGGTGCAGCGCTCCGTCCGCCCGCCGCACCTCGATGCCGTGGCGGCGCCCGAGCGCCTCGAGGTCGTCGGTCGGCACCTCTTGGCCGCCGGCCTGGGCTTCGCGGAGCAGACGATCCCGCTCCGTGCAGAAGCGGCCGTAGGCCTCCAGCGGCACCCCGCCGTAGCGGCGCTCCGGCGGCATGACCGTGTTCTTGTGGGGCAGCGTCGCGAGGTACCGGTCGATCCACTCGTCGAGCTCCCGGCGCACCTCGTCCGGGTGGTCGCCGAGTAGCAGCCAGCACTCGGCGAGCACGATCTCCCACGCCGTGAAGCCTCGCTCCGGGACCTGGGTCCGCATCCAGCGGAACACCGTCTCGGCCTCCTCCCGGACGGCGGCCCCCTCCATCGCCCGCCAGGTGAAGGCGATCAGCCCGGCGGCGGTCGTCCAGTCCGAGGGACCGTACACCAGGGAGTAGAGCGCGACCCGGCCGTAGCCGGAGGACCACTCCCCCAGGTGGCTCAGGATCAGGGCGGCCGCGACCTGGCATCGCCACGTCCACGTCAGGGCGTCGAAGTCCGGATCGGGCCACGGGGGGTGCGTGAGGGTCGCGAGCAGCGGGTGGTAGCCGTCGTCGCCCAGCTCCTCCGCCAGCCGCTTCGCCGCGGGGTCCCAGACCTCGCGGCGGAACGTCTCGCGCGCGAGGGAGGCGACCCGGCCCTGGACGTCCGCGTTGGCCTCGCCGTACACGGGCACCGCCGTCGTCCCCTCGAAGCGCCAGATCGGCGAGGCGACCTGGGCCTTGTCCCGGCGCGGATCCGGCGACTGGACCTCGTCGCAGCGCAGGTCCGCCTCCTCCGAGGTGCCCATCGCGGCGAGGCCGAGGCGGAGGGCGACCCCGACGCTCGGCGAGTCGAGGAACCGGCTCCGGATCCCGAGCCGGAGGCCCTCCGCGAGCCCGCACGTGACCTTGAGGTGTTCGAGCTCCAGAAGGAGCGTCTGGGCGATCTTGGCCGTCGGGTCGTCGGGGATCGGGAGCACGGTGAGGTAGGGCACGGGCCGGTCCGCCTCGTCGGCGAAGCGCCGGACCTGCTCGTCCCACCACCGGCGCTCGCGCGCGCGGATCAGGGCCAGCTTGTCCTCCTCGGACCCGGTCGCGCGCCACCGCGTGTAGTGGAGGCAAGCCTCGGCCCCGGGGTAGGCGGGGTCCCGTCGAAGGAGCTCGTCGAACAGGGGCGCGGCGTCCGCGGGCCGCTCGGCGTCGACGAAGGCCCAGGCGGCGTCGTGCAGCGGCGAGAAGTCGTCCGGCTGGAGACCCATCGCGGTCCGCGCCTCGCCGAGCGCGTCCTCCGGGCGGCTGGCGTCGCGGTAGGCGTTGAGGAGCGCAGTGCGGATCCGCCAGTCGTCCGGGAAGTGGTCGACGGCGGCCTCGGCGACGCGGAGGGTCTCCTCCGGCTCGCTCAGCCGGCGCCGGAGCAGCGCCTCGCCGAACCAGAGGATGCTCTCCTCGGGGTGGTGCTCCCGGAGGGCCGCGAAGTAGTCCGCCGCCGCGCGGAGGTTCACGACCCGTGGGTCCCCCTCGTCGGGGGGCACCGGCACCCCGACCGCGATCGTCAGGGCGGTGTGCACCACCGACTCGAACAGCTGCTCGAAGGGGACCGTCGGGATGATGTCCTTCTGGAGCCAACGCCGCGCCCAGTGGAGGTAGGGCAGCTCCGGCGCCTCCCGGACCACCGCGGCCAGCAGGTCGAGGGCCTCCGGGAGCCGGCGGGCCATCATCAGGGCGCGCGCCCGGCCGGCCGCCGGGGCGACGCGGATCGGGCCTTCGGCGACCGGGAACAGCGCCAGGGCGTCGTCGGCCGCGAGCGCGATCTCGTCGAACACCTCGAGGTAGCCCCGCTCGTTCGGGAAGAGCATCACCAGGTTGGCGGCGTGAGCGGCCGCTCGGGGCAGGTCGCCCTCGGCCTTCGCGGCCTCGGCCCTCGCCCGCTCCTCCTCGGCGAGGACCCTCCGGTCGGAGAGGAGCGCCGGGATGTCCTGGGGATCGAGGGCGTCGCTCATCGGCTCGTCGATGGCTCGGTCCGGAGGACCAGCGAGGCCCCCCGGGGGGGGACCCTAGCCGGGGAACGGGCCCGTCGTCGATACCTCCTCAGTGGCCCGGATCGGACCGGTAGGTCGCCGCGCCGATCCACACGAGGGCCAGCAACCCGGCGAGGCCGGCCAGGAGCCACGGCCCCGCCAGACCGGCGGCCGCGAGGCGCGGAACGGGCCCGTCGTCGAGGCGGATCCCGCCCCGGTCGACCGTCACGGTCCCCCACGCCCCGCGGGCCCGGTCCACCGCGGTCAGGCGGATCGCCTCGCCGCCCTGGCCCGCCTCGACGACCACCCAGCGGTCGGACGACGGCGCGCCCACGAACCCGGTCGCGATCGGCCCCACCCCGCCGCCGTCCCACGCGGCCACGAGGAGCTGGTCGCCGGGCCACCGCACTCGCAGCGGGAGGCCGAGCGGCAGGTCTCCGTGGCCGGGCTCGACGTGCACCCAGCGCGGCCCGCCCCGGCTCGGCGCCTCGAGGGAGGCGAGCAGGCGTTCTCGCACGTCGACGGGGACTGGCGCCAGCGGCCGGGGGACCAGCGCCACGCCCAGGGCTCCGGCGCCGAGGGCCACGATGGCCAGGAGCCCGACGGCGGCCAGCACGGCCCGCGCCCGGGAGGGCGGCGGGAGCGGCGGGCGCCACCGCGCGAGGCGCAGCGCCGCGATCCCGCTCGTCGCCGCGAGGGCGAGCGGGACCAGGAACCACGGCGCCAGGGCTGCCAGCGGCCGACCGCCGGCCTCGACGGCGAGGCCGGCGACGGCGAGGCCCTCGACCAGGCCGAGGACCATCCCCGCGGGGACCAGCGCGGCGAGGGCCAGCCGTGGCGCCGGGGTGAGCGCGGCCACGGCGGCCGCCCCCTCGGCTGCCGCGAGGGGCGCGTGAGCGACCGGGGCGAGCGCGAGGGCCGAGGCCGCGCTGACGAGGACGGCCACGGGGACAGCGGCCCACGGGTCCAGCGCAGCGAGCTGCACCGCGGCAAGCGTGAAGAGCGCGGCCAGGGACCGGTGGGCGGTCGCGACGACCACCCCGAGGACGCCTGCGGTGAGGGAGGCCGGACGCTCGCCCCGCCCGGCCGCGGCGACGCATGCCCTCAAGCACCGGGCGGCCGCGAAGGGCAGGACCGGGATCCCGACCCCGCAGGGCACCGCGTAGAGCGCCGCGGTCAGGGCGAGGAAGGCTCGGAGGCCCGGGGGACGGCGACGCCGTTCCCCGGGCCGGCTCACGCCGCCTCGCGGGAGGGACCAGGAGCGGAGGTCGGCGCGATGGGGATCGCGGCCGTGGTGGGCGCCGCGCGCCGGCGGCGGTCGAGGTAGCCCGCGAGCAGCACGTAGAGGACCGGGATGACGAAGAGCGTCAGGAGCGTCGACACGATCATGCCCCCGACCACCGCGCGGGCCATCGGGGCCCAGGTCTCGGCGCCGTCCCCGACCCCGAGGCTCAGCGGGATCATGCCCAGGATCGTGGTCAGGGCGGTCATCAGGATCGGGCGCATCCGGAGCTTGCCCGCTTCGAGCGCCGCCTCGCGGAGGTCGGCGCCCTCGCTCCGGCGCCGCTTGATCACGTCGATCAGCACGATGCCGTTGTTCACGACCACGCCGCCGAGCAGGATGACGCCGACCAGCGCCGTCACCTGCAGGCTCGTGCCGGTCAGGGCGAGGCCCAGCACGACCCCGATCACCGCGAGCGGCACGGTGAACATGATCACGAACGGCTCGAGCAGGCTCTCGAACTGGCTCGCCATCACCATGTAGACGAGGGCGAGCGCAGCGAGCAGGGCGTAGGCGAGGCGGCGGAAGGCGTCCTGGAGGTCCTCCGCCGTGCCCCCGATCTCGACCCCGATGCCCTCGGGCACCCCGGTCGCGGTGAGCCTCCGATCGACGCGCCGGATCAGCGTCCCGAGGTCGACGCTCCCGTCCCCGACGAGCTCCACGGCGGCGTAGCGCCGCTGGTCCTGCCGCTCGATGGTCACGGGCCCCAGCTGGCCGCCGACCGTCACCAGCGAGCCGAGGGGGACGGTGCCGCCGCCCGGCAACGGGATCGGGAGGTAGCGGAGCCGGTCGACGTCCCGCCGCTCGTCCCGCGGCGCGCGCACCCGCACGAGGTACTCGTTGCCCTCCTCCCGGAACACGGTGGCCTGGACGCCCTGGTAGTAGGCAGCGACCGTGCTGGACACCACGCCGGGGGCGACCCCGAGGAGCTGCATCCGCTCCCGGTCGTAGCGGAGGCTGAGCTCGGGCGCGCCGTTGGCCATCGTGAAGCGCGCCTCCCGCACGCCCGGCACGGCCTCGAGGTCGCCCCGGAGGCCCTCACCGAACCTGCGCACCAGCTCCAGGTCCTCGCTGAAGAGCTTGACGTTGATGTCGCCCGAGGCGCCCCCGAGGTTGAAGCTGGCGATCTTGACGTCGAGGCCCGGGATGTCGCGGAAGCGCTGGCTGAGGGCGGCCTCGATCTCCTGCTGGCTCCGCCCGCGCCGGGTGGGCGGCGGGAGGCCGAGCCGCACCGTCCCGCGATTCGTCGTGCCGCCGAACACGGCCTGGAACCCCTCCGCAGTGCCGTAGTCGGACGTGATCACCCGGACCTCCGGCACCGTCTCCCGGAGGATCCGCTCCACCTCGCCGACCTGCGCGCGCATCTCCTCCAGGCTGGACCCCGGCTCGGCCTCGACCTCGATCCGGATCTCGCTGTTGTCCGACCGGGGCAGGAAGTCCTGGCCGAGGAGGGGCACGAGGGCAGCGCTCACCAGGAAGGCGGCGAGCGCGGAGCCGAGCACCGCGCGCGGGTGGGCCAGCGCCCAGCGGAGCGCGCGCCCGTAGCGCTCCGGGAGGGCGTCGAGGCCGCGGGTCCAGCGCTGGAGCCGGTCCCGGAACCGCGAGGGCCGGCGGTCGCCGGCGAGCATGCGGGACGCCATCAGGGGAACGAGTGTGATCGCGACGACGAGGCTGGTGAGGAGCGTGGTGCAGATCGTGAGGACCATGTCCCGGAACAGCTCCCCCGCGATCCCCGGCACGAGCAGGATCGGGAGGAACACCACCACCGTGGTCAGCGTCGAGGCGACGAGCGGCATGCTCATCTCCCGGGACCCGCGCAGCGCCGCCTCGGCCGGCGTGGCGCCGCTCTCGAGGTGCTGGAACGCGGCCTCGAGCACGACGATGCCGTTGTCGACCAGCATCCCGATCGCGAGGGCGAGGCCGGCCATGCTGATCAGGTTGAGGGTCACCCCCAGGGCGTCCATCGCCACGAAGGCGATCACGATGCTCGTCGGGATCGCGACGACGCTGATCAGGCTGGTGCGCCAGCTCCGCAGGAACGCGAGCAGGACGAGGCCTGTCAAGACGAAGGCCTGCAGGGCCACCAGACCCAGGTTCCCGATCGAGCGGAGGATCGGCCGGGACTCGTCGAACAGCGGGTCGAGGCGAACGCCCTCGGGCAGCTGACCCTCGATCGACGCGAGGCGCCCCTGGACCGCCCGCGCGACCTGCACGGTGTTGGCGTCGGACTGCTTGCGCACGGCGACCAGCACCGCGGGGCGGCCGTTCGCGGTGACGACCTGCGTCTCCTCCTCGAAGGTGTCGACCACCGCCGCCACCTCCCGGAGGTGGACCGGGCGGCCGCCGCGCTGCCCGACCACGACGTCCCGGATCTCCTCCACCGAGCGGAACAGGCCGGTCGGCTGGAGGTTCAGCCGCTGCGTTCCGTCGTCGACCGCACCGCTCGGCTCGACGACGTTCGCGCTCCGCAGCGCGTCGACGACCTGGCCGGCGCTCAGGTCGTTGGCCTGGAGCCAGCGGCTGTCGAGGCGGACCTGGATCTCCCGGTCGAGGCCGCCGAGGATCTCGGCCGCCGCCACGCCCTCGATGCGGCCGAGCAGGGGCTGCACCCGCTCGACGCCGAGCCGGCGGAGCTGGTGCCCGTCCAGCGGCCCCTCCAGCGCCATGAACATCACGGGCGCGAGGCTCGGATCGAAGGCGAAGGTCAGCGACCGCCCCGCCTCGGACGGGATGAAGTCCCCCGCGAACAGGTCGAGGTTCTTGCGTACCTCGGCCTCCGCCGCGTCCATGTCCGTGCCCCAGGTGAAGCTGATCAGGACGAGGCTGACGCCCTGGCGGCTCTCCGAGCGGATCAGCTCCACGCTCTCGACCGAAGCCACGGCGCGCTCGATCGGCTCGGTGATCAGCGTCTCGATGTCCTGGGGGCTCGCGCCCTCGTAGTCGGTGACGACGGCGATGATCGGGAGGTCGACCTCGGGAAGCTGGTTGAGCGGCAGCCCGTACAGGCTGTAGAGCCCGAAGCCCGCCAGCCCCAGGAAGAGCATCGCGGTCGTGACGCCGCGCCGGATGCTGAGCGCGCCGAGGCTCATGAGCCCGCGCCCTGGGCGAGGGGCTGGTCCTGGAGCCGACCCGTGCGGACCGCGGCGCCGTCACGGAGCAGGTGCTGCCCGCGGACCACGACCCGATCGCCGGCCTCCAGGCCGCCCGTCACCTCCACGCGGTCGCCGTACCGCTGGCCGACCGCGATCGACCGCCGCTCGGCGCGGCCCTCGGCGACGACGAAGACGTCGGCCTGGCGCTCCTCGTCGGAGCGCTCGCCGAGCAGGAGCGCGCGGGCCGGCGCGAGGAGCACGCCGGCCCGGCGGTCGAGCACGATCGCGACCTCCGCGACCATCCCGGGGCGAAGCCGACCGTCCTCGTTCGGCACCTCGATCTCGACCGTCGCGGTCCGGGTGACCGGGTCGAGCACGGGGCTGATGCGGTGGAGGGTGCCCTCCCGCTCGGCCTCCGGCAGGGCGGGGGGCGCGACCCGGACCGCCATGCCGGTGCGGAGCCGGACGAAGTCCTGCTCGGTCACCCGGACGTGCACGTCCATCGGGTTCATCTGCACCACGCGGCAGAGCGGCGCGCTCGGGGCGGCGAGGTCCCCTTGCTCCAGGCGAAGGAGCGCGACGGTCCCGTCGATCGGCGCTCGGATGATGGTGCGGTCGCGCTGCTCGCCGGCGCTGCGGCGCGCGGCGGCGAGCTGCTCCACCTGGGCCTCCGCGGCGCGCAGCTGGGCTTGGGCGGCGAGGAGCTGCGTCTCGGGCGCGGCGCCGCGGGCCACGAGGCGCTCCGCTCGGGCGACGTCCGCCTGGAGCTGGTCGCGGGAGGCCTCCGCGGCGGCGAGGGCCGCCCGGGCCTGAGCCACCCCGGTGACCTGCATGGTCGCGTCGAGGGTCGCGATCGGGTCGCCTGCCTCCACCGGGTCGCCCTCCTGCACGTGGAGCACGCGGATGCGCTCCGGCATCGGGCTGAAGACGCTCACCTCCCGCCGGCCGTGGAGGTCGCCGAGAAGCACCACCTGGTCGACCGCGTCGTCGACCACCACCTCCTCCGCCACGACCAGGCGCGGCGGCGCCGGCTCCTCCTCGCGTTGGGGCGCCCACGGCGGGTCACACGCGGCGAGCGCGACCAGGGCGACGAGCAGAAGGGAAGGACGGGGGAGCATGGTCGGTCGGGCCTCCGAGGGCCCAGCGTACGGGCATGGGGTCCTAACGCCGCGGATGGCCCGATCCTTTCCCCTCACCGGATCCGCTTGCCAGGGCCGTCCGGACGCTAGGGTGCGTCTCGCCTCGCCGCAAAGACCGGGCGGGTCGCGCGGACCGGACCCCGCGCCGCCTCTCAGCCGCGACGGTTCACGGCCCGGACGAAGGCGTACAGCACGACGAGCCCGCCCGTGATCACGGCGGCCGCCAGCAGGAGCGCATCGGTCGCCCGCCGCCCCACCCAGTCCGCCACGTTGAAGGGGGACTGCTCGTACATCATCAGCTCCGAGCTCGCCGACATGCTCCGCCCGAAGTCGGAGAGCGCGAGCAGGATCTCGAAGACCGCGATCGTGGCGAGGCCGAGGAGGATCAGCTCCGAGTAGAACGCGGAGCGCTCGATCCCCTTCTGCTGGAGCTCACCGAGGCGGCGGGCGCACTCCTCGATGCGGCCCTCCGTCTGCCGGAGCAGGTGGGACTCGAAGTTCCACGACGCCAGCACCTCGGCCAGGGTGTCGGCGCTGGCCCGGGCGTAGTACTTGGCGTTCTCGTAGAACTCCACCGTGAGCATCGTCGACGCGCGGACCGTGGCGTCGAGCATCGCCCGGATGTTCCCGAGGGGGCGCGCGACCTCGCGGGAGATCGAGATCGCCAGGATGCGCGAGGCCGTCGACTGGAGCAGGTCGTAGGCCGAGTAGTAGTACTGGGCGATGACCAGGGCGTCCCAGTCCGGGCAGAAGGGCACCGCGACGCCGCGCTCGTCCCGGGTCCACCCGCGCTCGGGGTAGGCGCCGGGGTACGCGCCCTCCGCGAAGAAGTAGTTGAGCCAGCGGATCGAGCGGTAGGTGGGCTCGAGCCGGGGGCGCGGAGGCGGGCCACCCTCCGAGCCGCGGCCCCCTTCGCCCCTCCGGTCGCCCCTCCCGCCCCCCGCGTCCTCCGCCGCGGAGCGCTCCGGGACGTCCTTGAGCCAGTGCTCGACGATCAGGCGCCGGAGCTCGGCGGAGGTCGCCACGGGGTCCCCCTCCTCGAGGATCAGCGTCCGGGTCACCCAGAGCGCGGCGCCGTCCCGGCGCGACCCGCTCTCGAGGCGCTCGTCGTACCCCGTCCGCTCGGCGAGGAACTCCGCGGTGTCGGGAGCCCGCCTCCTCACCCACGCGACCAGGTCCGGCACGATGCGCTGGGCCACGCGGTCGGCGCAGACCTCCACGATGCCGATGCCGACCTGCTGGAGCAGGTTCAAGGTCGCCGCCGCCCCCGCCGGATCCACGATCGCGTGCGGGTCGGGCGGAGGCAGGTCGAGCTCGATCAGCGTGACGCCGTGATCGAACACGCGGACCAGCGCGCGATGGCCGCTGCGCCCGGCTTGCCCCCGCAGGACCTCACGCCACGCGCTCGCGGCCTCCCCGACCTTCTCGCGGTCGGGCGCCAGCAGGCGTCCCTCCCCCCGGTCGTAGCCCCGCTCCACGACCGGCGCGCCGAGCTGGACCACGAGCTCGACCGCGTGCAGCGGGCGAACGAGCGAGTGCCGATCGATCGTCTGGTAGCGGCTGCCGGGCGAGAGCCAGAACCGCGGGTCGTGCACGAACCGGAGCTGCTCCGCCACGCTCAGCCCGTCGCCGTCGAGGGCGGGCGGTGACCCGAGCGCCTCGGAGGCAGCCCGCCAGGCGGCGCCGTAGGCCTCCGGCGACTGCTGGACGCGCGGGGACCGGAGCCCGAAGCTCGGCGTCGCCACGGGGCTGAGCAGCTTGAGCCTCATCGTTCGGCTCCCGACGGTAGGACACGGATCGACGCAGGGGCCACGCGGACGACGCGGCCGCTCAGCGGCCCGGACGTCAGCTTCACCTCGCACGGCTCGCCCGCGGTCGGCTGCTCCGGGCCCGGCGCCGGGCCCCCATCGTCCTCCGCGGGCAGGAACGCCGGCGGCCAGCGGAGGACCGTCCCCCGGGTCCCGGCGGCCAGCGTCACCGCCTCGCCGCGCTCCGTCTCGGCGGGCGTGAGGGCGTCGATCTCGACCGGCACGGGCTCGGTGCCCGTCGAGGGCGTGATCCCGTCCAGCATCGCCCGGAGCTCCCGCTCCCGCGGGTCCGGGCTCCGGATCGCGTCGTCGAGCTCCGCGACGAGGCGTCGCCCGAGAGCGTTCGGCGCCACCAGGAACGAGAGCCCGATGCGCTCCTCGAACGTCGAGACGTGCTCGGCATCGACGGGTACGTCGGCGCCGCGCAGCGCAGCCATCCCCACGACGGTGCTCTCGGGCAGCAGATCGATCTCGCCCTGGTCCAGCGCGACGAAGGCCTCCGCGAGGCTGCCGTACTCCACCAGGTCGGTGCCGTCGGCCTCGACGGCCCGACGGAGGCTCGGCCACAGGTCGTAGCCCCGCACATAGCCGAGGCGGAAGGTCCGCCCGACCGGCTGCTGGGCGAGCCACCGGCCGAGCATGGCGCGTGAGATCGCCGGCCACGACCCCTCCACCGGCGGGCGGCGGAAGAAGAGGGCGAAGCGGAGGTGGACGAAGGGCTCCGTGAGGAGGAAGCGGCGCCGCCGCTCGCGGCTGCCGACGAACGGGAACGCCGCGGCGCCGAGCCGCTCGGCGACGTTGTCCTCCGCCAGCTCCCACGGCGCGAAGCGAACATCCGCTCGGTAGCCCGCCTCGAGGAGGATCTCGCGCGCCAGCTCGGCGACGGGACCGTCGTCAGGGAGGCCGGGGCCGACGTAGGGCTCCCACTGCCCCGTGTAGACCGGGATCGGACGGGGCGGCGCACGGGTCGACCACAGGTTGAGGAGCGTGGTCGCCATGGCCAGCACCGCCAGCATGACCACCCCGAGGAGCGCGGCGGGGTGGACCCGCCGGCCGGCCGGCGACGCGGGGCGGGCCGGGTCGGCGTCGGGACGGGCGCGCCACAGCGACGTCAGGGTGAAGAGGGCGATCAGGAACCAGACGACGTTGACCACGGTCGGGGGGACGGCCCCGTGGTACAGCGCGTTCGACGCCACGCCGGTGGCCGCGACGAGGTTCAGCCCCTGGTAGCGCTTCGAGCGGCCGCTCAGCCACCCCTTCGACACGGCGGCGTAGGCGACCGTGTAGAGGACGACCCCCGACCAGCCGATCACTTCGAACACGAGGTCCCACATGCCGACCCGACGGGGGAGCATACCGGAGCGCCGCGTCCTCCGGGCCGGCTGGGGTAGAGTCCCCGCATGGCTCGCTCGCTGACGCCCGCCCTGCTCGCGCTCGCCGCCCTCGGCTGCGGCGCCGACGCCGACCGTCCGGCGGTCACCGCCGAGCAGCCCGCCACGGGCCCGTCGCCGGCCGGGGGCGAAGCCGCGCCGGCGCCCCTCGTCCAGCCGCTCGCGGAAGCGCCCCGCCGGGGGGCGCCGAACGGGGCGGGGGTGGTCAGCCTCCTGGCCGAGGGCCGCCGTGCGTTCCTCGCCCGCCTGGAGATGGAGCCGGGGGCGACGGTCCCCGTCCACCAGGACCCTGACGAGGAGTACCTGGTCGTGCTCGAGGGCCACGGGGAGCTGACGCTCGACGGGACCGTCTACCAGCTCGAAGCGCCCAGCACCGTCTTCATGCCGGCGGGGGCCACCGTGTCCTACCGCAACGGCGACGAGCGCCTGGTCGCGATCCAGGTGTTCGCCGGCCCCGGCTCCGGCGCGAAGTACGACCGCTGGCAGGATCTGTCGGGCGCGCCCTAGTCCTAGAGCGGCCCGTGACCGCTGGGCGCGGGCCGCTCAGTCGAACCAGCCGGTCCACGCGAAGTACAGGACCCCTCGGATCCCCGCGTTCTCCGTGTCGATGTCGTAGAGCAGGTCGAGCCGCCCCTCGATGTCGAGGGAGAACTCGGAGGCGTTGGCGTCGGCGAACAGGTGCAGGCCGAAGAACCCGCCCGCGTTGACCAGGTCCCGCAGGTCCCCGTCCGGGTCACCGTCGAGCCGGTAGCCGGCGCCGGCGCCGCTGTAGGGCGCGACCACCTCGTGGGGCGTGAACATGTACTCGAAGCGCGGCGTCACCGCGAAGACGACGAAGTCCACGTCCTCTCCCGGCAGCTGATCGGACGTGCCTCCGCCGAGGAGCTCGAGCACGAACCCCAGCGGCTGGCTCGCCTGGTAGCCGACCTGGATACCGAAGGTCGTCGGGATGATGCCGAACGTGTACCGGGTGATGTCCGGCTCGGGGAACGCCTCGGCCGAGAAGACCGGTGTCCCCAGGCCGAGGCGGAAGGACCGCCCGGGCGGGTGCGCCGAGGCCCGCGCGGGCCATGCGCCGAGCACCACGAGGGCGGCGAGGGAGAGGATCAACGGAAGGCGGGAGGCCAGGGGCGTTCGCGTGGTCATGATGCGGCGCCCACCGCAGGCCGTGTGCCACACCGGCGATCGGACTCGGCGGCGCCGCGAGCGTCGCACCTCGCCCCGGCCGGGGCGGATCGCCCCCGCCTTCGGGGGCTCGCTGGCCGCTCAGCGCAGGTGCCGCGTCCAGGCGCCGCCGCTTCGGCGGTAGAAGGCGACGGCGGCCCGCTGGGCCTCGGCAGGGCCTACGCCATGGCCGCGATCGCGGAACCCGTCGATGACTCCCTGGCGCAGGCTCACCGACGGCGCGCCCGGGTTGGGCTCGGGGTCCCGCCTTCGCGGGGCCACCTCCGGCAGGCCGGGGAGGGTGTCGCGGTCGAGGGTGAGGGGGGGCTGGCTGATCATGGCGCGGGGCTCCTTTCGCCGTGGTGCCGTGAAGACCTCCGCCGGCGAGGAGCACCCTGGGGAGCCACCGTGTGGGGAACCGTTTGGGCGACCGTGGAAAGGCCTAGCCCCCGAACCGGCGGCGCACGCGGCTGATCCGGACGTGGTCGACGTCGCCGTCCCGGAGAGCGTCGCTCGTCGGCGCGAAGTCGCCATCGCGCGACCGCCGCGTGCTGGCGCCCAGCGTCCAGGGGTTGGCGTTGTCCCCGAGGCCCTCCAGCTCCTCGCCGGGGTCCGTCGCGACGAGCTGCCCGTCCTGCCACAGCTCGAGGCCCTCGGGCCCGAAGGTGGCGGCCACGTGGTGCCAGGCGCCCAGGGTCAGCTCCCGATCGGAGACCAGCAGCACCTCCCGCGCGGGGACCTGGAGGCGGTACACGAGGCGGCAGTCGCGGTCGAGCGCGATCAGGAAGTGGCCGGGCTCGTTCCGGTTCAGGGCGTCGCGGCTGATGAAGGTGTCGGTGCTCGATCGGCCTGCGCGACCGCAGCGGCGGGGTCGGACCATGAGGTCGACCGTTCCCACCGGGAGGTCCCACCGCGGGTCGTCGGCGATCGCCACGAAGGAGGCCTGGTCCTCCGTGAAGCGCAGCGCCCGGCCGCAGCCCGGGGGGCCGTCGACGCGGGCCACGCTCCCCTCGGCCTGCCCGGCGGGGCCTCCGAGCGAATCCGGGAACGTCGTCCCGTCGTCGCCGTCGAACGTGAAGAGCGCGACCGTGTCGTCGTCCGGCGGCGGGCAGCGCAGGGGCGAGCCGCCGTCGACGGGATCCTGGCCGCCGCCGTCGCCGCGGTGCCCGGCGTCCGGGCCCGACCGGGCCGGCAGCTGCTCGAAGCCGATCCGACCGCACCCGGCCATCGCGGCGAGCCACGCGACCATCAGCGCGAGCCGACCGGTCCACGCCCACCCGCCGGGGCCGCTCGGCGGGGCGGTCAGGGCTCCTGTGCGTCCTCCGGTCGTTCGAACAGGGCGACCGTCAGGAGGTAGCTGCTGGCGGCGTCGCTGAAGACCTCCACCAGGTGGTCCCCCCGCCCCTCCAGCTCGAGCTCGGCCTCCAGCACGTTGTCGGGCCGGGCGATCTCGAAGATGTTCTGGTCGACGATCCGGAGCTCGTCGAAGTCGGCGCAGGCGTTGCTCCACATCCGCATCTGGAACTCCGAGCCCGCGAAGCGGGGGGCGAGGAGCAGGACCCGGACGACGCCGACCGCGCGCTCGAAGTCGCTGCGGACGACCACCTTGAGCCCGCCGGGGAAGCTCGCCTCGACGAACTCGTCCTCCCGGAGCGTGCAGCTGGCGAAGGTGGAGCAGACCGGGATCGTCTGCTCGCAGAGCGTCTGGAGACGTCCGTCGCGGAAGCTTCGCTCCGCGTCGAGGCAGCCGCCGAGGAGCGTCACGGCCGCGAGGCCAACCGCGCCGACCGCCAGCCGGCCCATGCTCGAGGCCCTCACGGCGCAGCCCCCGCCGGGCCGAGGTCCGGCGCGTCCGCGGGCGGCCGGAGGCCCTCCGGGCCGAGCTCCTCCCAGCGCACCACCTCGAGCGGCGCGGCGAAGCTGCCGCTCAGGCTGAAGGTCCGGTCCCGCGTCGGGAACCGGGCGAGGAAGCTGCCCCGCAGGGTCTGCCCGTCGACGAGGGGGGCCTCGTCGAGGGTGACCTCCCCCTCCGCCGGGACGGGGATCGGCGTCCCGTCCCTCGCGATGCCGCTCACGTCGGCCTGCCCGAGCTCGATCAGGCCGACCACACCGTCGGCGAGGCCGACCTCCGAGCGGTCGACCGTCACGCGCACCGGCACCGTCCCGTCCGAGCGCACGTACTCGGCGGAGACCTCGCTCTCGTACAGGCGCGCGCGGACCGTCACGAAGCGGGTGTCGTAGATCGCGCCGAGGCTCCCGGTGAGGGACCCTCCCCGGTCTTCGCAGCCCGCGGCGAGGACGCCGAGGACCACCGCGGCGAGCGTCCCGAAGGCCCGCGCCCTCGTCCGAACGCGCGCCGCCGCGGGCGGGGCAGCCTTCATGGGGGGCCCCGCCGCGCGACCCGGACCGTGTCCTCCGCCGACCCGGCCACGTCCGCCACGCAGAGGTAGGCGATGCGGGGGCCCTCGGCGGCCATGACGAGCGACGGGTAGAGGCCGCAGTCGCCGTCCTCGCCCTCGTCCACGACCTCCACCGTCCATGGGCCTCCGAAGGCGGAGTAGGCGAAGACCACCGCATCTTCACGCGGCGTGCAGTCGCCCTCCCCGACCCGCGAGCACCGGCGGTAGGCGATCCCCACGGTGCCGTCGGCCGCCACGGCCAGCGACGGGTCGCGCCCCTCGTCGAAGCGGGGATCGCCGACCGTCTCCCGGGTCCAGCCGTCGGCGAAGCTCTCGAAGGCGCCCGGGTCGGTCAGCGTGACCAGCTGGACCTGGCCGAGGCTCGTGTCGTACCAGGCGACCCGGAGCGTGTCGTCGATCGGGTCGACGGCGATCGCGGGGCCGTTCGTGGTCGGGCTGGCGGCGATGCGCACCCGCGCCCACGCCTCCCCGTCGGCGCTGCGGGCCACCCAGATCCCGCGCTGCACCTCGGTCGCCGACTCCACCGTGTTCACGTACACGAGGTAGGCGGTGCCGTCCGAGGTGAAGGCCGCGCGGTTGTAGGACCCGGCGCCGTTGCCGACCTCGACCGGGATCGCCTCGTAGCCGCCCCCGGTGTCGAAGGCGACCTCGAAGTCGGCGCGCCGGATGTCGTCGCTCTGGCGGCCGCCCGCGTGGACGTCGCGGTAGCCGACGACGGAGCGCCCGCCAGGGCCGAAGGCGAGGCCGGGCCACCAGCCGACGATCTCGCCGAAGTCGCTCCCCGGCTCGCCGCTGGCGGCCTCGCCACTCGTACGGACCAGCGTCTCTTCCCGCCAGGTGCGCCCCTCGCGGATCAGGAGCCCGAGGTCGTGCACGCCGCACCAGCCGAAGTCGACCGAGGGCTCGCCGAAGCGGGTGGCGATCACGGGCCGGCCGGCGCCGTCGACCTCGAGGTCGATGCCGGTCGGCTCGCCGACCGAGAGCTGCTCCTGGACCACCTCCCGCCCCTGGACGCCACCGTTGATGCCGACCTCGAGGACCTCGAGGTCGTACACGAAGCGGTCCGGGAGGTCCTCGTCGCCGAGCTCCGTGCAGGGACCCTCGTTGCGCGCCTGGGTCGCGAGCCACGCGACCATCAACCCGCCCGCCGGGAGCTGCGCCATGTCCATCTGGAAGCCGACGTCGACCTCGGCCACGGTCTCCGTGGCCCACGTCGCCGTGGCCATGTCCGGGCGGCGCAGCACCCGCATGTCGGTCCCGGTTCCGCCGTCGGGGCCTCCGCTGCCGCCGCACGCGGAGCCCAGGAGGACCAGGAGGAGGGCCCCGGCGAGGGGCATCATGCGCTTCTCAGGGCTGGCCACAACCGGTCTCCCCGAAGTCCATGCACGGCGCCTGACAGCCGTCCGCGGCTCGCTCGATGCAGACGCGGTACGTCTGCTCCGCTTGCCAGTCCCGGCTCGGCTCCGCGATATCGCGCACGAGCACGTAGTACGGCTGACTGTGCTCGAAGTACGCATAGACGCACTGGTCATCGGGATCGAGGCCGCCGAAGGTCCCCGAAGCCCCCTGTCCGAGCTCGAACGTGAACCACTGCCGGCTGCCCGTGTAGAGGGCGAGGAAGTGCTCCACCGGGCCGCCGTCGACCTCGTAGTGGACCGCGACCATGCAGTCGGCGCCGGGGCAGGGGTGGTCGTAGACGAACCAGTCGAGGTCGTTCTCGTAGCCGATGCTGCCCTCGAACCAGCCCGCGCTGCCCGCCCCGCAGCCGCCGGGCGGCTGGGCGGCGATCGGGACCGCGCGGTCCTGGCTCTCGCTGACCGGCAGGTCGGAGAGCAGCCGCTGCCCGTAGAGGTTGTTCGGGTTGGTGCCTCGGTCGCCCGCGTCCGGGTCGAGGCGGAAGCGGTAGCGGAGGGTGTAGATCGGGTCCGGCTGCCCGCCGTCGGCCTGGAAATCGCTCACGCGCAGGTAGAGGCGGTTGCCCCGGAAGATCGGGGTCGAGACGATCGCCTCGTTCGAGGGAGGCGGCCCGGTCACCGGGCTCGGCGTCATCCGACGCTCGTAGTGGCGCTCGATCTGGTTCGCGCCGCAGATCCCGCCAGGGAGGCAGACCGCCGCGCCGACGCACAGCCCCTCCGTCGCGCACGCATTGAAGACCCGCTCGCAGTCCCACTGGTCCTCGCACACGCGGTTGAGGACCCGGCAGTCCGTGTCCATGCCGCAGGGGCTCCGGCTGTCCTCCGTGACCACGGTGAGGGAGGCCTGGACCTCCTCCTGGAGCGCCCAGGCCGGCTCCGCCGCCAGCCCCCCGCCGTGCACGCGGAGCTCCGCCTCGAGCAGCCCCCCGGTGCAGTTGGTGAGCGGCAGCTCGAACCAGTCGTTGTCACTCGGGGAGCCGATCGTCCCCGTCATCTCGACCCAGTCGGTCCACCCCCCTCCGCACGTGGCCTCGGCGAGGGGCGTCGCGTCCGCCGGCGTGTCGTTCGGCTCGCCAGGGTCGACGTCCGGCACCGCCTCGACGAGGACCCGGTAGGGCACCTCGAAGTCGGCCTCCTGATCGTTGTCGTCGCTGACCACGACGTACCAGAGGCCGCCGGTGGGGAGGACGCGGAACAGGTCGATGAAGGTCGGGTCGGTCATGCCCCGCAGGTTGGTCTGGGAGAGCACCTGCTCGCCGGACGCGTTGTAGAGCCGGACCGTCGGCTCGTAGGTCGCGACCTCGCTCTCCAGGCGGAGCCTCAGCACGTTGTCGGCGGGGACGTCGACGACGTACCAGTCCTCGTCGCCGCGGCAGCCGACGTAGCCCTCCGCCTCCATCCCCAGCGGGAGCGGGGTCGCGGCGATCGCCTCGTCGTTCGGCTCGAGGCCGTCCGGCTCGGGGGCGGTCGACACGGTCAGCGTGTAGGGGTTGCGGAGGTCCTGAGCGTCCTCGTTCTGGTCCCGGACCACGATGAGGTGCTCGCCGGGAGACAGGCAGTGGACGTCATCGAGGGGGCCCCCGACCGCCGAGGGCTCGGGTCCGGCCACCGCCTCCCCCGGCTCGTCGCCGTTCGCGGTCCAGATGGTGTAGGTCGGCTCCACGGGGCTGCGCATCGTCGCCACGGAGAGCGAGATGTTCACGAGGCGGTCCGCCGGCCCGACGGTGAGCCGGTACCAGTCCTTGTCCTCCAGAGGGCAGAGGAACCCCGCCGCCATCCCCTCCTCGAGGGGGAGGGCCCCCGCCGGCTCCCCCTGGTCGTCGCGCATGCAGGTGGGGTCGCCCGGCATGGGCATCATCTCCTCGGTCGCGCACGCCGCGAGGGCGAGCGGGAGCGGGAGGAGGGCCGCCGCCAGCCGGAGCGGAGGCGGGCGCCTAGGGGAAGAGGCAGTCGCGGTCGGCATCGAAGTCCTCCAACGGCACGAAGTCTTCATCGCGCAGAGGGACGCGGCCCGAGGCGGGCTCGCGGTAGTCTCCGAGGGGTTCGTAGCGGGCCATGACGCAGGCGACCCGGTAGGCCGGGAAGGCGTCGGGGTCGTCGAAGGCGACCTCGCCCGCGTACACCAGGATCCGGTTCCACCCGTTGCCCGGGAGCCCATCGACGACGATGCCCTGCTCGTCGGGGAGGTAGGACTCCGGGTTCGGGAGGGTGGGCACCAGGGTGATGTTCTCGATCCGCGCTTCGTAGCATGTGCGGGATCCGTCGAGGCCAAGGTCGTTTACGTCGTACCTGTAGGCCACCCTAGAGCGCACCGAGGAGTCGTTGCACCAGGGATCCCCCGACGTCCGGACTTCGACGCCGTTGACCGTCGCATCCCAGTCGAGGTCGTCCTGCCGATCCTCCTCCACCGGGCTGGAGCGGAAACGCACCTCCACGGGGTCGGCGAGGCCGTCCGCGTCGCTGTCTGCCCCCTTGCGGGCAGTGCCGTAGAAGATCTCCTCGCAGTCGTGGAGACCGTCGCCGTCGAGGTCGTCGTAGTCGCAGCGCCCGTCCTGGTCGAAGTCGGGGCAATCGCAGAAGCCGTCGAGGTCGGCGTCCACGCAGTCCACGCGCAGCGCCGCGTCGATGCAGGGGGTCGTGCTGTCGGCCTCCGCGCAGTCGCAGAGCCCGTCGAGGTCGAGGTCGAAGACGCAATCGCAGACCCCGTTGCCGTCCTCGTCGAGGCACCGGTTGGCGACGAAGCAGTCGCTGTCGCTGGGGTCGAACATGTCGAGGCCGCTCTCGCGCAGCTCCCACTCGAGGCGGTCCCGCGCCCCGTCGTCGTCCGTATCGGCGAGGAAGGCGTTCGACTCGAGCTCCGCCTCGAGGAGGTCGGCGAGGCCGTCGCCGTCCGAGTCCACCAGCGGCTCGCCGCAGGACAGCGCCCCATCCTCGCTGACGTCGACGAAGCCCCGGGGGTCCTCCACCTCGACCGGCTGGAGCGTGAGCCCGCCGTCGGGCACCCCGGCGTCCACGGGGCCCAGGTCGAAGGCCGGGCCGACGCCAGCGTCGACCATCGGCATGCCCCCGGGCGGCGGGGCCAGCGAAGCCAGGATCTCGACCTGCCTCGCGTCCATCACGGTGTTCGTGTTGACCGCGGTGAGCCCGCGCAGCGTGAACACGCGGCGGATGACCGCGAAATCGATGAAGAGGAAGCTCAGCGACTCCCGGGAAGGGAAGGACCGGAAGGAGCCCTGACCGCGCATGGCCATCGCCTGCAGAAGGTCCTGCGCCTCCTGGTCCACCGCGGGCCCCTCGCCCGCGGACACGTAGACGGTGTGGAAGGCGAACTCCCCCACGCGGAACAGCTGGGCCAGCTCCACCAGGGCGTCGACGCCGGCGAGGATGTTCTCGGCGGTGTTCTCCCGCTCTTCGGCGCTGTCGGTGTCCGGAAGGCCGTCCGACACGAAGACCACCACGTACTTGCTGAGCGGCAGGGTCTCGAGGGCGGCGAGGCGGAGCTCCGTGCGCATCTCGAAGTAGGCCTCGTTGAGGGCGCCGAGGTAGTTCGTCGTCCGGTCCGTGACCTGCAGGGCCTGCGTCGCCTGCTCGAGCTGGGTGCGGTCGGCGCTGTAGTAGCGGTCCGGGAGGCCGTCGCCGTCCTCGTCGACCTGGGTGTTGCTCGAGGCGCCCGCGCTGAAGCGCACGATGCCGACCCGGACCCCCGTCGGCGCCCGGTCGAGGAGCCGCGTCCAGGCGTCGCGCACCGCGCGCTCCCGCGCCGTCTCCATGGTGACGGGATCGACCGGATCGGTGATCCGCATCGACTCGGAGCTGTCCACGACGAACAGCACGCGGAGCGGCGACACCCGCGTGCCCGGCCCGCGGGTGCAGAAGCTGGCGTCGATCTGGAGCTTGTCGTCGCGGACCACCGGCGGACGAACGATCGGCTCGAGGTCCACGCCGGTGCACCCCGCCCCGAGCCCGACCCCGAGCGCGACCGCCAGGCCGGCCCACCGGCGCCCTACATCGCGGGGCAGCACGGGCTCACCCACTCCTCGTTCCCGTCCCCCAGGTCCGCCGGCAGGCAGGTGCAGGCGGTCGCGATCTGGCCGAGCATCTCCTGCAGCCGGTCCATCTCCCATGGCCGGAAGCAGTCCCGAGCGGGGTTGAAGGTCTCGATCGGCACGAACAGCTCCGCCGCGGGCTGGCGCACGTTCACCGCGCCGCCGCCCGACACGTAGGAGGTGAGCAGCGTGCGGCGGTCGGCGCTGTCGTACACGAAGCCGCCGAGGATGCTCTCGGGGGGCATGCACCGCTCCAGGCTGCTCAGGATCTGGCCCCGGTTCGGAATGGCGCCGTCGGTGCGGAGGAAGGGGCACGGCGCCAGCGCGTCGATCGCGTCCTGGACCGACAGCAGGCTGCGGGTCCACCCCTCCTCGCTCGCATCGATGACCCCGGAGGGCGGGACCTTCAGGGTCGGCCCCTGGTAGATGGCCTCGAAGCACGCGACGCGCGTCTCCGAGCGGGCGCCGGCGAGCTGGGCGGGCGCCTCCGACGCGTAGACGAGGATGCGGTTGAGCCCCCGGTCGATCGCGTTCGGGGTGTCCACGAGGCGCAGCCCGTCGATCCCGTAGTCGAAGCAGCTCCGCTCCTCCTCGCCGCCGCCGCCCCAGGGGCGGATCATGCGGGTCCCGACGTTCTCGATGCGGTAGCTGAAGCGCTCCGCGCGGTAGACCGGCTCGTCGGGGATGGTCGGCAGGGTCCCGCCGCGCGTCTCGTCCAGGGTGCTCACGCCGTCGAAGTCGGGGTCGTCGAAGGCGTCGCTGCGGAGGGGATCGCCCTCGAGGGCCAGCTCCATCCAGTCCAGCATCTCGTCCCCGTCCGTGTCGGGGTCCCGCGGGTCGAGGTCCACCAGCGACTCCTCGCAGTTGAGCAGGCGGTCGCCGTCGAGGTCTCGCTCGTCCGGGCAGGGGGCGGCGGACGGGACGAGCGGCTCGAGGCCCCGGTCCCGGCCGCGCACCTCGACGAGGTCGCCGTAGCCGTCCCCGTCCGAGTCGCGCGTCCTCGGGTCGGTCCCGAGCGCCTCCTCCTCGAGGTCCGACAGACCGTCGAGGTCCCGGTCGGGGCCGATGCCGGCGTCCCGGCTCCTCAGCGCGTGGAGGTTGGCGACGGTGAGCCCGCGGAGCGCCTGGGAGGTCTGGAGCGCCGCGTAGTCGAAGTCGAGGAACTCGTCGTCCCCGTCGACCAGGTTCGCATCCCGGAAGACCCCGAGGCCCGCCTGGGCCATGGCCCGCAGCGTGGCGCGGGCCTGCTCGCGGTCGTAGCCGAAGGCGGCGGAGGCCCCCGGGCACCGGCCCTCGACCACCGCTTGAGGCGAGAAGAGGAGCACCGTGTTGAGGGTGACGGAGCCGGCGGAGTAGATGTCGGCGAGGGCGATCAGCTCGTCGACGCGGCGGAGGATCTGCTCGGGCTGGTTGTAGGCGGGGCAGATGCCGTCGTAGTCGACGTAGATGTCGTCCGGCACCTCCTGGTCCGTGTTGCAGACGCCGTAGAGGCTGTCCGGGGCCAGGGACGAGTCGTTGACGTTCGCGCAGTCAGGGTCCGAGCCGTCGGTCCGGCCGTCGCCGTCGTTGTCGTTGCCGTCCGCGCAGTTGCTGATCGAGTCCTCGCAGCCTGCGTTGCAGCGGGGCTCGGGCACGCCGTCGCTGACGAAGACCACCACGTAGCGGGTCCGGGCGCGCTCCGCGCCCGGCGTGTCGAGCATGTCCTGCTCGAGGATCCGGATGGCGGTGGCGATCGCCCCCTGGTAGTCGGTCGCCGTCCCCCCGCCGCTCGCGGCGCTCAGGTAGGGCGCGTGGGCGTCCCGGTCGCGGGTGAAGGTCTGCTCCCGCGCCCAGTTCGCGAAGCCCACGAAGCCGATCGAGGAGTCCGGGTTCTGGCGGATCTGGCTCATCGACCGGTCCAGCGCGTCGAAGCGGACGTTGTTCCCGTCCGTGCACTGGAGGGACGCGGACTGGTCGAGGATGAAGAGCACCTTGACCGGGAACGTCAGCTCCCCATCCGGCTGGAGGCAGAACTCGCCCCGCAGATCGAGCCGGTTGTCGAAGGTCTCGATCTCGTCCGGGTCGCTGGGCTGAAGGCCGGCGTCGGTACAGCCCGGGAGGCTCGACGCCAGAGCGACCACCAGGCCGGCCCAGCCAGCCCTCCTACCTCGCATGCGGTCCATCGTTTGCCCTCGCCGCTTCACGTCGATCCTCGGTCCCCAGAACCACGAAAGGGCCCCGCGGGTCTTTCGACCCGCGGGCGCCCGAGTTGAGCTCGATTGTACGGTTGGCGGCGATCAGGCCGCGCGGCGGCGCCGGCGCCGGATGAAGGCGAAGGCGAACACCCCGAGGGCCGCGAAGAGCCCCGCTGCGTTGCCGCCCGCCGACCCGACGCTGCTCACGGAGCAGCCGCTGCCAGCCGCGCCGTTGGCGAAGATGGTCACCAGGTACTCGGTCTGGGCCTCGAACTCGTTGGTGACGTTGTCCGCGCCGTCGGTGGTCACCACCACCCGGAGGGTGTACTCGCCGGGCTGGTCGGGGGTGAAGGTCACCGGGGCCCCGTAGACGACCTCGTAGTTGACCAGGTCGGCCGCGGACCCCTCGTTGTTGCCGACCACCGCGTTGGAGCCGGCCGGGGCGCTGACCACGGTCCAGGTGTAGGTGAGGGCCTGACGGTCGCGGTTGACGAAGAGCGGCAGGCGGAAGGACTCGCGTGCGTTGCCCAGCAGGGCCGGGACGTACGCGCTCAGGCTGTCGGTCGGGTCGAGGCAGCGGTCCTCGTCGCCGAACACCACGTAGCAGAACGTGTTGTCGCAGGCGTCGCCCCGGCCGTCGCGGTCCGCGTCGAGCTGGTCGCCGTTGGCGAGCTCGGCGCAGTTGTCGAGCGTGTTGACGAGCCCGTCGTCGTCGATGTCGGGGTCGCAGGCGTCGCCCAGGCCGTCACCGTCCAGGTCGAGCTGGTCGGGGTCGAAGGCGTTCGGGCAGATGTCGGGCGAGAGCGGGTCGAAGTCGCCCACGCCGTCGCCGTCCGTGTCGGGGAAGCAGAGCTCCCGCTGGGCGGCGGTCGGGGTGCTGATGTCCGCGTTCATCGGGCAGGCGTCCTCGAGGTTGAGGATGCCGTCCTGGTCGATGTCGGGGTCGCAGGCGTCGCCGAACTCGTCGCCATCGAGGTTCGGCTGCAGGCCGTTGCTGTCCACCGGGTTGGGGATCTCGGCGCAGTTGTCGACCGCGTTCTCGAGCCCGTCGCCGTCGAGATCGATGTCACAGACGTTACCGAACTCGTCGCCGTCGAAGTTGAACTGGTCGGGGTTCGCCACCGTCGCGCAGTTGTCGCAGGCATCTCCGAAGAGATCGCCATCGCTGTCGAGCTGCTCGACGTTGTGCCAGCGGGGGCAGTTATCGAACGGGTCCTCGATCCCGTCGTTGTCGTAGTCATCGGCGAACTGGTAGGTGTCGCCCAGATCGGTGTTGGCGATCAGGATGGCGCCACCCCCACCGCCACCGCCGCCGCCGCCGCTCATGTTGGGCGTGCCGCAGCTGCCGAAGCGGTTGTCACACTCGAAGGCCGGCCTGTCCTGGGCCCCCGCGGACAGCGGGAGACCGCACAGGGTCAGGCCCATCAGCGCCGTAAGGGCCGCGAGACCGTTCCTCTGAACCATGGGATAGCTCCTCTCCTCTTTCTCGTTTGGGACGTTGTTCGATGATCGCCCCGCAGAGTGCCGGGCGTTTCCCTTCACGCTCCCACCCCTTCTGCAAGAAGCGCTCCCAACCGTGCCAAGCATCCCGCGAGTGGCCGCTCGCCCTTGTGGGGAAAAGGCCGGCAGGGTCCGCGGCAACGGTCAGGGGGACCCGGACCCCAGCGTCGAGGGCTGGCCCCCCCGATGTTCGGAGCATCGCAGGCTCCGGCCCCTGTCAGCGCGATGACTCGGCGTTTCCAAGGTCTTGGCGCCATCGCGGGGACGCCGGGGGCCCGGAACCCGGAGCGCTCCGGGCTCCTGCGATCCTTGTCATTCATGACCGGGCGGTCCCCTACAGCGCATCTCGCGAGCCACTGCCACTCTCCTGGCACGCGAGGTGCTCCGTGGCCTGGACAGCGTGCCTGTGACCCAACCCCCCCGACGGCCCCTGTGGGCTCCTGGGCTCCTGTGGTCTGTCCTGTGCGTTGGTGGGCTGCTTCAGGGCGGCTGCTTCGGCGGGCCCGCCCTCACGGCGCTGGTCTGCGGCGACGGCGCGGACGAGCTCGACTCGCTCCGCCTGGTCGTCCTCGACGACGGGCGCGTGGCGGTCGGCGAGGGGGTGAGGGACCTGATCACCCCGGAGGGTCGGCGCACGCTGCCCCTGCGACTCCGGGTCCCGACGGCGTCCACGGCAACGTGGCTGGCGGTCGAAGGCCTGTTCCAGGGCGTCGAGGAGCTCCGCTTCGAGGTCCGGCTGACCGAGCCGGAGCCCCTCTCCGCCGTGCCCCTCGCCGTCCAGGCCGATTGCCTCGGTGTTCAGTGCGTCGTGGGTCAGACCTGCCTCGGCGGTCGCTGCGTGCCGAGCCCGGAGGTCGGCACCGACCTCCCCTGTGGAGCCGACGAATGACCTGGCGCGCCCTCGCCCTGGCGCCTCTGGCGCTCGCGCTCGGATGCACCGACGCGTCGCTCTTCAGCGACGACCGTGGGCTCGGGCAGGCGGATCGGGTGGCCCTCACGGGTCGGATCTGCACCGAAGACCCCCTGGACGCGCGGCTGCCCGTGCGGGTGATCATCACCGGGGACCGCGCCGCGGGCGAGCTGTTCGCGTCCTACGACCCGGGCTCCACCCGCATCGGCGTGCTGAGCGCGTTCGTCCGGTCCGCCCTCGCGGACGAGGACGTCTCGGCGGCGGTGATCGGCTACGGCGGGCGGGCCGAGCGCCTCGCCCCCTTCGAGGAGGACTTCTCGCGCAACCCGGGTGAGCTCCTGGCCGGGCTGAACACGCTCGGGCTCCCGCTGCCGTGCGACGCGGGCAGCCTCTGCCGGGACCCGGTGGAGGCGCTGCGGGCCACGCGCGCGCTGATCGAGGGTGACCTCGAGAACACCCCCGCCGGGATCCGGGTCGCGACGCAGTACGTGGTCCTGTTCATCGCGGCGGCGCGGGCCGACCCGATCGCCGACCAGCTCGACTGCTGCGAGCCCGACGACGCGGCCTGCCTCGGCCAGGGGCCCGGGCCGTCCCTGAGCTGCCAGCAGGAGCTCGAGATCCGGGAGGTCGCGGCGATGCAGACCGCGATCCGCGACGCGGGCGCGGTGGGCCTTCGCTTCCACGTGCTGCACCTCGCCGCCGAGCAGGAGGCGCGCCGGAACACCCAGGCCGAGGACATCCTCCGCGAGCTCGCGACGACCGGCCGCGGCACCTACCAGCGCTTCGACGCGGTGAGCGGCCTGTCCCCGTCGGCCCTCAACCTGCTCGGCGCCCGGCAGGCGCTGCGGGTCAAGACGCTCCTGATCGCCAACCCCCACGCCCACCCGACGCCGCTCGGGCCCAAGGTCGACAGCGACACGGACGGCCTGCCGGACGACGAGGAGGCGACGCTCCAGACCTCCCCGACGACGAGGGACTCGGACGGGGACGGGATCGGCGACCTGGTCGAGGTGCTGGTCGGCTTCGATCCCCTCGCGATGGACGAGCCCGTCTCCTGCGCGGGCCTCGACCCCTTCGTCGATCAGGACCTCGACGGCCTCTACGACTGCGACGAGGCGCTGATCGGTACCGAGGGGACCCTGATGGACTCCGACGGCGACGGGATGCCCGACCTGCTCGAGGTGATCGGCCAGACCGACTACCTGAACGCGGACGCGGAGACGGACGCGGACGGCGACGGGGTGTCGAACGGCGACGAGCTCCGGCAGCGCTCGGACCCGCGGTCCACGGACCTCGGCTCGCACCTGGCGAACGGTCTCCGCTCGGAGATCCTCGACGAGGGGGTGGTGTCGGAGCTCGCGGTGCTCAACCCGATCGAGCTCCGCGCCACCACGCTCGATGCCTCCGAGGGCACTACCGCCGGCGTCGGCGCGCTCCGCTGGGACGCGCGCAACCGGACGCTGAGCTGGCAGGACGGCTCGGACCCGATGCCGGGCCCGGTCGTCCCGATCGATCCGGAGCCGGGCGAGATGGTCGACCCCGCGGGCCTGCTCCTTCCGTCGTCGAGCTGGGCCGAGAGCCAGGGCGAGACCGGCCGCTTCCTGCGCGTTCAGATCGACGAGACCGACTTTCCCCTCCCCGACAGCGACGTGGTCGAGGCGATCCGCGTCGTCGTCCGGGAGCGGGAGTGCTTGACCTACACCGTCCGGAACATCCGTCTGATGGAGACCTTGCCCCTGGACGACGGAAGCGAGGCGGGCCTGAACCGGGTGCTCCTCTACTTCCTGGAAGCGGTCCCGGAGCGGCTGGATGCCACCGGACCGTTTCGCGTAGCCGAGATCCCCGTCCTCTACACTCCCCCGACGCGGACGCCCGCGGCCGCCGTCCTCACTGTGTTCGAGGACGAGTTCGTTCGGCCGCGGTTCGGTCGTTAAGGGGTCGTGCCGGCCCCGCCGTCGGCGAAGGTGGTCGAGAGAGAAAGTGATGATGCGATCCTCCCTCCCTGCGTGGCGCCTCCGATGGGCGCTGTTCCTCACGGTCGTCAGCACCGCTGTCGTCCTCCCCTTCGCCGCCTGGGCGCAGGAGGGGGGGGAGGCGTCGGCAGCGGCGTCGTCGTCGTCGATCTTCAGCTACTTCGACGACGGCGGGCCGGTCATGTACGTGATCCTCGCCCTGTCGATCATCGGCTGGGTGGTGTTCATCGAGCGGGCCTTCGACCTCTACATCCTTCGGCGGCTCGCCGCCCGAGGGCTGATCGACAAGGTCGTCGCTGCGGTCGAGGCCCGCTCCTACCGCCGCGCCCTCGACCTGTGCCAGGTGCGGAGCGCGCACCCGCTCCTCAAGGTCTTCCGGGCGGGGATCCTCCGCGCCGATCGGCGCGAGAAGGAGATCGAGCGAGCGATGGAGAAGGAGATGCTCGCCGCCCTGCCCGCGCTCTCGCGCCGGCTCGATCTCCTCGCGCTCCTGGCCAACTCGGCGACCCTGGTCGGCCTCCTCGGGACGATCTTCGGTCTGATCGCGGCCTTCAACAGCATCAGCGTGGCGAGCGCCGCGGCCCGGCAGGAGGCCCTGGCGAGCGGCATCTCCCAGGCGATGTACACGACCGCCTTCGGCATCAGCGTCGCGGTCCCGCTCCTGTTCTTCCATCACTTCATCGCGCGCCGGCAGGAGGCGATCGTGATGGAGGTCGAGGACGGGGCCACGGCTCTCCTCGTCGCCCTGAGCGGCGAGACCACCGAGCCGGAGGAGGGGATCGGCACGGCCTCGGCCGGCACCCCCAACTTCGCTCCCCTGCCCGCCTAGAGGGGTCCGATGGCCTTCTCGAAGTGGCGCGACGCCAAGAAGCAGGCGACGGAGCTGGATCTGATCCCGGTCATGAACCTGTTCATGGTCCTGATCCCGTTCCTGCTGATGGGCGCCGCGTTCTTCCACGTCGCGGTCGTCCCGGGGTCGCTGCCGCAGCACGCCGACACGTCGCTGGACGCGGAGCAGCAGGAGACCCGCGCGGTGACGGCCAACCTCGTGCTGAAGGCGGACGAGCTCGAGCTGACCTTCAGCGGAACCAACCTGGACCCCGCGTCCCTCGAGCCGCTGGCCCTCTCGCTGAGCCGCGGTGACGAGGGCTTCGACGGCGACGCGATCCAGCAGCGCCTCCGGCAGGCGAAGGGTCGCTACCCGGAGAGCAAGACCGTGATCGTGCTGCCGGACGAGGACGTCGAGTACCAGGACCTCGTCGGCGTGCTCGACCTGGCGCGGGACTACCGGAGCGGCACCGACACCGAGGGGGAGCCCGTCATGGAGCCGCTGTTCCCGGTCGTGGTGTTCAGCCGCCTGCTCCGGCCCGAGGACCTGCCGACCCCGGAAGAGGGCGGGGGCGAGGGCGGGGGCGGGGGCGAGGCCGCGCCGGCGGCGGAGGAGGGGTGATGAACGCGGGCCGCTACCTCCGCAAGAAGAAGGCGCCGGGCCTCATGCTCACGTCTCTCCTCGATATGTTCACGATCATCCTGATCTTCCTGATCGTGAGCTTCGACACGGAGAACCAGGAGTTCCGCCTGAACCCGGACCTCCAGCTCCCCGAGAGCTCGGCGAGGGCGCCGTTCAAGCCCGCGGTGAACGTATCGGTCACCGGCAACGCGATCTTCCTCGAGGAGGAGCTGATCGCCGAGATCGACGAGAACACGGGAGAGCTCCCGGCGCTGGTCGACGCTCTCGCGGACGAGTACCGGCTCCGCTTCGGCGATCCCGAGGAGGGGGCCCCCGCTCCCGACCCGGACGACGAGGAGTCCGGTCCGATCGTCCTGATCCAGGCCGACCGGGAGCTCGACTACCGCACCCTGTACCGGGTGCTCCGCTCGGCCGCCGAGGCGGGCTTCTTCCGCTATCGACTCGCGGTGATGAAGATATGACCACCCTTCCTGTCCGAGCTCTGCTGATCGCCCTGGCGGCCCTGTTCGCCGTCGTCGAGCTGCCGCTCCCGCTCGAGCCCGCGGCGGCGCTGGCCCAGGACACCGACGAGGCGCGGGCGCGGCGCCGCGCGGCTCGGCGCGAGCGCGCCCTCGCGCGGCGCCGGGCCCGGGCCGAGCGGCGCCGGCGGCAGCAGCAGCAGCAGGCGCGGCAGAACGGCGACGAGAACGAGCAGCCCGCGCAGCAGCGCCGCCGACCCCGCGGCCAGGACGAGGAGGGCGTCCAGGGCCTGGTCGACACCACCGACTCGCCGGCCGCGGCCGCCCTGGCTCCGCGCGACGGCGAGGAGGCGGGCGAGGATGGCTCGACGCCGGGGGCCGGCGGAGACGGCGACAACCTCGAGTTCGACGCCCGCGTGATCCGGGGCCAGACGGCGGGCGAGGGCGCCGTGATCCTGGTCGACCGCGAGCAACGACCGCTGCGACCGCTCGTCCGGCGGAGGCGCCGGTTCCTCCAACCCACGTATCGTGCCGTGCTCGGTCGGAGCCACCGGGAGGACGGGGAAGACGAATGACTCAGCCCGCCTCCAAACGGCGGAGGAACGTCGACGCCAAGACCGAGCAGCTGCTCCGGGCGCTGAAGGACCGGCCGGAGGACCCGCAGCTGATCCTGGCCTTGCGCGACCACCTCGGGGGCCGCAACCAGCATCGGGCCCTCGCGAAGATCCTGGTCTGGTGGGCGGGCCGCCGGGCGCGACCGACCGACCGCGCCGAGGCCCTCTTCGAGGCCGCGCAGCTCCACCGGGACCGCCTCGGCGATGCCCGCGGCGCCCTCACGCACCTGCGCGAGGCGCTTCGCCAGGACCCGTCCCTGACCGCGGTCGGTCAGGCCGCGGAGAGCCTCGCGCTCGAGCTGGGCGACGACGAAGCGCGGGCGGAGATCCTGCTCCAGCGCGCGGACGGCAGCCCGCCGGGGCCGGGCCGGGCGGCGCTGCTGCGGCGCGCGGCCGAGGTGCAGCGAGAGCGCCTCGGCGATCCGATGGGGGCGCTCCGCACCCTCGAGCGCGCCCTGGTCGACACCAAGGACGATCCTGCTCTCCTCACCGACATCTCGGACACCTACGAGCTCGCCCAGAACGACCCGCGCCGGTCCGAGCGGTTCGCGATCGTCGCCGATGCGCGAATGCGGCTGTCCGCCCTGCGCCCGAGCAACCTCGGGATCGACCACCTCCTCCGCACGCTGCGGGAGATGCCGGACCACCTCCCGACGCTGGAGCACCTGGAGACGCTCGCGCCCGGGCACGGCCGCATGGCCGACCTGATCACGGCCTGGCAGGCCTTCCTCGAGCGCGCCGGGGGCCTGCCGGAGGCCCGGATGCGGCGGCAGCGGCTCGCGGAGGCCCTCGGCGAGCAGGAGGACCTGGCGTTCCGGTCCGACGCGGACCGGTCCGGGGTGTCGATCCTCGCCAGCCTCGAGGAGATGGGCGACTGGGAGGAGGACGACGAGGAGAACATCCCCACAGCGGTCGGGAACGCGCCGAAGATCCCCGCCGAGGCGTCGCTCTTCGCCGACTTCGACCGGGCGCAGGTCCGCCCGGAGGAGGCGGCGGCGGATGCGCTCGACGCGGAGGTCGACTCGCTCCTGTCCCCGCCGGGGGTGTCCGCCGACGAGGAGCTGTCCGCGTCGGCCGCGGTCGGCCCTCTCGACGACAGCTTCAACGAGTCGCCGACGAACCCCCGGCAGCCGCTGGACGTGGTCCGGCCACCGACCGACCTCCCCGACGCCGCCTACGCGCGGCCCCTGCCCGAGGAGCCGAAGGCGCCCCCGCCGGCTCGGGCGAGGTCCAAGACGTTCCCCCCGCCGTCGGAGCGCCCCTTCGAGGTCGTGTCCGAGCCGCTCGCGGACGCCGCGCCGGGCGAGACCGAGCCCGAGGCGGTGCCGGCCGCCGCCACGCCCCGGCGCCCTCCGCCACGCCGGGTGCGCCCGGCGCCGAGGCCGGGCCCCCGAGCCCCGCGCGCGAAGGACGAGCCGCCGCCCGACGGGACCGAGCCCGCGCTGTGGGACGAGGGCGACGACGACGCGGACGACGTCCCCCTGGCCGACGCGCCCGGGCCGCTCGACATCCCGCTGAAGGCCCTCGCAGGCGGCCCCCCCGACGGGCCGATCCACGCCGAGGTCTACTCCCGCCACGGCGACCGCTACATCGGCACCCGGTCGCTCACCATCCCGCTGGGGCGCGTCAAGGTGCGGGGGACCCGCGTCAAGGTCCGCCTCGGGCGGCACCGGGCGACCGTCGACACCCCCCCGGGCTCGGCCCTCCGTGTGGTGCGCGCGGCAGGGGGCACGGAGCAGCCCCCGATGGGGCCGATCCGCCTCGACCGCGGCGCCGCCCACGAGATCGTCCATGGCCGCTACATGCACCGTGTCCGCGTCACCGGGGCGGGGCCGCCCGTGCGAGGGATCGCGGAGCCCGTGCCCTGGGGGGTCCTCGGCGCGGGTCTGGGCATCGGCGTGGCCGTCCACGGCGCCGCCGTGCTCGGGCTCTGGATCCTGGCCGCGTTCAGCCCGGTGCAGCTGACCGTCCAGCCGGCTGCGGAGCTTCGGGAGGCCTTCGCGGAGGCGCGGCTCGAGGAGCCGGACGAGCCGGAGGAGCCGCCGCCACCACCGCCGCCGGAGCGCCTCGCCGAGCGCCGGGCCCCCCGCCCGACGCCCCCGGAGGAGCAGCGCCCGCAGCTTCCGCAGACGCTGCGGAACCGGCTGAACGAGATCCAGCGGAACACGCCGCGGGACGAGCCGAGCTCCGAGCGGCTGGTCAGCGCCCTCGGCGGCAGCGCCCTCGGCTCGGACAGCCTGACGATCGCGGACGCCGTCACGAACATCGACGCGGTGCGGGGACCCGCCGGCGTGTCCGCGGCGACCCAGATCGGAGGCGCCCTCGCCGCCGCGGGGGACGGCCCGGTGCAGATCGGGACCGGCGCGGCGCGCGACATCGCCACCGCGGGCCGCGGCGACGCGGCCAACGTCAGCCGCCTCGAGGCGCGCGAGCGCTCCGGCCCCGTGCGGGGGCGGGTCCGCTCGGGCAGCGCGCTCAGCCGCGTGAGCGGATCGCTGTCGCGCCAGGAGGTGCTCCAGGTGCTCAACCGCCACCAGGGCCGCATCCAGGCGTGCTACGAGCGCGGCCTCACGCGGAACTCGGGCCTGGGCGGCCGGGTGACGTTCAGCTGGACGATCTCGCCCGCCGGGCGGGTCACCGGAGCCCGCGAGCAGGGCAGCACGATGGGCTCGCCGCAGGTCAGCCAGTGCATCCTCGGCGTGATCCGACGTATGCGCTTCCCGAGGCCCAGCGGCGGCCCGGTCCAGGTCACGTTCCCGTTCATGTTCCAGCGAGCCCCCTGAAAGAGAGACTCCCATGCATCGCGCCACGGTACTGGCCGTGAGTGTCGCCTTGACCGCGACCTGTCTGCCGGCCTTCGCGTCCGCACAGGACACCACGAGCGAGCGCTACGCCTCGAGGGCCGTTCAGCAGCGGCGCTACTTCCGCAACCACCAGATCACCGCCTACGGCGGTGTGCTGCCACTGGACGCGTTCGAGAAGGGGATCACCGTCGGCGGCTCCTACACCCTGCACTTCGACGAGCTGGTCGCGTGGGAGATCATCCACTTCGCCTACTCCTTCCCGGTCGGGACCGACCTGAGGGACCAGCTCGAGAGCCTCGGGCTGATGGAGACGCCCTTCGAGATCGTGGAGTGGTACGGGACGACGAACCTGGTCCTGACGCCGATCTACTGGAAGGCCGCGGTCACCGACACGAGCCTGCTGCACGGGGAGTTCTTCTTCCTCCTCGGCGGCGGTTTCGGCCGATTGACAAGGACCTCCCGCGCCGTGGTCGACCTCGGGCTCGGGACCCGGTTCTTCTTCAACGAGACCTTCTCCCTGGTCCTCGACTTCCGCTACATGTTCCTGTTCACCGACGAGTTCTTCCAGAGCGGCAACGGGCTCCGGGACGAGCTCTGGATCGGCCTCGGGCTCGCGGTGGCCCTGTGACCCGACCGCCCGCCCCGCCGGTCGCCACCCTCGGCGCGCTCGTCGTGGCCCTGTCGGGGTGTGGCGCCGCGGCGTTCCAGGGCGAGCCGGAGGCCGCGTTCGCGGCCGCCGTCGAGGCCCACCTCGGGGGCAACGACGTCCGGGGCGGGGACGCGGCGCAGGTGTTCCTGGACGCGAGCAGCCCCGAGGATGACCGCTACGATCGGGCCCAGCTGATCCTCGCCGAGTCCCTCGAGAACCTCGAGCTGACCCACGCGGCGGCGGTCACCTTCCTGGACGTCGCGTCCTCGCGCCGCAACCCGGAGCTGATCGACCGGGCGGTCGCCGGCCTCGAGCGGATCGTGACGCTCGGCCCCCACGACGGGCAGGTGATCGTGGACGGGTTCCTCGCGTCGGCGGAGATCACCGGCCTGCAGCCGTCGACCACGGCGTTCATCGCGTACATCCAGGGCCGGGACAACGCGCGACGGGGCCAGCTCGCGTGGATGGAGGAGTCCTTCCGGCGCATCCCGGAGGAGAGCCCCTACCGCGTCCGAGCCGAGCTGGTCCGGGCGGTCCGCCACCTGTCGGTCGGCGAGCGGCAGGAGGCCGTCGAGCGCCTCGACCGCCTCCTCGAGCAGGTCGAAGAGCTCCCGCCGGACGTCCAGGAGGAGCTCTACCTCGCGATGGCCCGCCTCGCGATGGAGGAGGGCCGCTACCGGGACGCGGTCGACTTCTTCGAGGAGGTGAAGGACGCCGCGCCCCGCCGGCCGACCCTGCTCCTCGAGATGGCCTGGGCCTACTTCTACAGCGGCCGGTCGCGGCGCGCGCTCGGCCTCCTCGTGGCCCTCGACGCGCCGATGTATGCCCAGCTGATCGCGCCGGAGCGCTTCCTCCTCGAGGCGCTCTCGCTGCAGCGCCTCTGCCAGTTCGAGCCGGCCCAGGCCGCCGTGATCCGGCTCGAGGAGCGCTACCGCGAGGCGCTCGCCGACCTCCACCGCGGGGTCCCGCCCCACCGGTCGGAGGCGCTGCTCGAGGCGACGCGCCTCCGGGTGAAGGAGCCGGGGTCGGTCATCCCGTTCCTGGCGCGCCTGCGGACCGAGCGGGCCCACGTGGCGGACGTCGCCCCGGCCGGCGGCGCGATGAGGACCGCCCTCGAGGCGTTTTACGCGGCGGCGATCGCGGAGGCCGAGCGCCGCGAGGAGGAGGCCCTCCGGGAGGAGGCCGGCAACCTCGCGATCGAGCTGATCGACGCGGAGGACGGCGTCCGCCTGGTGGTCCACGAGCTGAGCGTCGCGCTGCTGCGCGGCCGCCAGCGGGTGGACGAGGGCAGCGGAACAACGGAGGCGGAGGTCGAGCCCCCCGGTCAGGACCGGGTGGCCTACCGCTTCGATGGGGAGTTCTGGACGGACGAGCTCGACGACCTGGAAGTGGTGATCCCCGACCGATGCCTACAGTGAACGCCATCGCTCCGCGCGAAGCCGCTCCCTCGGGCGCTGCTCGGCGCAGCGCCGCGGCCCTGGCCCTGGCTCTGCTGCTCTCGGGCTGCGGCGGGTCCTCCCTGCCGCCGCGGGACACCGCCTACGTGGAGATCCTGCGCCTGAACGTGACGCGGGTTCGCAACGCGACCCAGCAGACTCGCGCCGCGATCGTCCGTTCCCGCGGCGGCCCCTACGAGGCGGAGCTCTACCTCCGCCTCGCGGAGCTCCTCAGCGAGGAGGCTCGCTACCACTACCGCATCGCGGTGGAGCGCGAGCAGCGAACGGACCAGGCGATCCACGTTCCGCAGGTGCGGCTGCTCAAGGAGCAGGCGATCGGGATCTACGAGCGGATCCTGCGCGTGACGCCGAACTCCCCCCTCGTCGATCGGGCCCTGTTCAACATGGGCTTCGAGCATCGGGAGCTCCAGAACTTCGACGACATGGCGGAGGCGCTGCAGCGCCTGGTCGACGAGCGCGAGGACAGCCCGCTGCGCCCTCACGCGCTGATCATGCTCGGCGACTACCACCGGGACGGGTCCCGGACCGACGAGGCCCGGCGGGACTACCAGCTGGCGGCGCGCGGCGACTCCGCCCGGATGCAGGAGCTCGCCCACTACCGGCTGGCCTGGCTGCGGATGGGGCAGACCAACTGCCGGGGCGCGCTCGAGGAGTTCGTGCGCGCGCTGGTGCTCAACCGCCGCCGCCAGCGGCGGGAGCGGGCCGAGGAGCGGGCGCGCCGCGAGCAGCTCGCGGGCGAGGAGGCCGACGAGGACGCCTCCCTCGCGGAGGACGAGGACGCCGCCGGCGACGACGGGGAGGCCGAGGAGGAGGAGGACGAGCAACCGACGTTCCTCGCGCCCGGCATCGGCGCGGCCGGGGACCCGCCCGACGACCTGGTGAGCGGAGACGTGGAGGTCGGTCGCAGCGCGCTGACCGACATGGCCTACTGCTACACGCAGGAGCGGCAGGCCAACGGCGTGCTGAGGTTCCTCCGCCAGCGGTCGCAGAACCGCGCGACCTACGTCGCGGCCCTCGAGCGCTTCGCGCGGCGCTACTCGGTCTCCAGCGACCCGCTCGGCACGATCCTCGTCACCCGGGAGCTCCTGCGTTACGGGCCCGCGTCCGGCGGGCGCCTCGACGACATCCGCGGCTTCCACACCGCGCTCCGGACCGCGGAGGACTGGACCCGGATCGGCGAGGACGTCGAGCTGATGCATCGTGCCTTCGTGGCCCACGTCGCGCGCCGGGAGGTGACGCGGCCGGAGGAAGAGCGGCTCCGGGAGGAGTTCGAGGTCTACTCCCGCGACCTGCTGACGCGCGCCCAGCTCGCGCTGCCGGCCGGCCCCGAGGAGCGGCGACGCAATCGCGCGGGCTCGGTCGCGCGGGGCTACGCGTCCCATCTCGATACCTTCCCGCAGAGCGAGGAAGGCCTCGCGGTGCTCCAGAACCTGGTCGACGTGCTCGGCATCTCCGGCCAGCAGTACGAGGCGGGGCGGCGGTCCCTGGAGCTCGCGGATCGCCTCGAGGAGGGCGACGAGGAGAGGGACGCGCTCTACGACGCGGTGGTCGCGTTCCAGGAAGCCCTCGGCGACGAGGGCCCCCCGCTCGACCCGAGGCAGCGGGTCGGCGCCCGGGGCGCGCTTCGCCTCGCCGCCCGCCAGCTCCTCGCCTACGAGCTGCCCGAGGAGCGCCAGCGCCGCGTGAAGTTCGCGATGGCCCTGACGCTGTACGACGAGGGGCGCTACCAGGCGGCGATCGACCGGTTCACGGCCCTCGCGTACGAGTACCCCCAGAGCGAGGAGTCGACGGCCTCGGTGCGGCTGGTGCTCGACTCCTACAACACCCTCAACGACTACATGGGCCTGCTCCACGCGGGCCAGCGCTTCCTCGGCGACGGCTCCCCGATCACGGCCTCGGTGCAGTCGGAGGTGCAGCAGGTCGTGGCCCAGGCCGAGCAGCGCATGGTCGACGAGCTGTCCCTCGAGGCCGCCGGAGACGAGGGCGGCGACCTCCAGGTGCTGGTGTCCTTCGCCGAAGAGCGGCCGGGCTCGAGCCTCGGAGAGCGAGCGCTCCTCAACGCCTTCGTGGCAGCGCGAGCGACCGGCGACGTGGACCAGCTCTACGATCTCGGGACCCAGATCGCCGAGGCCTACCCACAGAGCGACCAGCTACCGGGCATCGTCTCGACCCTCGGGCAGATGGCGCTGGCCCGCTTCGACGCGGACCGGGCAGTCGAGTTCCTCGCCCGCGCTGCCGCCGCCAACGTGGAGCAGCGCGCCCGCCTGCTGGCGAGCGAGGGGCTGCTGCTCGAGCAGCTCGGGCGACCGGACGAGGCGATCGAGCGCTACCAGCAAGCCGTCCAGGCGGCCCGGACCGCGGCGGACCGGTCCGAGCCCCTCGACCGGCTCGCCGACCTCGCGGAGCGCCGCGGCGAGGGCAACCGGATCCTGTCGGCGGTGGGGCCGCACGTGAACGAGGCCCCCTTCGAGGCGGTGGCGCGCTACGGGCTGGCTCAGATCGCGGCCGGCCAGGGGCCGGCGGCGGAGGGCACGCTCCAGGGCGTGCTGGCCGCCAGCGGCTCCGCGAGCCAGGTCGCGCTGGCCCGCGCGCACTTCGGGTCCGCCGAGATCCTGAACGAGGCCCTCACGTCGTACCCGGAGCTGGTCGACTTCACGCTGATCGAGGAGTTCGTCGCGGTGGTGGACGTCGTCCAGCAGACCTACCTGAACGCGGCGCGGCAGGGCGACCCCGCCGTGACCCCCGCCGCCTTCGCCCGGCTCGCGCACGTGCTGCGGACCGCCGCGAGCCGCCTCGAGAGCGTGCCCCTCGGGTCGATGTTCAGCGGCGACGAGCTCCAGGCGGTCCAGGGGGCCCTCCAGCAGCGCGTCGCGACGCTCCGCCAGACGGCCGAGGAGGCGGTGGCGGCGTGCGCCCGCCAGGCCTTCGAGCTGCCCACGATGAACGCGGCGGCGCGGGCGTGCCTGGCGGGCCAGGCGCAGGAGCAGCCGGGCCTCCGGTTCGACCGGCCCGCGCAGGCCTCCCGGGGCCAGGCGCCGAGCGGGGTGGACGAGCTGCGCGACCGGTTGAGCCGCAACGCGGAGGACGTCGAGGCCCTCCTCGAGCTCGGCACCCGCTACCTCGACGCCGGCAACGCGGCCGGCGCCGCCCTCATCTTCGCCGCCGCGGTCGAGCGCGACGGCGGCGCCCCGGCCCACAACCTCCTCGGCATCGCCCGGGCGCAGATGGGCGACCTCGGCCTCGCCATGGAGGCCTTCGCCCGCGCGGCGGACGCGGGGCTCGAGGCGGGGCGGCAGAACCTGGCGACGATGCTTCGGCAGAACGGCGGGCCGCCGGCGGCGGAGGCCGCGCTCACGCAGTACGAGGAAGGTCGGGCCGGCGGCCGCCTGCTGTCGGGAGGTGGGGCGTGACGCGTGCGCTCGATGAGCTCGTCGGCCGCTCCGGCCGCGGCGCGATGCTCGCGCTGCTCGCCGCCTCGCTCCTCGCGGCGTGCGGCGGGGGGGTGGCTCGTCTCGACCCCCGCAACCCCACCCTGCCGCCCCAGTCCCGCCTGTGGATCGCGGGCGCCGAGGACGCGGTGGTGATCGCGAAGGCGCAGGTCGACGAGGCCCGCATCGAGCGGCGGCGCGTCGGCCGCTGGGCCAACGACATCCGCCAGCGCCTGGAGTTCGGCGACGCGGCGTTCCGCAACCTACGCGACACGTGGGTCCAGGCCCGCCTCGACCACGCGAACCGCAAGGTCGAGCTGGCCGAGGCGGTGCGCGAGCTCGCTCTGTCGCGCCAGGACGTCGCGAACGCGGAGGTCGCGGTGGCCCACGACCTCGCGACGTACGAGCTCGAGCCGCTCCGGGAGCGCGCCGAGGCGGCGGCGACGCGCGTCGGCGATCTGCGGGCGGGCATCCGGCAGTCCCGCGTGGCCGAGGAGGAGGCGGCGACCAACTTCTGGGAGGCCTACGGCGTCTACGCCTCGGGGGGCGGGGACACCGGCGCGTTCTGGACGAGCGCCACCGCGGCGAACTGAGCAGGTGGCGGCTCAGCCCTCCGGGCCCTCGCCCGGGCCCGGCTGACGCCGCGCCGTGGAGATCCACCGCTCCACCCTGGCCTCGAGCATCGGCAGCGTGAGCGGCCCGCCGGTCAAGACGACCGCGTGAAACACCGGGAGCTCGAACCTCTCCGCGAGCGCCTGCTCCGCTTCCTCCCGCAAGCGCAGGATCTCGAGCTGGCCGACCTTGTAGGCCAGGGCCTGGCCCGGCCACGCGATGTACCGGTCGACCTCGTTCTCGATGTTGTTCAGCGCGAGGGCGGTGTGCTCGGCCATGTACCGCTCGGCCTGCTGCCGGGTCCAGCCGAGGGCGTGGACGCCCGTGTCGACCACCAGGCGGGCGGCGCGCCAGGCCTCGTAGGAGAGCATCCCGAGGCGGTCGAGGTCGGTCTCGTAGAGGCCCATCTCGTCGGCGAGGCGCTCCGTGTAGAGCGCCCAGCCCTCGACGTACGCCGTGAGGTAGGTGTGGCGGCGGAACGCCGGCACCTCGGGGAGCTCCTGGGCGATCGCGATCTGGAGGTGGTGGCCCGGGATCGCCTCGTGGTACGCGAGCACCCGCGCGCCGTAGCGGGGTCTCGTCTCGGGCCGGCTCGTGTTCACGAAGAACTCGCCCGGCTTCGAGCCGTCCGGATGCGGCTGCCGGTAGTACGCGACCGTGGTGTAGGGGGCCTCGTAGTCGGGGACCCGCCGCACGACGCAGGGCGCCTGCGGCAGGACCGCGAAGTAGGCGTCCATCCGGTCCCGGGCAGCGGCGAGGGCCGCGTTCGCGGCGGCCTCGACCTCGTCCTCACTCGCGAAGAAGAGCGCGGGGTCCGAGCGGAGCCGGTCGAGGATCGCCGCCAGATCGGAGACCCCGAACAGCCGCTCCCCGAGCACCTCCATCTCGCCGTTGATGCGGGCCATCTCGCGGTGGCCGAGGTCGTGGAGCTCCCGCGCGCTCCGGTCGAGGCTCGTGTGGGCCAGGATGCTGGCCGCGTAGCAACCGTCGCCGAAGGGCAGCGCCCCGACGCCCTCCGCCTCGGGGCCACGCGCGTTCGGCAGGAGCTCGTCCTCGAGGAACCGGGCCAGGGACACGTAGGCGGGGCGGATCCCCTCGACCACGGCGGCCCTCAGGTCCGCGGCGATCGCCTCCCGGTCCGCCTCGCTCCAGCTCTCCGGCAGGGTGGCGAGCGGCTCCAGCAGGGACCACTCCTCGACGCCCTGCTCCAGCTGGCCCCGGACCATCGCCAGGACGTTCCGGGTGGGCGTGGCGTTGGCGAAGAGACCCTGGCTCGCTCCCCGGCGCAGGTTGGCGACCGTGTCGGCGATGGCCTGCGGCACCGCGCGGTAGCGGGCGACCAGGTTGCGCCCGTCCTCGAGGGTCTGAAGAGCGGTCAGCTCGTGGAGCCGGTTGTAGTGGGTGAGCGGGTTCGCCATCGCCGAGAGGCTCCACTCCTCGAAGCGGCAGGCGTCGAGCGCGAGGGAGCGCTCCAGCCCCTCGGTCAGGAGGCCCAGCGTGACCTGGTCTCCCTCCGAGAGGGACGCGGCGTCGATCGCCCGGGCTCGCTCCACGAACGCGCGCTCGGCAGCGCGGTAGGCCGCGATCGCCTCCTCGCTGACGTCGTCCAGGCGGTCGTCGAAGCGATGGTCGCCGAGGCGGGTCGCCCACTCCGGCGATTGCCGGAGCGCGTGCTCCCAGTGGTCCTGGAGGAGGTCGACGAGGGCAGGGTCGCTGACCCCGACCGCCGCCTCGTCCCGCAGCGGTGAGCGGTCCGACCCCGAGGGGGAGGTCGGGGTCGCGGGGGCGGCGGGGGGAGCCCCGCCGCACGCCACGAGGGGCCCCAGGGCGACGAGAGCGAGGGAAGCGAAGCGCGACCGCGACATGGCTAGGAGGTCTAGACCTCCTCGCCGGTGGTGCCAAGCGCCTCGCCGGTCCTCGGCGGCCCGCGTTCGACGCCGGACGCGTCCGGCTAGACCGGCTCCTCCAAGGAGGCCACGAGCGCCGGGAGGTGGCGGTCGATCGCGACCCGGGCGTAGCCGATCCCCACGTCGGCAGGCACCGCGAGGGCGAGCGCCGCTCGTCGTTCGAGCTCCGCGGGCACGCGGAGGAGGATCGTGGTGCCCTCGCTCTCGAGGATCACCTCGCGGGCGGCGTCGGGCCGCGCTGGAGCGTCGCCCGCGCCGCCGTCGGCCGCCTCGAGGATCTCGAGCACCTGGCTGAGCGCCGAGGCGATCGCCACGCCCTCCTCGCCCAGCGTCTCGCTCGATACCGCCAGCGGCTCCCCGGTGGGCAGGCGGAAGCAGAGCACGAACGTGCACGGCTCGATCTCGCGCCGGATCTCGTCGAGCAGACCCTCCAGCTCCATCCGTGCCCCCGAGGTGCGTGCGGGCGGGCCCGCCCGAGACCGGTCGGAGTCTAGCTCCCGGCGTCGACGGGGACCCGCGGGGAGGCTCGCCAGCCTCTGCGCTGGCGGAAGGCTTGGCGCCCTCCACGGATGTGGGGGACGCTTGCGCCGCATGAGCAGGGCATGTTCCGGCACGACGGCGCTCGCGGCACTGACGGTCGTCGCCGCGGCGAGCCAGCCTCGCGTGGCGCGGGCCGCGGCCGCGAGCGGCGCCAGCGACACCACGCTCACGGTGGTCTTCGTTCTCGTGCTCGTCGCCGGGGCCTATCTGCTGACCCACTACGTCGTGGAGCGGCTCCAGCGGGCGTTCCTGGTGGTGACGGGCGTCGAGTACATGGTCCTCGGCCTGCTCCTGGGCGACCAGATGCCCTACGCCCTGCCGGCCTTCCAGGACCTCGAGGCCCTGTTCCCGGTGATCGCCCTCGCGGTGGGCTGGGTGGGCCTGCTCCGGGGCATGGAGCTCGACCTGCGTCGCGTCCGCGGCGCCGCGCCGACCGGCGCGACGCGGGTCGCGGCGTTCCAGGGCGTGGTCAGCGGCGGGATGATCGCCGCTGCCGCCTACGCGGTCTTCTCCTCCGGCCGCCTGTTTCCGGTCGGGACGGGCGAGGGTCAGGTCGGGACGGATCAAGTGCTGATCTGCTCGGCCTTCCTCGGCTGCGTGGCGGCGGCGGGGTCGGTCGAGCCGATCGAGCTCCTACGCACGCGCTACCGCCTCACCCAGGAGATGGGGGAGCGGATCCGGCGGATGGCCGTGCTGAGCGACCTGTTCGCGATCGTGACCTTCGGCCTGCTCTTCTGCGTCTTCCGGGGGGACCGCGGCGCGGCCGACGCGCTGCGGCCGGCCGAGTGGGCCCTGGTCACGGTCCTCCTCGGCGCGGGACTCGGGCTCCTGTTCACGCCCTTCCTCGGCAAGGACGATTCGGAGAGCGGGCGTTTCTTGGCGCTCGTCGGCATCATCACCCTCGCGAACGGCGCTGCCTACTTCCTGTCCCTCTCGCCCCTCCTCGTGAACCTGTGCCTCGGGGCCGTCCTCGTGAACGGCTCGAGGGCCGGCCGGTCGATCCGGGCGACGCTGGACGGGACCAAGCGACCGATGGCGCTCGTGCTGCTGGTCTGCGCGGGGGCCCTCGTCGGAGACGAGACGCCGTGGCCGTGGCTGCCCTACCTCGCCGTCGGCTACGTGCTCCTGCGCTACATCGGCAAGGTGGTCGGGACGCGCCTCGCCGCCTACCGCGGAGAGCTCCGGCCGGACTACTACCGCGGCCTCATGAGCCACGGGACCGTGTCCGTGGCGATGGCGGTCTCCTTCCAACTCGTCTACGACGGGCCCGCCGTGGACCTCGCCTACGCCACCGTCCTCGTCTCGGTCGTGGTCAACGACCTGTTCGCCCCCCGGCTGCTCCGGGGGCTCCTCGTCGACTCCGGCGACCTCCGAGGGGAGGCGGAGGCGCGCCCCTCCCGGGGCTGACCCCCATGTACATCGTGATCATCGGCCTCGGGGAGGTCGGCCGACACCTCCTACGGGTCATGGAGCACGAGGGCCACGACCTCGTCGCGGTGGACCGGGCCGAGGGTGCGATCAGCTACGTGGAGGACCACCACGACGTGATGACCCTCGAGGGCTACGGGGCGAGCCACGACGTGCTCGAGCGCGCCCAGGTCGGCAAGGCCGACCTGGTGGTGGCCGTGACCGACCAGGACGAGGTGAACCTCATCGCCGCCCTCGCCGCCAAGCAGCTCGGCGCCAAGCGGGTGATCGCGCGGGCGCAGGGCAACGCCTGGACCCGGAGCGAGGAGGGGGTGCGCTACGGCCTCCTCGGCGTGGACGTGGTGATCAACCCTCGCGTCCTCGTCGCCCAGGAGCTGACGCGGATCGCCCGGTCCCACGGCGCGGTCGACGTGATCGACCTCGCCCAGGACCGCATCGAGCTCGTGCAGGTGCAGCTGCGGGACGACGCTCGCCACACCCACAAGCCGATCATGAAGCTCAACCTCCCCCGGGACACGCTGATCGCGGCCCTGGTGCGGGACGGGCGCCTCATGGTGCCGGGCGGCGCGGACGTCCTCCAGGGCGGGGACCGCGTCTATCTGGTCGGCCGGCGGGAGGCGGTCCTCGAGGCGGAGGACCTCTTCACCGCCCGCCGGGAGGCGGAGCGCATCGCGATCATCGGGGGCGGCGTGGTCGGCCGGGCCCTCGCCCGCAGCCTGGCGGCGGACGGGGCGAGCATCCTCGTGATCGAGCGGGACCGCAAGCGCGCGGAGGACCTCAGCATGGCGGTCCCCGAGGCGACGGTGGTCCACGGGGACGGCACCGACCGCGCGCTGCTCGAGGAGGAAGAGGTCGGGACCTATGACCTCGTCTGCTCGGTGACCAGCGAGGACGAGGTCAACCTGATGGCGTCCCTGCTCGCCGCCCGCGTCGGCGCCGGGCGCACCGCCGCGCTCGTCTACCGCGGCGACTACATGCCGATCTACACGCAGCTGGGCGTCGACATCGTACTGACCCCCCGCGCCGTCGCCTCCGACCAGATCCTCCGCTACTGCCGGGCGGGGAACATCCAGTCGATCACGAGCCTCGAGGACGGCCAGGCGGAGGTCGCGGAGCTGCGGGTCCCCCGCGGCGCCCGGGTGGTCGGCGTCCCCCTGCGCCGGATGGGCTTGCCGCGGGGCGCGCTCCTCGCGGGGATCGTCCACGGGGACCAGGTGATCATCCCGCGCGGCGACGACACCGTGCACGCCGGCGACACGGTGGTCCTGCTGCTCACGGCGGGGGCGCGGCCGATCGTGGAGCGGATGTTCCGTTCGAGGTCGCCCGCATGAGCCGGAGGGTGCGCCGGCGCACCTCGCTGAGGGACTTCCGCGGCGTCCTCCGACCCACCGGGGCGGTCCTCGCCGGGGTCGCCGCCGGCCAGCTCCTCTGCGGGCTGGTCGGCGTTGCCCTCGAGCTCTCGACCCGGCCCGCCGAGGTCCGGGATCTGACCAGCAGCTTCACGCTGCTGGGCGCGGCGGGGCTGACAGCGGTGGGCGGCGCGTCCCTGTTCGGGTACGGACGGCGGTTCAAGGCGGGGACCTTGTCGCGCCGCGAGGCGGTCCTCGCCGTGGGGATGATCTGGCTCGGGGCCGGCGTGTTCGGCGCCGTGCCCTTCGTGCTGGACGCAGGGCTGAGCCCGGTGGACGCCCTGTTCGAAGCAATCAGCGGGCTCACCACGACGGGGGCCACGATCGTCACCCAGATCGAGGGGACCGTCCCCAAGGGCGCGGGCGCCGGGGCCTACCCGGAGGGTGGCCTCAGCCGCCCCCTGCTCCTGTGGCGGTCGCTGATCCAGTGGCTCGGCGGGATGGGGATCGTGGTCCTGTTCGTCGCCGTGTTCCCATCCGTCGGCGCCGGCGCCAAGCACATGTTCAAAGGGGAGGTCCCGGGAACGACAGCCGAGGGCCTGACGCCACGTATCGCGGAAACTTCCTTCTCTCTGTGGCGGCTTTATGCTGCCTTCACCCTCCTGGAGGTCGTCCTTCTGGTCCTGCTCCGCATGGACCCATTCGAAGCGGTCTGCCACGCCTTCACGACGATGTCGACGGGGGGTTTCAGCACGCGGGACGCCTCGATCGGAGCGTTCGAGAGCCCGGCGATCGAGTACGTCATCGCGAGCTTCATGATCCTCGGATCGGTCAACTACGGCCTCTACTATGCGCTCCTGCGAGGACGCTCCGTATGGTCCGTTCTCCGGAACGAGGAGCTGCGGGTCTTCCTCGCCATGGTCGCGCTGTTCACCCTCGCTCTGACGGCAGGGACGTTCCTTCTCCACCACCGCGACCTGCTGGAGGCCTTCCGCTACGCGTACTTCATGGTGGGGACGACCCTCAGCAGCACGGGCTACGGGACGGACGACTACATGGCCTACCCCGAGCCGATCCTGTTCCTGGTGATCGTGATGATGTTCGTCGGCGGCTGCTCGGGCTCGACCGCGGGCGGCATCAAGGTCGAGCGCGTGGTGCTCCTCAGCAAGATGAGCTGGACCGAGTTCCGGAGCTCCTTCCGTCCCTCCGTCGTCCAGCTCGTCCGGATGGGCCGCTCGGTCGTCCCCGATGACGTGCTGACCGACGTCGCGGTCTTCTTCAGCGTCTACATGGCGTGCTTGGGGCTCGGCCTCCTCTTCGTGACCACGGTCGACCAGGTCGGGCTCGCGACCGCCTTCGGGGCGACCCTCAGCTGCCTCTCCAACATGGGCCCCGCGCCCTTCTACGTGGGGAGCGACAACTTCGCGGCCTACAGCGACCTGTCGAAGGGCTTCTTCGTCCTCGCCATGCTGCTGGGGCGCCTCGAGTTCTTCACCCTGTTCGCGCTCCTCGTGCCGGACTTCTGGAGGCGCTGAGATGGCCGGCCAACGCACGGGCGGCAAGAGCGGCGGGCCCCGGAAGATGCTGGTGGTCCTCGTGCTCGTCGGCGCGGTGGTGCTTCTCCACCGCGTGGGCGCACGGGGCGAGGGCGACCTCGATCCGACCGCGATGCTCGCCCTCGGCTTCGTCATCCTCGCGAGCTACACGTTCGGCGAGCTGGTCGAGCTGGTCCGGCTGCCGCACATCACGGGCTACCTGGTCGCGGGGATGGCCCTCGGGCCCTCCGCGGCCGCGATCCTCAGCGGCTGGCTCGGGCCCGGCGAATACGCGCCCCTGGACCGGGGCATCCTCAGCGAGGGGGTGATCGAGCAGCTGGCGCCCCTCAACACCCTCGCGGTGTCCCTGATCGCCCTCACCGCAGGGGGCGAGCTGAAGGTCGCCAACCTGCGCCGGGGCCTCCGGTCGATCGTCAGCGTTCTCGGCGGGCAGCTGCTCTTCATTCCCGTGTTCACGCTCGGGTTCCTGTTCGCGGTCAGCGGATGGATCCCCGCCATCGCCTTCCCGCCCTTCGGGGGCCTGGACGTGCCGACGATGCTCGCCCTGGCGTCGATCCTCGGCACGATCTCGATCGCCACGAGCCCGGCCGCCACGCTCGCGGTGATCAACGACACCGGCGCCCGTGGCGCCTACACGGAGCGCATCCTCGCGATCGTCGTCCTCAAGGACGTCGTCGTGGTGGTGCTCTTCGCCCTCGTCTCGACCCTCGCTGCCCAGGCGCTGCTCGAGGCGAGCGGTGCCACCGACCACACCGACCTCGGGATGTACCTCCTCCAGCACGTGGGGGGGGCTCTCCTCCTGGGGATGGCGATCGGCTTCGGGACGGCGCAGTACCTTCGCTACATCGGCGCCGAGGTCCTGCTCTTCCTCGTCGGGGTCGTCTACATCGGCGCGCTCCTGGCGGGTGTCCTCGAGCTCGACGCCGTCGTGCTGTTCCTGGCGGCGGGCTTCGCCGCCGCCAACTTCTCGTCCGAGGGCGACCGCCTCCTCGCGACGGTCGAGACGCTGTCCCTCCCGGTCTACGCCGTCTTCTTCACGCTCGCCGGCGCCCACCTGCCCCTCGCCGACCTCGCCGCCCTCGCCCCCTTCGCGGTCGCCCTCGTGCTGATGCGGGCGCTGGGGATCTGGGTCGGGGCCCGCCTGGGTGGTCACCTCGGCCGCGCCCCGACCAGCGTGACCCGCTACGGGTGGCTGGGCTTCGTGTCCCAGGCGGGCGTCGCGATCAGCCTCGCCGAGATCGTCGGGGAGCGCTTCGGCGAGGTGGGGGCCGACCTGCGCAACCTGATCATCGCCGGCATCGCCCTCAACGAGCTCGTCGGACCGGTGCTCCTCAAGATCGGGCTCGAGCTCTCGGGGGAGACCCGCGCCACGGAGACGGAGGACGAGGCCGCCGAGGCGGACGACGAGGCCGAGGCGGCGAGCGACGTGGACGCCCCTGCCCTCGAACCCTGGCCGGTGCCGCAGCGCGCCGCCGATGCGTGGGGAAAGCCGGCGCGGGACCTCCCGGCCGACGTCCAGAGCCACGTGCGCGAGCTGCAGCTCGACCTCGCGCAGGTGGTCCGCGAGGTCGCCGCGCAGCCGCTCCTGTCCTTCCGGCAGCGGGCCATCGAGTTCCTGCGGGAGCTGCGCCGGGAGTTCCTACGGCACCACCGGCGCGTCGTGGTCGCCGCCGAGGTCGAGGACGAAGGACCGGCACCCAGCGAGGTGATCCGGCGCGAGCAGGCCAGGCTGGCCGAGAAGTGGCGCCTCGCCGTCCTCGAGCGCTCCAGCCGGGTGAAGCGCGAGCCGGACTGGGAGCCGGCGCCGATCCTCGACGCCGTCGACGCCGTCCTCGAGGGGGTCCCGGAGCGGGTCCGGATCCCGATCCCCGACGAGGTGTTCCGTCCCCGCTCCGGCGACTCCTTCGCCGTGAGGGTTCAGCGGAGCTGGCTGCGCTTTCGCCGCGGCGCGGCCCGGCTGTTCGCCGAGACCCTCGCCCCCCGCGCCGTCCAGCTTCGCAACCTGGCGCGCTACCACCTGTGGGGAACGCTGCCCGGCCGCCTCGAGCCCGTCGCCGCCCTCCACACCCAGGCCGAGTCTCACCTCGCGGCGCGCGTCCGCAGCATCTTCGACGGCCTGGGGCTCGCCTACGACGAGCTCGCGAGCGTCGCGGAGGACCGGCGGATGGCCGAGCCGGAGGAGGCCGCCCTCGGGGATGCGCTCCGCGGCCCGGTGCTGGAGGAGCGGCTCCACGACCTCCGCCGCTCCACCGAGGAGGAGCTCGGCCTGGCGATCGAGGAGGTCGACCGGATCGCCGAGGACCTCCTCGAGCGGACCAGCCGCGCGATCGGCGGATGCCTGAAGGCCCTCAAGGCCGACCTCGGGGTGATCGGTACACCGGACCTCCCGCCCCGCCGGCGGGCGGTCTCCCGGCTCTACGCGCGCCGCGGCGAGACGCTGAGCGGCCTGCGTCGCGGGACCGCGGCAGGGCGCGCCACCGCGTCCGCGATCTACGCGCGGCTGGCGCTCGAGATGGAGCTCAGCAGCCTGGAGGGCCGCGTCCGGGACGTCCTCGAGGACCACGCGCTTCGCCTCGGCAAGGACGTCCGCGGCCGGACGTTCCTGCAGGTGCAGCGGGTGCTCGAGGCGATCGAGCTCGCCCAGGCTGCCATGGCGGAGCTGCTGGGCCGCGACCGGCCTGGGGCGGAGCTCGCCAAGGCGGTGAAGGAGGTGATGGAGCCGGTGGTGCGGGTCACCGCCGAGGCGGCGCGCCTCTCGACCCAGCTCCAGGAGCAGCTCGCCGACGACGAGGGCGTGGCCAAGCTCCTCGACGCGCTGACCCGGGCCGCGCAGGGTCTCTCCAGCACCTACCGCATCCCCGCGGGTCCGGTCCCGCGGGCGGAGGAGAAGCTCCCGCCCCCGGTCGGCACGGTGGACGTGCCGTTTCGGGAGTGGGTCCTCGCCCGGATCGACACCGCGCTCGCGCCCGGGTTGGTCGCGGCGATGCAGGACGTCGCCGTCCGGGTCGAGCCGCTCGGGCAGGCGCTCTCCGATCTCGAGCGCCGAGTCGCCTTCAACCTGGAGCTCGCCCTCGGCGAGCTCTCGGTCGTGCCCGACGAGCCCCCGTCCAAAGCCACCAAGACCCTGGTCGGCGACCTGATCAACGGAGCCCTCGACCGCAACCGCGAGCTGTTCGAGGGCTACGTCGTGACGAGCCGCGGCTGGGGCGAGGCGGCGCGGGAGGCGGTCCGAGGATCGGTGCTCAGCGGCCTCGCCGAGCTGCGCGCGAGCCTGGTGGACGGACAGATCGGCCGACTGCGGGTCCAGATGGTCCGGGACGTCGGCACGCGGCGGCTCGCCCAGACGCTCAGCGACGTCCGGCGCAGCTCTCGCCGCGCGTTCGGGATCCTCCGCCGGGCGGTCGCCGAGGCGACCGGAGAGCGCCGGATCGATACCGCGCGGCAGTGGCTCGGCCTCCCCCCGCGGGCGGCTCAGCTCGCCGACGAGCACGGCTTCGACCCGCCCGAGCCCCGACCCGGCATCCCGATGGTCTACCGGCGGCTCTTCAGCGCCCAGGCGCTCGAGGCGGGCGACATCCTCACGGGACGGGACGAGGCGCTCGGCCAGGCTCGCCGGATCCTCGAGGGCCAGGAGCGGGGACCGCTCCGCACCGTGGCGATCGTCGGACCGGACGGCGTCGGCAAGTCGGCCTTCGTCAACGCGCTGGTGAGGAGCCAGCGGCTGTCCAAGGTGCGCCGGCTGACCTTCGATCGGCCAGCCACGGTGCGGGAGGTGGAGACCCAGCTCGACGCGCTGCACGAGGGGCAGGTCGTCGTGGTGCGGGGCCTGCACTGGCTCCGCTCGCTGCGCCCGGGCGGCTACGCCCCGCTGCGGCGCCTGATGGAGGGGCTGATGGCCGATGGCGGCAAGAACGCTTTCATCTGCCGTGCCGACACGCTCGTCTGGGACCAGCTCCGTCACGCCGCGGCCCTCGACGAGACCTTCCCGGAGACGATCCGCCTCGACCCGCTCGACGAGGAGGCGCTGACGGCTGCGGTCCTGGCCCGCCACCGCGTGAGCGGCCACGGGCTCGTGTTCCGCCAGGCCGAGGCCCCCGAGAGCCGCCTCGAGGAGCTCGCCCTGCGCCTGGTCGCGCCCCTCAGCCGGCCTCGACAGGCCTTCTTCCGAGCCCTTCACGCCGCGTCCGGGGGCCTCCTCCGGGACGCCCTCCGGCTCTGGCTCGCGTCGGTGGAGGAGGTCGATGAAGCGGCGGACTTCGTTCACCTCGGTCCCGTCCCTCGGACGCGCATCGCCGCCTTGAGGCGGCTCTCCGATCCGACCGTCCTCCTGCTGTTCCAGGTGTCCCGCCAGGGCTGGATGACCCCCGAGGTCTACGGCTCGCTGTTCCGCGTCGAGCGTCATCGGGCCGCGGCGCGCCTCGCCGCCCTCGAGCACACCGGCCTCCTCGAGCGCCGGCCGGGAGGGTGGCGGGTGGCGCTGCACCTTCGCGGCGCGGTCCACCGGCTCTTCCGCGAGCGAGGGTTCCTGCCGTGAGGCGCGCCTGGCTGACTCTCGCGCTCCTCTGCGGCGTCCCCGCGGCGGCCCTCGCCCAGCCCCCCGGGGCCGACGCGGGAGCGCCCCCCGCCTCGGCCCCCGACCGACCGGAGCCCGACCCGGCCCCCGAGGCCTCCCCCGGCGCCTGGGACGCCCCGGACGCCGGGCCGACGGCGACCGCCGAGGAGCCTCCCGCCGAGGAGCCGCCGGGCGCGGACCCGTCGGCAGCGCCGGCGCCGGAGGGCGGCGGCCTGCCCGCGACGCCTTTCGACCGGGCCACGCCCCGTGCCACCCCCGCGCCATCGGCCGGCGAGGACGCGGCCGAGGCCGCCCCGGAGTCGGACCCAGCGGCCGCCACCCCGGACGCCGGGGTGCCCCCCGAGGGTCCCGCCGAGACGCTCGACGCAGGCCCGGAGCCCACCGACGGCGCCGTCGCGAGCCCGGACGCGGCCGGCCTTGCGCCGGCCGAAGCACCCGAGGCGGGGCCCCCGGAGGGGGCGACCGAAGCCTCCGAGCCCCGCGCGCCGAGCCCGAGCGAGGTGCGGCGCGGCCTCATCGATGAGGTACGGCGGTGGCTGATCGGAGAGCTCGAGGAGCGGGACCAAGAGCGCCAAGCCCGGCGCCGAGCCAGAGCGGAGGCCCGCGCCCCGGACACGGACGACGGCGCCTCCCTCCTCGACCGGCTCGGCCTCCACCTCCCCGAGGGGCGCCTCGACACCCTACCCCTGCTGCTGCTGCTAATCCTCTGCCTCGTCGGCCTCCGGGGCTTCGCGTGGGCGGGGGACCGGCTGCCGGTGCGCGGCCTGCTCCCAGCGCTCCTCGCCGTCGGGCGGCTCTCGCTCCGCACCGCGCTGGTCGTGATCACCTTCGTGCTGACCGTCCGGCTCCTTCCGCCCTCGATGCGGCCCGCGATGCTCCTCGCGTTCGCCGCGGCGGCGGTGGCCCTGGGGTGGGGGGTCTGGTTGCTTCTACCCGACGCGGTCGGCGCCCTCGTCCTGATCGGAGAAGGGCGGGTCCGGCCCGGGCTCTGGGTCGCGGTCGACGGCGTCGAGGGCCAGGTGCAGCGGATCGGCGCCCGCCTGACGACGCTCCGGTCGAGCGATGGGACGCCGGTCCGGGTCCCCAACCGGAGCCTGCTCCGCGCCCCGCTCCGCGTCCGCGCGGGGCGCTGGCCGCGGGTGACGGTCGACCTGCGCGGACGACGCGACATCTCGGGGCCGCGTCTCCGCGAGACCTTGCGCGACGCCGTGCTCACCTCCCCCTACGTCTCCGACCAGCCGGAGCTCAGGATCGGTCGGCTTCCGGACGACCCCGAGGTCTGGCGCGTGGAGGTGTGCCTCCTCGACCACGCCTACGTTCGCGACTTCGAGGGGCAGCTCCTCGACCGGTGGGAGGAGGCGCTGGCGGCCGGCCATGGAGGGTGAGAAGCCCGAGAGCCGACCGAGCGCGGACAGTGGATCCTCCGCAGGCGCTGACGATCGGCCCACGACCGGGGTCCGGGTGACCTTTCGGGGCGCGGGCCGCGAGCTGCAGGTCGAGGGGACGTGCGCGTCCTGGTACCAGCCGGGGCAGCACCTGACCGGGAGCGTCTGGGACGCCCTCGCGGTGCCGCTGGCCGCCCTGCCCGCCGACCGCCGCGACGGCGCCGCGCTGATCCTGGGGCTCGGCGGCGGCTCGGCGGCTCGGCTCCTGCGTGCGGCCGCCCCCGACCTGCGCCTCGTGGGGGTGGAGGTGGACCTCGACGTCATCGAGGTCGCGCGGCGCCACATGGACCTCGACGCCCTGGACGTCGACGTCGTCGCCGCCGACGCCGGCGCCTACCTCGCGGCTTCGGAGGAGCGCTTCGACCTGATCCTGGAGGACTGCTTCGCGGGCGGCGAGGACGGCCTCGAGAAGCCCCGAGGCTTCCCCCACCCCGGGCTCCGTGCCGCTCGCGCGCGCCTCTCTCCCGGCGGCGTGCTCGTCACCGACACGATCCACGAGGCTCGGGAAACGGAGCTGCTGCTCCGTGAGCTCTTCGCGTCGGTGGTCCGGGTGGAGCCGGCGGACTGCACCAATCAGGTGCTGGTGGGGACCGACCGCCCCCTCGACGCCCGGGCGCTCCGGCGAGCCGTCAACGCCGACCCCACGCTCCGCGGTGCCCTCGGCCACCTCCGCTTCCGGACCGTGGTCCGGGGGTGACGGCCGCGGCACTCAGGACGAGCGGTCGACGCCGACCGACGCTCCAAGGCGCCCTCGCCCCCCTTCGTGCTCGGACCATCGTCCAGGATGACGTGCGCGGCGCTTCAGGGCGTCTCCCGCCGGCCGTCGACGTGGCGGGCGAAGCGGCCCGCCTCGCGCGGATGGACCGGATCGTCGCTCGGCCAGGGCCAGCCGCCGAACCGGGTCGCGCGGTAGTCCTCGAAGGCCTGCTGGATCTCGACCCTGCTGTTCATGACGAAGGGCCCGTACTGGGCGACCGGCGCCCCGATCGGTCGCCCCTGGAGGAGGAGCAGCTCCGCCCCCTCCGGACCCGCCGACAAGCGGACCGGGCGGTCGCTCCGCACCACGACCCCCGCGTGCTCGGTGAGCACCTCGCTCTCGAGGCGGAGGGATGGGCCGATGAAGAAGTAGAGCGTGCGCATGGTCTCGGCCCCGCGCGCGGGGGGCAGGGTCCAGGACGCGCTCGGGCCGAGCCTCAGGCTCCAGATCGCGACGTCGGTGTCGGAGCGCGCCGCCCACGAGCGGGGCGGAGGCGACGGGGGCAGCGCGCCCTCGAGGGCGCCCGCGTAGGTCGTGACCTCCACGCGTCCGCCGTCCGGGTCCGTGAACGTGTGCGTCGGGATCCGCTCGTTCCACAGGAGGGCGAAGTGCGGGTCGACGAGCTTGTCCTCGGGCGGGAGGTTCAACCAGATCTGGAACAGCTCGAGATCGTTCGGCGCGTCCGCCCTCAGGAGCGGGAACATCTCGGCGTGGACGATGCCGCGCCCCGCCGTCATCCACTGCACGTCACCGTGACCGAAGCGGGCCGCGGCGCCGAGCGAGTCGGAGTGGTCGATCACCCCCCGGCGCGCGACCGTCACGGTCTCGAAGCCGCGGTGGGGATGCTGCGGAAAGCCCGGCACCACCTCGCCGTGGTACATCCGCCAACCGTCCTTGCCGGCGAAGTCCATCCCGAGGTCCCGGCCCTCGAGGGACGCCGCGGGCCCGAGCCGGTCGTTGCCCTGCGGGTAGGCGTCCTCGTGGTGCACGCAGAAGAGGAAGGGATCGAGGGTCCGCCAGGGGAAGCCGAGCGCGAAGCGCCCGAGGACGAGGTCGGTCATACCCCCTAGCCTGAGGCCGAAGCCGAGGGGGACGCCACCGTCCGTGGCACCCGGCCCCCGACCGGCGGGCCCCTTGGCGGGTGACGCAGTGCACCCGACTCGGGTGCCCGAGCGGTAGGCCATCGATCGCGGCCCGCCCCGTCCCCACACTGGACGAGGCAGCCCCGCTGCGGACGCCTTCGTGCTACAGTCAGAGATTCATGATGCGCGATCTCGTCTACTACGTGGCAACGACGCTTGATGGCTACATCGCGCGCGCGGACGGTTCCTTCGCCGAGTTTCCGTGGGATGACGAGTACGGTGCGCACTTGATGGACCACTTGCCTGAGACGTTTCCGCCACGCTTCCGCAGGGATGAGGGACCGAACCGGCGCTTCGACGCGGTAGTCATGGGCCGTCGCACCTACGAAGTCGGACTACAGGAGGGTGTCACGTCGCCTTACCCAACGCTCGACCAGTATGTATTCTCTCGCACGCTCAGGGAGAGCCCGGATCCGTCCGTCAAGCTCCTATCGACGAGCCCCGTGGACCACGTGCGCGCGCTGAAGTCGAGGGAGGGTCGCTCGATCTGGCTCTGCGGGGGCTCGGTCCTGGCCGGCGAGCTGTTCGCCGCAGGGCTGGTCGATGAGCTCATCCTCAAGGTCAACCCGATCGTGTTCGGAGACGGGATCCCCTTGTTCGGGAGAGAGCTCACGATGGGTGCGCTCGCGCTCGAGGCATCGCAGACGTTCAACAGCGGGCACATCCTGCAGACGTACCGCGTCCTCAACCGCCTTTAGCTTCGGCCGCACGTCGGCGGCGGCGAAGCAGGTGATGCCGAGGGTCGCGTCGCCGGGGAGCCTGTTGCTCAGGCGGGCCATGATGCCGCATTGACCCGGGCATCGATCGAGGCGACGATGAGCCATGAGGTGGGGGAGACTGGCGGCTCGGCCGGTGGTGACGGCGGTGCTCCTCTCGAGTTGTGGCCCGGGATCTTCGAGCGCGGACGTCGGGCCGCCGCTCGACCTTCCTCGCACTCAGCGTGAACCGCCTCAGGCGCCCCGAATCCCCTGGCTGGAGGCGGGCGTCCCCCCGATCGCGGAGCTTCGGTGGCCATGTCCCGCCGGCTGGCGAGACGTGTCGACGAGCGGAGTGACGGTCTGTGACCCCTACCCGGAGGGGGGAGCGCTTGATTGCCCGGAGGGAGAGGTCCACTTCCCGGGCGATCCCGGCTGCTCCCCTATCGGTCGCGCCTGCCCGGACCAGGCCTTCCCGGACGAGAGCGACCTTCCGCCGGCGGTCGCGACCGTGTACGTCGACGACAACGCGCCGGACGGCGGCGACGGCCGCCGAGGGGCACCCTTCCGCACCCTCCCCGACGCCCTCGACGCGGTCGCCAGCGGGGCTCTGGTGGTGCTCGGAGCAGGCGTCTATCGCGTCGACCGCCCCTGGCCATCCGGAGTGTCCCTCCGCGGTCGCTGCGCGCAGGACAGCTCCCTCGGGGTCGAGGAGGGTGCGGGTCTCCGAGCGGTGCTGGAGCTCGTGGCTCCCACCCGGGCCGTGCGGATCGAGGACGTGACCATCGGGCCGGCCCCCGTCGGCGCGGTCCGCGTGGCGGACGCGGGCCCGGCGACCGTCCTCGAGGGCGTGCTGATCCGGGAGGTCACGGGCGACCTGGCGGCGGTGACCGTCGAGGCGGCCGGCGCGCTGAACGTCCGGTCGGTAGTCATCCGGGATACCCGGGCGACGGGGGCCGGGGAGGGCGGCAACGGCGTGCTCGTGGAGGGGCCGGCGGAGCTCTCCCTCACCCGGGCGGTCCTCGAGCGAAACATCGCCCGGGGCGTCAACGTCACCGGCGAGCACGCGGTGGCGACCCTCGCCGACGTCGCCATCACCGACACCATGCCTCAGGCCAGCGACGGTTTGCTGGGCCCCGGGCTCGAGGTCACCCATCGGGGCACCACGCGCGCTTCTCGCGTATTCCTGGCGCGGAATCGCGAGAGCGGCGTCCTCGTCTGGCACGAGGGCTCGGTCCTGGAGGCCGAGGACCTCGTGGTGCGGGACACCGCGCCGAGGGGAGGGGACCGAATGTTCGGCTCGGGGGTCACCGCCGGCATCGGCCGGGTGGCCATCGAGCGGGCCTGGCTGGAGGGCAACCGCTTCCAAGGCGCGGGGGCGGAGCTGGGGGCCGAGCTCACCCTCGAGGACGTCCTGGTGAGCGACACCCGGCCGACGGAGGGCGGCCTGTGGGGCATTGGGGTAGCGTCCTCCGACGGGAGCCGCTTGAACGCGACCCGGATTGTCGTCGACGAGAACCACGACCTCGGGGTTGGGTGTACAAGGGGCGCCGTCGCGGCGATCGAGGACGCGATTGTCCGCGGGACGCAGGGTCGCCCCGTGGATGCGGTGCAGGGGGCCGGGGACTTCGGGCGCGGGGTCTACGTGGACTTCGGCGGCTCCCTCGACCTCCGCAGAGTGCTCCTCGATCGGAACCAGGACGTCGGCCTCGTGGTCTTCGGCGACGGCGGCTCGGAGGCCCGGCTGGTGGACGTGACGATCCGGGAGACCGAGCCCCGGGTGCTGGACGGCGCCTCCGGCCGGGGCGTGGGGCTCAACCTCGGCGCCCACGTCGACCTCGAACGCGTCTTGGTGGCCGACAATCACGACATCGGGCTGTCGGTGTTCGGCGGGGGAACGCGGCTCGACGCCGAGGACCTCGTCATCCGGGGTACGCAGCCGAACCGCTTCGACGGCCGCCAAGGCCGCGGGATGACCGTGAGCCCTGGCGCGTCGGTCGATCTGAGCCGCGCGCTGATCGCCGACAACCGCGAGATCGGTCTCGCCGTCGACGGCCGGGTTGTCGCCCACGACCTCCAGGTCCGTGGCACCCGCGCCTCGGCCTGCCCCGAGTGCGATGACCCCGCACCGCCCGTGGGCACCGGGGTCGGGGCCTTCCTCTCGGCGAGAGTGGAGGTCTCGCGGTTCGCCGTCAGTGGAAACGAGGTCTGCGGCCTGTTCATCGCCGGCGAGGCGAGGGTGGATCTCGAGGACGGGATCGTCCGGGCTCACCCGATCGGGATCTGCCTCCAGGTTCCGGATTACCCGGTCGCTCTGCTTCGCCAGGATGTCGACTACCGCGACAATCGTCTGGTCATCGAGAGCACGAGCTTCGCCGTGCCGGATCCCGTGGAGGATCTCAGCCGTCTCTGACGCCTACGCTCCATCGAGCCGAGAGCTCGACGGAGGCCCGAGAGCGATCGTCGAGCGCCTGGTCGGCCGCTCCGTGCCGGCACGCAGCTCGGGCTCCCCCGAGGGACCTGAACGGGGGCGATGCTCGGTCGGTTCCACCGCAGGCCTCCAGGCGTCCGACGAGCCGTCGAATGGGCTCGGTGGTCCGGCGAGGCGGGGTGGCGCCGACCGGGACGCCCACACCCTCATGTCCATGGAGAGCAGGGCGTCCAGCACGGTCGCCTTCCCGTGGACGCTCGCGGAGATGCCTACGTCGGCGGACGTGACGAAGAGGCGGGGCTCGCCGCCCTCGGCGCGGGGTCGCCAGGACGCGTCGAGCAGCTCCACGGGGGCCGCGTCTACTCTCCCGGAGGCTGCTGTGCGCCGGCGGTCGAGCCCGACCTCCGAACGGATCGCCGCGCGGTCTCGGATGCAGGATAGGCCGCCCCGAATCGACTGAGCCGATCCTCGACCGAGTGACGACCTGCAGCGGCACGGCGTCGGGTGTCTCATGCTCCGGGAGGAGCGCGGGAGGGCGCATGGGGCTGGATGCGGTCGAGCTGCTGCTCGAATGGGAGGACACCTTCGGCATCCACATCGAGGACGCGGAGGCGGAGAGGATACGTACCGTCGGCGACGCCGTGGATCTCGTCGCCTCGAAGGTCGCCCTCGGCGGGGCTCAGGTCGGCCCCTGTCCGACCCTCTCGGCCTACCTCCGCCTCCAGGAGCTCGTCGCCGAGGTGACCGGAGCTCCGAGTCAGCGCTGGCCCCTTCGCACCCCGATGCGCCGCGTCCGAGCGCCGCTCCTCGCACGGGACTTCTGGCCTCGGTTCCGGGAGGCGTCGGGGCTCGAGGACGTGGAGCCATGGCCTTGGCCCCGGTGTCCCGAGCCTCGGGTCCGCGACCTCGTGTGGCGGCTGGCTCCCGCCTTCCTTCCCCCCCGCCCGGGTCCCGGTGAGCCCTGGAGCCGGGCTCACGCTCGCATCCTCGTTCGCTGGTCGATCCGCAGACGGCTCGCCCTCACCAGGCCCTTCCCCGATCACGCAGGCCTGATCGACGAGCTGGGTCTGAGCTGATCGATGGGGCAGGACTTGCAAATGCAAGTCGGTTGCGATTACAAGGTCCCATGGCTCGAGCGCTCGTCCTCCTCTCTGCCGTCGCGTGTCTCTCGTCGGGTTGTCAGGCGGGCGGCGACGTCCCGGACCCGATCGTCGACGCCGGGACCGACGCCGGTGCCTTGTCGGATCCCTTGCCCGCACGAGACGCGGGGGCTCCCGTCGAGCGCGACAGCGGACCGCCACTTCCTCGCTTCGAGGGCCTTCCGATCGACTGCTGGCTCCCCCGGAACTCCTTCTGCAACCCGGCGAACAACGACGGCTGCCGCGACGACGAAGCGTGCGACCTCACGGTCGACCCCGACGGGCAACCGTTGATCATGTGCTTCCCGCCCCCCGCGACGGAGGCTCTCGGGGACACGTGCGACAACCAGCGGGGGCCGTTCTGCGCGGGGGGTCTGCGCTGCATGGAGCGCCGATGCATGGACACCTGCTGCGCCGATGCCGAGTGCACCGTGGCCGGCGAGCGTTGCGTTCCACTCGATCCCCGATACGGCGCCCTGGGTGTGTGCCGGGTGGACGATGCTCCCGACTGTGGTCGGCCCGGTGACCCGTGCCGCCAGGCGTCGGACTGCTGTTCCCGTGACTGTCACATCGACCACTGCCACTGAGCGCCGCGCCTCGCGCGCGCCCGCCGACAGCGAGGCGCGATGAGCTGGACTGCAGCGAATGCCGATGGTGGTGAGCACCTCGACCACGTCGGCGCGCTCGCTAGCAGCCTTTGCGCCGCACACTGCGTGCTGTGTGCTGTGCTCCCCGCGGCCTTCGGCGCCCTCGGCCTGGGCTTTTTCGTCGGGCACCAGGCCGAGTGGGGGTTCACCGTCGTTGCCGTCCTCTTCGCGTTGGGGGCGTGCGCGCTGGGATGGTTGCGGCACCGATCCATCGCCGTGGCACTCCTCTTCGCGCTCGGGATCGCGGGCCTCGTCGCCTCTCGGGGTCTCGAGATGGGCCATCACGCGCACGCTGGCCACGGCCACCAGGCTCACGAGGCGTCGCCCTCGCAGGGCCACGCCAGCCGTGAGACCCATGAGACCCGTCCGATGTACGCCGGACGAAGTCGCCCCGGAGCGCCGCTCCGCAGCGTTCCGCACCCGACTCTGGCGTCTGGACCGTTCCTCCGGACGACTCGAGAGCCGCCGTTCGTCGGCGATCTGACGCATTGGCCGCCCGACCGGCGCATCAAGGCGCACCGATGCGCCCGCCCCCGGGCCTCGAGGACGGACTCAGGCCGCGAAGGCCATCTGGAGCTCGACAGGTGGGGCCGAAGACCACCGTCCTCCCTTCGCACGTCGACGACCCGTTTCGGCCTTGGCCGGGCGGACCGCCGCAACGCGGTCGGCGCACCGATCGCGTTCAGCCCGCCTGGCGGCCAGCTGACCTCTCTTCCGGATGACTCGGCCGCAGCGGCCCGGACGGGGCGCGGATCGAGCGGGCTCCGTGGCCGTCTCCTCCTCCGGAGGTAGCTCGTAATCGAGCCATTCCTCCTCCATGCCGCGCTCGATGTCCTCGATGACGGCCCGCTGCACCGCATCCATGAGCGCACGGCGGCGACGTCGCACTTCCTCGGAAGGACCAGGGATGGGCGGGCGCTCGGCCACGGGAGCTTGCGCCACAACTTCTGTGCCGGCCGCGAAGGCCGAGACTTAGGCCCCGTGAACGCTGCAACCGGCGGTGTGTGGCGGCGTATCCGCCGCCGGATCGGCCGCTCGCGCACTCATCTGCGAATCTACTGTGATGGCGAATCCTCAGCGAATCTTTCGTGATACGGTAGGACAGGTATTCGCGTACATCGGACGGTTCCGGGGGGTGACCGGGGGGAGCGGGGGGGGGAGGGAGATGGGGGGACAAAGGAGAAACCCAAGGAAAGGGCAAGAAAAAGGAAACCGAAAAAACGAAAAATAGAAAGAGAAGAAAAAGGGGAGG
>JBHJHB010000013.1:0-87147 GCA_050331215.1 Sandaracinaceae bacterium | reverse complement strand
GGCGTGGACGGCGCGGGCATGACGTCGGCGTCCGGCAGGGGGCTCGCCGCGGGCGTCGGAGCGGGCATCGCGGGCGCCGGGCTCGACGGAACGGCGGGCGGGGCCGGCGCGAGGTTGCCTGGCGCGGAGGACGGGGCCGACGGCCCGCTGGGCCGGGCCGACCCGACCGAGGGGGCGCGCGGGCGGACGTAGGCGGCGGGCTGGCCGGGTGCGCGCGGGGCATAGGCCGGCGGCGGGGCGCTCGAGCGCACGGGAGCGGGCGCGGACGGCCGGGGCGGGGCGTAGCTGCCGGGCGCCACGTAGGCGCCGGGCGGCACCGATCCGCCTGGCGCGGTCGAAGCGGAGGACGGGCTCGGGGCGGCGGCGCCCGAGGCGCGGCGCACGACCGACGCGGCGGCCGCCTCGCTGGCCGGAGGGATGCTCGCATCGCCCGCAGGAGGGATCACGGACTCCGGAACCCAGCTGATGCGCTCCCCATCCTCGGTCAACGACAGCCGCTTGCGCTTACGACGGCCCTGCTTCGCCATGCTCATGTCCTCTTCGTTGGTCTCGCTGCGCCCGACGGCGCTTTCCACGCTGAGAATGCCAAGTGCCACCCCGCGCCCCCCTGCGCGGCGGCGGCGACCGACGCGCCGACCGGACCGTGGGGGAGACCCGGGGTCGAAATGATAGCAGTCTCCGTGCCGGGCTCCGCCACCTCGGGGCCAGAAAGCGTGAGATCCGTCCAACGCGCCGCCCGCGCTGCCGCCTCGAGGCGCCGCCCCGGGCCGCCACCACGGGGCGCGGCGACCCACGGCGACCCAGCCGGACGCTCCGCCGTGACCACGTCGGTGCGCGCCCGCCGTTCGGGCCCTCCCGGCCGATCCGGCCCTCCCGGCCGATCCCGATCCACCGAGACGTCAGGTCGACGCGCGGCCCCCCAGGGGTCAGCGCCGCGGCAGGGTGGGCGATCCCCGGACAAACCGGTCGCGATGGCGGGTTCGTGCAGGCCGGCCACCGAGGGCGAGCGTCGGCGCCGCTCGCCCGCGGCGCCGCCGGGCGGGGGCAGAAGCGCTCTTCGCGCTCGTCGTCCGGTCGCGCCTCGGGCTCGCCGACCTGCTCCATCACGTTGCCGCCCTGGTCCTCGAAGCGGAACCCATCGTGGATGCGGTAGGCGGGTCCGACGTCGGGCGAGACCACGACGTCCACCGTCGCCGCCTCCTCCTGCTGGGGGCTGATCACGACCAGGGTGTGGTCGTCGAAGATCGTGGCCCGCTCGGCCCGCTTGGCGCCGAAGAACACGTCGTAGTTGATGTCCCGGCGCCAGTTCTTGCCGATGATCTTCACCGGCTGCATGCCGCTGGTGTGACCGCTGCGGGGCTCGACATCGAGCACCTGGAGCTCCCCGTCGTCGCTCTCGCAGGCGAGGGCCAGCGTGCCGACGCCCAGGGCCAGCGCGAGGCCGGCCACCTTGGCCAGCCGGAGGGTCTGCCGTGAGCTCTCCATCGATGCTCCTTCACCCGAAGAATGGCTGCCGACGCTACTGCCGCCGGGCGGGGCGGGTCAACCGCGCGGCCAGGCGAGCACGAACACGACCACGATCGCGTTGGGCCCGGTGTCCGGGCGGGACCCCTGGGCCACGCCGATGCCAACGTAGCGGACGCCCGGGTCGAAGGTCGGCTCGAGCGCGACCGCCTCGTCGACGGTGTCGACGACCGCCACCACGCCCCCCACCCGGGCGTAGGCGATCCGGAACCGGGTCAGCGCCGCGCTCGCCTCGTCGACCGCGTCCTCGCCGCTGAGCGTCGGGTCCCGGACGTAGGCGTCGGCGGCCGCCTGCGCGGCATCCCGGAGGTGGTCCCGCTCCTCCAGGGTCGGGGCGCCGCGGGCCGAGCGGGCCCGGTTGACCAGCCGCATCAGGCGGGCCGAGGCGCCGGTCAGGTCGACGACCTGGCGCAGGCGAGCGAAGACCTGGGTCGCGAGGAAGGCGGTCCGCAGCCCCTCCGGTTCGGCCACGACGCCCACGCCGACGTGCGTGACGTCGGCGTTGAACAGGTTCGCCCGGTGGCCGGGGCTCCCGAGGAGGTTCCGGTGGATCTCCCGCGCGGCGTAGCCGCGGCCGATGTTCTCGAGGACCAGCCCCGTGTGGAGCCCCGCAGCCCGCAGGCGCTCCGCGGGGCTGCCGGTGCTGGGCGACACGTGGCCGATGAAGCCGTGGTCCGCCATGTCCCGGCTGTGCGCCAGGGCCACCTCGCGCAGGCGGGCATCCTCGCTCAGGGGGCGGAGCCCGGCCTCGGCGCGGACCTCGGCGAGCAGGTCCACCAGCCGTCGCCGGACGTCCTCCACGTCGACCGGGGCCTCGCCGTCCTCCGCCGCATGGGCCAGGAGCACCCGCTCCGGGATGGGGACCCCCACGTAGACCGGGAAGTTGGCGATCACGCTGATGCCGTTCTCGCCCTGCCCGAGCAGCTCGACCTGGTAGCGGCCGGGGTCGCGGGTCGGGACCTGGACGTCGAAGTCCGGGCCGCTCCCGGCCGGCAGGCGCCTCACCTCCCCGTCCGGGGCCGTCACCGCGACGGCGGGGTTCGACCACGCGCCGAGCAGGCGGCCTCGCAGGCGGATGGGCCCCGGCCCCCGGCGCGCCAAGGGCTCGAGGGTGAGCCAGCGCCAGCTCAGCACGACCACGGCGACGTGCAGCCGGTCCCGCTCCATCGTCGCGGCGCCGTAGTGGCTGTAGCGCTGGCGGCCCAGGTAGGTGCCGACGCTCCGCGCGATCGCGGCCTCGAGCTCGTCCGGCGGCTGCCCGAGGACCACGATGTGCGGCAGGGGCTCGACGAGCCCGAGGTGGCTCGCGAAGAACTCGATCACCTCCCCCGGTGGAGGCTCGCCGTTCGGCCCGAGGCGCTCGGCCACCCACTGCGCGAGCTCGGCGAGCCGAGCGTCCCCGACCAACGGCATCCCCTCGGCGGCGGATGCGGCGTCGACGCCGCGGATCACCGCGTCCGGAAGCGGCGCGGGGCCCAGCACGGCTGGACCGGCCACCGCGTCGGTGCGGTACGTCGGGACGGACGGAGCCGGCGCCTCGACGGAGTCGCCCTCCACGCCGGGGCCGAGGTTCGCGCGGCCGGCCACCTGGGTGCGGCAGCCCAGAGCGAGGGGCAGCAGGAGCGCGAGGGCGAGGAGCGGCCCCGGCCGCCCCGTCACCTGGGCACGCACCGAGGTCATCGAGGCCGGCGGGGTCACTCGGCCCACGGATCCACCACGTCGCCCGGGCGGCGTGCAGGGGGCCGGGGAGCCGGCGGAGGCTCCTCGGTGCGCGCCGGCTGCGGCCGCGGTCGGGCAGCGGGGCGTCGCCTGCGCTCCAGCGAGACGATCAGCTCCTCCGCGGTCTCGGGGCCCACCCTCAGCTCCGTGTCCTGGAAGCCGCGCAAGCGAAGCACCAGCGGCACCGGCTCGGTCGGTCGGACCAGGTCGAGGGGGGCGTTGCCCACCATGGTGCCGTCGATCAGGATCTCCGCGCCGGCGGGGACGGTGGTGAGGGCGATCGTCGCCGGCTCCGCGGGCGCCGGCGGCAGCTCCTCCGCCCGCCCCCGCCCGGCCCCCTCCGGAGTCCCGTCCGCGGTCGCGTTCGCGCCGCCCGGCGGCTCCGGGCCCCCCGTGCCCTCCGGGCCGTCCACGGTGGCCGACCCGGGCGGCTGGGCGAACGCGCGCGGGTCCTCGGGCTCCCCGGTAAGGAAGAACACGGCGGTCCCGACGATCCCGCCGATCGCGACCAGCGCTACGAGGGCGAGGCCCCATCGCGCCGCGCCGGCGAGCGCGCCGCCCGGCGCGCCTGGCAGGTCGCTCGCGCGCGCCGCGTAGGACGGCTCGAGGGCGCGCGCGAGGTCGCCCGGCGGCGCCACCCCCGAGGGCGCGCTGCTGGTGAGCGCCTCGCCCGCGGCGATGCGATCGAGGTCGCCGAGCAGCTCCGTCATGGTCTGGTAGCGGTCCTGAGGGCTCTTCTCGAGGGCCCGGAGGATCACGGCCTCCAGCGGCCCGAGGGGTGCACCGAGGTCGCTCGGGCGCGTCGGGATCTCGAACATGTGCTTCGAGAGAATGCCCATGAAGGTGTCCGCATCGAAGGGCACCTTGCCCGTGAACATCTCGTACATGATCACGCCCAGAGCGTAGACGTCGGTGCGTTGATCCACGCTGTGACCAGCGGCCTGCTCCGGCGACATGTAGTGGGGGGTTCCGAAGACCATCCCCGTCTTGGTCAGCTTGCTTCCCCCTCCGCCGACCTTGGCGATGCCGAAGTCGAGGACCTTGACGAACTGGGGGTCATTGCCCTGCTGGATGAGGTAGACATTATCCGGCTTGAGATCGCGGTGAACGATCCCCCGCGCGTGGGCCGCCTCGAGGGCGCTCGCGATCTGCCGGACGAGGTGCAGCGAGTCCTCGCTCGGCACGGACCCACCACGGGCGATCACGTCCGCGAGGCTGGCGCCGTCGAGGTACTCCATGACGAAGTAGACCGAGCCGTCCGGGAGCCGCCCGAAGTCGGAGATGTCGATGATGTTCGGGTGCCCGATGCTGGTCGCGGCCTGCGCCTCCTGCATGAAGCGCTGCACGACGTCCGGGTCCCGGGAGTTGTCGCCACGAAGCACCTTGAGCGCGAGGCGGCGGGCCAGGACCGTGTGGGTGGCCAGGTAGACCACCCCCATCCCGCCCTCTCCGATCTGGCGCTCGATGCGGTAGCGCCCGTCGATCACTCGCCCGAGGAGCGGGTCGGACGGCACCTCCTGCCGCTCCTCGGCGGCGTAGGTCGGCGAGCCATCCTCCGGGCAGAACTGGATCGGGTCGTCGAAGGTCGTTCCGCACTGGGGGCAGATGCGCATCGCCGGCGTCCGAAGTATGCGAGCCCTGCCGCTCAGGGTGCAAGCATGCGCCCTCAGTCAAACGCACGCCGGTCCGTCGAACGCAGGGCGAGCGTGCAGCGGGCCCGGCGCCTGCCGGCTCGCCCGCATCGACCCGCGAGAGCCGAGGGACCTTGGCCCGGATCAGCCCTGCAGGTTGGTCCCGCAGTTGATGCAGAACTTGGCGCCGGCGGCGTTGACGGTGCCGCAGGCAGGGCACGGCTTCGGCTCCGGCGGGGCGAGGGAGGCGCCGCAGTTCGCGCAGAAGCGACCGGGCGGTACCACCGCGGAGCAGCTCGGGCAGCGGACCATGGCCTGCGCGCCCTCGGTCGCCGACCCGCCGGGCGCCGAGGCCTGCCCCTGACCCCCGGGGGCCGGGCCACCGGGGTGGGACCCGGGCGGAGCATAGCCGCCTCCGGGCCCCCCCTGCGGCGGGTAGCCCCCTTGCGGCGGGTAGCCTCCCTGCGGCGGGTAGCCGCGCTGCGGCTGCATCTGGTTGGCGAACATCTGGGCCATCGCGAAGCCCATCCCCATGCCGGCGCCGCCCTGCATGGCGCCCCCGCCCTCGCCGCCGCCCCCCTGGGCGAGCCCCTGACCCGCGCCGAGCATCGCCTCGCCCGCGGCGTACTGCATGTAGTTGCCGCCGCCGAGCTCGTCCCGGGCCCGGGCCTTCACCTTGAGGTCGGCGTAGCGGGCCTGGGCCTCCTCGAGCCGCTTCTGGTCGTCGTCGTCGAAGTTGAGCGTGAAGTCCCCCAGGTCGAGGAACTGGACGCCGATCTCGGCCAGATCCTCGCACTTCTGCATGAACATCTGCCCGATCTCATCGTGGTAGGCCGCGAGGTGCTGCACCTCGCCCCGCTGCCGGATGATGAACTGGGGGACGCTCCGCTTGACCGCGTTCATGAACTTGGTCGTGATCCAGCGCTCGACCTGCTCGTTGCTGGGCTGAGCACCCATGCCGAGGTAGCCGACGATGAATCGGTCCGGGACCGTGACCTGCCACGCGTACTCCCCGTAGATGCGGGGCGTGAGGGTGATCTCGAGCTCCGGGTCCTTGATCGGCGGCAGCGTCCCGCCGAAGCGCGCGCCTCGGAACGGGCGCATGGTCACGAAGTAGAGGTCGGTGACGAAGATGTTCCCGCCCGTGAACGAGTCGACCAGGTTGCTGAGGAAAGGGATGTTCCCGGTCGCGAGGGTGTGGCGCTGGCCAGCTCCCGCCGTACGCAGCACGCCGACCAGGGAGCCATCGCGGAAGAACACGGCCGCTTCGTCCGCATCGACGGTCAGCTGCGCGTACATCGGAATCGTGGTCTCGGGGTGCTTGTAGACGATGTACTTCTTCGCGTCGTCGGGACGCGCGATCATCATCTCCTGCGTCCCCTGGCGGATGAAGTCCATGATCCCCATCGACGATCTCCCCTCGCTCGTGCTCGCGCCGTCGCTGGGGCGCGGCGCCCCGGGAGCATACCGCCGCTCGCTGCAGGGGCGAAACGGGCCCGGCGGCCCCCGCGGAAGCGCCCTATCGTGAGCAGGCCCCGGGCCCGGCGTACCGGGGCGCGTTCCATGCGAGCCGTCCTCCGCGCTTCCCTCATCGCCTGCCTCGGCCTGACCTCGTGGCCGGGCGGGGCCCCCGCGCAGGAGCCGGCAGCGGAACGGGAGCCGCTCCCCGACTGGATCCGAGAGCACCCGTTCCACGACGGCGCGGACGAGGATCCGATCGCCATCGACGGGGACGACGGGCTCGAGGCCGTCTCGCCGACCTCGCCGGACGAGGAGGTCGCGCCGCGCGTTCCGGTCCAGCACGGCGACGTGTTGACCGCGATCCCCGGGGTGCGGGAGCTCGGCCACGAGGTCGAGGTGGACCTCGCGCAGGGGCTCGCCGCCATCACCTACCGCCTCCGCTTCGTGTCCTCGGCCAGCGTTCCAGCCGAGCTCGCCTACCGGCTCGCCGTTCCGCGCGGCGCGTCACCGATCGGCCTCGAGGTGTGCAACGCCGCGGGGTGCCGGCGAGGACGGGAGGACCGGTCGGCCGGGCCCCTCGGGCCCTACGACGACGCGGTCCGCGGGCGGAGCGATCGCGCGGCTCCGCGCCCCTCGGGGCACCTCGCGGTCGCCGAGGATGGCGAGGGGACGGCGGCGGTCCTCCGCGTGGCGCCCATCGATCGGTCGGGCCCGGTGACCGCGACGGTCCGGGTGCTCGTCCCCGCCCCCGTGCGGGGCGGCGCCGTCCGCCTCGCGCTACCGGCTCGCGGTTCGGACCCTCGCGCCGCTCCCGCCCGGATCCGCGTTCAGAGCCCCGCGCTCGCGGGCGGCAGCGTCGACGGTCAGGATGCGGTGGAGACGCCGGTCGAGCGCGCGCCGTGGGCCGACGCCGAGGTCACGGCGCGGGCGGTCGGCGGGCCCGCGCTCGACGTCACCGCCTTCCGCGCCACCTGCGACGGGCGGCCCTGCACGCGGGTGCGGGCCGCCGCCGCGCCGGCGCCGTCGACGTGGCGCAGCGTGATCCTGCTCCTCGATGCCTCGCCCTCCACCCGGGGCGCGGCGAGGGCGCGCATCGCCACCGTCGCGGGCGCGATCGTGAACGCACTGCCCGCCGACGCCCGCATCCGGGTGGCGGCCTTCGCGGCGGAGGCGGTCGCCGTCCAGGAGGTCCCGGTCCAGCCGGACGGGGTCGCCCCGGCGGCGCTCGCGCGCGCGCTCGAGGCCCCCCTGGGGAGCGCGACGCGCATCGAGGCCGCGTGGGCGCTCGTCGAGGACTGGGCGCGGGCCGAGGACCGCCCGGTGGTCGTCCTCCTCGGGGACGGGGGCCTGACCACCACGCCCGACGCCGAGCGGACGATCGCTGCGGCGCGGGCGACCGGTGCCTCCCTCGCGGCGGTGAACGTGGCGGACCGCCGCGCGAGCGAGGGCCTCCTGCGGCTCGTCGGGGCCCGCCATGTCCTGGAGGTCGGGGCGGAGGCCGCGCGGGCCCAGCGCCCCGGGGACGACGGCCCGCTGCGGGAGCGGCTCGGCGCGCTGCGCTCGCCCGTCGCGGTCCCGCGCCTCCGCGTCCACGACGGACGCCGCTGGCGCGACCTCGGCCCGCTGCGGGCCGGTGAGGAGCGGAGCTGGGCCGGCCTCGGCGCGCGGATCCGGATCGAAGCGGGCGCGCGGCCTCGCCCGATCGCCCCGCCCCCGGCGCTCCGCGACGTGGTCGCCGCCGCGATCCGCACGCGGCTCGGGACGCAGGCGGACGCCCTGGCCGCGGTGGACGCCAGCCTCGGCGCCGGCGACGCGACCTGCCGCCTGAGCGGACCCGTGCCTGCGCGGGCCGGGGCGATCCCGGCCGAGGCGGCGCTGGTGCCCGCGGCGACCCGGCGCTGCGCCTCTCCGTCGACGGCCGACGGGCCCGCGGACGGAGGGCCGACGACGGTGGCGGACACGGGCGTGCCGGGCTCGTCGCTCCTCCGGATGCTCCAGCTCCGCATCGTGCCCCTGGCGCGCGGGTGCTTCCGCACGGACCGGGCCGGGCGCGCCGACTACCACACGCGCGCGGTCCTCCGCTTCGACCTCGCCGACCGGGAGGTGGTCGCGGCCGCGGTCGAGGGCGACCTGGCGCCGGCGCTGCGCGCCTGCCTCCTCGGCGCGATCGACGAGCTCGACGTGCCCCGCTTCACCGGCCGCATCCGGGTGACCTACCCGCTGGTCACGGTGGCGGAGGCGCCGCCTCCGACCCTGGAGCTGGCCCCGGACGTCGCGGACCTCGTCGACGCCGTGGCGCGCGAGCCCGCTCCCGGCGGGCCCCGCGGCGGCCGGGCTCCGCTCGAACAGGACGGCGGCCCGCGGGCGCAGCCGGACTAGAATCAGGCCGATGGGCGGAACCAGCGCCACCACGCTGCTGATCGAGCTCGCCGAGAAGATGGGGCTGCTCGCCGCGGCGGCCCTGGTCGCCGTGCTGTTCCCGCCGCTGCGGAACCGGCTCCTCGGCGTGGGCCAGCGCCAGGACAAGCTCGCGGCGGTGGCCCTCGGCCTGGGCCTCTCGGCATGGGGCGCCCAGCTCGGCTTCCACGTCGGAGGCGAGCACATCAACGTCCGCGCGATCGGCGTCCTGATCGCCGCGATCCTGGGCGGCGCCAAGGCGGGCGCCCTCACCGGGCTCGGCGGAGGGCTGTTCTACGCCGTGATGGTCGACAGCGAGACCGCGCCGTGGGTGCTGATCGCGTCGGTCACCGACGGCGTCCTCGCGGGGATCGTCGCCGAGCACCGCCCCCGGTGGGTGCACGGCTGGCGGGTGTTCGTGACCGCGGTCGTCATCCAGGCGATCCACCTGGTCGTGGTCGGGGTGGGGCTCCTCGCGCTCGGCCACGCCGCGCGGTACCTGCCGGCCTGGCCGGCCCACCTCGTGAAGCTGATCGTGAACGGCGCCGGGGTAACGCTGTTCGTCGTGGTGGCGCGCCTCGTGGTCAGCCGGGAGGAGCAGGCCGTCGCGCTGGTCAGGGCTCGCGCCGCCGCGGACGCCGCGTCGCTCGAGGCGCTGCGCCGCCGCCTCGAGCCCCACTTCCTGTTCAACGCCCTCAACGCGCTGAGAGCCACGATCCGGCGGGACCCGATGCGGGCGCGGGACCTGGTGAGCGACCTGGCCGACCTCTATCGCTACCTCCTGAGCCACCCGGACGAGGCGACCCTCGGCGCCGAGGTCGACCACGCGCTCGCGTACCTCGCCATCGAGAGGGCCCGCCTCGGCGACGGGCGGCTCGAGGTCGAGCGGAACATCCCGGGCGAGCTCGAGGCGGCCAGAGTCCCTGCGCTGCTGCTCCAGCCGCTCGTGGAGAACGCCGTGAAGCACGGCGTCAGCCGGCGCGACGGGCCAGGGACCGTTCGCCTCGCCGCATGGGCGGACGAGCAGGAGCTGGTGGTCGAGGTGGAGGACGTGGCCCGGGGTCGACCCCTTCCGCCGGTCGCCGGCGGGAGCGGCATCGCGCTCGACACGCTCCGCCAGCGCCTCGGCCGACGCTACGGCGGGCGGGCCAGCCTCATCCTGCAGCCCACGTCGACCGGGATGAGGGCGCGCGTGCGCCTACCGCTCACCCGGGTCGACGCTGGGCGGAGGGCGGCGTGACCGGGACGGTGCCGCCGCTCCGGGCGATGGTCGTCGACGACGAGCCCCTCGCCCGAGACGAGCTCGTCTTCCTGCTCGAGCAGTGCGAGGGGGTCGCCGTCACGGCCCAGGCCGCCGACGCCGCGGCGGCGGTCGAGGCCTTCGACGAGGCCGCCCCCGACGTCCTGTTCGTGGACCTCCGGATGCCGGGCCCGGACGGGCTCGCGCTGGCGGAGAGCCTGATGGCGAGACGCCCCGGCCTGGCGGTCGTCGTGGTGAGCGCCCACGACGCTGGCGCCGTGAGGGGCTTCGAGGCGGGGGTGGTGGACTACCTCCTCAAGCCGGTGCGCCTCGAGCGGCTGCGCAAGGCAGTGGAGCGGGTGCGGGAGCGGCTCCCGGAGCGCCCGGCGGCGACCAAGGAGACGGCGGGCCCATTGACGCGGCTGGCCGTCCGCCGACGGGGGCGCTTCGTCGTGGTCGACGTCGCCGACGTCGTCTACTTCGAGGTCAAGGACGAGCTCGTGTGGGCGGTGACCGCCGCCGATCGCTACGCGCTCGACCTGCCCCTGGCCTCGGTGGAGAAGCGGGTCCCGCCGGGCCTCTTCTTCCGGAGCCACCGCGGTACGCTGGTGCGCCTCGACCGGATCCAGGGCATCGAGCCGGCAGGCGCCGGGACCTTCGAGCTGCACCTCGACCACCCGGACAAGCCGCGGGTCCCGCTGGCGCGCGAGCGGGCGAGGTTGCTGCGGGAGCTGATCCCGATCGCGGGGTAGCAGCTCGCTGGCTCTGAGGAGCTTCTTGTTTCCTCTTTCCGCCTCGGGCAGTCTCGAATGCGGAGGAGATGAATGGTTCGATCGACCCTTGCGTATGCGTCGAGTCTATTGGTCATTGTGGGTGGGTGCTCGCCCCGGGCGGCGTGCCCCGAGGGTGACGCCTGCGAGGGCGCCGACATGGGCCCGGGGCCGGAACCGCCAGAGATCGGCTGGCTAGAGGACGGAGTCCCGCCCGTCGCGCCGCCCGACATCCCCTGGTTGGACGACGGCGTACCGCCGATCGTCTGGCCATGCCCCGACGGGTGGCGCGAGGTGACCGAGGGCGGCGTGACGACCTGCGACCCTTACCCGCCCGGCGGCTCTCTCGTTTGCCCTCAGGGGGAAGCGCACTTCCCCGGGGAGGCGGCCTGTGCGCCGATCGGCCACTCGTGTGACCAGGGCCCCTTTCCCACCGTAGCCGACCTCGACGCTGACGCGGTCATCTTCGTGGACGCGTCCGCCGCCGGCGGCGGCGACGGCAGCGAGGAGGCGCCGTTCGTAGCGCTCGCAGCGGGGCTCGACGCTGCGCGCCCGGGCGACACGCTGGCGCTCGCGAGCGGGACCTACACCGTCGAGCGAGGGTGGCCCGATGGCGTGTCGCTTCGAGGTCTATGCGCGCTCGAGACTCGACTGAGAACGTCCGACGACGCGACGTTGCCCGCGGTCCTTCACGTGCCGGAGCACGGTGAGACGATCCGCATCGAGGACGTCACGGTGGGGCCTGCCCCGGTGGCCGGATTGCTCGTCCAGAACCCGGGGGAGGTGGTCCACGTGGAGGGCGTGCGCTTTCGAGAGGTGACCGGCGATCCGCGCGCCGCGCTCCAGGTCGACGCAGGGGCCTCGCTCTCGGCGCGTACAGTCACGATCCAGGACACCGCGAGCGCCGAGGGAGGGATGTTCGGTTGGGGGCTCGACGCGCGGGGAGGGGCACAGCTGTCGCTTCGCCGCGGCGTGATCGAGCGCAACCGCGAGGGCGGCGTCTTGGCGTTCGACGAGGGGACCGTCGCGCTGCTCGAGGACCTGGTGGTCCGGGATACGCTCGCGCAAGAGAGCCAGGGCTTGGGCGGAGTGGCCCTCGGCGTGATCCGCAACGCGAGAGCGCATGTCCGTCGCGCCGTCTTCGAGCGCAACCGCGAGGCCGCCGTGATCGTGGCCGGAGAGGCGACGGATGCCTCCCTCGAGGATCTGGTGGTCCGCGACACGCTCAGCCAGGACGCAGCGAACGAGTTCGGCCGAGGCGTGAGCGTGGAGTTCGGCGCACGGGTGGAGATCCGCCGCGCCCTGTTCGAGCGCAACCGTGATGTCTGCGTGCTGGTCGACGGCGAAGGCACGGAGGCCGTGCTCGAGGACCTCGTGGTCCGCGACACGCTGGCGCAGGAGAACGACGGGACCTCGGGATGGGCCTTGGGCGTGCAGGGCGACGCGCGGGTCCAGCTCCGCCGGGCGCTGCTCGAGCGTAGTCGCTCCTTTGGCGTCTTGATCCGCCTTGGCGACTCGCTGACGCAGCTCGAGGATCTCGTGATCCGCGACACGCTCTCCCAGGAGGCCGAGCGCGTCCTCGGGCAAGGGCTTCAGGTGGAGGGTGGCGCTCGCGTGGAGCTTCGACGTGCTCTGGTGGAGCGCAACCGCTCTCTTGGTGTGTTCGTCCGTGGGGACGGTACGGAGGCGGTGCTGCGGGACCTCGTGGTCCGCGACACCCTCGCGCAGGAGCGCGACGGGATCCTCGGGCGAGGGCTGGGCGTCCAGGAAGGCGCGCGGGTGGAGCTCACGCACGGCCTGTTCGAGCGCAACCGCGACGTCGCCCTGATCGCAGCCACCGACGGCACCGAGGCCGTGATGGAGGACCTCGCGGTCCGAGACACCCTCCCGCGGGAGAGCACCGGCCACGCGGGACGCGGGTTGGCCGTGCAGTTCGGCGCACACGCATCGCTCCGGCGCGGCCATTTCGAGCGCAATCGCGACGTCGGCGTGTCCGTAGCCGGAGCGCGCTCGCGCGCTGCGCTCGAGGATCTCCTGATCCGCGAGACGCTCCCGCAGGACAGCGACGGCGCATGGGGCTTTGGCCTCGAGGTACAGGGTGAGTCCCAGGTGGAGCTGCGCCGAAGCCTGCTCGAGCGCAACCGTGAGCTTGGCGTGTCGATCAACTCTCCAGGAACACTCGAAGCGGATGACCTCGTCATTCGAGATACGATGGAAGCGGCCTGCCGCCCGGAGTGCACCGGGAGGGTCCCGGGCGTCAACCTCGGCGCCTACGACGGCGCGGACGTCGAGCTGAATCGCTTCGAGCTGGCCGGCGCGGTTGTCTGCGGATTTCAGATAACCGGAGGCAGCCGCTTCCAGGTGACCGATGGCCTCGTGCGTGACCATCCGATCGCGGTGTGTCTCCAAGACCCGGGCTTCCCCGTGGAGACGCTTCGGCAGAACGTCGTGTACGTCGACAACGGCGTCATCGTCGAGGCGACGGCCCTACCGTCGCCGGACCTGGGTGAGGTGGTGGAGCCGTTCGATCCGTGAGATGAGCCTAGTCCGCCTGACCCGTCGCTGCGGCCATACCCGGGCAGGGCAGCGTGGCGTCTCGTCTCCCTCAGCGAAGCCGGTCGTCCACCACCTCGAGGAGGTGCTCCGTCTCGAGAGCGGGTGCAGCGCGGCGGAGGCGCGAGCCGCCCCATCCGCGCCCCGGCGCCGGTCGCTTGTGGCGGCGGTCGCCGAGGCGGCCCGCGCCCAGCCGCCACGTGGGTCAGACGGCCGGCGACCCGCCAGGCGCTGCTCCCCCAGGTAAGAGCATCCAGCTCGTGCCACGAGCCGGGGTCAGACGGCCGGCGACCCGCCCAGGCGCTGCTCCTGCACATCGCGGGCGTCGTCGGCGTCGAGGAGGTCGCTGTGGCACGCCGCCCGGGCGCCCGCCTCGGCGCCCACGGCCTTCCTGGTCTTCGTGGCGAGGGCCACGAGCCGCTCCGGGCTGACGACGCCCCGCGCCTCCAGGATCGCGCGCTGCTCCTCGGTGAGGGCCGGCGACCTCGTCACGCGGCCCCGATCGAAGCCCTCCGCCTTGCCGCTCTCGAACTCGACGATCTCCTTCGAGATGCGAACGGAGCACCAGTCGTGGCCGCACATGGCGCAGAAGTCGGTGTCGACGTCGAGGTCCTCGTCGTGGAGGGCCCGCGCGGTGTCGCCATCGAAGGCGAGGTCGAAGTGCTTCTCCCAGTTCAGGGCGGCCCGGGCGCGCGTGAGGTCGTCGTCCCAGTCCCGGGTCCCCGGGATGCCGAGCGCCACGTCCGCGGCGTGGGCGGCGATCCGGTAGGCGACGCATCCCTGCTTGACGTCGTCCTTCTTCGGGAGCCCGACGTGCTCCTTCGGCGTCACGTAGCAGAGCATCGCTGCGCCATGGTACGCGGCGTTCGTGGCGCCGATCGCGCTCGTGATGTGGTCGTAGCCGGGGAAGACGTCGGTCACGAGCGGCCCGAGGACGTAGAACGGGGCGCCATGACAGAGGCGGCGCTGGAGCTTCATGTTCAGCTCGATCTGGTCGAGGGGGATGTGGCCGGGGCCCTCCACCATCACCTGGCATCCGTTGCGCCAGGCGCGCTCCGTGAGCTCGCCGAGCGTCTCGAGCTCGGCGAGCTGGGCCGCGTCGGTGGCGTCCGCCAGGCCTCCGGGTCGTAGGCCGTCGCCGAGGGAGAAGGACACGTCGTAAGCCCGCATCACCGCGCACATCGCGTCGAAGCCGTCGTACATGGGGTTCTGGGCGTCCTGGTGGATCATCCACTTCGCCAGCAGGGAGCCGCCCCGCGAGACGATGCCGATCAGCCGGTTCCGGACCAGGGGCAGGTGCTCGCGCAGGATCCCCGCGTGGACGGTGAAGTAGTCGACGCCCTGGGCGGCCTGATGCCGGAGCGTCGCGAGGATGACGTCGAGGTCGAGCGCCTCCAGCGACCGGCCGACGATCATCGAGTAGATCGGTACCGTCCCGATCGGAACCCGGCTGTGTTGGACGATCGCCTCCCGCGTGGCGTCGAGGTCGCCGCCGGTCGACAGGTCCATCACGGTGTCGGCGCCCCAGCGCTCGGCCCAGTGGAGCTTCTCGACCTCCTCGTCGGTCCCGGAGCTCACCGGCGACGCGCCCATGTTGGCGTTGACCTTGGTCCTCGACGCGCGACCGATCGCCATCGGGTCGAGCCGGTAGCCGAGATGCACCTTGTTGGCCGGGATGATCATCCGGCCCGCAGCCACCTCGTCCCGCACGTCCTCGGGGCCGAGGTGCGGCTCGCGCTCGGCCACGCGCTTCATCTCGGCGGTCACGGTGCCGAGGCGCGCGTGCTCGAGCTGGGTGACCGGCACGAAGCCCTCCGGCGCGACGGCAAACCCGTCGTCGCCCCGGGTCCAGCCCTGGGGCAGGAAGTCCCAGGCCGTGCGGTCGCTCGGGGCAGGCATGCCCGGCGTGTCGGGGGAGGCGAAGGCGAGGGCCCCCCCCACGTCGGCGCGGAGCGCGAAGGACCCCGGGGTGGTGCCCGCGCCCGTCGACGAGGGGTCGGACGCCCCGTGGAGCGGGAGCCGGTAGGTAGCGGTGGTCGGCCCGTCGTGGCTGCTCATGGCGTTCGCCTCCTGGATAGCGCGCGCGGAGGGAACGCCCCGGCCGGGCCGCGACGCTCGCTCGCGTTCCCTCCGCCGGTTCGAACCGGATCAGGTTCCACGGGTGCTTCTCAGCGGTCGTCGGTGACCGCGCCCCGCGCGAGCCCCATCGGACTAGCACTCCCGCGCTCGGAGGTCGACGCCGCGGAGGTCGACGCGGGACGTCTCGTGCTCGCGTCCGGCCCGGCGTCCGGAGACGTCGAGCCCCACGCCTTGCGGGGAACGGCTCGCACACGAGGAGCAGCGTGGCCCTTGCGGTGCCCGGCCCACCGCTACCGCCGACCGACCCTAGCGTGAGCCCATGCCCGTCGACCTCGACGCGCTGCCGGAGCGGCTCCGGGAGCGCATCCGCCCGTTCGGCCCGTCCCCCGACCGCCGGCCCGCCTTCGTCCTCTACTGGATGCGCACCGCGGTCCGAGCCCACGAGAACCCGGCCCTCGACGTCGCGCTCGCGCTCGCCGCGCAGCTCGGGGTCGAGGCGTTCGTCTACCACGCCCTCAGCGAGCGCTACCCCTACGCGTCGGACCGCCACCACACGTTCATCCTGGAGGGGGCGAGGGACGTGGCGCGGGAGCTCCGTGCCCGGTCGATCGGGACGGCCTTTCACCTCGAGCGGCCCGGGCATCGCGGTCCGCACCTCCTGACCCTCGCCGGCGCGGCCGGCCTGGTGGTCACCGAGGACATGCCGGTCGAGCCCCTCTTCGGATGGACGCGGGCGCTGGCGGAGCGCGCCGAGGTGCCGGTCCTGGCGGTCGACACGGCCTGCGTCGCGCCGATGCGGCTCACGACCCCGCCCAAGCGCGCCTACGCGTTCCGGGACGCGATGGAGCGCGAGTGGGACGTCCGGGTGCAGGAGCGCTGGAAGGAGCAGCCGGACCCGGAGCGGCCGTTCCTCCCGGACCTGCCGTTCGTGCCGGTCGACCTGACCGAGGCCCACGTGCCCGACCTCGTGGCGGAGTGCGCGATCGACCACGGGGTCGGCCCCGTCCCCGCGACGCCCGGCGGCACGCGGGCCGGCTACGCGCGCTGGCACGCCTTCGTCGCGGAGGGCCGCCTTCGCCGCTACGACCGGACCCGCAACGACCCCACCCAGCCGAACGGGGTCAGCCGGATGAGCCCCTACCTGCACTACGGCATGGTCAGCCCGCTGCGCTTGGCGCGGGAGGCCGCCGCGGACGGGTCGAAGGGAGCCCGCAAGTACCTCGACGAGCTCCTGACCTGGCGGGAGCTCGCCTACGCCTTCTGCTATCACCGCCCGTCCCACGAGACCCTGGAGGCGGTGCCCGGCTGGGCTCGGCAGACGCTCGAGGCCCACCGCCACGACGACCGGGAGGACCTCGACCACGAGACGCTCGCCCGCGGGAAGACGGGGGACCGCCTCTGGGATGCAGCGCAGCGCTCGCTGCTGAGCCACGGCGAGCTCCACAACAACGTCCGGATGACCTGGGGCAAGGCCCTCTCGCGCTGGGCGGCCACGCCCGCGCGGGCGCTGGCGCTGACGATCGACCTGAACCACCGCTACGCCCTCGACGGCCGGGACCCGGCCTCCTATGGCGGCATCCTCTGGTGCTATGGCCTGTTCGACCGGCCCTTCGGCGAGACGGCGCTCCTCGGGCGCGTCCGCTCGAGATCGACCGAGGCCCATGCCCGCCGCTTCGATCTGTCGCGCTACGAGCGCCTCGTGCGACGGCCCTCGCGCTCCGACCCGCCCCGGGTCGCGGTCGTGGGCGCCGGCGTGGCGGGCCTGGCCTGCGCGCGCACGCTCGTCGACCACGGCATCCCGGTGGCGGTGTTCGACAAAGGCCGCCGGGTCGGCGGCCGGATGGCCACGCGCCAGGCCGGGGGCGGCGCCACCTTCGATCACGGCGCGCAGTACCTGACCGCGCGAGACCCGCGGTTCCGGCGGGCGGTCGAGGCCTGGGCGCATCGAGGCGTCCTGGCCCCGTGGTCCGGGCCCTTCGCCCGGATCGCCGAGGACGGCATCACCCGGGAGGAGCCGGCCAGCCCGCGCTACGTCGGGAGCCCTCGGATGCGCGCGCTGCCCGAGCACCTCGCCGCGGACCTCACCGTGCGCACCTCGGTCCACGTCGCGCCCCTCGACGCGTCGGAGGGCGGCCGATGGGTCCTGCGGTCCACGGACGGGGACAGCCTGGGCACCTTCGACCTGGTCATCCTGACCGCGCCCGCGCCGCAGACCGCAGCGCTGCTGCCAGAGGAGGCGTCGACGCTGCGGGCGCGGGTCGACGCTGCGCGGCTGGCGCCGTGCTGGGCGGTGATGGCGACGTTCGGGGACCGCATCGAGGCCGCCTTCACCGGCGCGCGCGTGGCCGACGGGGGACCGCTGGCGTGGCTGGCCCAGGATGGCGCGAGACGCGGCCGGGGGGAGCGAGCCACCTGGGTGCTCCACGCGACGCCGACCTGGAGCGAGGCCCACCTCGACGACGAGGCGGAGGCGGTCGCCGCTGCGCTGGTCGGCGCGTTCCGCCAGCGCTTCGATGCACCCGCCCCCGTCCAGGCGGTGGCCCACCGCTGGCGCTACGCGCGCACGATCGAGGCGGTCGGCGAGGACTGCCTCTTCGATCCGGCGCTGGGCCTCGGTGTCGCCGGCGACTTCTGCCTCGGGGCCAAGGTGGAGGCGGCCTACCTCAGCGGCGTCGCCCTGGCCGGGCGGGTCCTCGGCGCCGACCTGGCCCTCCCGGAACGCCAGGGGGACCTGTTCGCGCGGGCGGCGGCGGGTTAACGGACGACGCGGGCCCGGGAGGCCGGACCCGCGTCGAAGCGCGGGAGGAGGACGCCTCCCGGGCCAGCCGGGGCGCGAGCTAGCGACCCAGGGACCCCGCTCGGATCACAGGCAGAGCGCCGGCCCGTCCGCGCGGAGCGGCCCGACGTTCACGACGCTGATGCCGTCCTCCTCGCCCCGGATCTGCTCGCACCCGATCACCGTCGGGGGGGCCCCCGCGCTCTCGACGCCGCAGGTGACCACGGTGAGGAGCCCATCGCTCGGCTGCGGGAGGTTGAAGGCGCCGTAGAGACCGTCCGGGCTGGTCGTGTCCTGACCGGCGTTCGGGAACTCCTCCACGAAGTAAAAGTCCTGCGTGTCGGTCGGCCCGGCGCCGAACATGATCCGGCCGTCCGCGTCGAAGATCTGGAGGCGCACCCCGACCAGTTCGTTGCCCGCCGCGTCCTCCGCGATACCGCTGATGCTGGTGGTGCCCGGCTGCCGCTGCACGCTGAGCAGGTTGGCGATCAGGCTGATCGTGTCCTGGCGGACGGCGGCGAGGACCCCCGGGGAGCCCTCCTCGGCCAGTTCGTTGATCTGCTGGACCGGGGCGTAGTCGTCGGCCGCGGGCTGGCCCTCCCGAGTGCCCTCCCCCTCGAGGATCCGGTAGGCGTACCACTCGCCGGGGGTGGCCATCACCTGCAGGGTCCCATCCCCCCCGCTCGTGCCGGACTGGCAGCCGTTCTCGACGGTGCACGCCGTGCCGCCCACGGGGATGTCGTTGTCGTTGAAGAACTCGATCATCAGTCCCTGGACCGGAACCTCGTCGAAGAAGTCGACGGCGGCCAGCGTGAACTGGACGTCCTCGGTGCCCTCCGCCGCCTCCGGCGCCGTCCGGGTCCCGCGCGTGCTGAGGTCCGGGGCCACCATGCTCTCCCCATCGAACGCCATGAGGACCGGGAACTCGATCCCGTCGGCCGCGCTGGCGCAGAGCGGCGAGCCCTCCCCCATGTCGGACGGCTCCGCGCCCCCATCCTCGTCGTCCGGGCCCATGTCGGTGCCCGAGCTTCCGCAGCCGAGCGCCAGGGCTGCGCTGCAGACTAAGATCCACCACTTGTTCATCGCTAGCTCCGATCCGGGTGGGGGGAGACCGATCGCTCCCGTCCTCCCCCGCGTTTAGGGCAGTGAGCTACCGCTCACCTTCCTGAGGGTCAAGCGTGTGACAGCGATTCGACGTCGACGGGGATCGGGCCGGGCGGAGCAGCCACGCGGGCGGCGCAGCCAGCGACCGAACGGGCTTGACCGAGGGGTCGCGCCTGTCATACTCCGCCGGCTCTGCGACGGGCGGCGCCCACGGGCCCCCGCCTCTTGGCGGAGCCCCGGCCAGGATGGGCGGGGAGAGCCCGGCCAGGGAACGACGCGCCGGACGGAGCCGCTCGGCTCCCCGGAGCGGGCCCGAACGAGCCCACGGCCCGGGTTTCGAGGGCACGCGCTAGGATTCACGAGAGTCACACGACGAGTACCGAGATGGCGTTGACGGCGGAGAAGAAGACGGAGCTGATCAGCCAGTTCCGTCAGCATGACCGGGACACGGGGTCCCCCGAAGTGCAGATCGCCCTCCTCACGGAGCGGATCCAGTACCTGACGGGGCACTTCCAGACCCACCAGAAGGACCACCACTCGCGTCGGGGGCTCCTCCAGCTCGTCAGTCAGCGGCGTCGGCTCCTCGATTACCTCAAGCGCAGCGACATCGACCGCTACCGCAAGGTGATCGGCGCGCTCGGCATCCGGAAGTAGGCCGAGCACGGGGCGAAGCGACACGTGGACCCGGCCCGAACCGCCCGCCGACCAGCGACCGTGCACGTCGTCCACCACCGAACCCCATGAGGATTCCACGAGGCCGTCCGGCACCCGGGCGGCCTCGATTCGTTGTTCCGTACCCCCCACCGAAGGCCCCCTCCGGGAGAACGCCGTTCGGACTTCGATTCGAGCCCTGGCCGCGGCGCCAGGGTTGGAACCGAGGACCGAGCCCTCTCCCCGTCGGGCCTCATCCCAGGAGAGAGAGAGCTCATGATCATTCGAGAAAGCGTCCAGGTCGGAGACCGCGAGGTCACACTGGAGACGGGCCGCGTCGCCAAGCAGGCAGGCGGCGCGGTGCTCCTGACGAGCGCCGAGTCCGTGGTGCTCGTGACCGCCACAGGGAGCAGGGAGCCGCGCCCCGGCATCGACTTCATGCCCCTGAGCGTCGACTACCAGGAGAAGACCTACGCCGCGGGCCGCATCCCGGGCGGCTTCTTCAAGCGCGAGGGCCGGCTGAGGTCCCACGAGATCCTGACGTCGCGCCTGATCGACCGGCCGTGCCGCCCCCTGTTCCCCGACGGCTACCGCAACGACATCCAGGTCATCGCGACCGTCCTGTCCCACGACCAGGACACGCCGACGGACGTGCTCGCGCTGCTCGGCGCCTCCGCGGCGCTCCACATCAGCCCCATCCCCTGGGACGGCCCGATCGGTGGCCTCCGGGTCGGCCGGGTCGACGGCCGCTGGATCGCGAACCCGACCTACGCCGAGCTCGAGGAGAGCGACTGCGACATCATCCTCGCGGCCAGCGAGGACGCGATCGTCATGGTGGAGGGCGAGGCCAAGGAGCTGCCCGAGGACGAGCTGGTCGAGGCCCTCTACTTCGGCAAGGAGGCCATCCAGCCCGCGATCACGCTGATCCGCCAGCTGCGCGACGCCACCGGCAAGGAGAAGTGGGCGTTCGAGCCGCCGGCGGTCCCGGCCGAGGTGAGCTCCCGCGTCGCGGAGGTCTCGACGGGCTCCGTGAAGGACGCCTGCAACATCCAGGAGAAGCACGAGCGCTACGACACGTTCCGGGCCGCGAAGAGGGCGGCCGTCGAGGCCCTCGTCGAGGAGTTCCCGGAGCAGGAGAAGGACATCAAGGGAGCCTTCGAGAAGCTCCGCTACGACACGATGCGCGCCCAGGTCCTCGAGGAGAAGCGGCGCGTGGACGGCCGGGACTTCACCACGGTGCGGCCGATCGCGATCGACGTCGGGTTCCTGCCCCGCGTCCACGGCTCCGCGCTGTTCACGCGGGGCGAGACCCAGGCCGTGGTGACCGCGACCCTCGGCACCACCAGCGATGAGCAGCGCCTCGATCTGCTGACCGGGGACACCTGGAAGCGCTTCCTCCTGCACTACAACTTCCCGCCCTACTCCGTGGGCGAGACCAGGCCGCTGCGCGGGCCGGGGCGCCGGGAGATCGGCCACGGCAACCTCGCGGAGCGCGCGCTCGAGGGCTTGATCCCGAGCAAGGACGACTTCCCCTACACGCTCCGGGTCGTCAGCGAGATCACCGAGTCGAACGGCAGCTCGTCCATGGCGTCGGTCTGCGGCGGGTCCCTCGCGCTGATGGACGCCGGCGTCCCGGTCACCGCGCCGGTGGCCGGCGTGGCGATGGGCCTGATCAAGGAGGGCGACGCCTACGCGGTCCTCACGGACATCCTCGGCGACGAGGACCACCTCGGCGACATGGACTTCAAGGTCTGCGGCACCCGCAAGGGGGTCACCGCGATCCAGATGGACATCAAGATCGCCGGGCTGTCGAAGGACATCATGAGCTCCGCGCTCGACCAGGCGCGCGAGGCGCGGCTCCACATCCTCGCCGAGATGCTCAAGGCCATCCCGGCCCCGCGCGAGGAGCTCAGCCGCTACGCGCCCCGGATCACCACCATCAAGGTCAAGCCCGACCAGATCCGCCTCGTGATCGGCCCGGGCGGCAAGATGATCAAGGCGATCACCGAGCAGACGGGCGCGAGCATCGACATCGAGGACGACGGCTCGATCCACGTCGCGAGCGCCGACTCGGACGCGGTGGAGAAGGCCCTCGACCTGATCCGGGGCCTGACCGAGGAGCCGGAGATCGGCAAGACCTACAAGGGCAAGGTCAAGCGGGTGGAGCCGTACGGCGCCTTCCTCGAGATCATGCCGGGCACCGACGGGCTCTGCCACATCTCGGACTTCGCGTGGGAGCACGTCGACAAGACCGAGGACATCATGAACCTGGGCGACGAGATCGAGGTCCAGGTCACCGACATCGACGGCGAGGGCCGGGTGCGCCTGAGCCGCAAGGTCCTGCTCCCGAAGCCGGAGGGGCACGAGGAGCGGGAGGAGCGGCGGCCGCGCGACCGCGGGGACCGGGGCGAGCGAGGAGAGCGGGGCCGAGGCCGGCCGCGGGAACGGGAGCGCCGCGGACGCGACCGGGACGACCGTCCCCGGGACCGGGACCGGGACCGAGATCGGGACCGAGATCGGGACCGAGACCGGGGCCGGAGCCGGGACGACGAGGGCCGCAAGGGTCGATCCCGAGGCCGGGACGACGACGAGCGGCGGCCCCGGAGCCGGTCGCGCGACGACGACGAGCCCCGCGGGCGGGCGCGCGACGACGAGGGCCGCAGGGGTCGGTCCCGGAGCCGAGACGACGACGATCGCCCCCGGCGGACCCGGGACGACGATCGTCGGGAGGGCCGCCGGGGTCGAGGGCGCGGCGACGAGGACGAGCCCCGGACGCGCGACCGCGACGACGACGAGCCCGAGCGCGACGTCGAGGACCGGCCCCGACGCAGGAGCGCCCGGGATCGGGACGACGACCGGGACGTGGGGCGCGCGCGCCGCCGACCCGCCCGGGACGTGGATGACGACGTCGACGACGACGACCGCCCGCGTCGGCGCGCCGCCGCGCGCGACGACCTCGACGACGACCTCGAGGAGCGTCCGAGCGGGCGTGACGACGACGACCGCGTCGAGAACGGCGACGGGGCTCGCCGCAGCCGGCGCCGCCCGCGCCGGCGGCGTCGCGGCAGCGAGAATGCCAACGAGGGCTGACCCCCCGCCGGAGCTGCGGCTGGCGCGGCTCCGGCCGAACGCGGTCCTGCCGCGCTACGCCACGGCGGGCGCGGCGGGCCTCGACCTGAGCGCGTGCCTCGAGGAGCCGCTGACCCTGAGCCCCGGCGACCGGGTCCGCGTCCCGACGGGCTGGGCGATCGCGCTGCCCCCCGGCCACGAGGGGCAGGTGCGCCCGCGGAGCGGTCTCGCCCTTCGCGACGGGATCACGGTGCTGAACAGCCCCGGGACGATCGACGAGGACTACCGGGGCGAGCTCCAGGTGCTCCTCGTTCACCTCGGCGACGAGCCGGTCACGCTGAGGAGCGGCGACCGGATCGCCCAGCTGGTCGTCGCGCCGGTGCGGACCGTGCGCCCGACGGTGCTGGACGAGGGCGAGGCGCTGCCGCCGAGCGGGCGGGGCGAGGGCGGCTTCGGCAGCACCGGGCGCTGACACGCACCGGTCCCGCCGGTCAGAACAGGCTGAGCTGGCGGCCGCCCAGGCGCTCGAAGCGCTCGCCGAGCGCGGAGAGCAGAGCCTCGGCCGCGGGGGCGAGCTGCCGGTCGAGGTAATGACGGTAGTCGAGCGGGTGGCTCACGTAGCCGACGGGCTCGGGCCCCTGCGTCGTCATCACGTACTCGACGGTGCGGACCGGGGTGGGCAGCCGCCGGGCGGCCGCCACGTGCGGTGGCACGTGGTGGGTGTACTCGTCGAGGTCGCGCCGCAGGCGCTTCCGGTAGATCAGCTCGTCGTCGAGGCGACCCGCGAACAGGTCGTCCGAGACCTCGCGGATGAAGCCCGCGTAGGGCTCGTCGAGGAACACCCGGCGGTAGAGCTCCCGCTGGAAGCGGCGGGCGAGCGGCGTCTGGTCGGTGCGCACTGCCTCGAGGCCGCGCATCACGACCCGGAGCGACCCGTCCCTCTCCACGAGCCCGGCGTAGCGCTTCTTCGTGCCGTGCTCGCTGTCGCGCAGGGTCGGCATGAAGAAGCGCCGGAAGTGGGTCTCGAAGCGGAGCTCGAGCGCGCTCTCGACCCGGAGCGTCGACGCGAGCTCGCCCCGCCAGAACGCGTTGAGCTGGACGGCCACCTCCTCCCCGCGCGCCTTGGCCTCGCCCGGCGTCGGCCCCGCCCCGAGCAGCACGAACAGGGAGTCCGTGTCGCCGTAGATCACCTCCAGGCCGCGCTCCTCGATGAAGCGTCGGCTCCGCAGGAGGATCTCGTGGCCCCGGCGGGTGATCGAGGTCGCCAAGCGCGGGTCGAAGAAGCGGCACCCCGGCGTCCCGAGCACGCCGTAGAAAGAGTTCATCTGGATCTTGAGCGCCCGTGACGCGGCCTCGTCCCCGCGCGCCTTCGCCCGGTCCCGCGCCGCCCACAGGGTCTCGATCAGGCCTGGCAGGATGTGGCGCTCCCGGTGGAACGTCGCGCCGAGGAAGCCGGGGACTGGGTCGTCGCCCGGGAACGCGAGCCCCATCGGGTCGATGCCGAACGTCCGGATGATGCTCGGGTACAGGCTCTTGAAGTCGAGGACGAGGACGTTCTCGTAGAGGCCCGGCGTCGACTCCATCACGTCGCCGCCGGGGCTCGGCGCGGCGTCGAGCCGGCGGCCCACGTCCGGCGCCACGTGGCCGTGGGCGTGGAGGCGCGGCAGGTAGAGGTTGTCGAAGGCGGCCACCGCGCCGCCGATCCGGTCCATCGGCAGCCCGGTCAGGCGCTGGCGCTCGACGAGGTAGGCGATGAGGTGCGCCCGGTCCAGGATGTCGAGCACGAGCCGACAGTCCTGGAGGTTGTAGGCGGCCAGGCCGGCCTTGTCCTCGTGGTAGAGCCGGCGGATCTCCGCCACGCGGTCGCCGTGCGGGTCACGGATCGCCTTGCCGCGGCCGAGCAGGCGGCGCGCGACGTGCTCGAGGGCGAAGCTCTCGAAGGACCAGGTCGCGTTGCGGAGGGCCGCGATGCCGTCCACCACCACCCGCCCCGGCACCCGCGCCACGTAGGGCTGCGCGCTCGTCCGGGGGCTGAGCACGGTCGCCCGGCCGCCGGCCCGCCCCAGGGTGAACGGGACGCGGCACCGCGCGGCGAGGGCCTCGAGGACCCGCAGATCGAACTCGATGCAGTTCCAGCCGACGAGCACGTCCGGGTCGATCCGGTCGACCGCGGCGAGGAAGGCCCGGAGGACGGAGGCCTCGTCGGGGCCGAGGAAGGCGACGCCGGACACCGCCGGGCCCTCGCCCACCATGCAGACGCCCTCCTCCTCCCGCGTCTGGTAGGCGATGCTGAGGAGGGCTCCGTCGGGACCGTCGGTCTCGATGTCGAAGCTCAGGACCCGGAGCGCCGGCGGCGCGAGGTCCACCGCCTCGACCACGGGGTCGCGGAACGCGAGGTGCCGCCGCGTCCGCCTCGCCCGGCCCCGGACGCGGATCGCCCCCGTGACGCCGCGGCCCTGGAGGTAGCGGGCGCTCGGCTTGACGTCCGACTCGAGCGGGAACGTGCCCCGCGCGCGGAGCTCGTCGGCGGCGCGCCGGAGCGCGGCCCGGCTCCCGACCGACCAGCGGTCCACCGGCTCCCCGGCCAGGTCCGTGAGGTCGGTCGGGGCCACGCTCCCGATGGGCACGGAGGTGCCGTGCGGCACGAAGCAGCTCGCGGCCTCCCCACGCACGTCGACGCGGACGGGTCCATCCAGGCCGACCCCCCACAACGTGAGGTCGACCCCGCGGCGTCCGTCGCGCCACTGCTGCGTGAGGAGGAAGGCGTCGACGACGTCGGGCAACGACCCGGCGCGGCCGGCTTCCGCCGGCCCGCTCAGAGGTTGCGGTCGAGCATCGACGCGAGCACGGTCTTCGGTGCCAGGCCGGCCTGCTGGGCCACGACCTCGCCCGCCTTGAAGACCATGACCGTCGGCACGGCACGGATGCCGTACTTGCGCGCCGTGGTCGGGCTGTCGTCGATGTCGACCTTCACGACCTTCGCGCGGCCCACGTACTCGTCCGCGATCTGGTCGACCAGGGGGGCGAGCGCGCGGCACGGCGAGCACCAGGTCGCCGTGAAGTCCACGAGGACCGGGGTCTGGCTCCCGAGGACCGCCTCTTCGAAGTTGAGGGCGTTGACCGCGTCGACGTTCTTGCCTGCCATGTGTCTCTTCTCCTCGACTGTGCGGGAACCTAGGGAGGTGCCCCCCCGGTGTCAATCGGCCGAGACGTGACCTCCGGGACCCCCAGACGTTACCCTACCTGGGCGAAATGACGGCCAATCGTCTGTTCATTCCCCAGCACGTGCTCGACCTCTGGCTCTCGGAGGACCGGGTCGAGGTGCAGGGGGAGATCCTGGTGACCAAGCCGGAGGGCGTCCGCCTCGCCCTCACCACCGCCGTGCGCTTCAAGGCCGAGGTCGCGGGCGGGGCGGACGAGGCCAAGCTGGTGGGGCGCGTGAAGGACCTGGCCCAGATCGGCGAGCTCGGCGCCGAGCACTATGCCGACAGCGTGATCCACGGCGAGAGCGCCTACGAGGTCGTGGAGGGCTTCACCGCGACGCTCTTGCCGGCCGAGGAGGGCGGCGGCGGCGGCCCCGGGCCGGACGACGACCTCGGCCGCCTGGTCGGGGGCCGCTGAAGGCGACCATGGACGGGAGCCCCCCCAACCCCATATGCAGGGGACCGGGAGCCGGGAGCTCCCGCGCACGATGATGCTGATCCCGCTGTTCGCCCTGACCGGGCTGGCCTACGCGGTCGCGTCGGGCCTCTACGTCGCCTTCCTGACCCGGGGGAGCGAGCGGGCCGCCGCGTGGGCCGCGCGGACGCTGGTCTTGGCGGTTCTGGCCCACCTCGGGTTCCTCGCCGCCCACGTGGCGTTCCTCGCCGACCGCTACACCAACGGCCGCCCGCCGCCCGTCGACATCCACCAGGCGCTCGCCTTGATCAGCCTGGTCATGATCCTCGTCTACCTCGTGACCGCCCGGCTGCGGCCGCGGCTGCGCGTCCTGGGCGCCTTCCTCACCCCGGTGACGCTGCTGTTCTTCCTCGGGGCGGCCTTCCGGGGCAGCGTGGGCCCGGTGCCCGAGCCGGTCCGCTCGGTGATGCTCCCCATCCACGTGGGCGTGAACAGCTTCGGCCTCGCGGCGTTCGGGCTCGCCTTCGCGGCGGCGATCGCCTACCTGATCCAGGAGCGCCAGCTGCGCCGGAAGGAGCTCGGGGGCATGTTCCAGCGCCTTCCGTCGCTGAACGTCCTCGACGCCCTCGGCCTGCGCGCCGTGCTCACGGGCTTTCCTCTGTTGACCCTGGGGATCGTCACGGGGACCCTCTGGGCCGTGCGGCTGAGCCCGTCCGCGCCGGTCATCAGCCCCACCCAGGCCTTCGCGTGCCTCGCCTGGGTGCTGTTCGGGGCGGTCCTGCTCCTCCGGGTCGCGGCCGGGTGGCGAGGCCGCAAGGCCGCGATCGGGACGATGCTCGGCTTCCTCTGCACGATCGCGGTGCTCGTCGGCTACGTCGCCCGGGGCGGGGGCCACGGATGACCGACGACGTGATCGTGGTCGGCATGAGCCACCGGACGAGCCCGGTGGAGCTCCGGGAGCGCCTCGCGGTGAGCGGCCCGGGCCTCGTGCAGCGCCTCGACGACCTCGCCGGCACCTGTCAGGTGCGCGAGGCGCTCCTGCTGAGCACCTGCAACCGCGTCGAGGTGTACCTGACCGACGACGATCCGGCGGGGGCCGCGCGGCGCGTCCGGTCCTGGCTCGAGGCGCAGGCCGGGGAGCCGGTGGGGTCGTTCCTCTACGAGCGGCGCGGCGCGGACGCGATCCGGCACGCGTTCCGGGTGGCGTCGAGCCTCGACTCGATGGTGGTGGGCGAGCCCCAGATCCTGGGCCAGGTCAAGGAGGCGGTGGCGGCCAGCAAGGCCCGGGGCGGGCTCGGCGGGATGCTCGAGCGCTGCTTCCATCGCGCGTTCGCGGTGGCCAAGGAGGTCCGCAGCCAGACCGGCATCGCCGCCGGCTCGGTCAGCGTGAGCTCGGTCGCGGCGGAGCTCGCGGCCAAGATCTTCGGCGACCTCACCGCGCGCCGGGTGCTGCTCGTCGGCGCGGGGGAGATGGGCGAGGCCGCGGCCAAGCACCTGCGCCGCTACGGCGCCGACCTCTACGTGCTCAACCGCAACAAGGACAAGGCGCATCGCCTGGCCGAGGCCAACGACGGGCACGCGCGCGGCTGGGACGAGCTCGAGGAGGAGCTCGTCCTCGCCGACGTCGTCGTGAGCTCGACCAGCGCGCGCCTGTTCGTGATCCGCGCCGACATGATGCGCCAGGTAGCGCGTCGCCGACGCCACCGGCCGCTGTTCCTCATCGACATCGCGGTGCCGCGGGACGTGGACCCCCGGGTCGGGGCGATGGACAACGTCTTCCTGTACGACGTCGACGACCTCCAGAAGGTGGCCGCGGAGAACCTCGACGTCCGGCGACGCGAAGCGGAGCGAGCGGAGCGCTTCGTCGACCGGGAGGTCCTCGCCTTCGAGCACTGGCGCCGCTCCGACGGGGTGAAGCCCGTGGTCGTCGGGCTCCGCTCCCACGTGCGGGGGGTCCTCCAGGGCGAGCTGGAGCGCACCCTGCCCCGCTTGAAGAGCCTCTCCGCGAAGGAGCGCGCGAGCCTCGACCGGATGGTGAACGCGATGGTCAACAAGCTCCTCCACCACCCTGTGAGCGCGCTGAAGGCCGACGCGGGCGCGGGGGGCGCCGAGCTCGTCGACGCCGCCCGGCGGCTGTTTCCCCTGGACGAGGAGGAGGCCGACGAGCCGCCCGCCGCGCCGAAGCGACCCCGGGGCGCGGTGGACGCCCCGGACGCGGTCACCGCGGTCCGCGCCCGGAGCAAGGCATGAAGCTGCGCCTCGCGACCCGCCGCAGCCCCCTCGCCCTCGCCCAGACCCGCTGGGTGGCCGCCCGCCTCGGGGAGGCCCATCCGGGGCTCGAGGTCGAGGAGGTCCCCGTCGTCACCCTCGGGGACAAGGTGATCGACAAGCCCCTCGCGACGATCGGCGGCAAGGGCCTGTTCATCAACGAGGTGGAGGCGCGGCTCGTCGCGGGCGACGCAGACCTGGCGGTCCACTCGATGAAGGACGTCCCGGACGCCCTCGCCGACGGGATGGACATCGTCGCGATGCCGGTCCGGGAGGACCCGCGGGACGTGCTGGTCACGACCGACGGCGTCGGCCTGCACGACCTCGCGCCCGGGACCGTGGTGGGGACGAGCTCCCTGCGCCGGGCGGTCCAGCTCCACGCGGCCCGCCCCGACCTGCGCTTCGCGGTGTTCCGCGGCAACGTCGGGACGCGCCTGAAGAAGCTCGAGGCCGGCGAGGTGGGGGCCGCGGTGCTCGCCTACTCCGGGCTCAAGCGCCTCGGCCTCGACGCCAGCGTGCCGCACGTCGCCCTCGCACCCAGCGTGTCGCTCCCGGCCGTCGGGCAGGGCGCCCTCGGCATCGAGGGGCCGACGGACCGCCCCGACCTCGCCGAGCTCCTCGCCCCCCTCGAGCACGAGACGACCCGCCTCGCCGTGGAAGCGGAGCGCGCCTACCTCGCGCTGCTCCAGGGGAGCTGCACGACGCCCCTGGCCGCCCACGCCGCGGTGGCGGGGAGAGCCCTGGAGATCGAGGGCATGGTCGGCGCGGTCGACGGGACCGGGATCCTGCGCGAGCGCAACGGGGGCCCCCTCGATGGCGACTCCCCCACCGAACGGCGCCGGCTGGCGCGCGAGCTCGGTCGGGCGCTCGCGGCGCGCCTCCTGGACCAGGGCGCGGGGGGGATGGTCGAGGCGGCGCAGCGCTGCGAGGACCCCTACGCCGTCGGCCCCTACGCGGCGTAGCTTCGGCGGCCGGCGCATCCGACACCTTCCTGCTCCAGCGTGCAGCTCGCCGATGTCCTGGCTCAGGGTCCTTCCCCGAACGAGGCGCATGGTGAACAGAGGCGCCTGTCCTCCTCCCCACCCTGGTCGTGGACGGTGACGATCCCCGGATGGGAGAGCCCTGCCATCCCCCGCGCCTCCAGGAGGAAGCGCTGCCTCAGGGCGGGGTCGTCCACGGAATGTCGGGCCGATGGTCGCGAGGTCCGGCGGCGCTCGACGTACTCTGGGGACGTGACCTTCCGTGACGACCACTTCGCGGCCGCGGCGCGGGCCCAGGCGCTCCAGCGCGAGCTCGACGCGGCGCGCTCGCGCGAGGCCGAGCGGGACGAGGAGCTCGAGCGGCTCCGGCGGCAGCTCGCGGAGGCGCGGGGCGCGCTCGAGGCCGCGGCGGAGCGGGAGGCCGCGAGCGCGCTGGACCTCCGGGCACGCGCGGCGGAGGAGGCCGGCGCGGTCGAGCGGGACGCCGTCGCGGCGGAGCGGCTTGGGGTGACGGCGATGGAGCGGGCCCGCGCACGCCTCGACGCGCTGGTCGAGGCCGGGGAGAGCCGCCAGCGCCGCGCGGCGAGGAGTCGGAGGGTCCGGAGGGCACCTCGGGACGACGAGGACCGGGGCGCGCAGCGGCGGGCCCGCCGGAGCGTCGCCTGGGTCGGGGGCTACCGCGATGCCCTCGGCCTCTGGGCGGCGCTGCCGTTCCTAATCGCGGCGTTCGCCGCACCGCTGGCCGACCACCACGGGATGACCGCGACGCTGGCGCGCGCCCTGGCTCCCGCCGCGGGCACGATCGTCGCGCTCCTCGCCGCCCTGGAGGTCTTCGCCCGGCTGAGGCTCGCCCACGTGGAGCGGTGGAGCCGATCCCGTCCCTACGCGCTGCGGGGCTACCCGGCGGTGCTGGGGGTGCGGCCGCGCCGGCGGGACGTCAGCGATGTCGGGACGCCGGACGGACACGTGAGCCTGCGCCTGGAGCTCGACTTCGAGGGAACGCCGCCGGCGCACCTCGACAACGTTCTGCGCGCCTTCGACGCGGAGCTCCGGCGGGACGGCCCGACGAGCTGGGCCCGCGAGAGCCCGGTCACGACCCGCCGCTCGAAGCACGGGACGCGGCTCGACCATGCGGATACGAACTGGGCCGTGCACCGTTGGGTCGTCCGCCTCGACCGGAGCGTGCTGAGCGACCTGCGCTTCGTGACGCCGCTCGCCGCAGCCACGATCGTGTTGACGAAGCAGAGGCCCCGCTTTGACCGATGAGAACGACCGGGGGCCGTTCGACCTGATCGGCGACGTCCACGGCTGTCGAGACGAGCTGGTCGCGCTGCTCGGCAACCTGGGCTACGCGCGGCAGGGCGACGCGCCCTTCCATCACCCCCACGGGCGCCGCGCGGTCTTCGTCGGCGACCTGGTCGACCGCGGACCGGACTCGCCGGGCGTCCTCGCGATCGTCATGGACATGGTCGAGGCCGGGAGCGCTCGGTGCGTCGTGGGCAACCACGACGACAAGCTCCGGCGCAAGCTCGAGGGCCGGAACGTACGGGTCCCACGGGGCCTCGCGATGACGCTCGAGCAGCTCGAGAGCCGCGACGGCGCCTTCCGCGAGCGCGTGCGGCGCTTCCTCGCGTCCCTGCCGGCCCACCTGATCCTCGATGGGGGCCGCCTCGTCGTGGCCCACGCCGGGTTGAAGGAGAGCCTCCACGGCGAGAGCAGCAGCGCGATGCGGAGCTTCTGCCTGTACGGCGAGACCACGGGCGAAACCGATGAGCTCGGCTACCCGGTGCGCGTCGACTGGGCGAAGGACTACCGGGGCCAGGCAGCCGTGGTCTACGGCCACTGCCACGTGGACGAGGCGGCGTGGGTGAACAACACGATCTGCCTCGACACACGGTGCGTGTTCGGGGGGCACCTCACGGCGCTCCGCTGGCCGGAGCGGGAGGTGGTCGCCGTGCCCGCCGCCCGCGTCCACTACGTCCGGCGCGCTCGGCCCATCGACTGACGGCCCGCCCGTCACGCGGAGGGCGGCCACACCTCCACTGGGTCCAGCCAGAGGATCAAAGTGGTGAGGGGGCCGATGCGCGGCGGGCGATCGCGGCACGCGAGGTTGACCGGCACCCTCCCCGACCGGCCGAAGAGCGCGGCCCGCAAGGTGTCGGCGACCAGGTTCTGGGCCTCCGGGCCGACCGCGTGGCTCACCTCCTCGCTCAGCTCGAGGAAGGTGCGCGCGAGGCGGTCGAAGCGGCGGAGCGCGTCGACGCCCAGCAGGCCCCCGTGGCCGACGAGCCGGGCGAGCGCCGCGTCCACGGCGTCCTGGGCCACGTCGAAGGCCGCCTCGGCGCCGGCCGCGACCAGGGCGACCACGCGCCGGCGCGCCGGCGGGGGCCGAGGCGCGATCCCCTTCGGAGCGTCCGGCTCCGCCCCGTGGCCCACCCGTGGCTCCGCCCCGACCAGCCGGCGGGCCCCGCCCAGGGCAAGGACGGTCAGAGGTGCGCTCCCGGGCGTCCCCGCCTCGACCGAGACGGGGACGCGCTGCGCGCGGAGGTAGGATCGCGCCGCGTCGATCTGCGCGACCCCGGCGCCCACCGCCCCCTCGACGCGGACCCGGGCCGAGTGCCCCCGGTCCGCGAGGCCCATCGCGACGAGCAGGGCGGGGAAGAGCCCCTCCTCGCCGTCCACGGCCACCACCTCGATCGGCGTCGGCCGGGCCAGGAGCTCGTCGATCGGGGAGGGCAACAGCGACATGGCGGGCGACCGGCGCGACGGTATACACCTCACACCTCATGGCCGACGACGACAACCCGCTCCTCGACCTCGACTACGTCATCCCCTTCGACCGCATCCGGGCCGAGCACGTCCGCCCCGCGATCGACGCGCTGATCGATCGCGCCCAGCAGGCGCTCACCGCGATCGGCGAGGACGCCGGGCCGCGGACCTACGCCCGCACCCTCAAGGCCCTGGAGGACGCCACGGAGCCCCTCGAGCGGGCGATGGGCGTGGTCGGGCACCTCGAGTCCGTGGCCACCACCGCGGAGCTGCGGGAGGCCTACAACGACGTCCGGCCGAAGGTCAGCGCCCTGTACGCCGGCATCCCCCTCGACCCGGAGCTGTACCGGGCGCTGACGGCCTTCGCCGAGACCGAGGAGGCGGCGGCCCTTCCCGCCACCCGGCGGCGCTTCCTCGACAAGACCCTGCGGGAGTTCCGGCGCCACGGGGCCGAGCTCGACGAGGAGGGCAAAGCTCGGCTCCGGGAGCTCGACGTGGAGCTGTCGAGGGTCACGACCCGCTTCGCCCAGAACCTCCTCGACGAGACCAACGCCTTCGAGCTGATCCTGGAGGACGAAGCCCAGCTCGAGGGGCTCCCCGAGAGCGCGCGCAAGGCCGCGCGCCAGGCGGCGGAGGAGAAGGGCAAGGCGGGTTGGCGGTTCACGCTCCAGGCCCCGAGCCTGATCGCGGTGCTCTCCTACCTCGAGGACGAGGGCGTGCGGGAGCTCGTGTGGCGCGCCTACAACACGCGGGCCTCGAGCGGCGAGAGGGACAACGCGCCGCTGAGCGCCCGCATCGTGGAGCTCCGCCGCGAAAAGGCGTCGCTGCTCGGCTACCGGACGTTCGCCGACTTCGTGCTCGAGGAGCGCATGGCGAAGAGCGGCGGCGAGGCGCAGCGCTTCGTCGACGACCTCGCGGAGCGGACCCGCGCCGCCTTCGAGCGGGAGACGGAAGAGCTCCGGGACTTCCGCCGGGAGCGGGAGGGTGTGTCCGGGCTCCGCCCCTGGGACATCGGCCTCTGGGCCGAAAAGCAACGCAAGGCGCGCTTCGACTTCGACGACGAGGAGCTCCGGCCGTATTTCCCGGTCGACGGCGTCCTCCGCGGGCTCTTCGAGGTGGTGGAGCGCCTCTACGGGGTGAACGTCGCGCGGTGGGAGGCGCCGGCCTGGCACGACGCGGTCGAGGCCTACCGCCTCCTCGATGGGGACCGCTGGCTCGGGAGCTTCTACGTCGATCTGTACCCGCGCGAGGACAAGCGCGGCGGGGCGTGGATGAACTCCTTCATCACCGGCGGGCCGCGCGACGACGGCTCCTTCGCCCCCCACCTGGGGCTCTTCTGCGCGAACGTCACGCCGCCCCTCGGCGGCGACCAGGCGCTGCTGACCCACGGCGAGGTCTCCACGCTGTTCCACGAGTTCGGGCACCTGCTGCACCACTGCCTCAGCGAGGTGGACGTGCGGTCGCTGGCCGGGACCGCGGTGGCGTGGGACTTCGTCGAGCTCCCCAGCCAGATCATGGAGAACTGGACCTGGGAGCGGGAGGCCCTCGACCTCTTCGCGCGGCACGTCGAGACGGGCGACCCGATCCCGGAGCCCCTGTTCCGCAAGATGACGGCGGCCCGGACCTACCGCGCGGCAAGCGCGATGATGCGCCAGCTCGGCTTCGCCAGCGCGGACCTCGCGCTCCACACCACCTACGACCCGGCCCGGGACGGCGAGGTCGTCGCGTATGCCCGGGTCCGGATGGCCCCGTTCCAGCCCGTGCCGCCGCCGGACGACTACGCGATGATCTGCGGCTTCGGCCATCTCTTCGCGAGCCCCGTCGGCTACGCGGCGGGCTACTACAGCTACAAGTGGGCCGAGGTCCTGGACGCGGACGCCTTCAGCCGCTTCCAGGCGGAGGGCGTGTTCAGCCGCGAGGTGGGCCAGGCCTTCCGGCGCGAGATCCTGGCTCGGGGCGACGCCGAGGACCCGTCTCGGCTGTTCCGGGCGTTCCGGGGCCGGGACCCGGACGTCCAACCGCTGCTCGAGCGCTCCGGCCTCGCCGCCTGACGCCCGGGGCGCGCTGTTGCGGAGATGTCGCGGCCGCCATGCAGCGCGTCACGTACCCACGCCCCCGCCGGCGAGTGACGGATCTAGGTCGAGGCCACCAACGCGAACCCGACCGCGAGGCTCGGCGCGACGGTCAAGGTGGGCCGGCGGGGGGCGAGGAATGCGGATGACGACGGAACCGAGGGAAGGCAGGGCACGCGTCGGCGTGCCGGTCCAGAGCGCCGCGGCCGCGTGCCTGCTCCTGGTGCTGGGGCTCACGGCGCCGGCTCGGGCGCAGCAGGAGCCTCCGCCGCCGGCGGGCGAGGCCGCGGAGCCAGCGGAGGGCCAGGAGGGGGCCAGCGAGGGGGCCTCGCTCTCCGAGGAGGCCGCGGCCCTCGCCGCGCGGGCCGACGAGCTGCAGGCCGAGCTTCGGACCCAGGCGGAGGAGCTCCGGCGCCTGGCCGACGAAGCCGAGGACGCCCGGGGCGAGGAGAAGCGGGTCCTCCAGCACGCCTCCGCCGACCAGGCGCTCGAGGCGCTCGAGACGCTGCGCGCGCTCGTCGAGAACCTGCTGGCCCAGGAGGAGCTCGGGGAGGCGGACACGTCGGCGATGCGCGAGAGCCTCGAGGCGAGCGTCCCGCGCGTCGCCGGGCGCCTCGTGGACGGCCTGGCGAAGGCACAGGAGGAGGTGGACGAGCTCCGGGAGGCCCGCGACGACGTCGAGGCCGCGGACGACGGGGAGGCCACGGACCTCGCCGAGGCCAACGACGACCTGACCCTCGCGCGCTCCCGCCTGGAGAGCCTCTACGACGGAATGGCCGAGCACCTCGAGACGATGGCGTTGCTCGGCGTCGACACCGAGGAGACGCGGCGGACCGTGCTCGAGGCCCTGGACGACCGGGCGTCGGCGGTCGCGGCCCGGCTCCGGCTGTCGCTGACCCGGCGCGAGCTCCTGGCGAGCCGGGCCACCGAGGCGCCGGACGACGAGTCCCTCGCCAACGCCCGGGCGGCCCTCGCCGCCCGGGTCGAGTCGCAGGCGGAGACGCTGCGAACCGTGGTCGACCGCATCGCGGACCTCGACGGCGAGGGGACCGTCCAGCTCAGCGACTACCGGACGCTGCTCCTCGACGCCTCGGGGGAGATCACGACCGACCTGCTCGACGGCCAGGTGGCGGTCGGCCTGACGCAGCGCTGGCTCGAGCAGGCCCAGGACTGGTTCGCCGAGCAGGGCCCGACGGTCCTGTTCAAGGTCCTCCTCTTCCTCACCATCCTCCTGGTCGCGCGCCTGCTCGCGTCCGTGACGCGGCGGGTGGTGCGGGCCACGCTGATGCGGACCCCCGGTCGCTCCAAGCTCCTGCTCGACACGGCGGTGAGCATCTCCGGGTTTCTGGTGTTCGCCTTCGGGTTCCTGATCGCGCTGTCCCAGATCGGCGTGGAGATCGGCCCGGTGCTCGCGGGCCTCGGGATCGCCGGCTTCGTGATCGGCTTCGCGCTCCAGGACTCGCTCGGCAACTTCGCCGCGGGCGCGATGATCCTCTTCTACCGGCCCTTCGACGTGGACGACGTGGTCGAGGTGGGGGGCGCCTTCGGGAAGGTCTCCCGCATGAACCTCGTGGCCACGACCCTGCTCACCTTCGACAACCAGACCATCATCGTCCCCAACCGCAAGATCTGGGGCGAGAACATCCGCAACCTCACGGCCGAGCCGATCCGCCGGGTCGACCTCGTCTTTGGCGTGTCCTACGGCGACGACGTCCCGAAGGTGGAGGCGGTCATCGCCGAGGTCCTGGGGCGCTTCGAGGAGATCCTCCCGGAGCCCGAGCCCCTGGTCAAGGTCGATAGCCTGGGCGACTCCAGCGTGAACTTCATGGTGCGTCCCTGGGTGAAGACCGAGGACTACTGGGCGGTGTACTGGGGACTCACGAGGGAGATGTACCTCGCGTTCGGCGAGGCCGGGATCTCGATCCCGTTCCCGCAGCGGGACGTTCACCTCTACCCGGCGGAGGCGGCGACGCCCGGGGCGGCACCGGCCCAGGCCGCGTCGGCGGGCGACGCGCCCGTCGGGCCCGCCGAGCCGACGCGGAGCCTCCGGGAGGGCGAGCAGCCCTATGCGAGCGCGCCCTCCGAGCTGGACGACGACGGGGGCGAGGAGGGCGAGGAGAGCTAGTCACCTGGCGGGACGCCGAAGGTCCGGAGGTCGGGGCGCAGCTCTCCAGGATCCGCGCGACGCCCCGCCCCGAGTGGGCGAGGAGCGCGTCCCGGGACACTCCGCCGCCGATCGAGGCGACGTGCAGGCGCTGGCCGAGCACGGTGACCGGTCGGACGCCGAGGTCGGCATCGCTGAGCAGGTAGGGAAGGCGCAGGCCGGCCGGGGCACGGCCGAGCAGGGGCGCGACGGCCGCGAGCTCGGCGCAGACCTCGCCGTCGCCGCTCGACGCGAGGGGGATCCCGTCGTCGTCGGCGAGGACGAGGGCCTCGAGGCGTCCGCGGTTCTGGACGTGCTCGAGCTGGTAGGTGAGCGCGGTCTCTCGGTCCTCGCTGCGGCGAAGGCGGCGGTTGGCGGTCGGCATCTCGTACTCCTGGCTGATGTAACCTGATGTCGGATGACATCCTACAGACACCTGCATTCCGGTCCAGAAACCCGCTCGCCGGGACCCGGAGCCGACCGGCGACCCTAGACAAGGCCTGCTAAGCCCGTCCGCGGGCGGGAAGGAGCACGCGCCGGATGAGCCTCGAAGGGGTCCTGAGCACCCACCGCGTCGTGGTCACGGTGGGGAGCGGCGGGGTCGGCAAGACGACCACCGCCGCGGCGCTGGCGCTGATCGCGGCCCAGCAGGGGCGCCGCGTGCTCTGCCTGACGATCGACCCGGCGAAGCGCCTGGCCAACAGCCTCGGCCTCGAGGAGATGACCACGGAGGAGCAGGTCGTGCCCGAGTCCCTCTTCCAGGAGCAGGGGCTCGCGATGAACGGGACGCTGTCGGCGATGATGCTCGACACGAAGGGGACCTTCGACGAGCTGGTCGAGCGCACCGCGTCGAGCCCCGAGGCCGCAGAGCGCATCCTCGCCAACCAGGTCTACCGCTACCTGAGCTCCCAGCTGGCCGGGACGAGCGACTACATGGCGATGGAGAAGGTCCACGCGGTCCGCGAGGACGAGCGCTACGACCTGATCGTCCTCGACACGCCGCCGACCTCGAACGCCCTGGACTTCCTCGACGCCCCGGAGCGCCTCGGGGACCTGCTCGACTCGCCCGCGATGCGCTGGTTCGTGCAGGCCTTCGAGACCACCGGGCGCTTCTCCTTCAATCAGCTGGGCAAGGGCGCGGCGTTCCTCCTGCGGGGCCTCGCGAAGTTCACGGGGACGGGGTTCCTCGACGTCGTCGCGGAGTTCGTGACCGACATCAACGAGCTGTTCGGCGGCTTCCAGTCGCGGGCGGCGGAGGTGTCGGCGGCCCTGCGGAGCCCGGAGGTGGCCTTCGTGATCGTCACGAGCCCGAGCCCGCTGGCGATGGACGAGGCGCTGTTCTTCGCCGAGCGCCTGAAGTCGTCCGGCATGAAGCGGGACGGGTTCGTCATCAACGGGATGCGGCCGCTCTTCGCCGAGCCGCCAGAGGGCGAAGCGCGGCTGGTGAAGGAGCTCGAGGCGCACGTCCCCGAGACCGTGGACGCCCGGCACCTGCTCTCGCGGATGCGCACCGCCCTCGACCACGCCCGGACCCGCGCGATCGGCGATCGCCGCAACGCCGACCGGTTCCGCCAGCGCGCCGGGCAAGAGGAGCTGTACGTCGAGGTGCCCTACCTCGAGCGGGACGTGCACGATCTGACGTCGCTGGCCGAGGTGGCGAGCTACCTTCGGGGGCAGCAGTCCCTCCCGACCGTCATGCCCTGAGGCCCCGCGATGCCCGACGCCCCCTTCGCCACTCTCGTCCTCGCCGCCGGCAAGGGCACCCGCATGAAGAGCGACCTCCCCAAGGTCCTCCACGACATCGCGGGGCGACCGATGATCGCCTGGGCGGTGGGCGCCGCGCTCGAGGCCGGCAGCGCGAAGGTGGTCGCGATCCTCGGCCACGGGCGCGAGGAGGTGGAGGCGGCGCTGGCCGACCGCTTCGATGCGCGTGTGACGAGCGCCCTCCAGGCCGAGCAGAGGGGCACCGGCCACGCGGCCCGCTCTGGCCTGCCCGCCCTCGACGGCTTCGACGGGGACGTCCTGATCACGTGCGGCGACGTGCCGCTCCTCGAGCCCGAGGCGCTCGGCGACCTCGCTGCGCTGCGGCGCGCGAGCGGCGCGCCCCTCGCCGTCCTGACCTGCCGGGCGCCCGACCCGACCGGCTACGGCCGGATCCTCCGCAACGCGGATGGGCGCGTCGTCGGGATCCGGGAGCACAAAGACGCCTCGCCCGAGGAGCGGCGGATCGACGAGATCAACTCGGGCGTCTACGCGGCGGATGCGGCGTTCCTGCGCGAGGCCCTCGAGCACCTCAGCGACGACAACGCCCAGGGCGAGCTCTACCTGACGGACATCGTCGCCCGGGCGGCCGAGCGCGGCGGCGCGGCGGCCCTCGACTGGCCCTTCACCAGCATCCTGGGCGTCAACGACCGCGCCCAGCTCGCCGAGGCCACCGCTCGCATGCGCCGACGCATCGCGATCGGGCACGCGCGCAACGGCGTGACCTTCGCCGACCTCGACCGGGCGTCGATCGACGCCGAGGTGCGGATCGCGCGCGACGCGCGCCTCGAGGTCGGCGTGGTGCTGCGCGGGCGCACCGTGGTCGGCGAGGGCGCCTTCATCGACGTCGGCTGCGTGCTCGAGAACGTGGAGGTCGCGGCCGGCGCGCACCTCAGGCCCTACTCGGTGGCCCTCGAGAGCCGCGTCGGCCCGGGCGCGAAGGTCGGCCCCTTCAGCCACCTCCGGCCGGGGAGCGACCTCGGCCCCTCGGTCCACGTCGGCAACTTCGTGGAGACCAAGAAGACCCGGATGGCGGAGGGCGCCAAGGCCAACCACCTCGCGTACCTGGGCGACGGCGTGATCCACGAGGGCGTCAACGTCGGTGCCGGCACCATCTTCTGCAACTACGACGGCTTCCAGAAGCACGTGACCACCCTCGAGAAGGGCGCCTTCATCGGGAGCGACTCCCAGCTCGTCGCCCCGATCACGGTGGGCGAGAACGCCTACGTCGCGACGGGCACCACCGTGACCAAGGACGTCCCGAAGGACGCCCTGGCCGTGGGCCGCGTGCGGCAGAGCAACAAGGAGGGCTACGCGGCGCGGCTGCGGGTCAAGCTGAAGGCGGCGGCCGACGAGGCGAAGGCGGCCAAGGCGGCCAAGGCGAGCAAGACCGAGTAGCCGTCGCCCGGCCAGCCACGCTCGCGGCCCACCGCAGACCTCAGTCGTCCGTGATCTCCGGCACCACGCGGACACGCCCACGCCCCGGTTGTCGGCTCACGAGCGCACGGCGGACGTCCATCCGCGCCGCACCCTCGACGCGATGCCCATGAACCGAGGGCGACGCTCGACGGGCCGCCCGGGACTCACGCACACCGCGCTCCTCGGCGCGGAGGAGCCCTTCGATGACAACGGCTGGGGCAAGAGCGACTGTTCGGGGTCGTGCGCTTCGAGTCGAGCTGCTCGTAGACGACCCGACCTGACCCCCGCTCGACCTCGGCTCCGCTTGGCGTTGCGGGTCCGCGTCGAGCCCACCCTCAACCCGTCGAGCGCCCCCAGAGGCGCTCGAGCGGCTCGCGCATCAGGAGCGTCCCCTGCATCCGGGTCCGGTCGAAGTTGAGGAAGCCGTTGACGAGGTAGATCTCCTCGGGCGTGCAGTTCCAGAGGAGCTTGTCCTCTTCGTCGCCCTTGCGGTGGTCGATGGTGTGGATGACCGCGACCAGGCCCGTGTCCGCCGTCCCGACGAACACGTCGACCTCCTCGCCATCGGCGGAGGTCGTGCCGTTCACGTAGCCATAGTCGATCGGGTACACGATCTGGGCGTGAAGCGGATGACGGCTGCCCCGGGGGCGGTCGAGGGTCACGCCCTGGTCGCGGATCCGCCGCTCCCAGCCCGTCCAGTCGAACTGCTCGGGCAGGACCACCCACTCGGGATCGTCGAACTCACCGCCCACCCGGATGTCCACATGCTCGGCCTGCGCGTCGATGATCCGCTGGACGCGGGGATCCCGCGCCGTCTCGGCGACGTCGCGCAGCGCTTTGGACTCCCAGCTCGCGATCGCGAGGAGCCGATCGGGCCGGTTCGGGCTCCGGTGCAGCCGGGTCCCCCGCGCGCCGGTCGCCCGCTGGATGATCGCGCTCGCCTCGACCCAGGCCTCGGCGTACTGGTCAGCCGTGTAGCCCTCGCGGACGTGGACCTCGAAGACGAAGATCATGGGGGGACTCTACCCTCCGATGCCCATGGCGCTGGGAAGGCAGGCTCGGTCGGACCGATCGTCAGCGGATGAAGTAGCCGCTCACGCGGAAGCTCCCGTCGGGGTCGCGCATCGGGGTGACGGTCTCCACGGCGCTCGCCTTGTGGGCGTAGCTCGTCCGGTACTCGATCACGACGTACTCGCCATCGGGCGCGCCGGGGAGCGAGGTCGTGGGGGTGGCGCTGCGCAGCGTGCGGCGCTGCACATCGCCGAGCGGCGCGCGCACCCCGCGGACTTGCTCGACCCACTGGTCCCTCGAGACCGCGCCGCGGAAGTAGGCGGCGGCCTGGTCCCAGCTCGCGCCGTAGGCGCCCTCGTCCACGAGCTCGAGCCAGGCGAGGGCAGCGCGGGTGGCCGCTTCGACGGTGTCGTCGGTCGGTTCTTCGGTGATGGTCTGGGCGCCTCCCTCTTCGGACGCGCCACAGGCGCCCACGAGCGTCAGCGCGAGCCAGATCACGGTCATGCGAGTCATGTCGTCGCTCCGGTCCCCGAGGTGGGAGACGGTGCCTCTGCCCGCGGAGCGAGCGCGTGCGCTCGAGCCTGGGGCAGCGTCTCGGGGCTCAGGATGGACCAACGGGTCGTGCCCGAACAGACCCACGGGCGGGACCAGGGCGCCCGAGGTGGCGGAAGGCCCAGTCCCTTCCCTGCCCGCCGACGGTCGCGAGGTGGATCCACAGGACCGCGTGGGCCTCGAGGATCCGTGCGTTTCGCAGGGGACCGGCGTCGACCGGGTGGAAGCCGCCGGCCCTCGCGATCGCCGCGACCACGTCCTTGGCGGCCGGGTCGTCGGCGGCCATCGGGACGTCGACCGGTCCGGCGGCCGTGAGCGGGTCGGCGTGCCACTCCGCGCCGAAGACGTTGAAGGCCTTGACGACCCGGAGCCCGGGGCGGGCCACGGCGACCGCCTGGGCGACGCTCCCCTCCTCCGGCGGCTCCCAGACGGGGCCCGCGTCCCACCGGACGGGGTTGGTGCAGTCGACGAGCACGGTCCCGTCCGGCAGCGGCATCGCGACCGGGACCGTCGCCGGAGCGGGCACCGCAGCGAACACGGCGAGGGCGCCCGCGGCGACGTCCGCGGCCGGGACCGCGGCGGCCCGGCGGCCGGCGCGGGCGAGCAGCGCGTCGACATCGGCGCCCTCCCGGACACCGAAACGCACCTCGTAGCCCGACGCCGCAAGGCGGAGGCCGAGGGCCGCGCCGACGTTGCCGGTCCCGATCACCCCGATGCGGTCGGCCACGGTCACCTCCCCGCCGCCTCGATCACGAGGGCCGCCGCGGCGGCGCCAGAGGCCTGCTGCTGACCCGTGACCAACCGGCCGTCCCGCACCGCGAAGGGGCGGAAGGCCTGGTCGACGACGAAGTTCGTGCCCTCGAGGGCCCGCGCCCGGTCCTCGATGCGGAAGGGCTGGAGGGTGCGGCCGACCGCCTGGTCCGCGATGTCCTCCTCGCGGTTGGCGAAGCCCGTCCAGGTCTTGCCGCTCACGAGGAGCTCCCCGGTCGAGAGCGTCGTGCCCAGGAGCGCACAGGTCGCGTGGCACACGAGGCAGGTCACCTTGCCGGCCTCGTAGAAGCGGGCGATCAGCCCGTGAACGGCGGGGTTGTCGACGAAGGTCACCATCGGCGACTGACCGCCGACGAAGAAGACCGCGTCGTAGGCGCTCACGTCGACGCCGGCGGTCGACGTGGTCCCCTTGACCAGGTCCCGGGTGCTCGGGCTCGTCTTGAAGCCGAGGCTCAGGATGTCGTCGGCGGAGTAGCCGCTCTCGTGCTCCGGGTCGCTGAAGCCGTCGGCCTCGAGGTCGCCCCCGTCGGGGCTCCGGACCTCCACCTCCCACCCCGCCTCGCGGAACGTCCAGTACGGGTGGGTCAGCTCCGCCCACCAGAACCCGACCGGCCAGCCGGTCGTCGGGCTGACCGCCGGGTTCGCCACGACCATCAGGACCCGCTTCGGGCGCTCGGGGTCCAGGATGTTGATGTTGCCGCTCATGATATCCCCGTTGCCTTTCCCTCGATGAACACGCTGGCCCCCCTCGCATCGGCGAGCCCCGGGGCCAATCATGGCGAAGCCGCCCGTCATCCGAAGGGCCGTCGTGCGAAAGGCACTGTTTCGTCTGGTGAAACTCCGATGTCCCTACGAGCCGTCGATCTGAACCTGCTGCCGATGCTGGATGCGCTCCTCGAGGAGGCGAGCGTCACCCAGGCGGCGCGCCGCCTCGGGATGAGCACGCCCGCCGTCAGCCATGCCCTGAAGCGCCTTCGCCGACAGCTCGACGATCCCCTGCTGGTGCGGTCGGGCCGAGCGATGGTCCGCACCCGCCGAGCCGAGGCCTTGCGCCCCGACGTGCGGCGTCTGGTGGACGAGCTCGCCGTCCTCCTGCGCCCGAGCGGCGACCTGGAGCCAGCGACCCTCGAGCGACGCTTCCGGATCCACACGACCGACCATGTCCTGCACGTGGTCGGCCGCGCGCTCGACGAGCGCGTCCGCGCGGCCGCGCCCGGAGTGTGCCTGGCCTTCATGCCCGTGCAGACCGACACCCCGGAGGCGCTGCGGCGAGGGGAGGCGGACCTCGCGATCGGCGTCTTCCCCCAGCTCCCACCCGAGCTCCGGGTGCGGGTGCTGTTCCGTGACCGCTTCACCTGCGTCCTCCGCGAGGGCCACCCCCTCGGCGAGGCGCCCCTGACCCTGGACCGCTACTGCACCCTCGAGCACGTCCAGGTGGCCCCCCGGGGGCGGCCCGGAGGGATCGTGGATCGGCTGCTCGCCGAGCGCGGCCGGTCGAGGTGCGTGGCCCGGGCGGTGCCCTACTTCGTGAGCGCGCTGGTCCTGGCGGCCGAGACCGACTACGTCGCCACGCTGTCGGGCCGCCTGGCGCGCGCCTTCGCGGGCCGCCTGGCCGTGACGTGCCGGGAGCCGCCCCTGCCGTTCCCGACGTACCGCCTGACCCTGGTCTGGCATCCCCGCCATGACGGCGACCGGGCCCACGCCTGGCTCCGGGAGCGCCTCGTCGAGGCCGCGAGGGAGCCTCGCGAGTAGGTCGCGGTCGACGGCGGGACGAGCCTCGCCGATCCGCCGGGACCCAGGAGCAGAGGGGACCGTGGACATCGGCCCGGGGCCTCCCTACCGTCCACCTCGTCCTGATGCCCAAGGCCTACGACCACTGGAAGGTGCTGCCCCACCTCCCCCTCGAGCCGATCGCCGACAACGCCTGGCGCCTCCAGGGAAGCCTCGAGGGGATGGGGCTCAAGCGCGTGATGACGATCGCCCGTCGGAGCGACGGCGGCCTCGTCGTGCACAACCCGATCGCCGTGGACGACGCGACGCGCGAGGCGATCGAGGGGCTCGGCGAGGTCGCCTACCTCGTCGTCCCGAACGGCTATCACCGCCTCGACACCCCCGCCTTCAAGGCGCGCTACCCGGACGCGCGGGTCGTCTGCCCGCCGGCGGCCCGGCGCAAGGTGGAGGAGGTGGTTGCCGTCGACCTGACCTGTCCCGAGGTCCCCGCCGACGACGCGGTCTCGTTCCGCGAGGTCGAGGGCATCGGCGGCCTGGAGTGGGTGATGGTCATCCGGTCGGCGGACGGCGTGACCCTCGTCTTCAACGATCTGATCTTCAACGTGCCGCACGGCAGCGGGCTGACGGGCTTCGTCTTCCGCTACCTCACGGACTCCACCGGCGGGCCCAAGGTGTCGCGCGTGGTGCGCTGGTTCGTGATGAAGGACCGGAAGGCGCTCAAGGCCGACCTCGAGCGTCTGGCCGAGACGGAGGATCTGCGGCGGATCGTGGTCTCGCACCACCGCATGATCGACGACAAGCCCCGGGAGGTGCTGAAGGAGGTGGCCGCGCGGCTCTGAGCGTGGCCTCGAGCTCCTAGCTCCGGTACCCCTGCGCCAGCGGCATCCGGCGCCCGTAGCTGAACGCCTTGCCGCTGACCACCAGCGCCGGGGGGAGCTGCCTCCGCTTGTGCTCGCTGACCCGGATCAGGTGGGCCACCCGCTCGACCGTCACCCGGTCGAACCCGTCGCCGACGACGTCATCGATGCTCCCCTGCCGCTCGATCAGGCGCTCGAGGATCGGGTCCAGAACCTCGTAGGGCGGCAGCGTGTCCGCGTCCTGCTGGTCGGGACGGAGCTCCGCGCTCGGCGGCTTGGTCAGCGTGCGCTCCGGGATCACGGGGCGCCCCGCCTGCCGGTTCACCTCGCGCGCCAGGCGGTAGACGAACGTCTTCGGGAGGTCGGCGATCACGGCGAGCGCCCCCGCCATGTCGCCGTACAGCGTGGAGTAGCCGACCGCGACCTCGCTCTTGTTGCCGGTGTTGAGCAGGAGGGCGTGGGCCCGGTTGGCGTGGGCCATCAGGATGGCGCAGCGGATCCGGGACTGAACGTTCTCGTACGTGACGTCGCCCGGCGGGGGGTCGCCGAGCGCGGCCAGGGCCGGCCCGAGCACGTCCCGGTAGGCGGCGAAGACGGGCTCGATCGCCACGACGCCGAAGGGCATGCCGAGGTTGTCGGCCAGAGCCCTGGCGTCCTCGAGGCTGTGGTCCGACGAGTAGCGGCTCGGGAGGGCCAGGCCGTGCACGTGCTCCGCGCCGAGCGCCCGCGCCGCGATCGCCGCGGTCAACGCGCTGTCGATGCCGCCCGAGAGACCGACCAGGACGTCGGCGAAGCCCGTCTTGCGGACGTAGGAGCGCACGCCGAGGGCCAGCGCGTCGAGCACCGCCGCCTCCTCCGTCGCCGGCCGGTCGCGCCGCGGTCCGCCGGGGATGACCTCGGCGGTGATCAGGTCCTCGCCGAACGCCGCCGCCCGGGCCCAGGGCATGCCGTCCGGGCCCCAGATGCCGCTCTGCCCGTCGAAGACGAGGTCGTCATGAGCGCCGACCTGGTTGACCATGACGACCGGGCGCCCGATGCGGCGGGCGAGGCCGCTGAACAGCGCCGCGCGGCCGTCGAGCTTGTCCCGGGTGAAGGGCGAGGCGCCTACGTTGACGATCACCTCGGCCCCGGCGCCGACCGCCTCGAGGACCGGGTCGACGGCGTAGCGGCGCCCGCCGAGCGGGTTGACCGTGGTCCAGGCGTCCTCGCAGACGGTCACGCCCACGCGGGTCCCGGTCACCTCGATCAGACCGACCTCGGTCCCCGGCTCGAACCAGCGGGACTCGTCGAAGACGTCATAGGTGGGGAGCAGGCGCTTGTGGACGAAGCGCTCGACCGCCCCATGGCGGATGACGGCGACGCTGTTGTGGAGGGCCCGACCCGTGCTGGCGCTGCGGCGCGTCGGGAGCCCGACCAAGTAGGTCGGGCCATGGGGGAGGTCCGCGGCCAGCTCCCGGAGCACCCGCTCGGCGTCGCGGGCGAAGGACGGGCGGTCGAGGAGGTCCCGGGGCGGGTACCCCGTGAGCGCCAGCTCGGGAAACACGACGAGGTCCGCGCCCTGCCCGCGGGCGCGCTGCCCGGCCAGGGCCAGCAGGTCGGCGTTCGCGTCGAGGGTACCTACGGTGGGGTCGACCTGGGCGAGAGCGACTCTCATCCGTCCTTCTTGGGGCCGACCAGGGTCTTCAGCACGGCCTTCGCCACGTCGTCTCCGCCCGCGTCCCGCAGGACGACCTCGATCGCGTGCTCCTCGCGCTCGGCCGAGGCGAACAGCGGGCAGTGGCTTTCCGCCGTGACCGTGCCGCGCGCCTTCTTCAGGTAGTCGATGCTCAGGCCGGCCACGATGAAGCGGGCGTCGTCGGGCAAGGTGTAGGCGACCGCGACGTTGCCGCACAGCTCCGCCAAGTTGACGAGGGCCACGGCGTGGACGCTCCGGAGGTGGTTGCGCACGGCGCGCCGGTCCCGGAGCGTCACGCGCGCATAGCCCCGGCGGAGCTCGACCACGTGGGCCCCGATCGTCCCGGTGTAGGGGGCCATCAGCCCGACCATCCGGCTGAAGAGGCGCGTGCCGCCGGGGAGCCCCTCGAGCCGGTCCCACGCCTCGCGGATCGGGTTGCCCCGGGCTTCTGCCGAGGGCAGGAGGGTTCGCACGCTGGCCGCCATCGTCGTCTCGCCTCTCGGAGCACCGTCCACGCCTCTCGTGGACCGGCGGAGGGTGGAACCGCCCCCGCCGTCCGGCAAGGCGGGCCGGGCCGCCCCGGTCGAGGGCTCAGGGCGCGATCGCCGCGGCGTGCTCCGCGCTCCCGGGGGTCCGAACGACCAGGTCGTAGTCGCCCACCGGGAGGTCCGGCGGCACGCCGAACACGCCGCGGTAGCGCCCCTCCTCGCTCGTCACGGTCACGCCGAGGAGCCGCTCGAAGGCCCCCTGGGGCGCGCGCAGGAGCACCTCGACCCTCAGGCCGGGCAGCCCCTCGCCCACCGCCGTCGCCCGGCCGGTCACCTCGAGCACCCGGCCCCGGAACACCTCGTAGGCCCGCCGATCGGCGCGGAGCCGGACCGGGATCCGACCCGGACGTCGGCCGTAGGCCTCGGTCCGCGGGGTGCTGCCACCGCGCGCGCCGTCGGGCCCCGCGCCCGGCTCGCCCTCGGGTCCGTCGCCGGCCGACGGCGGCAGGCTCGGGTCGATCCGGCCGCCCGGCCCCTCCGGGTCCTGGCTCGCCCGCCGCGCCGCCTCCTGCGCCTGCACGTAGGCCGCGGGCTTGGGCAGCTCGTCGCTCACCGTCGGCCGGTAGGCGGGCCGCGGCTCGCCGCGGGCCTCGAGGCCGGTGGCGGCGCCGCCGAGGTCGATGCGGAGCCAGCCCGCGTCCGACGGCCGCTCCACCTCCACCCACGCGTGGGCCTCGTTCTGGACGAAGCGGGCGCGCAGGCCGCGCGCCTGCGCCGTGATCACGAACGCGTAGGCGCGGTGGCGGCAGACCCCGAGGCGTCCGCGCGCGAGGTCGAGGAAGATGTGGCCGGTGGACGGCGGGGGCGCGGCGGACTCCTCGAAGGAACGGAAGTGGCGGACGAGGGCGGTCAGCGTCTCGTCGAAGGGCATCCCGAGGCGAAGGCCGAGCTCCGAGGCCACCGTGAGCCCCTCGCGGCGGACCGCGGCCGGCATCGGCGTCAGGCGCTCGGCCAGGGCGTCGGCACGGCCCGAGGGGAGCTCCCCTCCGAAGTAGGTCCGCGGGGCGTCCATCAGGAACACGACCCGGATCTGCCCCGGCGGTCGGCCGAGCGGGGTGGCGAAGAGGTTGTCGGCGCCGTCCCGGGTGAAGCGAAGCAGGGCGTGGGGCTCGGTGCGCACGGTCAGGATGCGGGAGTCGGGCGCCACCGTCGGGAACGGCACGGTCCGCCCCTCCGAGAAGTCGAGGACCACGCTCCCCCAGAACCGGTCGCGAGGGCGGCCGTCGGGGGGGGCCTGGCTCGTGCCGATCACCTCGACCGGCGCCAGCGCGGACGGGGCGACCGAGAGGATCGGGCTACCCCCGATCGTCCGCTCCACCCGGTCGAGGGCGGTGATGCGCTTGAAGGGGGCGATGCTCGGGGTGAACACCGTGTAGTAGCCCAGGGTCCCGTTGAGCTCGGTCACCCGATCGGGGTGGAACGTGGGCGAGCGCCGCCCCGCCTCCTCGACCGCGCGTCCGTCGCCCGGATCGGCCATCATCGGGCGCTCCTGGCTCGACAGGAGGCCGTCGTCAGGCGCTGGCAGGACCTCCCCGTCGTAGACGAGCGCCGACGGCTCCGGCCCCCCGGAGCTGATCAGCGACGTGCCCTCGTCGCCCCGCACCTCCGGGACGTACTCGTGGAGCATCGGGCCATCGTCGGCGCGCACCGTCGCCGCCAGGGCGAGGCAGGCCAGAGCCGGCAGCACGGAGCGCACCGGAGGGAGGATAGCTCGCCCTCGCCGGGGGACCCGCGCCGGGCTCACGGACGGGCGCCGCGCCGTGGCGGCCGGGACGCCACGTCGTGGCGGCGGGGGCGCTGCGTCTCGACGGAGTAGACACTACAGTTCCGGCCCGGCCGTCCGGGCCGTCCTCTGCCCCGATGTTCACCCCCCTCACGATCCTCCTCGCGATCCTCGGCATCTCGCTCCTCGTGGTGGTCCACGAGACCGGGCACTACGTGGCGGCCCGGGCCTTCGGGATGCGGGTCCTCCGCTACAGCATCGGCTTCGGCCAGGTGCTCTGGCGCTACCAGCCCAAGGGGAGCCCGACCGTCTTCCAGGTCTGCGCGATCCCGTTCCTGGCGTACGTCCAGATCGACGGGATGAACCCGATGGAGCGCGTCGAGCCGGACGACCCGCAGCTGTTCGCCAACAAGAGCATCGTCGCCCGGATCGTGACCATCGGGGCAGGGCCCTTCGCGAACTACCTGCTCGCCTCCGTGATCGTGTTCGGCCTGACCCTCACCTACGGGGTCCCGGTGCCGGCGGAGCACCCTCTCTCGGTCGGGGAGGTTCAACCGAGCTCGCCCGCGGCCGCGGCCGGCATCCGGCCCGGGGACGTGTTCCTCGAGGCCAACGGCAAGCCCGTGGCGTCGGTCAGCAAGCTGATCGGCGTGACGGCGCCGCGGGGCGGGCAAGAGACCGTGTACCGGCTGCGGCGCGGCGAGGAGACCCTCGAGGTCACGCTGACCCCGGAGGCCACCGGCGAGGGCGAGCCCGCGCGTGTCGGCGTCGCCTTCGGCGGCGTGCGGCGGTCCGCGGGCATGGCCGAGGCGATCGGGATCGCGATCGCGACGCCGATCGACGAGACCGTGCGAACGGTCGAGCGCCTGAGCGCGATCGTGAACCGGGGGTCCCTCAACGGGCTCCAGGTCTCGGGCCCCGTCGGGATGACGAAGATGATGGCCCAGTCCGCATCCCTCGGACCGCAGTACTACCTGCGCCTCCTCTACCTGATCTCGATCGCCCTCGGGTTCTTCAACCTGCTGCCCGTGCCGGCGCTCGACGGCGGTCGCCTGGTGTTCCTCGGCTACGAGCTGATCACCCGACGCCGGGCCAACGAGAAGGTCGAGGCGGCGATCCACACGGTCGGCCTCCTCTTCCTCCTCGGCGTCCTCGTCCTCGTCACCTACCAGGACTTCCTCCGGTAGCGCGGCCATGGACGCCCATGCTCGGACGGTCGAGGCCAACCGCCTCGCCCACCACGTGCTCGTCTGGAACGAGGGCGGCCGGGAGACCGCGGTCCTCTGCCACGGCTTCCTCGACCAGGCCGCGAGCTGGCGCTGGGTTGCGCCCCATCTGGTCGACGCGGGCCTCCGGGTGGTGGCCTTCGACTGGCGGGGCCACGGCGACTCGGAGCACATCGGCCGCGGCGGCTACTACCACTTCGTGGACTACGTCCTCGATCTCCACGAGCTGCTGCCCCAGGTCGCGTCGGCGCCGGTCCACCTCGTCGGGCACTCGATGGGCGGCTCGGCGTGCGCGCTGTTCGCTGCCACCCACGGCGACGCGCTGCGGACGCTGACGCTGATCGAGGGCCTCGGTCCGCCCCACGAGGACCGGCCCGCGCCGGAGAAGGTGGAGCACTGGGTCGCCTCGGTCGGGCGGGTCCGCCGGCGGACCCCGACGGCGCTGACCGACGTGGGGGACGCCGCGCGGCGCCTGCGCGCGACCCACCGCGACCTGGGCGAGGCCCTCGCCCTCGAGCTCGCGCGGGCCGCCACGCGCCGCGGCGACGACGGGACCCTCCGCTGGACCTGGGACCCGCTGCACCGGACGACATCGCCGAGCGTGTTCCGAGCCGAGACGTTCCTGACCTACCTCGGGCGGATCCGGGTGCCGACCCTCATCGTGACGGGCGAGAACGGCTACACGACCGAGGACCACGCCCGGCGGGTGGGCGCGATCCCCGATGCGCGAGAGGTCCAGCTCCGCGGGGTGGGGCACATGATGCACTGGCTCGCGCCGGAGCGGCTCGCGCGCGCGCTGGTCGAGCACATGCGGCCGGCCTGACCCTCCCAGTCGACCGACCGGTTTCCGCCCAGGGAGGATCCCTTGAGGACAAGCGTATCTTCCCGATAGAGTGCTGCTCTCTTCGGGGGAACGGGAGGTCACGGGATGGGCTCGACGGGATTCAGGGCAACGGGGGCCGTGCGTCTCAGCACGGGATGGGTGTGGTCGGGGGCCGTGGTGACGCTCCTCCTGGCCGGAACGTGGGCGGGCTCCGCCCACGCCCAGCCGCCCGCGGAGGACGCGGCGCCAGCCGAGGAGGCCGCGCCGGCCGAGGCTCCGCCAGCCGAGGAGACCGCGCCCCCCGAGGAGACCGGCGAGGAGGCCGCGCCCCCCGAGGAGACCGCGCCGAGCGCCGAGGAGGCCGCAGCCGCCTCGGCCGGGGTCGTCGGGGCGCTCCCCGCAGAGGAGGAGGAGCAGAGCGTCCTGTTGGGCGACGAGCAGGCGGACCTCGAGTACACGACCCCCGAAGAAGAGGTGCGCAGCAGCACCGACCCCTTCGAGGCGCAGGACGAGAGCTACTTCTTCCTGGGCGCCTTCGGCCGCTGGGTCGGCATGCCGAGGTTCCTCCAGAACGTGTTCATCGACGGGGGCGTTGACGCGAACAACCCGGGCGTCGGCCTCGACTTCACCTGGCGCAAGAACCAGTTCAGCGTCGGCGCCCAGGTGTGGTGGATGAACGGGCAGGGCACCGGCTTCTATCGCCTCACCAACGATCCCATCGACGAGACCGAGTTCATCGACGCCGACCTCGGAGTCATCTTCGTCAACGCCACGTTCCTCTGGGCTTTCCCGTTCACGGATTGGTTCGCGTTCGAGCTCGGGTTCGACGTCGGGCTCGGCTTCGTCTACGGCGACCTGATGCGGACGGAGGCCTACCCCACGAACTACCCGGCGGACCAGACGGGCCCGCCCTACTCGGTGTGCAACGGGCCCGGGGACCCGGAGAGCGGGCAGTTCTGCGAGCCCGACGTCGCCCCCACGCCCTGCCACCAGAACCTCGGGGGCCACTACGGCCCCTGCAACGAGCCGAGCTGGATCAACGGCGGCGACCGCCCGCTGATCTGGCCGTGGATCTCCCTTCCCCACCTCGCGCTCCGCTTCAAGCCGGTCCGCCAGCTGATGATCCGGATCGACGGCGGCTACGCCATCTGGGGGTTCTTCGCCGGCGGGAGCGCCTCCTACGGCTTCTGAAGCCAGGGCCGGCTGGCCTCCCTCCGGCGCGGTCCCCCGGCGATTGACGGCGGGGCCACCGGATGGGAGGGAGGGCGAATGCGGCGGATCCTCCTGAGCCTTCTGGCCCTGGCGCTCCTCGTGAGCAGCGATCTGCCCGGTCGGGCCCAGGACCCCGCCGGGGCGGAGAGCCCCGCGGAGGCCGAGGCCCGGAGGCGCGCGGTGCTCGCCCGGGTGGGCGAGGCGACCGTCACCGTCGGCATGGTCGAGGACGCGCTCGCCGAGCGCTCCCATCGGCCCGCGAGCCGCGAAGCGTTGAGGGCCGAGGCAACGCAGATCGCCGAGCGGATGCTCGCCTTCGAGCTCCTGGCGCGAGAGGCGCAACGGCGGGGGTACGGTGACCACCCGGAGACGCTCCGCGCGACGCGCCGCCACGCGGTGGAGCAGATGATCCGCCGGGACTTCGACGAGTCGATGCGGGGCGAGGACATCCCGCCCGCCGACATCGAGGCCTACTATCGCGCCCACCTCGACGACTTCCGCCGGCCCGAGCTGAGGCGCGCGCAGCACATCCTCGTCGCCTCTCGCGAGGAGGCGGAGCAGCGGCTGAGGGAAGCTCGAGATGCCGACGCGCGGACCTTTCGCCAGCTCGCGCGCGACCACAGCCTCGACCCGGAGAGCCGGCTCAGGGACGGTGACCTCCGCTACTTCGACGAGCGGGGCCGGCTTCGCGATCCATCTGCCCCGCGCATCCACCCCTCGCTGGTCTCCGCAGCCTTCGGCCTCGAGGAGGAGGGGACGATCGTCGAGGCGCCGGTCGCGGTCGACGACCGCTGGAGCGTGCTCAAGCTGGTCGACGTGATCCCGGCCGAGGAGAGATCGCTGCAGGACGCGACGTCGAGCATCCGAGCGCGCCTGCTCCGGGAACGGCGGCGGACCGAGTTCGAGACCTTCGTCCGCCGCCTCCGGGAGGAGGCGCGGGTCGAGGTGCACCCGGACCGGATGCGGCCGATCCGGCTCGACGTCCCGAGCGTCGAGGGCGCGGCGCAGGTGCCGCCGGGCCCGCCGACCGAGACCCGTGGCGCCGGGGGCGGCGACGACGAGCCTCCGTCGTCGGAGGGCGAGGAGTCGCCGTCGCCCGCGCCCGAAGCCCCGGAGCGCGGCGGCGAGTGAGCGCCACCGACCGAGGGGGCCCGATGCGGGTGGCCGTGATCGGCGCTGGCGGCGTAGGGGGCTACTTCGGCGCGCGCCTCCTCGAGGCCGGCGTCGAGGTGATCTTCCTCGTCCGGGGCGCTCACCTCGCCGCGCTCGAGCGTCGCGGCCTCCAGCTCAGGAGCATCGCGGGCGACGTGCACCTCGAGCGCGTGGTCGCCACCGACGACCCGGCTCGCGTCGCCAGCGCGGACGCGGTGCTCGTCGCGACCAAGGCATGGCAGGTCGCCGAGGCGGCCGAGCAGATCCGGCCCCACCTCGGGCCCGACACGCTCGTCGTCGGGCTCCAGAACGGCGTGGAGGCGGCGGACGACCTCGCCGCCGTGCTCGGCCGGGAGCGGGTTGCCGGGGGGACGTGCGCGCTGATCTCCCGGGTCACCGAGCCGGGGCTCATCGAGCACACGGGCTCCGACCCGAGGATCGTCGTCGGCGACCTGAACGGCACCACGGAGAGGGCGTGCGCGCGCCTCCGCGATACGTTCGAAGGGGCGCGCGGCGTCGATGCCGTCCTGAGCGACGACATCCGTCGTCCGATCTGGCGCAAGTTCGTCTTCCTGGCCTCTGCGAGCGCCGTGGGGGCGGCGACGCGGACCCCGGCGGGCGTCTACCGGGAGCTCGCCGCGACGCGCGCGATCCTCCGAGACGCCATGGAAGAGGTCGCGCTCCTGGCGGCCGCGAACGGTGTGCCGCTGGACGAGTCGGCGGTCGACAAGGCGCTCGCGTTCGTCGATGGGCTGCCGCCGGCGGCGACGACGTCCATGCAGCGCGACGTCCTCGCCGGGCGACCGTCCGAGCTCGAGACCCTGAGCGGTGCCGTGGTGCGCCTGGCCGGTGAGCGCGGCGTCCCGGTCCCGGTCCACCGGACGCTCCACGCCGCGCTGGTTCCGCTCGAGCTCCGAGCCCGCGGTAGGCTCCAGCCCTGGCATGAGCCCTAGGAAGTCGAGGCGGCGGCTGCACCTCCTCGCCCCCGCGCGAGCTCCGGGTCGACGGCAGGGAACACGCCGCGCGCTCATGCCCTCACGCCGGCGCCTCCGCCGCGAGTCCACCCTCGGGGCGTATCCGACGCGAGACGGGGCCCGTTGACCCCACGTGGAGCGCCGCGGTAACCTGGGGAGCGATGGCGGTGTCCGAGGATCCGGCCCCGGCGACGAAGATCAGCTACGTCGACGGGCGGCCGACCACCCTCACCCTGCGCCGCTGCCAGCTCGCCGTCCGGCGCGGTGACCACCTCGAGGAGCACATCTTCGACCAGGACGTGGTCACGGGCGGGGCGACCGAGGACAACGACCTCGTGCTGCCCGACGAGACGGTCAGCCGCTCTCACTGCCGCATCTTCCGCGAGGGCGACCGGTACCTCGTGACGGACCTCGACTCGACGAACGGCACCTTCGTCGACCGGGTCCGGGTCCGGGAGGCCTGGCTCCACGAGGGATGCACGGTCACGCTCGGCCAGACGGACCTGAAGTTCCAGGCCGTCGACGAGACAGTCTCGATCGTCCCGAGCGACCGGGCGAGCTACGGCGAGATCATCGGCGGGGCCCGGGCGATGCGGGAGATCTACGCGATCCTCGAGAAGATCGCGCCGACGGACAGCACCGTGGTGCTTGAAGGGGAGACGGGGACCGGCAAGGAGGTCGTCGCGCGGACGATCCATCAGCAGTCCCGCCGGCTCGACGGGCCCTTCATGGTGTTCGATTGCGGCGCGGTGCCCGAGAACCTGATCGAGAGCGAGCTGTTCGGGCACGAGAAGGGCGCCTTCACGGGCGCGATCAGCACGCGCCAGGGCGTCTTCGAGCTCGCCCACGGCGGCACGGTGTTCCTGGACGAGCTCGGGGAGCTGTCCGTCGAGCTCCAGCCGAGGCTGCTCCGCATCCTCGAGCAGCGGGAGCTGAAGCGGGTTGGCGGCCAGCGCCCGATCAAGGTCGACGTGCGGGTCGTCGCCGCGACGAACCGCAACCTCCAGGAGGAGGTGCGCGCGGGGCGCTTCCGGGAGGACCTCTACTACCGCCTGAGCGTCGTCCGGGTCCAGCTCCCGCCGCTCCGGGACCGCCGCGAGGACATCGAGACCCTCGCCCGCCACTTCCTCGAGCAGGGCAACTTCAACCGGGACCGGCACGGCGAGCGCAAGATCCGGGACATCAGCCCCGCCGCTCTGGTCCGGCTGCACGGCTACGGCTGGCCGGGCAATGTACGCGAGCTCCACAACGTGGTGGAGCGGGCGGTCAGCTTCGCCGACGGCGCCTGGATCGACGTCGCGGACCTCCCCGAGCACGTGGCGCGCCCTCACGAGCCGGTCGGCTCGGCCGAGGAGCGGGAGCAGGCCGCGCTCGAGGGCGGCTCGCGCCCGGACCATGCGGCGACCTTCAAGGACGCCAAGGAGCAGTGGGTTGCCTCCTTCGAGAGCGACTACATCGCCCAGCTCCTCAAGAAGAACCAGGGCAACATCAGCCACGCCGCGCGCGAAGCGGATATTGACCGCAAGTACTTCCGCAAGCTGATGAAGAAGTACGGCATCCGCGCGGACGAGTAGGACGCGTCCAGCGACTGGGCCCGCCGGAGCCCTGCTCCGCCCACAACTTCCCTTGCGCCGCGCCGGGATCCGCTAGGCTGGGTACGGAGGCTTGGCATGAGCATACTTGGACATCGAACCGGAGCCGCCCCGCCCGGCTCCCGGGGCCGCGCCCTGCTCCCCCTCGGCGCCGCCTTGCTCCTGGTGGGCTGCCCGAAGGCGAGCGAGCCCATCGACCGAGACATGGCGGCGCGCGAAGACCAGGGCACCACCCAGGCGGGGCCCGACGCGGACCTGCCCGATCAGGGCCTGCCGGACCAGGGGCGCGACAGCGGCATGGATGCCGGCGACTTCACGCCGACGCTGCGCGTGGTGAACGAGGACCTCGAGCCCGTGCGCGCCACGGTGGTGATCGATGGCGCGGGGGGAACCCGGCGGGTGACCGGCGCCGCCGTCGAGCTGACGCCGGAGGAGCTCGAGGAGGGCTTCGACCTGGTCGCCTACGCCGCGCCGCTCGATCCGACGGGCCTGGTCGGGTTCCGGGCGGACGACCTGGCGCTCCTGGACGAGGTCGACGGCCTTCCCGCGCTCGTCCTGCCGCTGCCGCTCGTGACGGACCCGGTCGAGGTTCTCCTCCCCATCGAGCGGCTCGGGGACGAGCTCGTCGTGCAGACCGTGCCCCTCGGCTACGGCGGGGGGACCGCGAGACGCGGCGAGCCGGTCCTGGTCCAGCGCAGCGCGGAGGTGACCGCGCTGCTCGCCGCCAGCGACCCCTTCACGTGCCCCCAGCGGATCGAGCTGCCGGACCTGACCGAGGTCGGCGACGTCCTCTCCCTTCCGTCCGCGGAGGGAGAGGAGGTGGACTGCGACGCACCCACGGCGCGCCTGACTCCACCGGACGGCTTCGCGATCACGGGCAGCGCCGTCGTCGCCAGGCTCAGCCGCAACGGACGGCCGATCCAGGACCGCGGTGGTGGCGTGGTCTACGGCTTCGTCGATGCCGATGTCGAGGGCTCGGTCGACGCCTTCGACGTCGCCATGGCGCTCGTCCCCGCGGACCTGCCGCGGCGCGATCACCCGAGCATCGACGTGCCGCTTCAGGCCTGGTTCAGCGCCGCCCTCGTGTCCGTCGACGACCCGAGCGACGTGCGGTCGGGCCTCGCCGAGCTGGACCGGCGCTGGGACGACGGAGAGATCGTGGAGCTCGAGGCCTTCGAGTTCCGGCTACCCCTGGCGGGCTCGGTGCTCGGCGGTCTCGAGCTGATCGACGACGGGAGGGGGACGCGCACCCAGGCGAGCGTGGCGACGGTGGGGCCCTCGCCGAGCGACGAGGCCCTCGTCATCGCCGTCGAGGGGCTGAGCGTGATCGGCGCGCCGGGCGTGGCCGCCATCGATCTGCGCCGGGTCATCCTCCGCCTCGAGGAGCTGGTGGGCGCCGAGGGGCTGCAGACCCGGAGCTATCCCATCGGAGGCCTCCCGCCGGACGAGCTGAATACCCTCGACGTCATCGTCTACGAGTGCGGGGTGGCGTTTCGCCCCCTCCCCGCATGCACGTCGGAGCAGCGCTTCCTGACCTTCGCCCACACGGGCGCCTTCGCGGTCGAGATCCGGCTGTCCGACCTCTGAGCCGGGGACCCCTGGCGCGGCGCCCGCCGGAGCCCGTTCACAGGGTGAGCCGCTGGTGCACGCGCCGCCGCGAGTGGTGGTCGAAGTCGTCGCTCACGCTGTAGGCGAGGATCAGCTCGACCTCCCGCCCGGACGTGAGACGGACCCCGACGCCGGTCCGCGGACGGGCCGGGAGGCGAAACGAGACCTGCGTCGTCCCTCCCCGCTCGGACGCGCGACGGACCTCGATGCGGTCGGCCTCGCCCAGCGTCCGCCGCGGTGCGTGGCGCGGTGGTCGCGCCTCGTGCTCCTCGGCCAGGACCCGGCCGTCCGCGTCGAGGGCGAAGAAGAACAGCCGGGCCCCCTCCAGCCCCCGCCCGGGGTGGTTGAAGCCCACCAGCACCCAGCCGCGGGTCGGGCCGCACAGGGTCCCGACCAGTCGATCGCCCTCGAGCCGGTAGAGCAGGCGCATCCCCGCCGCCTCGATGCAGGTCGGGCCGGGCCGGCTCGCCTCCTGGGCCCGGAGCGACCCGGCGAGCGGGGGCGTCAGGACCGCCCCCGCCGCGGCGAGCCCGCCGAGCCAAGCGATCAAGCCGGGACGTCGAGGCCGAGCGCCTCCACCAGGTCGGCGAGCGCCCCCCGAAGCTCGGCCACCCGTGCCTCGCCGATCGCCGTCGCGTACTCGGCCTCCACCGTCCGGGTCGCCGCCACGGCGTCCTCGAGGAGCGCGACCCCGCGGGGCGAGAAGCGGATGACCGACGCCCGCCCGTCCCTCGGATCGGGCTGACGCTCCAGGTAGCCCAGCCGAACCAGCTCCCGGACCAGGACACCCATCGACTGCTTCGTGATCCCGACCCGGTCGGCCAGCTCCGTCAATCGGGCCCCGGCGAGGGGGAGCGCGGTGAACACCTGCGTGTGGGCCGGCTTCACCCCCCGGTGGCCGAGCGCAGCGAGGCGCGCATCCAGCCGGAGGCTGAAGTCCCGGCTGACCTCCCTCAGGAGCCGCCCGAGGTGGCCGCGGCGGAAGCGGAGGAGCGCCGCCGTGGAGAGCCGGGGCCTGGCTTCGCTGCCTTCCTCGCCCGACATCGTCAGGATGACTTACCATAGGACGACTCGTAAGCCATCCTTACGAGTTGGGCAAGGGCCCGACGGAGCGACCGTGCGCCTCGAGCGGGACGCCGAGCCTTGCTCCGGGCCTGCCCTTCGACTACAAAATGAACGTTCATTCACCCGCCTGGCCCCGGGCCAGGCCCTCACCGAGGCCTCCCCGGGAGGCCGGAGGCAAGCCACCCATGCTCAGCCCCTACACCGAGGAGCACGACCTCTTCCGCAAGACCGTCCGGAAGTTCGCCGAGGAAGAGCTGGCTCCCCACGCCGACGCCTGGGAGAAGGACGAGCTGTTCCCGAACTGGGTCTTCCAGCGGGCGGGCGAGCTCGGGCTCCTTGGCGCCCACTACCCGGAGGACGTCGGCGGCGCCGGAGGCGACTACTGGTACAGCGTCGCCAAGAGCGAGGAGCTGGTCCGCTGCGAGGCGGCCGGCGTCACGATGGGGCTGCTCGTGCAGAGCGACATGGCCACGCCGTGCATCAACGAGCTCGGGACCCGGGAGCAGAAGGAGGAGTTCCTCCGGCCGGCGGTGGAGGGGCGGAAGGTCGCCGCCCTCGGAGTGAGCGAGCCCGGCGCCGGGAGCGACGTGGCGGGCATCCGGACGACGGCCCGCAGGGTGGGCAACGAGTACGTGATCGACGGCGCCAAGACCTACATCACGAACGGGACCCGGGCCGACTTCGTGACCCTGCTCGTGAAGACCGACCCGGACGGGGGTTACAACGGGATCTCGATCCTCCTGTTCCCGACCGACGTGCCCGGCTACAGCGTCAGCAAGAAGCTCACGAAGATTGGCAACCACGCGAGCGATACCGCCGAGCTGTTCTTCGACGGCTGCCGCGTGCCGACCCGCTACCTCCTCGGCGAGGAGAACCGGGGCTTCTACTACCTGATGCAGAACTTCCAGTCGGAGCGGCTGATCGGCGCGACCAGCGCCCTCGCCGGCGCCCACCGTGCGCTCGAGCGCTCCATCGTGTGGGGCCGGGAGCGGCAGGCCTTCGGCAAGCCGCTGATCGCCCGGGAAGTATGGAAGCACAAGTTCGCCGACCTCTACACGAAGTACGAGGCGGGCCGGGCTCTCTGCTACGACACGACCGCCGCGTTCAATCAGGAGCGCTACGTCGACCAGAGCGAGATCAGCTTCGAGACCGTCAAGAAGATCGCGATGTGCAAGCTGTTCGTCGGGGACGTGGCCAACGAGATCGTCGACACCTGCCTGCAGTTCCACGGCGGGATGGGCTACCTCGAGGAGCTGTGGGTGGCCCGGGCCTGGCGGGACCAGCGCCTGTTCCGGATCGGCGGCGGAACGAGCGAGGTCATGAAGTACATGATCGCGAAGATCATGGGCTGGTGAGCGGAAGGAAGGCCGACGTGAACGCATACATCCTGGACGCCGTGCGCACCCCGCGCGGCCGAGGCAAGGCCGGCAAGGGAGCCCTGAGCGGGATCCACCCCCAGGAGCTGATGGGCCAGACCCTGAACCGCCTCGCCGCCAAGGCGGGGATCGACAAGGCGGAGGTCGAGGACGTGGTCCTCGGCACGGTGGTGCAGGCCAAGGAGCAGGGCGCGTGCATCGCCCGCAACGCGATCCTCGCTGCCGGGTGGCCCGAGGAGGTGACCGGGGTGAGCCTCAACCGGTTCTGCGGATCGGGGCTCCAGGGCGTGAACTTCGCGGCCATGGGCGTCGCCAGCGGGGCCCAGGATCTCGCGATCGGCGGGGGCGTCGAGAGCATGAGCCGCGTCCCGATGGGCGCCGACGAGGCCGGCCTCGACGGCCACAACGCCCAGCTCCGCAAGAAGGTCGTCCAGGTCCCGCAGGGGATCAGCGCCGACCTGATCGCCACGAAGTGGGGCTTCACCCGGGACGACGCCGACGCCTTCGCCGCGCGCTCCCAGGCTCGCGCCGCCGCGGCGATCGAGAGGGGCTACTTCGAGGGGAGCCTGTTCCCCGTGGTCGACCCGGCCACGGGGGAGACCGTCCTCACCCGGGACGAGCACCCGCGGCCCGGCACCACGAAGGAGGCCCTCGGCCAGCTCAAGCCGTCCTTCGCGCAGCTCGGCGCTGCCCCGATGGGCCCGAACGGCGAGACGGTGGACCAGCTCGCCCTCGCTCGGTACCCGGACGTCGCCGCCATCGAGCACATCCACACCGCCGGCAACTCGAGCGGCATCGTCGACGGGGCCTGCGCCGTGCTGCTCGCCAGCGAGGCCTACGTGACGGGCCACGCCGACGTGAAGCCGCGCGCCCGGATCCGGGCGATGGCGACCGTCGGCGCCGAGCCCGTGATCATGCTGACGGCGCCCGGACCGGCCTCCGAGAGGGCCCTGGCGAAGGCCGGGATGACCGCGTCGGACATCGATCTGTGGGAGATCAACGAGGCCTTCGCCGTCGTCCCGCTCAAGACGATGCGGGACCTCGGGATCGACCCGGAGAAGGTGAACGTCAACGGCGGCGCGATCGCCCTCGGCCACCCGCTCGGGGCGACCGGGGCGATGCTGCTCAGCACCGCGCTCGACGAGCTCGAGCGCCGCGACCTCGCGACCGCGCTCATCACGCTGTGCATCGGCGGCGGGATGGGGATCGCGACCGTGCTCGAGCGCGTCTGAGCACGGGCGAGCAGCCTCAAGGAGGCTGATGCAAACCCGTTGCATCTGCATGCTCGATGCCATAGAGCTGCTGGGTGCAGCTCCACGCCCAACCCGCGAAGCCCGCGTTCGCCGACTCGGCACGAGGCCTGCTCCAGGTCCGGGCACCCGACGTCAACGTGGCCGTCTGGCGAAGGCCGGTTCCGATCCCCTCGATCGATCGGCTCAGGAACGCAGCTCGAGCGGCTCCCCTGGCGAACCACGTGATGGTCGACCGGCGTCGGCCCGAGACGCTGCGGGCGGTTATCGAAGGGGTCCCCGACGCGGCCGCGGCCGAGGCGATCCTCGCCGATGTCGGCACGCTGGTCGGCGTGTTCGGCGAAGCGCTCCGGGAGGACCGGGCCTTCGTGCGCCTCGAGTCCGTGCGCGACGACGCGTGCCGGAAGCTCCACGCCGACGCCGTGCCCCTGCGGCTGATCTGCACGTACGCGGGCCCGGCCACCGAGTGGGTCGCCGACGAGGACGCGATCCGCGGGAACCTCCGGCGCGTGGACGTCGACATGGAGGCCGCCAACGCGTCGGTCCTCCGAAGGCCCGACGGGCTCCGGCGAGCTCGACCGGGGGACGTCCTGCTGCTCAAGGGCGATGCCTGGCCGGGCTTCGCCGGGCGCGGCGCCGTGCATCGCTCGCCTCCGCTGGGCCCCGACGCGGCGCCACGCCTCGTCCTGAAGATCGATCCCGGCACCTGGTGGCGCTAGCCGCCCGCGAGCGCAGGCCTCGTCGCCCCGATCTCCGCGTCATTTCGGTGAACGCTGAACCGATATTTCGGTGGCGCGTCACGGCTGGGTCACGATCATCCCTGTTGCACATGCCTCTTGTTGCACGGCACGCACCGTGCATCCAGGGTGGGGGCGGCGGGCCGCCCCGCCAGAAAGGACAACGACTCATGAGCCTCGAGAACCGAGAGGGACAGAAGGTCCCCAGCGTGACGGTCCAGGTGCTCACCGACGCGGGCCTGAAGCCCCTCGCCACCGACGACATCTTCCGCGGCAAGCGGGTGGTCGTGTTCTCCCTGCCGGGAGCATTCACCCCGACCTGCTCGAGCGCGCACGTGCCGCGCTACCAGGAGCTGGCCGACGACTTCGCGAAGGCGGGCGTCGACGACATCGTCTGCGTCTCCGTCAACGACGCGTTCGTGATGCAGGCGTGGCAGGAGGACCAAGGTGCGAGCCGGGTCCGCTTCCTGCCCGACGGAAACGGCGACTTCACCCGGGGCATGGGGATGCTCGTCGACAAGGGCGGCCTCGGCTTCGGCGACCGCTCCTGGCGCTATGCCATGGTGGTGAAGGACGGCGTCATCGAGAAGATGTTCATCGAGCCCCAGGTCGACGGAGACCCCTACGAGGTGTCCGACGCCGACACCGTGCTCGGCTACGTGGCCGGCGAGACCAAGGGGCCGCGCGACATCCTGCTCTTCACCAAGCCGGGCTGCGGCCACTGCCGTCGCGCCAAGGCCTTCCTGGACGAGAAGGGCCTCCCCTACGAGGAGGTCCCGTCCACCCCGAGGAGCCTCCGCGCGGTCAGCGGCAAGGGCACCACCCCGCAGGTCTTCATCGACGGCAAGTACGTCGGCGGCGCCGACGAGCTCATCGCGAGCCTGTCGAGCTGAGCTCTACGGAGCGCGGCGCGCATGGGCGGAGGCGGCGAGGTCGATCAGCGCCTCGGCCTCCGCCCGCCCGCTCCACCCGCGAGCCTCCGTGGAGCCCGCCCCGTCGTAGGACCGGAAGAAGGTCTCGACGATGGCCAGGGCGCCCGGGTAGCGCGCGCGGAGCTCCGGCAGGTCCCGGACGTCGAGCAGGGCCGGAGGGCCGCCCGCCGCCTCGAAGGGGACGGCCACGACCTTGTCGTCCCGCTCGCCCTCGTCGAGCAGGTGGAGCAGCGCGACCGCCCGAACCCGCAGCAGCGCCCCCCGCGGCGCGGGGTCGCCGAGCACCAGCACGTCGAGCGGGTCGCCGTCCCCTCCGTCCTCGCGTGCGAGGAGCGTCGACGGGATGAGCCCGTAGTTGCCAGGGTAGCCGACGAAGTCGATCACCCGACGACGACGCTGGGCGATCTCCCATCGCAGGTCGCCGCTGTCGTGGTCGACCTCGAACTTGGCCCGCGTGCCGGCCGGGACCTCGATCACGGCGTGGACGGCCCCGTCCGCGGCGCGCGTCGGGTACCCGTCGACGTAGTGGCGCGGGCCGCGGAGCGGCGCCGTATCGATCACGCGCACGCCGGGTGCCACGGGGGCGCCCGCGACGAGCACGGGTCCGCCGCACGCCGCGACCAGGACAGCGGCCGAGGCGACGTGCCCCGAGCCGGACCGAGGGCGCGGCCGGCCCGGGCGTGGGGGGCGCCGGACGTCCATGTCGACGCATCCCAGGATAGCCGAACGCTCGAGGGTTCGGCCCTGGCGCGGCCACTCACGCGACGAGGGGTCCGGACCTGGAGTCTCGGTGACAACGCTCTGCTGCCATGAACGCCGAGGACGTGCCGTGCGCCAGACCCAGCGCGGCCGGCGTCGTCGCGGTATGCGCCGGCCGCACGGGAACCCCGATACGATGACAACGCACTTGGCGTCGGCCAGGCCGGCTTCCCTCGGTCTCCGCAACGGCACGGTCCCTGCTGGTCAGTCACCCGTGGTCGCCACCCGGCCTGCTCTGGCACAACGCGCGGCGCTGTGTTGCCTCGTCTCCGTCGCCTTCGCGACCCCGCTCCTCGGCGCGGCGCGGGCCGACGCGCAGCCCTCGCCCGCTGCGCTGCTCGCGTCGCCCGTGCCGGTCCCGTCGCCGGACGTGACCCGGAGCGGCGCCGGCCTCGCGGGTTGGCACCTCGACCTCTCGGCGGTCACCAACCTCCCGACCAGCCTCGGCGTGCAGCTCGACCTCGAGACCCCGGTCGGTGTCCTGCTCCAGCTCCAGGTCGGCCACGTCCCCGCCCCCTACCTCGGCCTCGTGGCGGACATCCTGCAGGGAGCGGGCGCCCTTCAGTCGATGGGCCGGCCGCTCGTCAACGAGCTGATCGGCGGCGGCGCGTGGACGCTGCGCCTCGGCGCGGGCTACCTCCTCGCGGACGTGGTGGAGCTGGGCGTCGGCTACGCCTGGCTGAACACGCGGTCCCGGGTCTCGGTCGACGCGGTCGAAGCGGCGTTGAACGGCCGCAGGATCCGTACGTCCGCCGACACGATCCCCATGTCCCTGACGGTCCACGCCCTGACCGCGCGGGCCGGCCTTCGCTTCGTGATCCAAGAGCACCTCGTTCTGCGCGTGGGGCTCGGCTGGCTCCACGGCGTGGGCCAGCGGCTCACGGCCGACCTGCCGCCCGAGATCGACAGCCCGAACAACCGGGCCGCGGAGCTCCTGGACCGCGTGCGCAGCCGGATCGGGCAGTACGGGTTCACACCCGAGCTCCAGGTCGGGATCGGCTACCGGTTCTGAGCCCCCGCGCTCACGCGTAGCCCTCGACCAGCGCCCGGGCCAGCAGCGACCAGCCGTCCACCAGGACGAACAGGAGCAGCTTGAAGGGCATCGCGATCTGGTTCGGGCTGGTGGTCTGAAGCCCGAGGGAGAGCAGGATGTTGGCGACGACCAGGTCCACCACGAGGAACGGGAGGAGGACGAGGAAGCCGATCTGGAAGGCCTCCCCGAGCTCGGTGATCAGGAAGGCGGGCATCAGCACGCGTAGATCGTCCTCCTCCACCTCGGCCGGCGCGTCGGGCGTGCCCGCGTCGCGCGCGAGGTCGAGGAACAGGCCACGCTCCCGGTCCCCCGCGTTCCGCTCCAGGAACGCTCGGAGCGGCTCGGCGCCCGCTTCGAGCATCGCCCCGAGGGCGTCGATGTCGGACAGCGGCGCCTCCGGGTCGAGCTGCTCCGCCGCGGGGCCGGCGGCCTCCGCGATCGCTGCGGCCACGGGCGCCATCACGTAGAGGCTCAGGATCACCGCCAGCGCGGTGACGACCGTGGCCCCCGGCACCCCGCCGGCCCCGAGCCCGTGCCGGAGCAGGGAGAAGACGACGCTGATCTTCACGAAGGACGTCGTCGCCAGCAGGACCAGCGGCACGATGGCCAGGAGGGCGACGGCGACAGCGGTCTCCACGCCACGTCCTCGCTAGGAGGCCGCGTCGATGCGGGCCCGCGCGCGCCGTCGGGCGTGCTCGACCGGTGGGGTCCCCTCCCGCTCCGCATCCTCCAGGATCAGCCGGGCGGTGTTTCCGAGGGCGTCGATCAGGGGCCTGCGGTCGTCGAGACCCATGACGGTGCGGCCGACCCCCTCGATCACGGCGCCGGCCGAGCTCAGCAGGTCGGGCACGTGGAGGATGCCGCGATCGAACAGCACGCGGTCGACGCTGTCGTCCACGGTGATCCGGTTCGCGCCGCCGCACACGACCCACGCCCGCACCTCGCTCGCGACTGCGGTCGTGAGGACGCCGCTCCCCGCGCAGGGGACCAGCAGGTCGACGTCTTCGAAGAGCAAGCGCTTCGGATCCACGACGGTCGCGCCCACCTCGGCGGCGACCGCCTCGGCCCGGGCGGGGACGAGGTCCGCCACCCGGACCACCGCCCCGGCCTCCACCAGCGCCCGCGCGACGGCGCCGCCGATGTCGCCGCACCCCTGGACCGCGGCCGTGAGCTCGCTGAGGCCGGGCCTCCCCTTGCGGTCGACCGCGGCCTGGAGGCAGCACAGCACGCCGCGCGCGACCGCCCCGGACAGGTTGCCGGTGTCCGTGTGCACGTAGCGGGTGTGGCGGGACATCGCGGCGAGGTCCTCGTCGGTCGTGCCGTAGTCGCCCGCGGTGCGGAACTGGCCACGGAGCGCCTCCACGCGGCGGCCGATCTCCTCGAAGGCGGCGGCGCGGTCGAGCTCCGGGTGGTCGAGCACCACCGCCTTGGCGCCGCCGGCGTCGAGGCCGGCGAGGGAGCACTTCAGCGTCATGGCGCGGGCGAGGCGGCACGCGTCCTCGACCGCCTCGCGCTGACTGGCGTAGCGGCGCGTCCGGACGCCGCCCGCCGCGGGACCGAGGACGACGCTGTCGAGGACGATGAACGCCCTCAGCCGGCTCGGCTCGTCGACGACCTCGAGCACGCGGTGGGGGCGGAGCTCGCGGATGATCTCGTGTGCGTCGGCGTCCATTCAGGGAGACGGTACTGCGTGCCCGGCCTCGCCACGAGGGTCTCCGTGAGCATCGTCCGTGGGCTCCTGGCCCTCTGCCGGCGCTTCGGTCGGCGCCTCCTGCCGCGCGGCCTCGAGGAGCGCCTCCGCCGACTCGAGCTCGATGGCCTCGTGCCCGGTCAGCGCCCGCACCTGCGCGGCGATCGAGCAGTCGGCGGCCCCCGGGGACTCCGCCCCCGCGGCGGGCGCCCGCGCCCCCGGTGTGACCCCGGGCATGGCCACCTGGACCGGCAGGAGGACCCCCCGGCCCTGGATCCGCGCCTTCAGGAGCAGCTGATCGCGCCGCAGGTCCCAGAGGTAAACGTCCACCGGGGCAGTCGCGCGGCTCTCGCCCCGCTCGATCACGAGGAGGAACCAGCTCGCCTGGAGCGTCGTCGCGACCACGGGGACGTCGACCCTCAGATGACCGCGGAGCTGGTCCTCGAAGACGCGCAGCCGGTTGTAGTCCGACTCCGTACGCACGGCCTCGACCCAGCTCGGCGTCAGGAAGTCACCCTGGCGGTAGAGGCCGCTCAGGCTCATCGGGGAGACCCCGAGGCAGCGCGTGATCGCGTCCTGGCCCATCGTGAGCACGGCGTCGAGGACCGCGTCGGGGTCCTGCGCGTCGGACGCCGCGATGCGCAGGTAGAGCCCGTCGGCGGACCGTAGGCCGCCGAGGTTCAGGCGGGGCAGCACCCACGTCTCGGGGGCGCCCGCCGCGGCCGCCTCCATCACCTTGACCTCGAGGCGGCCGCGGAACGCCATGTACCGGCCGGCGAGGTCGCCGAGGGACGACCGATGCGCCGCGAGGAGCTCCTCGCGGAGCTCCTCGGCGCGTCGGGTCTCACGATGGGCGTAGCTGAAGACGAGGGCGAGGAAGAGGACGGCGATCCCGATCATCCACGCCCACGGCAGCTGGGGGCGGATCGCTCGCCGGTCCGACTTGTCGTCCTCGTCCTCCGGCCGCGCGGGCCGCAGGTCGTCCTCGTGGGGTTCCTCCCGCAAGGGAGGCTACTCGCCGGTCTGATTCACCGCGAAGGCGACGTTGGTGTACCCCGACACGCCGGCGTTGAAGACGACCTTCTTGATCACGACGTAGTCGATGCCCCGGTCCGCCTGGAGGATGACGGTACCGGTGAACGGGTCCCGCGGGTGCAGGAGCTCCCAGTTGCGCTTCGTCGTCTCGAGGCCCTGGACGAGCGGCTCGATCCGCTCGAGGCCGCCGCCCTGAGCGAGGGTCTCCGTGTCCGCCACCCGCCGGTTGTCGAGGGTCACGACCTGGTCGTCGACCGCGATGATCGGGGCGATCTCCAGCGTCGAGGCGTTCTGGGCGCCGGGCATCACGAGGTTCGGCCGCTGGCTCAGCAGCTCGCCGGTCGCGCTGAAGGACGACAACAGGAACACGACGAGCACGATGAGGAAGTCGATGAAGGGGATCAGCGCGATGCTGACGTCCGTCGACTTGCGCCCGCCGCCGGCCACACGGTCGTGGACGAAGCGCAGCGGGATGTGGTGGAGGAGGACCCTACCGGGCGTGTGGATCGTCATGACCGGTCCTCACTGCGACGGGGCGCGGTCGCTCACGCTGAGGTGCGCGAAGCCCTCACCGAGGGCGATGTCCATCGTCGCGATGATGTTCTCGTAGTCGACGTTGTCGTCCGGCACGACGATCAGGTCGGTGCGGTTGCGGTCCTGGGCCCGGCGGTCCCGGAGCGTGTCCCGCAGGGTCTCGAGGTCGTACTCCTCACCGTTGTTGGGCATGGAGACCTCGGTGCCGTCGGTCCCCTTGAAGGTGAGGGACGTCTCGGCGATCTCGACCCAGAGCCGGATCGGCGGGGTGTCCGGTGGATCGACCTGCGCGTTCGGGTTGGGCGCCTGCGCCTCCGTGTCGAGGCGCGCGAGCTTGTTCCACACCGCCGTCACGAGCAGGAACATCACGCAGCACAGCAGCAGGTCGATGAAGGGGATCAGCGGGATCTCGCTGTCGACGGCCTTCTTGCCGCCGTGGCCGCCGCTGTCGACGTTGACTCCACCCATGGTGTCTCCAGGTAGGCGTTCGAGCCGACGGAGGGGCGCCCGAGGGCGCCCTCCGCCTCTCGATCAGGCGCCCTGCAGGTTGATCTTCGAGCGGTTGTTGACGACCAGGTTCATGACCTGGACCGTCGCCCCGTTGATGTCGTCGAGCAGGCTCTGGGTCTTGCCGTTGAGGACCGCGAACCCGAGCAGGGCGATGATCGCGGCGAGCAGACCGAAGGCGGTGCAGTTCATCGCCTCGGAGATGCCGCGGGCGAGCATCGTCGCGCGGGAGGCCGCGTCGGCGTTCGCCACCGCGCCGAACGCGGCGATCAGCCCCGTGACCGTGCCGAGGAGGCCCGACAGCATGGCCAGGTTGGCGAGCAGGGCCAGGTAGGACGTCCGGGTCTCGATCTTGGGCAGCTCCCGGAGCGCCGCCTCGTCCATGGCCGCCTGGACCTCCGCGTCGGGGCGGTTGACCTTCATCAGACCGGCCTTGACGATCCGGGCCAGCGGTGCGTTGGCCGCGGAGCAGAGCTTGATCGCCCGGGCGACGTCGCCCGCGAGGATGCACTTCTGCATCGTGGCGAGGAAGACGTCCTTATTGATCGAGCTGCGGTAGAGATAGATCGCTCGCTCGATGATGATTCCGATGGCGATGATCTGCCAGAAGAGGATGGGGTACATGCCCCATCCGCCTTCTTCGAAGTGGTGCGCCAGGTCTGCCATTTCCGTTAGTCCTCCAAGATTCCACGGACGGGGAGAGTGTCGGGGTGCGCGGTGCGCCCGCGCGAAGGCTGGGGTGCCGGTGGGATGGGAGCGCGGCGCGCGCCCGAACGGCGGACGTACCTCAGATCCGACGCCTGGGGAAGGTCGCCGTGCGGCGTCCCCGCACGCTGGCTCTGCCGGGTCGGACCGGAGAGCTCGAGCCGGGGGAGCCCGAGCGGCGGCGGGGCCATCCGCGAATGCGCGCTCGTGCTCGTCAGTGGTGCGTCCCGTCCCCCAGGTTCGTCAGAGCGGGTCATGAGGGCCGACCAGGTGTGCAGGGCTGCCGAATGCGGCCCGTCCGGTCGGCGGGACGCGATGATACCGACGCCCCTCGGCAAGTCAACCGCCATTCTCATTTCTCGCGTCCGTCCCGGTCCTGACACGCGGCTCGCCCGCGGAGCGCCCCGCGCCGCGAGGCGGGGCCGAGGCCCCTCGGCCTCCCTGCTTAGAACACGGGGGCCCCGCCGGGTTCCGAGAATCTCGCGCGAGGCATCGGCGGGGCCTCCAGCCGCGGCCCGGAGCGCCGTTCGTGCGCGAGGCGAGGCGGCGCCCCGACCGCCGAGGCCCGCGCGTTGACAACGCAAGATCGGCTCGGCTAGCTTCCACCCCCGCTCGGCCAGGGCAGTGAATCGAGTATCAGTTAGCGCGGGGCGACCGAGGCCCTTCGGCACCTTTGGGGCGGCGACGCACCGGTCGGTGGACGCCGGTGGACGGTCGCGCCGACCCTGTACACACTGCCGGTGGTCGCGCGAAGGTCGGCTCGAGCCGTCCCTCGCCTCGGCCGTCTCACGATGAGACAGACCCCGCGACCGAACGGACCCGCCGAAGCACAGAGTGAGCTATCGAGCCGAGGCTCGAAGAACGAGTTGAGCAAGCATTCGATGCAGCACCGAGACCGCGAGAACCGGCAGCCCCAACGCCCCCCCACCCTCCGTGCCGGGACGCCGGGGCGGTCGGTCGACGTCGACGGTCGAAAGGAGCCCCGCTGATGGAGACGATCCTGCACGCGCTTCAGGACGGCGCGCCCTTCTCCTACATCAACGTCGTCGTCCTGGCGGTCGTGATCGCCATCATCGCCGAGCGTTTCGTCTACATCCTGACCAAGTACCGGGTGAACAGCCGTGAGTTCATGGCCCAGATCCGGAAGCTGGTGCAGGCCGGCAACATCGACCGGGCGATCAAGCTCTCCGAGGCGGCGCCACTCCCCCTGCTCCAGGTGGTGAAGGCCGGGCTCACCCAGGCGAACCGCGGCGAGGACGCGGTCATCGCCAACATGGAGGAGCGCATGGCCGAGCTGATGCCGGAGCTCGAGGCCCGGGTCGCGTGGCTCTGGACGCTCGCCAACATCGCCACCCTGATCGGCCTGCTCGGCACGATCAGCGGCCTGATCAAGGCCTTCGCCGCGGTCGCCTACGCGGCGGCGTCCGAGCGCTCGGCGCTGCTGTCCCAGGGCATCAGCGAGGCGATGTGGAACACGGCCCTCGGCCTGGGCATCGCCGTGCTGTGCATGATCTTCCACCTGATCATCCACAGCATGGTGAAGGGCATCAAGCACGACATGGAGCGGTCCGTGATGAAGCTGGAGAACCTGCTCCTGCTCAAGGGCCGCTGAGAGGTCGGCGATGCCGCGGCTCACGCCACAGCAGCGGGTCTACATCCGCAAGCACACCAAGGAGGATGAGCCCGACCCCTCCGAGGAGATGGGCGAGCTCAACATCGTCCCGTTCCTCGATATCGTGGTGAACATCATCATCTTCCTCCTGGCGACCACCCAGGTCGCGATCGTGGTGGCGGAGATCGAGGCGCGGCTGCCCCCGAGCGGCGCCGGCGGGTCGGGCAACGGGATGCAGACCCTCAACCTGACCGTGACCGTCACCGACGAGGGGATCGTGATGAGCGGCTCGGGCGGGCACGTGTCGCCGAACTGCCAGGAGACCCGCGGCGGCTCGGTGGTGACGGTCCCGAAGACCGGCCCCGACTACACCGAGCAGTCCTTCAGCGCCCTCAACCGCTGCGCGGCGCGCATCAAGGAGGCCCACCCGGACGAGGACCGGGTGATCGTCAGCGCCGATCCGCAGGTCGAGTTCCGGAACGTCGTCCGCACCATGGACGCGCTCCGCAACGACGGGACGACGGAGCTGTTCCCCAACCTGTTGCTCTCGGCGGGGGGCCGCTGACGGTGGCCGCAGACCACGACGACGACGTGGCCACGATGGCCCAGGTCAAGCGCATGGTGCGGCGCAAGCTGCGCAAGCGCGAGGAGCCGACCGACCAGTCCCTCAACATCTACCCGCTGATGGACGTCATGACGATCCTGCTCGTCTTCCTGATCATGCAGTTCGCGCAGGAGAGCGCGAACATCGTGAGCAGCGACGAGCTCCGGATCCCGTTCTCCACGTCGACGGCCGAGCTCCAGAAGGAGCTGGCCATCCAGATCGCCCGCAACGAGGTGGTCGTCGAGGGAGCCTCCGTCATCAGCCTCAACGAGGGCCGGGTCAACCCCAACGACAAGCAGGGGGGCGGCAACGGCTTCCTGATCAACAACCTGCACGACGTGATGAGCGGCCACCGGGACCGCCTGAAGCTGATCGCGTCCCGGCAGCCGACGCAGCCCTTCACCGGCCGGGCGATGCTGATCGTCGACGAGCGCACGCCCTACCGCACGCTGATCGACGTGGTCTACACGCTCGGCCAGGCCGAGTTCTCCGACCTGCGCTTCGTCGTCCAGCAGGAGGGCGCGGAGGGCACGAGCCTCTCGACCGAGTAGGCGCCCCGAGCCGACCGGAGGGGCGGGGGACGTGGGGACCCCCACGGGTTCGAACGCGGCGCCGTGGACAGGCCGCGCGGCGGCGACTAGGCTGCCCGCCCTATGAGCGAGTCCCTCGACGTGACCGACGCCGCGACCCGCGAGGGCGTGGCCGCGATGCAGCGCGGCAAGACGCTGCTCGCCCAGCCTGGCTTCTTCGGCGTGCTGACGGTGACCGGGCTGTCCGTCGTCATGGCGGTCCTGCTCCTGGCGATCGTCAACGTGGCCCTGATCACCTCGGGGAGCGGCGCCGCCCTCGGCTTCCTGGTGGTCCTCGATCTGGTGGCGTTCGGGAGCCTGGCCTTCTTCGCCTGGCTTCCCTTCTCCGGCAACCGCGCGGGGCCCGGCGAGAAGTACATGGTGGGCACGGTCGCGGCGGCCACCGTGGTCTTCCACGTGATCGCGCTGATCGTGGTCAACCTCTCGCTGCTCGACACCGGCGGGATGATCGCGCTCGGGATCATCGACGTCGCGGCGCTCGCGGGCGTCGTGTTCGGGGTCTACGCGGGCTTCTCGAGCGGGGGGTCCGCCTCCGAGCAGCTCCTCGCGATGATCGTGGGCATCGGGTCGCTGCTGTTCCTCCTGTTCAGCCTGGGCGTGGTCAACGTCGCCATGATCGATCAGGAGTCGATCATCGTCGCGGCCGTGATCGACGTGTTCGCCCTGGCGACGGTCGGCTGGGCCGTGATGAAGGGGACGCGCGGCTGAGCTCGCCGGGCTCGTCTCCGCGCGAGCCCTGACACCGCCAGCGAGGCTGGGGCGCCTAGCCGGCGAAGAGCAGGTACGCGACCACCAGGCCGGCGCCCAGCGCGACCACCGCGCCCACGAGCGCCAGCACGCCGAGCAGAACCCAGCGCATCGGCGAGCTCGATCGGGCGGGCGCCGCGCCGGGGCGCGTCGCCGGGACCGGCGCGGCGGGCGGGGGTTGGGGCCTGGCCGCCGCGCGCGGCGGGGACGCCGCAGCGCCGCGGTCCATAGGGGCCCGACGGCCTCTCGGCGGGAGGGAACCGAGCTCCCGTCCGGGCGGGGGCGGGATCGAGCTCTCCGCGCCCTCACGGAGGCGGAGCGCTGGCTGGGGCAACGCCTCGAACGCCGCGAGCATCTCCCGCGCATCCGCGAAGCGCTCGTTGGCGGCCTTCGCCATGGCTCGCGCGAGGAAGGCATCGAGCTCCGGCACGGCGTCGACCCCCGGGCGCCCGGCCGCGATGGTCGGGATCGGCGACAGCAGATGCTCCTTGAGCATCTCCATCCTCGACTCGGCGCTGTACGGCCACGCGCCGGTGAACAGCTCGTACAGCACGATCCCCGCGGAGTAGACGTCGGAGCGCGCGTCCATCGGCGCTCCCGTGCCCTGCTCGGGGGACATGTAGGCGGGGCTGCCCATCACCGAGCCCGCCACCGTCAGCTTCTTCGCGTCACCCCAGCGCTCGTCGTCGACGAACTTCACGAGGCCGAAGTCGAGGAGCTTCGCCTCGAGCGCGCCGTCCGCCCGCTCGCTCACCTGGATGTTCTCGGGCTTGAGGTCCCGGTGGAGCACGCCCTGCCCGTGGGCATAGGCGAGGCCCGACAGGAACTGACGCGCCACGGTCATCGCCACGTCGGGAGGCAGGGGCGCCGCGTCCACGATCTCGTCGAGGGAACGGCCCTGGAGGAGCTCCATGACGAGGTAGGGTTGGCCGCCCACCATCCCGTAGTCTTCGACGTTGAGGATGTTGGCGTGCTGGAGGCCGAACAGCGCCCTCGCCTCCCGCGTGAAGCGCTCCCGGAGCTCCGGGTCGTCGCTGCAGTCCTCCTGCAGCACCTTCACCGCCACGGGGGGGCCCCCGTCGATGCGGTCGGCCCGGTAGACCGTCCCCATGGCCCCCTGCCCGAGATGCGCGGTCAGGCGATAGCGCCCGTCGAGCTCCCGACCGAGAAGGGGATCCATCGGGGCCCGAGGGTAGCAGAGGACGGGCGAGCCGTGCCGGGCGCTAGGGTGGGTCGAGGCGCTCGAGATCGTCCAGCGTCTCTTCCGCCGAGCCTCCCTCCGGGCCGTCCAGCGCTTCCAGGTCGTCCAGCGTCTCGCCCTCCAGGTCGTCCAGCGTCTCGCCGTACAGGTCGTCCAGGTCCTCCAGCGTCTCGCCCCCGAGGTCGTCCAGGTCCTCCAGCGACTCGCCCCCGAGGTCGTCCAGCGTCTCGAGGGTGCCGGCGGCCCCCGGGCCGCCCTCCTCGAGCAGGGGGTCGAGGGTCGGCGCCATGTCCTCGATCTCGTTCACGGGGAGCGCGTCCTCGTCGACCGGGCCCGGCAGGTACGTGGAGAGCACCTCGCAGTTCGTGGTCACGAACAGGGCCACCAGGAGCAGGAAGATGAACGGCAGGACCGCCGTGTAGAGCTGGGTGACCGGTTTGTTGAAGCGGAAGCTCGAGATGAAGAGGTTCAGACCGACCGGCGGCGTCAGGTACCCGATCTCCAGGTTGAGCAGGAAGATGATCCCGAGGTGATAGGGGTCGACGTGGAACTGCTCGGCGATCGGCACGATCAGCGGCACGACCACGACGATCGCGCTGAAGATGTCCATCAACATGCCCACCAGCAGCAGGAACACGTTGAGGGCGAGCAAGAACATCCAGGGCTGGTCGATCGAGCCGCCCATCATCCAGCCGACGATGCGGTCCGGCACGCCGGCGTCGATCAGGAACTCCGTGAAGCCCAGGGCGGTGGCGAGGATCGCCAGGATCGCGCCGAGCATGGTCATGCTCTCGCGGATCACCCGGGGCAGGTCGCGGCTCAGGCTGAGGTCCCGGTAGACGAACACCTCGATCACCAGCACGTAGAGCGCGGTCACCGCCGCCGCCTCGTGGATGCGGAGCACTCCGCCCATCAGGCCCGCCAGGAGCACGACGGGAAGGAGCACCTCCCAGCTCGTCTCCAGCACTGCGGCCCTCGTCTCCCCCTGCGTGGCGAAGGCCCCGGTGAGGTAGCCGCCCACGACCCCGGGGACGAGCAGGGTGGACCGCCCTTCGGTCGCGAGCCATCCGGCCGCCCCCGAGGCCGCCGCGATCGCGAAGGCCACGCCGACCAGCACCGCCGCCCCGGCGAGGGCCCCGGCGAGGAACCGGAGAAACCCCATGAAGCCCTCGCGGCCGGTCTGCCCGTCGTCCGCGCCCTGCTCCGGTCCGAGGCGCCAGCCGACCACCATTGCGTAGAGCGCGAGGATCACCATCAGGATCGCGCCCGGGATCAGGCCGGCGAGGAACAGCTTGTCGATCAGGAGCCCGGCGATGACGCCGTAGAGCAGGAGCGGCAGGCTCGGCGGGAACAGCAGCCCGAGGCTCCCGCCGGTGGTGACCAGCCCGAGGCTGAAGCGCTGGCCGTAGCGCTCCTGGAGCAGCGCCGGGTACAGGAGCCCGCCGATCGCGACGATCGTGATCCCGCTGCCGCCGGTGAAGGTCGTGAAGAACGCGCTCGCCATCAGGCAGACGATCGCGAGGCCCCCGGGGACCCAGCCGAACAGGGCGCGGGACACGCGGACCAGGCGGGTCGGCGTCTGGCTCTCGGCCAGCACGTACCCGGCGAAGGTGAACAGCGGCAGCGTGACCAGGGTCGGAGAGTCGCTGAACTGCGCGCTGAAGACCTTGACGGCGCTGGACGTGATCGTGCCGCCCTCCGTTCCGCTGAACAGGGCCATCGACGCGGCACCGAAGATCGCGAAGAGCGGTGCGCCGAGGATCGCGAGGACGACGAGCGCGACGACGAGGACGAGAAGGCCCACGTCAGGCTCCCCCCTCCGGCGGCGGCGCGGCCCCGGCCTCCGGCACCGGCGGGGGCTCCACGTCCGGCAGGACCCCGGCCAGCACCAGGCCCGCGCCCACCGCGTTCGCGGTGAGCCGGATCGTGATGAGGAGGAACATCACCGGGACGATCAGCTCGAGGGCGGCCTCCGCGGTCTGGACCTCGATGCCGAGGAGGGCGAGGCCGGCTCGGACCGCGCAGAACGCCCCCGGCGCGCTCAAGCGCTCCGCCGCGAGCTCGGCCGCGCTGGCCTCGCACACGTGGACCAAGTCCCCGGTGGCGGTGTAGAGCGCCATCCCCTGGGCCTCCTCCGCGTTGACCAGGACGGCGGCGAAGAAGGCGCGGGCCAAGAAGAAGGACACGACCGCCGCGAAGAGCCCCGTGAGGACCCGCAGCGCGAGCTTCGTGCGCCGGGGCACGAGGCGAGGCAGCAGGTCGATCGCGATGTGCCGCCCCTCCCGGGTCGCGAGGGAGGCGCCCAGGAAGGCGAGCCAGAGCGTGCCCTTCTGGAGGAAGGGGTCGACCCAGGTGAGGTACGTGAGGCCCGCGACGGCGGCGTCGAGGCCGCTCTCGCTCAGGTTCCTCAGGAGCGCCTGGGCCGAGGCGGCCAGGATCATCGCCAGGAGGAAGACCGTGGCGACCGCCGCCTCCCCGCGGGCGAGCCCGGCATCGAACGCCTTCAGTCGATCCAACCCGCGCCCTCCTCGCGCCCGGGGGGGCCGGGCGCCGGAGGGAGACTACGGCGGGCGCCGGGGGACCACCACCGCGAACCGAGGGGGAAGCCCGACGGGGGAGGACGGCCTCGGGTGGCCGGCGTCAGCCGCCGCGGGCCGCGCGCATCACCCGCTCCATCAGGGCGCGGGGGAAGACGCGGCCCGCCAGGCGCTCCCGCGTCCGGCGCGCGACGTCGTCCCATTCGCTCTGGTGGGGACCCAGGTCGATCGGTGTGATGTTGTGGCGGGTGGTCAGCACCTGATAGTAGCGCCGATCGTCACGCCGGACGCGGCTGACGAGCGCGGCGTGGGCGCGCTCCGAGGTCTCGGTCAGCGCGCGCCGAAGGTCCTCGGGCAGCGCATCGAAGCGCTCCTTGTTCAGGATCGTCGCGCCCACCAGGTAACTGTTGGCCTGCTGGGTCACGTGGGACGTGCGGGTGTGCCACTGGAGCGCGCTGGCGGCGGTGGCGGAGGCGACCACGGTGTCGATCTGGCCCGTGCTCAGCGCCGGGAGGACCTCCGGCACGCCGAGGCGGACGCCCGTCGCTCCGATCACCTCGAGGAACGTCGAGAACATGTTGTCGTCCCGCCAGACCCAGGGGCGCACGTTGCGCAGGTCCGAGGGGCGGCGGATCGGCTGGTTGCTGAAGATCCGCCCCTCCCCCACGTCGCCCCAGCCGAGCAGGTGCACCCCGTTCTCCCGGAACTGGGCCTCGAGCTCGCTCGCCAGCTCGTTCCGGGCCCGATCGAGCTGGTCGTAGCTCTCGACCACCCCGGGTGCCTGCAGCACGAGCACCGGTCGCACCACGAGGCTGAGCCCGGTGCTCGTTACCGCAGCGCCGTCGAGCTGCCCGATCCGGATCTTCCGGATCACGTCCCGCTCATCCCCCTGGGACCCCCCGGTGAAGAACCGCAGCTGGAGCCGCCCGTTCGTCTCCTGGCGGAGGCTGTTGTTCCAGGCGTTGTACACGCGCATCCAGCTCGACCCGTTGGGGGCCAGCGTCGCGATGCGAAGCGTGGTGGTCTCCTGCGCCTCGGCGGGAGCGGGACCCCCGCTCGGCACCAGGGCGGAGCCGGGGAGGAGGAGGAAGAGGCCGGTCAGCAGCACGAGGAGGGAGGTTCGTCGCGTCATCTCTCGGTCCAGATCGTCAGGGGACTCGGGCCACCGGCAACGGTAGCGCATCGGCGGGGTCGACGGGGGCGCCGCGGGGGTGCCGGAGCCGAGGTCGAGCGGACGTCGAGGCGTCCCCGAGCACGGCGGGCTCGGCTCCGACGTCCCGGGGCGCCGGCGGATTCACCACCGGGAGGGCGGAGGGTCAGCGCGCCGAGCTCGCCGGCGAGGCCCCCGGGGGGCCGTGGCCCGGGGCCGGGACGAGCGGCGCGCTCGCCGCGGGAAGGAAGGGTCCGCTGTCCTCCGGGATGACCTGATCGACGCGGCGCAGCCAGCGGATCGCCTGGCGCCGCGCGATGCGGTTGGCGAGGCGGGACCCCGGGTCGGGGTCGCCGCCGTCCACCACCTCCCGCAGGAGGGAGATGAACAGCGCCCGGTCCTGCACCTGCACCGCGTAGGTGCGCGCGTAGTTCACGTGGACGGCGAAGAACGTGCGATCCGTCGCCTCGAGCGCCTGCTCGAAGTAGCCGCGCGCGACCTCGGGCTCGCCGCCGAGGGCCTCCGGGAGGCTGGCGTTGACCACGCCGAGGAAGGTCAGGCCGGCGTGGTTGAAGAAGGTGGGGTCGATCTCCACGGCGCGCTCGAGCACGGCGCGCGCGAGCGGCAGGTCGAGCACGAGCTCGGGGTCGTCCCGGCCGACGTTGACCGCCGAGGCCCACGCGTAGCCCGTCCAGAACAGCAAGGGAACGTCCCCCTGGCCGCGGTAGCGCCGCTCGAGGTACGCCTCGGCCTCGTCCATACCGGCGCGGAGCTCCTCCACGACCTGCGGGTCCCGCAGCCGCAGCAGGTGGAGGCCGATGTTGCGGGCGCGCTCGTAGAGCAGACGAGCCCGGCCCATCAGCCGCTCCTCCGCCTCGAAGTCGCCCGCGTCCTGGGCCTCCATCACCTCGTCCTCGATCCAGCCGAAGGTGTAGAAGACGTAGGCGCGCATCAGCGCGATCCCCAGCTCCTCGTTGTCGGGCACGACCTCGAAGACGCCCTCGAGCTGCAGGATGCTCGCCGGCAGCCCGTCCCCGACCAGCTCGTAGTCCCAGTGCTCCTGGAGGCCGTCGGAGGCGCGCACGAACAGCGCTGCGCTCGAGTTGGCCGTGAAGCGCGTCAGGTCGCAGCCGACGAGGAGCGCGGGCAAGAGCACCACGGCGAGGGCGGACAGGAAGGAGCCCGGAGCCCGGAGAGAGTTCGCTCGCCAACGGACCATGCGGCCTGAGTACGCAGGTTCCGCCGAGGCTGTCAATCGCGGCTCCGAAGGGCGGTTGGCCGGCCTCGCTCGGCGAGGCGCGGGCCGAGGGCGCGGGCCCCCACCCCCCGGGGGCGCGCGGAGCGAGGCGCTCGGCTTGGGCTAGACTCCGGCCATGCGTCGCCGAACGGTCGTGTCCCTGGCCGCCTGCGGGGCCGCCCTGGCCCTCGGCGCGTCCCCTGCGTCCGCCACGATCAGCGAGGCCTACACGTTCGACGAGCTGGTGGCGGAGGCCAGCCAGATCGCCGTCGCCGTGGCCGGCGATCGGCGGGGGCGCCGCGACGCGGCGGGCCGGATCGTCACCGAGGTCGACCTCCGGATCGAGGAGACGTGGAAGGGCAGCGCAGCCCCGGGGGCGATCGTCCCCGTGGTTCGCCTCGGCGGCGTGATCGGGGACATCGGGATGCGCGTCGAGGGAGAGCCGGCGCTGGTCGAGGGCCGGCGGTACGTCGTGTTCCTGACGCGCCTCGACGACGGGACGCTCCGCCCGCTGGGGATGTCGCAGGGCGTCCTTCCGGTGCGCGACGGCTCGACGGGGCGGGTGGTGCTTCCGGGCGGGGCGGGGCTCCGGCTCGTGCGGTGGGACGATCAGGGAAGGCTGGTCAGCGCGAGCCCTGCGATCGATGCCCCGACGCCCCTGGCCGACGTACGGGCCCGGGTCGCCCGGGCCCTCGCCGGGCCAGAGGCTCCCGCGCGGGTGCCGAGGGAGACGCCGTCGCCCCGGCCGGGTGGCGGCGCCGGCGTCCTCCGGCAGTGACCCGGCCGCGCGAGGGGGCCTACTCCACGCGCCGCCGGATCGTCAGCTCGATCCGCCGGTTCCGGGCCCGGTTGGACGCCGTGATGTTCGGCACCCGCGGCTGCGTCTGCCCGTAGCCTCGCGCGGTGAGGCGCGACGCCTCCACGCCGGCCCGGATCAGCCAGTCGCGCACGGCGTCGGCCCGCCGCTGGGACAGCTCCTGGTTGCGGCGGCGACCGCCCCGGTTGTCGGTGTGCCCCTCGATCTCGACCTGCTGGATCTCGGGGTGGCTGAGCAGGAGGTCCGCGATCTCGGCGAGCAGCGGCGTCGAGCTCGGCTGGATGCGCGCGCTGTTCGACCCGAAGCGCACCTGGCGCCGCAGCGTGATCGTGCGGGCCCCGAGCGTGACGAGGGGCCGGCTCGGACGCGCGGTCAGGTTGATCTCGGGCGTGGCGGGCTGGTCCTCGGCGATCGTGAAGGAGTCCTGCCGGACCAGGTAGTCCTCGGCCTCCACCCGGGCGGTGTACTCGCCGGCGGGCAGATCCTCGGCGTTGAAGGTGCCGTCCGGCCCGGTGCGCAGGGTCCGGCTGGCCGGACCGCGCAGGCGGACGCTCGCCCCGGCCACCGGCCCGGCCTCGCTGGACACCGTCCCGCGCAGACCGCCGGTCCGCGGCGCGGCCTCGAGGGCGCACTCCACCTGGACGTCCGTGCCGTCCTCCGGGAGCGTCGCCGAGCAGGCGCCGTCGCGGTACTCGGGGTGGCTGACGGCGAGCTCGACCTCCTCCTCCGGGTCGATGCTGTAGCTCCGGAAGCGGCCCGCCTCGTCGGTCGCGACCGGCGAGAGCTCCCGGCCCGGGAAGGTCACGACCGCGCCCGTGACCGGGTCGCCGGTGCCCTGCGCGACGACGCTGCCGACGATGCGCCCCCGCGGCGCAGCGCCCGCCACCTCGACGGTCTGCGTCACCACGCGCTCCCGGACGGTCTCGATCGGCTGGGTGTCGAAGGCGAACGCGGCCCCGAACAGGACGTTGTAGGGCGGGATGCCGCTCAGCTCGCGGACGAAGGTGTAGGTGCCGGTCAGGCCGATATCGACCGCGGCGAAGAGGTTCAGGCCCCGCACGAACGGCTGGACCTTGACCCCGAGCGTCAACGCCTGCTCGAAGGCGCGGAAGCCCTGCCGGTCCAGGCAGCCGTCCTCGCCCGGCGGCGGCCGGCCGGGCTCCGGTCCCTCGATGAACAGGCAGGAGTAGTTCTGCCGGTTCACGGGGATGTTGAGCACCCACTCGAGGATCGGGCTGATCACCACGTTCTCGGCCACGGTCAGCGGGAACTCGAAGCCCACCCCGAGCGTGAACCGATCGACCCGGTCGATCTGCAGGGCGTACCGCTCGATGCGGCTGACCAGGTGTCGGTCCTCCTGGCAGTTGCCCTCGCTGTCGGGGCACGGCCGCGAATCGGGGATCCGCGCGAGGCGCTCCTCCTCGACCTGCCGGATCAAACGCGACGAGTTGTCGAAGTAGTACTGGAGGTTCAGCCGGCTGATGATCGGGAGGGGGTTGTCCTCGAGCTCACGGAGGTCGGCGGTGGCGTTCCCCCTCAGGCTCCAGCTCGTGCTGTCGAACAGCACGCCGATGTCCCCCGTGCTGTTGAGGATCGCGACGCCGACGTCGCCGCCCACAGTCAGCCAGGGCAGCACGGAATAGAAGCCCTTCACGCCGAAGGTGATGTCGCCCAGCACCTGGATCAGCTCCGGGGTCTCCGCCGCGTTGGAGTTCGCGAAGCTGACGAGGGAGCCGTAGAGCTCGAGGAAGTCGAAGGGCGTCCAGCTGAGGGACAGCGCCCCACCTACGTGGTCGTTGCTGTCGGGGATGTCCGGGTCGTCCGTGGTCAGCCAGCCGTCGATCAGGAAGAAGTTGATGCCGTGCTGGGCGCGGAAGGCGCCCGGCGCCCCGGAGCCGGCGTCGATCGTCCGGAAGCCGCCGACCGGCCCGTACCAGCTGTTGTGCAGGACGTGGCGGCGCTCGCGGGCCGCGCGCTCCTCCGCGTTCGGCTCCGACACGCGCTCCTCGACCTGCTCGTCGACCACCGTCGCCCCGGCCGCGGCCTCCGCCGAAGCGACCTCGGGGCCCTCCGCCGACGCCTCGGCGGCCGCCTCGGGCGCCAGCTCGTCATCGGCGAGGTCCGCGTCGAGCGCGTCGCCCTCGGCTGCGGCGGCGGTGCCGGTGGCCGCGCCCGCCGCGGGCGCGGGCGCGGGTGCGGGCTCCTCGAAGGCGTCGCCGAACTCGTCGTCGGACGGGCCCGGCGCGGGCTCCGGTGTCGGCTCCGGCTCGGCCGGCTCCGGTGTCGGCTCCGGTGCCGGCGCTGGGTCCTCCTCGACGGGCCCGAACTCGTCGTCGAAGGCGTCGCCGAACTCGTCGTCCTGCGCCGCGGCCGAGGGGACCCCGCCGAGAGCCGGCGAGATCAGAAGGAGGCTCAGTGCCAAGTAAAGGGAGGCGTTCAGCCGCATCGACATCCCGTCCAGATCCGGTTCGGGCGGCATGATGCCGCCCGATTCCCACCTTGTCTTTACAACGGTCGTCCGGCGCCGCCAACACGTTCAAGCAAGCCGGAAGCACCGTCGGCGTCCTCGTCTGCTCGTCCCCGGTCGGGGGGGCCCGTCGGGGCGGCCCCCCGTCCCCGGCTCAGGGCAGCGTGACGATCAGCTCCGTGTCGCCCGTCGGCGGGATCAGGACCGACCGTGGACGGGGGCGCTCCCCCCCGTCGGTCGGCTCCGCGGTCACCACGTAGGCGCCGCCCGGGACGCCGCCGATCCGGCACCGACCCTCCCGGGTCCGGCACTGGAACGTCCGTCCGCCGGCCTCGGCGGCGAGCCGCACGACCGCCTCCCCCGCCCCGCCGGAGCTCCGCCGCACCTGGACGTTGACGGTGGCCTGGGCGAGGCCGAGCGCCGCGGCGGACAAGAGCAGGCCCGCCGACAGGAGCGCGAGGAGGGGTCGGGGCATTGCGCGCATCTCAGCTCCGGAGGAGGGACGCCGCGCGCGGCGGCGCATTCATCGAGCGGCCAGCACGTCGGGGGACAGGGCTGACGGTGCAGAGGGCTGACGGACCCTCAGAGCTCCTGGCTCTCGCCCTCGGCGAGCTCGGCCGCCGGCGCGGCCTCCAGGCCCGTGGCCGCCATCGGGTCGTACACCGTCTCGGTCTCCGGCTCGACGTGGGGCGGGGCCACGCCCTGCGGCTCGGCCGGCGGGCGGCTCGTGGCGCCGGGCACCGCACCGAACCCGAGGGGACCCAGGTCCACGGCGTCGCCGGGTCGAGGCGCCGGCTGCACCACCAGCGCGGGGTCGAGCTCCGGGCGAGGTGGCTCGGCGGGCTGGGGCAGGGTCATCGAGCCGTACGCGAAGGCCCCGGAGGAGGGGCGGGGCTCGGGCCGCGGCGCCGGCACCGCGCGCCACCCGGGCTCGACGTCCGGGCGGGTCAGGACCGCATCGATCCGGTTCGGCTTCGGGAGCTCCCCGGGCTCGACGGGAAGGGGAGCCGGTGCCGCCGGGCTCTCCCGTACCGGGCTCTCCCGTACCACGGGCGCCGCGGTCGGCTCCTCCGACGGGGCCGGGGCCGCGCTGTCGGCGCCGAAGGCATCCTCGGGGCTCCACGACTCGGCGATCTCCGCGGGCGTGTCCGACACGGGCGCGTCCGACGCCGGTGCAGGGGCGAGCGAATCCGCGAGGGACTCCACCTGGCTCGGGTCGACGACCTCGGCCTCGACCTCCCCGGTGGGCGGCTCGCCGTAGTGCTGATTGCGGAACATGAGGATCCGCTCGAAGTAGACCCGGGCGATCTCGTCGAGGTGCAGGGAGTCGAGGACCACGTCGAATCGATGCTCCGGGGCGCGGTCGTCGCCGTTGTCGTAGGAGCCCGTGCACCGCCCCGTCCCGGCGAGGGCGGCGGTCCCATCGCCGAGGGTCACGGCGAACTCGACCCACTCGCCCTCGGGGATCGCCTCCCCGTGGGGGAGCATCACGCGCTCCTCGTCGACGCGAGGGGCGAAGTTCTCCGCGAGGTCCGAGACGTCGTCGAAGGGGGTGGGGACGCTGATGGCGTAGCTCATGATCGGCCGCTCGACGTCGGGTCCTGGCCTGGGCCGGACCACCCGCTCAGTGTACACGAGGACGGCTGGCCGGATGACGAAACGGCGGACGTCATGCCTCCTCGAGGGTGTCGGGGAGCGGGCGGAATCGAAGCGGGTCCCCCGTCAGAAGCTCTTCGACGCGCCGCTCGGCTTCATCGAGGCGCTGCGCGCCCGCCCGGCTCAGACGCACACCCTCCTCGAAGGCGGCGAGCGCCTCCTCGAGGGGGAGGTCCCCGCCCTCGAGCCGTTCCACGACCCCCTCGAGCCGCCCGAGGAGCTCCTCGAAGGTCCCGGCCTCGGGCTCCGGGCCCTCGCCCGCCGCATCCGCCATGGCGCCAACCTGCCCCACCGCCGCGCGCGGGGTCAACTACGACACCTCTCGACCGCGGCCGGGGACGCCTGCGCATGAGCCACGAGCGCGGCGGTCGCTCAGAAGCCGAGCACGAGCCGGAGCATCCAGACGTTGAAGCCCACGCCGTCCATGCGCAGGCGCTGGTAGCTGACGGACGCGCCCGCGTGGAAGCTGCGGACGCGCCGCACGTCGGCGCCCAGCCGGACGCCGCCGCCGCCGAGCAGGTAGCTCACCGGGGTCTCGAAGCGCTCCGCGATCACGCCGCCGACGCTGGCGACGCCGCTCAGGTAGGGGACGAGGCGAGGGATCACGCCCGGGAGCTGGCCGCCGATGTCGAGCTCCCCCCGCACGAGGATATCGCCGCGTCCGAGGGCGTAGGAACGGACGCCCACCTCCCCGTAGACGCCGCTCCGCACATAGATCGAGGGGAGCTGGAGGAAGACGCCGACCCCGCCGGCCAGCACCCGACCGCCTCCGTACCCATCGGTCAGCCGGTAGACATCGAAGCCGAGCTGCACCAGCGGCCCCCGGAAGGCGTCCTCGGGCGAGGGGGCCTCCTCCTCGGCGGCGCGCGGCGGACGCTCCGGCGTGGCGGCGGGCTCGGGCCGTCCCTGTCCACCGGCCGGGGCGGCGAGGGAATCGATCGGCGACCACTGCGCGGCCGCGCCGGCGGGCCCGGCGACGGCGGACGCCGCCCACACCGACGCCGCCGTCGCGAGGACGAGGGCCCTCACGGCGCCAGCCCGACCTCGACGTTTCGGATCATCTCGTCGATCTCCCGCGTGTCCACCCGGGCGTTGCCCTCGTAGGCCATCCGGAGGACCCGGCTCGGCGACGTGGGCAGGAAGGCGTAGCGGAGGAAGCGCAGGCTCGGGGTCGGCTGGCGCGTCAGGAGCTCGACCCCCTCGACGAGGTCGCGGGTTACGATCGGGCGCGGCTCCACCTCGATCTGCTCTCCCCGGCCCAGCGCCGCCGTCCGCTCGGCGGCGGCGCGGACGACCGGCACGCCCGCCTCGACCGACAGCTCGAGGTCGAGGTTGCCCTGCCCGCCGTCGCCCCCGCCGAAGCGCTCGGCGTTGTTCGGCACCCGGAGCAACCCCCCGTTGCCCGCCGCCTCCTGGAGGCGCCACGGCGGCTCGAGGTAGTGCACCCGGTACTCGCCGGTCGGCGGCTCGAACGGCGTCAGCCGGTTGCGCGGCTCGTTGCCGAGGGGCCCGCACCCCGCGGCCACGAGGACGAGCGCGAGGGCGCCGCCGAACGCACGAGGTGCTGCCATGGTGCCCGAGCGATGTAGCAGACGGGGACCGGGCGCGGCAGCGCCCCTCAGCGATCGAGGCGGACGACCACCTCCGCCTCCCCGGCCGGCAGGCCCGCGATCAGCACCTCGCCCTGCCCGAGGGTCCGCGTCCGCCACCACCGTCCGTCGGGAAGGTGGACGTCGACGACGACGGCCTCGAGGGGCACGTTGCCCGGGGTCCGGACTCTGGCGTAGAGCACGCCATCACCGGCGACCGCAGCGGGCGGGGGACGGCGGGGACCCGGCCGGACCGCGTCCTCGAGCGCATCGCGCACGGCCTGGCGCTCTTCGACGCGGAGGTGGGCGGCCGCCGCGCTGCGGGCCTCCGGGACGTCGAGGGCGGCCAGCGCCCGTGCGGCCGCGCGGCGGACGCGCTCGTCCTCGTCCTCGAGCGTGGCGATCAACGCGCGCCAGGCCCCGCGGTCGCCGGCGCGGGCCAGCGCGAGCGCAGCGCCCGCCCGCGTCCGGGGCGAGGGCGAGCGAAGCGCGCGCCGGAGCACCCGGCGCAGGCGCTCCTCCGTGCGGGAGCTGGCGTCGAGCCCTCCAGCGGCGAGCCAGAGCGCCTCGGCCGCGGTCGAGGGCGCGTACCAGTACCGCTGGAGGGGCGCAGGATCGACCGGCTGCCGGACCGCGTCGACCGCGTGGGCGAGGTGGCGGAAGGTCGCCGCGTCGTCCGTGGCGACCATGCGCTCGACGAGGAGCCGGCCGACCGCGGGCCGCGCCTCCGGCCCGAGGAGCGCCGCGGCGACCGCGAGGCGGTGCAGCTCCGCTGCGTCCGGCTCGGCCCGCAGGCGGTCCGCGAGCTCCGTCGCCATCCGCGCCTCGCCCGCCAGGCCGAGTAGCCACAACCGACGCGTCCCCGGCGTCGCCTCGAGGACCGCGAGGGCTCGCCGCTGGAGGTCGGTGGTGCCCGGATGGCGGCGGATCGCGAGCGCGAGGGCCACATCCCGGGCCGGGTCGGCCGGTAGATCGAGGAGCACGCTCAGTCCCCCTCCGCCCGGGATCCGGCTGAGGGCCTCGGTCGCCGCCGCCCTCGAGACCTCCGCCTGCGCGAGGCTCCCGAGGGCGGCGAGGAAGGCCGGGGCCGGTCGCTCGAAGGCCGCCCTTCGGGCCGCGCGACGAGCCGGCGGCGACTCGGCGGCGAGCCAGCGCTCGATCCAGGGCGCTGCGCGGGGAGGATCGACCGCGGCGAGGCTGACCAGCGCCGCCGGCCTCAGGTCCGGGGTCCCGCGGACCAGGGCCTCCTCGAGCACCGCGGCCGATCCGGAGGTCGCGAGGTGGGCGAGGGACTCGACGGCGGCGAGGCGCACCGGCGCCGCGGCGGCGTCGACGTAGGGATGGACGAGGTGGGCGACGCGCTCGTCGGCGAGCGCGCCGAGCGCGCGCAGGATGGCCTCCTTGGCCGGGGTGCTGGAGCCATCGAGGACCGCCGCGAGCTCGACGGCGGCTCGCGCATCGCCGATGCGGCCCAGACACGACGCGGCCCGCGCTGCCGCCGGGGGCACGCGGAGCGCACGGATCAGCGAGGGCACCGCCGGCGCGCCGATCCGGACCAGCGCCTCGGCGGCGTCGTCCCCGACGTCCGCGGCCCCGAGCCACTCGACGAGGACCCGTGTGGCGTCGTCACCCCCCAGCGCGCCCAGGGTGCGGAGGCACTGCCGACGGTCCGCGAGGCTCAGGCCCGGGAGCGAGCGCGCGAGGACCGGCGCGGCGATCGCGTCGCCGCGGCGCGCGATCGCATCGTAGAGGGCAGCGCGGACCCGCGCGTCCTCTTCCTCCTCGAGCGCCCGCAGCAGGTGGTCGACGGCGGCCCGGCGCTCGCCGAAGCGGCCGAGCGCGCGCGCGGCGGCCCGGC